>NZ_JAAJTJ010000001.1 GCF_011030405.1 Parapedobacter sp. SGR-10
GAACCAACAATAGACTTATGTTTACGGTATATGCACTCTATTCTGCCAAGTATAATAAAATTTACATAGGCTTTACCTCAAATCTAAACGCAAGGCTGCTCTCCCACAACCAGCTCGGAAAAAAGGGATGGACAATCCGGTATAGACCGTGGAGCTTGATATACAAAAAAGATTTTGAGGAAAAAGAGAGGGCCATGAAACATGAAAAGGAACTCAAAAGTGCTAAGGGAAGACTCTTCATACGTTCATTGATAACGCAAACCAGGCAACAGTCCGAGCTCGGATCGTAAGCCAAAGCGAAACAAATAACCCAGATACAAGACAAAATCAAACAGATAGTATATTGCAGGGTGAAAAACGCAAATCGCAAGTATATATGTCGGGCTCATATCCGCCAGCTGGCGGACATCAGTTCGAGTAGGCCGTGTCCGCCTTTCGGCGGATCCCCGCTACTAAGTAAGGCCTCAACGAAAGTTGAGGCTTTTTTTATTGAACCCAATTTACTAAGCTTTTATGTCCGTGAGCTACGTAACTTTAACGCTTTTTCCCTTCCTATACTCTTCTCCATTTTTAGATAAAATAGAGATGTTTTTTTTGAAAAAAGTTTGCATTATACCAAAATACACCTATATTTGCACACCTTCTAACGAGAAGGGTTTAGGTCTGGTAGTTCAGCTGGTTAGAATACATGCCTGTCACGCATGGGGTCGCGGGTTCGAGTCCCGTCCAGACCGCTCTAAACATAAAAGGAAAATCAAGTTTCCGATCGTTCTTATATAAATTTGTTTTTAAAATTTTAGGTCTGGTAGTTCAGCTGGTTAGAATACATGCCTGTCACGCATGGGGTCGCGGGTTCGAGTCCCGTCCAGACCGCCAAAAGTCCCAGCGGGATCACAAAGCCACTCTTTCAGGGTGGTTTTTTTGTTCAAAAGTGTTCAAAATCAATCTTTTCAGAAAAAAAGCATAACAAACAATATCAAAGAAATACAAGCTAAAAGGTGCCTATTGAGGGTACCTTTTTTATTGGCTAATTTTGGTACCCTCGACTTAACCCGAAGGTTTGTGTGATGTAGGGCTTTAGGTATTTGTTCACCTGAAAATTGTGTGTTATGAAGGTTAATGAAAAACTTTCCATGCTATTGATGCTGGAAAAATCCAAAGTATCAAAAGACGGTAAGATGCCCATAACGGTAAGGCTTACCATAGATTCCAAAAGAGCTGAGCTGTCCCTCGGCATGAAGATTGCCCCTGACAAATGGAACCAGGACGCCGGTACGGCAATCGGTAGCACCACCGAAGCAAGACAGATCAATACGGCTATTCACAGGCTTAGGGATGCGTTGATAAGGCATTATGACGTCCTATCGACGCAGCATGAGTATGTAAGCGCTGCTATGGTCAAAGACGCCTATAAAGGCGTCAAACCAAAAGAAAGCAAAATGATTTCCGAAACCATTGACTTTATGATCGAAAAGATGGAGAAGAAAGTGGAGAAAGGAAAACTTGCAAAGTCCACCCTGTCAAAATGGGAAACCACGAAAAAGAAGATAACACAGTTCCTTGCCTTTGAGTACAAGCTCCAGGACATCGCCCTCGATAAGATTGTGTACGCATTCGCCGAAGACTTTGCAGACTTCCTTATGTTGGAGCAAGGATTGGAAAACAACTCCGCCATGAAGTACCTCAAAAACATCAAAAAAGTACTTCGTACAGCCGTAGACAGAGGCTGGCTCGACAAAAGCCCGATTGCGGCCTACCAATGCCCCTATTTCAATCCAGACCGTGACATCCTGGACGAAGAAGAAATCATGGTGCTTTACAACAAGCATATGCCTGTGGCACGCTTGGCAGAGATACGTGATGCCTATCTTTTCATGTGCTTCACAGGTTATGCCTACAAAGACACTGCTTTACTTAGTCCCGACCATGTAACCAAATTCTTTGACGGCGAAGACTGGATCATGAAAAACAGGGAAAAAACATGGTGCCGCGAAAACGTGCCTTTGTTGCCTATTGCAAAAGAAATCATTGATCGATACAAAAATCATCCCATTTGCGTAGCTAATGGCACATTGCTCCCTATTAAGAGCAATCAGAAATTCAACACTTACCTAAAGGAAATAGCCGAAATATGCGGTATCAATAAAAATCTGACCACCCATACCGCCCGCCATACCTTTGCCACCACCGTAACCCTTGCAAACGGTGTACCTCTCGAAACCGTCAGCGCATTGCTCGGTCACAAGTCGATCAGGACTACACAGATTTATGCTAAGATAGTCGCCAAAAAAATCAGTGAGGATATGAAGGAACTGAAGAAAGCCCTGCAACTGAAAATGCCTGTATCTATGCTGGAAGAAAAAGCAGTAGCATAATTTTTAAAAAAGGAAACGTATATAAGCGTTTCCTTTTTTATTTCCCGTTGCGGACGGGTTGCCCGGTCCGTATGTTCCAACATCCACAAAAGGGACTTAAATAAAAATAGTATCTACCACCAAAGTAGCAAATTTATTGACCAGTGACATTTTAATTTGCTGTTGTCAATCACAACGGGAACGATACTTGTAAACACCGCCAAACAGCCACAAACTGGTCATTTAGAATTTAAACAACTATATGCAATCCACAACAAGCTGGCTAACTTTGTATCGGAAGTGCCGGAGAGTGCAGAGGTAAATGTGATGGTTGGATAAGGTGCTTTATTCCTCTCATTCTATTCAGGAGTACATAACTACCCGTGCCTCTCCTGCTGTTTCCCGGATAATGTGAAGTGTGAAAATTTAAAATTTAGTGAAGATGAGAAATCCGTCAGAGAGCAGAATGAGAATGACCAAAGACCAGATCGTAACCGTCGAAGATCTGGAGCAATTCAAAAAAGAGCTTATAGAGCTATTCAAAGGGTTAATAAAAGAGAAACCCACGTCCACGACAAAGCAATGGTTGAAGTCCCACGAAGTACGCAAGCTGCTCGACATATCTACGGGCAAGCTGCTGACCCTTCGTATCAATGGAGTATTGCCCTATACCCGTATAGGTGGCGTGATTTATTACAATGTGGACGACATACACAAAATGTTTGAAGACCAAAAAAAATCCCTTAAATGAAAAATACCAAAAATCAGTTAAGGAAAGTGATAAATACCAGCACTACCCGGCAGGGCCTGGGGAGACAGCTGCCACCCCTATTTATTCATGTCGAAATCTATTTCATTCAGAAAGGCTGCACACCCGAAGATGCAGCCTTCTTTTTCAGACACTACCAGCAGCAGGGATGGAAGCACACCAACGGCACACCCGTAGCCAACTGGAAGACCCTGGCCTGTGACTGGATTTGGACAATGAAGTATGACAAGACACCCTAAAGGTTAAAGAAATCAGTACAGTATGGAAAGACTAAACTGCGCCCGGGCGAGGCAAATGGATATGGTGGACTATCTGGCAACCCTGGGACATCACCCCGTTCCCAAATACAGCCGTCACCCAAACTATTGGTACATCTCCCCTTTGCGGAATGAAAGGACACCCTCATTTAAGGTCAATAGAAAACTGAACGTATGGTACGATCACGGAACCGGAGAAGGCGGCAACCTGATTGATTTTGGCATCCGTTATCACAGGTGTACAGTCACCGAACTATTACGGATACTGGAAGGCCAAATCCCTTGGCTTTCTTTTCACCAGCCAATCCCGCAAGGCCCGCAAAACCCACCCGGCCACTCCAGCTCTATTGCGGGTGAAAAGAAAAAGGACGATTTCAGCCAGATCGTGATCCTTGCCGTCCGGCCATTGGAAGACAAAGCCTTGCTGTCCTACCTGCAAAGCCGGAATATTCCCATCAGGACAGCACAAAAATATTGTTGTGAAATAGACTTTACCTTGTACAGAAAGACGCACACCGTTATAGGCTTCAAAAATAACTCCGGGGGCTACGAGCTGCGCTCCCGATTTTTTAAGGGAGCATCCGCGCCCAAAGACATCACCCATATCAAAAGTGATACCCCACAGCCAGGGATACATGTACTGGAAGGCTTCACCGATTTTCTGTCCCTGCTCACGCTGCAAAACGACGGTCAGGTACAGACGGATTACCTGGTGCTGAACTCCCTTAGTTTTGTGAACAAAAGTATAGAGCTGCTGAAGCCGTACAACGACATTTTCCTGTTCCTGGACCGGAATACCGCAGGCATCAAAGCCACCGCAGCACTGAAAGCACAACTGCCGCAGGCGTGCGATGCTTCTATACTATATAAAGACTACGAAGACCTCAACGATTACCTGAACCAAAAGCCAGCGATCAGGACACAGGCAGAAAACCAGCCCGGGAAGAAGCGAAGGCCCAGACTGTGAAAACAGCAGTACGCCGTAGCCGTCCTGAAGGAGCAAGTTAATGTTTTTGCGATACAAAAACCAACTTGCCCCCGACGGCAGCGGGGGGCATTTGCTCCCGTTGGTCGCAAAAGAGTATAAGACGATCACCATGCCATCAGGG
This sequence comes from Parapedobacter sp. SGR-10, assembly GCF_011030405.1. Taxonomy (GTDB): domain Bacteria; phylum Bacteroidota; class Bacteroidia; order Sphingobacteriales; family Sphingobacteriaceae; genus Sphingobacterium. The sequence goes on from NZ_JAAJTJ010000001.1 coordinate 4,490, forward strand.
AAAGCAGGCACCACAAAGAGAGTATTAATTTAAAAAAATGTGTAATATGGACGAAGTGAAAGGGCCTGAAAGCACGGCCGGAAACAACAAAGGCGGCAGGCCAAAGAAGATCATCAGGCGGAGCGAAATCATGGTCGTGAGGCTGACGGTTTCCGAGCGGCTGCATATCGAAAACAAGGCCCGGAATGCAGGCATAAAGCCCAGCGAATGGTTCCGGCAGGCCGCAAAGAATGCAAAGATAATACCCAGGATCACGCCCGAACAGACAGGCTACCTGCGGGCAATGACCGGGATAGCCAACAATCTCAATCAATCTACAAAACTGGCACACCAGGTCGGACTATTAAGTGTGATAGCAGAACATCGCCGGCTACTCGGAGAGCTGGACAGATTGATTAGAAAACTGTTAGGGGATGATAGGTAAACCGATCACGGGCAAGAGCTTTGGCGGGTGCGTCCGCTACCTGGTGAACAGGCCCGAAGCCCATATACTCGAAGCCGAAGGCGTCCGCATACAGAGTGCCCGCAGCATCAGGGAGGACTTCAATATGCAGCGCAAGATGAACCCCGGTCTGGGCAAGGCCGTAGGGCATACCATCCTTAGCTGGAGCTTGGAAGACAGTGCCAGGCTCACCGATGAAAATATGGCAGCCGTAGCACGGGAGTATATGGAAATGATGGGCATTCGTGACACGCAGTACCTGATCGTGAGGCACACCGACACGGCGCACCCGCACCTGCATATCGTGTACAACCGGGTGGACAATGAAGGCAAAACCATTAGTGATCGCAACAACTACAGGCGCAATGTTCAGGCGTGCAAGGACCTCACATTGAAGTACGGCTACCACATAGCCGAGGGCAAAAAAGCCGTCAACAGGCAGCGGTTAAAAGGTGCTGACAAGCTAAAATTTAGCATCTATGACACGATCAGGCAGGCACTGAAAACCTGTGCGAATTGGCAAGAATTGGAACACAAATTAAAGCAAAACGGTATCACGATCCATTACAAATACAAGGGCAATACAGGCGAGATACAGGGCATTTCCTTTGAAAAAGACGGCGTGAAGTTCAAAGGGTCTGCCATAGATCGGAGCATGGGATTTGCGGGCATAGACAAGGCCCTTAAGCACCATGTAGCGCTCCACATACCTACGAAAGACCCGACAAAGCCAAACCCGCTGCGACCCCTGCCGGATACATTGGAGCCAGGCAGATATACCATAGCAAGCCATCCGCACACGGGCAAGGATATACTGGATATACTACTCGAAAGCAGGGCGGACAGCGTCCCTTACGACCCGTTCGGGCAGGCCCTAAAGAGGAAGAAAAAGAAACGTAAACGCAAACTATAAAATCAGAAAAAAATGGAAATAAAAGAGCTGGCACAGGCATTCAACGACCAGACCGAAGCAGTCGTAAGCCTGCTTTCAAAATACGAATGGAGCGAAACAGAGCGTATAGAGACCGCCCGGCACATGGAGAAGCTACGTGCAGATTTATCCGGGACACAGGACAGGTTATCCGGCACAGCTACCGCATTGGACACGGCCATCGGCAGCCTGCCCACACAGATAGAGGTACGATTAAGGCACCGCTTCGAGGGCAGGACACGGATTTACGGGCTTATTTTTCTGCTGGGAATGATAATTATGGCATTGACTACCGGGGCCTGGATAGCATCCCGCCGGGAAAATGCACAGCTACGTGAGAGCGATCTCAAATACCGTTATCACAGGCTGACCATACCGGATGCAGCCCTTCATGCCGACACCCTATACCAGCATAACCCGGACGGTTTTCACAAAATGGTCTTACTAATGGAGGCCCAAAGACAAGCCCTGCAACGAGCCGAGACCAATGCCCGCCAAAAGGAAGCAGAAGCCCTCAAAGCACGGGAAAAACTGGAAGACCTGAAACGCAAAGCACCGTAAAATCCGATAGCCACGGCGACAGATTATGCTCGTGGCTATTCTTTTTATATGATAAAATAATTAAATTTGAATAAATTAATCAAGAACAGACTTGACTGCAAGCCTATTACCGGATGAAAAGGAACTGCTGCTTAGATTGCAAGGTGGCGATCATGCGGCTTTTGACCGGTTCTATCAGACGTACAGCAGACGTATTTTTATCAATGCGGTCAAGTTGGTAAAAAACGAAGACGAGGCACAAGATATTTTGCAGGAAACATTTATCAGGGTTTGGAATAGCCGGGAGAATATAGATCTCGCAAAACCTTTCCAGTCCTATCTTTTTACTGTAGCACAAAATCTGATCCGTGATTTTTTTCGCAAGGCAGCCCATAACCGAAAATTGGAAGCCGAACTTATCAGAACGGGAACAGCGCTATATGACCATATCGAAAGCAAGATACAGGACAAAGAAAGCGCTATCCTGCTGCAACAAGCCATAGCAAAGCTGCCCTTGCAGCGCCAGAGAATATTTACCCTTTGCAAGATAGAAGGCAAAAGCTATGATGAAGTCGCCAGCATTATGGGCATATCCGTTTCGACAGTAGGCAACCAATTGGTCAAAGCCACCCGAACAGTTAAAGAATACCTGTATGATACAGAAAGCGGTATGGCTATCCTTGCCGCCTGGTTCCTTGTACAGTTATAAGCCTGACCCTTATCTTCCGTACTTTTTCAGGGCAATCGGGTCATTCTAAAAAGCACCCCATCGGGGTACAATATTTGTAGAACTGTTTTCCGAACAAACATGTTTTGGCGGATTTTTTGTTCGAAGAACACAAAAAATGTGACAAACTCTGCAAAAGGAAGTTAAAAAACATGACCAGATTGTTCTGCATACTTTTTGGATATATATGGATATATTTTTGGATATTACTGTTTTTATGGATATTTTTGGGTAATTTATTGGATAATGAAGACCCATTCACTACATATCACACCCGAAATCCTGAGCATCATCGCTGCCATAGACGAATTTAAAGGTACCTGGAAAGTGCTGGGCAACTTGGCACCCGAACAATTAACTTCGCTGCGGAAAGTAGCCACTATCGAAAGCATAGGCTCATCTACCCGTATAGAGGGCAGCAAGCTGACCGACCAACAGGTACAGGTATTGCTCTCCAATCTGCAAATCCAAAAATTTGAAAATCGTGACGAACAGGAAGTAGCAGGCTATGCCGAGGTAATGAATACCGTTTTTGAACATTATGAGGAAATACCTTTTACCGAGAACTATATACGTCAACTGCATAAAGACCTGCTCAAATACAGTGACAAAGACTATCGTCACCGGGGCGAATACAAGAAGCACAGCAATCAGGTAGAGGCGTTTGATGCAGAGGGGAAGAGCATCGGTGTCATTTTTGTGACGGCCAGCCCTTTTGACACGCCATTGCGGATGCAACATCTCGTAGAGTGGACGAATGAAACCCTCGCCGACAGATCATTGCATCCCTTATTGGTGACTGCGATTTTTGTAGTCGAATTTTTAGCCATACATCCGTTTCAGGATGGTAATGGCAGGCTTTCCCGCATATTGACCACCTACCTGTTGATGCGTACAGGGTATGCGTATGTACCATACAGTTCGCTCGAAGCCATTATCGAACACAGCAAAGAGGCCTATTATCTGGCACTGAGACAGACACAGGTCACACTTGAACATGATGCCCCCGATTGGCAACCCTGGGTAGTATTTTTCCTTAAGGCGATATCCAGACAAAAACAAAGGCTGGAAACCAAACTGGAAAAAGAACATTTGCTATTGGGGCAGTTGCCCCCTTTATCCCTAAGTATTTTAGAACTGGTAAAATCCCGGGGACAAGTCACCAACAGTGAGATCGTCACGATCACAGGTGCTAACCGCAATACGGTAAAAAAGCATCTGGAAAACCTGGTATCGAACAGGCAGCTACAAAAACATGGAGCAGGCAAGGGTACGTTCTACACCCTATAGACTGCATTATATAAAAAAAATTTCATTAGAGTAGTAGGATTTCTTTTACCAAACGTAGTACCAATAAAGAGACGTTTTGGAAAATAGAGCTTACTTACTACAATTACTGGAAAAATACCGGGACAACAGATGTTCACCCCAAGAGGTGAAACAACTGCTGGCATACTTCCGCAAAGACAGCCGGGAGCAAGAACTGCTTATGGAACTGGTACTGGCCCAATTAGAGGAGCAACCAACTACGGATGAACTGGATAGTGACAGGCTAGACAGTATCATAGACGATGCCTATTTCCATATACAGCAGCAGCTACACTCCCCCACACAGCAAGCACGACGTATTAAGCCGTTTAAAAAATGGCTTCCCTACGCCGCCGCTGCTGTCATTGCCTGTATCTCGATCAGTATATATTTTGCTACTAAAGGACCTGCACCGGACGCCTCACAGCACGTCGTGGAGGTCACAGACGACATCCTGCCCGGAACCAACAAAGCCACCATAACGCTATCTGATGGCAGTCAATATGAATTAATCGAGAGCCAACAGGGTATTACCGTCAATGAAAAAGGTATCATGTACACGGATGGCAGCCTGGTTGCAGATTTAGACAATATTGCTACTGCTATTGTTACCGTGCCAAGAGCAGGAACGTATCAGGTCACATTACCAGATGGCACAAAGGTCATTCTTAATTCAGCAAGCTCATTACATTATCCAACGCGTTTTGCGGGGACAGAAAGACGGGTGCAGTTGGAAGGCGAAGCCTATTTCGAAGTGACCCATAATGAAAAGCAACCGTTTGTAGTACAGAGTAAAGGGCAGCAGGTACAGGTGCTAGGGACAGCTTTCAATATTAACGCCTACGAAAATGAACCTTTGGTCGCTACTACGCTCGTCACAGGTAGCGTCCGTATCATTCACGGTACGGACGACAGGAAAAGTGCCCTGCTGAAACCGGGGCAACAGGCCGTACTCCGCAATGACAGGCTTATCTTACGTGAGGTCGATGCTGCCGATTATGTAGCATGGAAAGACGGGTTGATCGTCTTGTCGCAGGCTGACCTGCCCACCATAGTACGGCGGCTCGAACGTTGGTATGACGTGGAGTTTGACCCTTCCGGTCTACCGGGAGGACAAAGCCTGAACGGTGAATTGCCTACAGATACGAGACTATCCGGGATCTTGGATGTACTCGAACTCAATACAGGTGTCAAATTCAAAATACAAGGAAGGAGGATCGTTATAGACAAGTAAATCAAGACAATAGATATGTATTTGTCGAGGCAATAAGAAGGCCGGGTTCCGACCGCTATCGGAATCCGGCGATTGCCAGGCATATCAAAATTATCACTGCGAAGTAAATAAATTTCTAACCTAACAACACAAATGTATGAATTATAATATTCATGTCCATACCATAGGCTGTAAAAATCAATCAGTCAGCCGTTGGTATGGTCACTTCCCCTACAGATACGTATTGGTCATGAAGCTCATCCTATTACTCACCATTGCTTTCAGCCTTCATGTGGCAGCCCATACCAAGGCACAGCAGATCAGCCTGCACGTCGAAAACGAGACCCTCGAAAATGTGCTGAAGGAAATAAGGAAGCAAAGCGGCTATGCATTCATGTACAATAGCAGATACTTGCAGCAGGCACGCCCCGTTACCCTGAATATTAAGGAGAAAGAAATTGGGCAAGCCCTCTCTATGCTGTTTGCGACACAACCATTTACCTATACGATTAAGAATAAGGTCATCACCATTGTTCCTAAAAAAGAACCGACACAACATCATTCCAGGGAGGAGGAACAGCAACAACGCACTATCCGGGGGCGTGTGACCGACAGCATCGGTAATCCCTTACCCAACGTAACCGTTAGCGTAGTTGGGCGACCGATTAAGGGCATAACAGATGCTAACGGCTACTATGAATTAGCCGGAGCATCGACAGGCAATACACTTCTTTTTACTTCCGTAGGCTACCAACCGTACAAAACGGACATTGACCGTTCGGAGATCAATATCAGGATGCAAAGTTATGCTGCAATGATGGAGGCCGTTGATATAATAAATACAGGGTATCAAACACTTCCAAAAGAGCGGACCGCAGGGAGCTTTGAGACAATCGACAACGAGTTGCTTAACAGGTCAATCAGTACCAATCTGTTCGAAAGATTGGAGAATGTGACCAATGGACTATATACCAGCCAAAATGACGTCGGCCCTGATAAATATCTCATCCGTGGTAGGAGTACCATTTTAGCAGACGCTAAACCGCTTATTGTATTGGACAATTTTCCATTTGATGGCAATCTGGAAGACATTAACCCCAATGACATAGAGAACGTGACCATATTAAAAGACGCGTCCGCTTCCAGCATTTGGGGAGCACGTGCCGGGAACGGTGTTATCGTAGTGACGACAAAAAAAGGGAAACCAGGCACACAGCATATCTCGATTACGTCAAATGTGACCGTAAACCGAAAACCCGATCTCTATAGTCTGCCTAAGATATCAAGCTCCGATTATATAGATCTTGAACAACAGCTTTATGAATTGGGGTATTACCAGGCGGACGAAAGCATGCACCAAGACGGCTATCTCTTTCCACCTTTTACACCGGTAATCCAGCTATTACGTCAGCAGAAAAGTAATCCCACAATGACAGAAAGCGAATTGCAACAGGCGATCGATAAGTATCGAAACTATGATGTTAGGAAAGATTTAGAAAAGTATTTTTACCAGACTGGCGTTATACAACAACACGCATTAAACGTAAGCGGGGGAACGGAAAATGCAAACTATTATATTTCGGCAGGCTACGATAAACAAAAGATGGCACTGGTTGGTGACGGCAGAGACAGGATAACACTAAGAAGTCAAAATCAATTTTACCTATCCAAACAGTTTTCGATTGATTTGGGCCTAAACTTTATGCAGAGTAACAATACTTACGGCGAAAATTTAGGTATCGGGATGCAAAGCGGGAGCTTTAAAAGCCTTTACCCGTATGCGCAATTGGTGGATGACAATGGTAATGGCCAGCCTATCTATTGGAACTATACAAAGGACTTTATTGATGATGCCCAAAGTAAGGGTCTACTGAATTGGGAATACAACCCTTTAGATGAAATAGATAGAAGGGAATTTAAAATGAGAACCCGCCAAGCTATTGCCAATACAGGAGCAACCTATATATTTATCGATGGGCTGGCACTAAGTTTAAGATATCAGCTCCTTTACGCCGACAATCTCACTAACAACCATTACAATAAAGATGCCTATTACGTGCGGGATTTAGTCAATCGCTTTTCAACCATCGACGATAATAGTAATATTATCCGCCCCATACCTATGGGTGAAATTATCAGAAAAGACAACAGCACCTCTTTTTCGCACCAAGGACGGGTACAGCTAAGCTACGATAAGAACTGGGCAGGCAAGCATGAAGTTAACGCCATAGCAGGCTGGGAAATCAAGGAATTGCGATCTGCAGGCAATACGAATACATACTATGGCTATAGTAAAAAAGGAAGTACCAATACGACCGGACTAAACTATAATCAGCAATATCCACAGTACCAATACGGTATATTAGCGCCATATGTTACAGAGCGAATACCGTCAGGCTGGGCGATTAGTGGAGCAGTGGATAGGTACATATCGTACTACTCCAATGCCACCTATGGTTACCTATCCCGATATTATCTGTCCGGAAGTGCCCGGGTAGACGCGTCTAACCTTTTCGGTGTAAAAACCAATCAGAAGCAGGTGCCGCTTTGGTCCGTGGGTACAGCCTGGCAAATTGATAAAGAGCCAAATTTTAACCTGGAATGGGTAAATAGCCTAAAACTTCGCTTTACCTATGGTTCACAAGGAAATGTTTCAAAAAGGGTATCGGCTTATACAACGGGAAGATATGAAAATTTTAATTGGAAGCTTAACCAATTGGAACATATAACAATAATAACTCCTCCGAATGCTTCTTTACGTTGGGAGACGATCAAGATGGCGAATATAGGGCTAGACTTCTCTATACTCGACAACAGATTTTACGGCAGTATGGAATACTATCGTAAAAAGGGGTACGACCTGCTTGGATCGGCCCCTTTAGACCCTACGACGGGCATGTCCGTGAATGATGGCCCTGTTAGCTATTACGGAAATCTTGCACAGATAAAAGGTGATGGGGTGGATTTAAAAATCGGTGCAGTACTGCTTGATCGACTGTTTCGTTGGAAAACAGATTTGCTGTATAACTACCATTTCACCAAAGTAACCCAATATGATATGCCTGTGTCTGCATTGGGGAATGCTTATCTGGCGGACTATATGATCAACCCTGTAATTGGAAGGAATATTAACGCCATTTATGCGTTTAAATGGGCGGGACTGAATGCTGAAAACGGTGCTCCACAAGGTTACATTAATAATGAAATAAGTAGTGATGCTTCTGCTTTGTACAATCAAACACCCTTGTCAGAAATGAACTATTATCCTACGCACCCTACTTCTTTTGGTGCATTAAGAAATACCTTTGACTATCGAAATATTTCGTTGTCCTTTAATATCAGCTACAAGTTCAACTATTATTTCAGAAGACCATCTGTCCAATATTCTCAATTATTTAGTAGTTGGTTAGGGCATGGTGATTACAGCAAACGTTGGCAAAAACCGGGAGACGAAGCAAATACGAATGTACCTGCGATGGTATATCCTGCCAATTCGCTAAGCGAAAGTTTCTATCTGTATTCGGATGCACTTATCGAAAAAGGTGACCATATCCGTTTTGAGGATGTTACCGCTGGCTATACGTTTGAGCGCCCGGCATTTCTGCCAGTTCAAAGGATTTCCATCAATGCTTACCTATCCAATTTAGGAATCATCTGGAAAGCCAATAAAAATGATATAGACCCCAACCATACCTATAGCTTAACACCGGGTAAAACGTATGCCCTGGGTATTAATGTAACCTTTTAACCGCTATAAAATGAAAGCTAAACATATACTTTTTCCACTCTATTCCCTGATCGCTATCTTCTATATTGCATGCGATAATTATTTGGATGAAAAACCAAATGACGGGCTTGTCGTTCCCGAGGGGTTGGAGGACCTGCAAAAGCTACTTGACAATGACGAATATATAAATGGTGGACGTAATACACGCGGGGCCGATCCTGCTATAGCCACCGCTGGAGCCGACGAATACTATTTGAAAGATGTGGATTATGAAGGTGGGAGTACGCTCCTAAAAGCCATTTATACCTGGAACAAGGATATTCCTTGGCCAAATGACACAAAAGATTGGGTAGCCCCGTATCGTGTAGTGTTCTATGCTAATATAGCTTTGGAAGGGTTAGAAAAAATCCAGCCCACACCTGCCGAACAAGCTGCTTATAATAATATAAAAGGTAGTGCATTATTTTACCGTTCGTTTCAGTTTTGGAATCTGGCTCAGGTGTTTGCCCCCCCATTCGATGAACAGCAGGCCGATAATTTGCCCGGTATTCCGCTCCGTGAAACAGCTGATATATCCACTCCATCACGCAGAGCCACGCTGAAAGAAACATATGATAAAATTATTGCAGACCTGTTGGAAGCCTTACCTCTTTTACCCGACAAACCTTTAGTTGTAACTAGACCTTCAAAACCAGCCGTACTAGCGATGTTAAGCAGGGTGTATTTAAGTATGGGAAACTACGAAAAGAGTTTGGAATACAGCGATGCAAGTCTTAAATACGATTTAAAGCTAATTGATTTTAATCAAGTAAATGCTACACAGCAATATCCCTTTAATCCTACCAATGATGAAGTTCTCTATTATTCCGGCATAAATGGTGTGAACGAGACAGGTCATCTATGGCTTATCAATTATACTCAATATGTTGATACCAACGTATATAAATTATATACGGAAAATGATTTACGAAAAAACATATTTTTCTTTAACGTAAGTAATGGTCACCCCACCGAAAAAACCGACTGTTTTACCCCCTATCTAACACGCATTGACCGAAAGAATCTTTTATGCATGACAGATCAATCCTATCTTGACACTATTAAGATAGGCCCTTCATAAAAGCACGTGTATTATCAAATATGAAAAACTACGTATTCATCTACAAAACTTCCATAGATACCTGGTCACGCTTCCAAAAGCTAAAAAAACACCTCTCTCAAGAATTGCCAACGGTTTCAAATCTAAGTATTGACTTGGAAGACGAAGACGCTGTACTCCGCATAGAATCATCCGAAAGGAACGAAGAGTATATATTGATACTCCTCCATGCCCAGGGTTATGATGGTAGTATAATGGGGATATTTGAACGACCTCAAAATGAACCATGCAAACACCTAAAACCACCACACATAAATAAGGATATTACTCCTTAATAATTTTCTTATAAAATCATACGTTATAGTACAAACGTATTAAGGCAAAAAATTATATTTTTACAGTGGCAATTGTCCGAAAATACGATTACGTTTGGATTCGTATCTATTTACATCAGATTTTAGACATTACAAGGGTTACTATTTGGATTTTAAGGTATTAATAAGTGAGTAAGATAAAGCACATATTGCCATCTGAAGTTTCCGACCAGGAATTGATGAAGGGGATAGCAAAGGGTGACAACAGAGCCATCAACAAATTGTATAAACTCTTTTTCCCCAGTATATCCCACATGATCATCAATAACAACGGTTCGGGAGATGAGGCCAAGGATATCTTTCAGGATGCTGTGATGGTATTGTATGATAGACTTACTCAAGGTAAATTTGAGTTAAACAGCAAGCTCAGTACTTTTTTGTATGCCGTCAGCAGAAGGTTATGGCTCAAACAACTGACACGGAAGGGAACGTCGACAAAGACATCAGACATTTCTGATTTTGAAGATGTACTGAAAGTAGAGGATGACATCGAAAGACACGAGATTATCGAGAGCAACTTTGAACAGATGGGGTTGGCCTTAGAACAGCTTGGAGAGCCTTGCAAGACATTGCTGAATGATTTCTATATCGGCAATATGTCTATGCAGGATATCAAGGACAAGTTTGGTTATACCTCTACAGACAATGCAAAGACACAGAAATACAAGTGCTTGCAACGGCTCAAAAAATTATATTTTAGTATAAATAAATTGGAAAAATAGAGTAAGCATGGGGCGACAAGAGTTTTTGGATTGGGCTGACCAATATTTAAGGGATGAGCTGACAGGCGAGGATAAGACAGCTTTTGAAATGTACTGTCGTAACCATCCGGAGTACGCTGATTTATTGGACGAGCATATCTCTTTTTTGGCCATTTGGCAAGAAGCAGAGAAAAGAAAAGCTTTTAACAAAGCTTTGGTGGAGGAAGGTAAAAACATACAACCATCATCTACACCTACTACAGAGAAAAAGAGATTGTCTCTATGGAGCCGTTTGCAAATCAACGCCGGCATAGCAGCAGCCGTAGCATTGATCTCCGTCTTTTCGACACTTTGGCTGACCGGATATTTCACTAATATCAAAAAAGCAACAACAGACTACAGTGCACTACGCCGTGAGATGAATTCTGTAAAAAAAGATGTCAACGAACAAAACAAAGCTATTCGTGACATGAACAGCAATACATCAAAAGCCTCCACACCTATCCACTTTGGAGCAACAGGATTTATGCTGACCAAAGACGGCTATGTGGTCACCAACAACCATGTCATCAACGGGGCAGATTCGGTACATCTACAAAACAGTAAAGGCCAGTCTTTCCGTGCCAAAATCGTATTCTCGGATCCCATCAAGGATCTGGCAATCCTTCATATTGACGATGACAATTTCAAAACACCCAAAAATGTACCTTACACATTCAAGAAACAAAAATCAGATCTTGGTGAAGACATATATACCATTGGTTTCCCACGGGATGAAGCCGTCTATGGTCAGGGTTATCTGAGTTCGAACACCGGATATGCAGGGGACACCATTGCCTATCAAATATCTATTCCCGTCAACCCAGGAAATAGTGGTGGACCTGTATTAGATCACCATGGGAATGTTATTGGGATAATTTCGGGTAAACAAAAAGGAATAGATGGTGCTGCTTTCGCCATCAAAACAAAAGAACTCATCGAAACACTGAATCGCATCCCTACCGATTCTTTGAAAGGAAACATTGTTCTGAACAACAAAAACACTTTGACCCATCTGCCGCGAACCGAACAGATTAAAAGGTTGCAGGACTATATCTATATTGTTAAGGTATTTTAATAAAAAATTAATCAAAAAAAGGTATGATCACATGTAGATCATACCTTTTTTGTTGTATACCTTTCTGAGACGCGATTAACGCGTCTCTACTTACCTACCACAGCTCCTTTTCCTAATAACTATCTCTTGCTACAAAACGGGAATATTTGACAATAACAAAATTAATCCTTAACTTTAAGAAAATATTCCTATGCGAACCTTTTGGATATATTTTTGTATTTTTTTGTGTTTGTCTATTTCAACACAGACTTTCCTTTATTTTTCTGGCACGGAGACATATGCCTTCAGTCCTCTTTACATGTTGGGGCAATTGATTATCATTACATTGATTGCGTCAATAGTATCCTTGATGTTACGAAAAAAGAAAAATGACTATAAACAAGAAAAAGCCAACTAAAAAAGTTGGCTTTTTCTATTTAATACGGTACAAATTTACTACCTATTGGGTTGAGGTGTCGTACGTAGGTAAGGTTTGATTTCCTTAAACCCTTTCGGAAACCTGGCCGGAATGTCTTCCGTCTTGATTGCCGGAACGACAATCACATCCTCTCCATCTTTCCAATCTACAGGAGTCGCCACTGAATAATCTGCTGTCAACTGCAATGAATCAATCACACGCAAGATCTCATTGAAATTACGTCCTGTAGATGCAGGATAAGTCAATGTCAATTTTATCTTCTTGTCTGGACCAATAACAAACACTGACCTTACGGTAGCCGTAGCCGAAGCATTCGGGTGAATCATATCATACAATTCCGCTACCTTACGGTCACTATCTGCAATAATCGGGAAATCAACTTCACAGTTTTGTGTCTCATTGATATCGTTTATCCAGTTCAAGTGCTCTGCAACACCATCTACACTCAATGCCAACACCTTGACATTGCGTTTCTCAAACTCAGACTTCAGTTGTGCTGTACGACCCAATTCTGTCGTACATACGGGTGTAAAGTCTGCCGGGTGCGAGTACAACACTGCCCAACTACCATCGATATACTCATAAAAGTCAATATCTCCTATTGACGTCTTTGCTTGAAAGTTTGGCGCATCATCGCCTAGTCTTAATCCCATATTATTTAAATTTTAAAAACCAACAATAAATTAATGTCTACAAATATAGTAGATTATATAAGAAACATCAAGTCTCCTAATCAAATTCCATATATTTATCATTAAATCCAATATTCACATTTATATTTGTCTAATATAACAATAAGCAATTATTAATTATACTGTGGCAACATTCGACAAAACATATTATTGAAAAATCGTGTCTTTTTCTTAGGTTTACATTTTATATGACCAAAAATATTGCAAACTAATTACATTATGAACAGCTTATACAAAAATAGCCTCCTACTTTTCTCTCTGGCAGCTTTCATAGCCTGTAAGAAAAATGATGAATTACTGATCAACGGACAATATAAACCGGCTTCTACCGTCACCATAGATGCTGTAGTGATGCTGACCAAAGAGGGACAGATCACGAAGACCAGCTTGATCAAAGAATTTGTACAACGGCATGGACAACAAGATTACTTTCTCTTCGACAAGAGAACCGACCTTACCGACAACAATTCATCGACGCTCAGATTAGATTTTCATGAAGATGGTACGGTAGACACTTATTATATGAATGAGTCGGCTTCTTCAAAAGGGAAAATAAGCCAACGAACCTCTTCCTACATCGATATTACAGCGATTGAATCTGCTATAATGCCTATCGGCCCCAACCCTAATCGTTGGTACTCATGGAAAATTCTTCCAGCCCGACCCAATCCATAATATTTCATTATTTACCTCCTGAAACGGGGTATTCAGGCTATTACGAATTTTATCCCACCGGACGGCTCGAAATTCGAAACGGACAACTATACGTACCTTTGATGGCTCTTTTAGTGCACTCTAAAGGTCAAGACCAAACCTGTCTTTCTGCTTCGGCAGGCTCTTTCCGGACATTTAATAATGAAATAAAAAAGCAGTTACAGCCCGGAGATACTATTGTGTATCAATCAAAGAGGGTTATGTTGATTAAGCAGTAAAATAGGAGTTTAAACTTTTCCAAAGGTCTGAACTTTGGAAAAGTTAAGATTTCAGTTTATTATCAATTTTCGCTAGAAAACCATAGTCTTCAAAAGCAAAACTACCACTGTTTCGCATATTCAGTTCAAAGAGAAACCTGGCTTTTTCCAGTAGATTCCGGTTTTCCGACAGAAGGCCGTCGTACATCAACAATTGCGCCAATGGACGCACCTGTTCCGATTCCAATGTAGACACAAACTCCTCCAATTGCAGATTGTCCCATTCTAAAAACCGGGTTCTGTCTTGTCGAAAAAACTCTGTATAACCCGACTCCACATCTACAGATTCGGAAAGCTCTTCCACATTGCCTTCCCATTTGCCCACCACGAGCCGGAGAAATTTCCCCATTTCGTTGATCCAATTCAAGATTGTATCTTTTTCGTAACGAATTCCCATTTTTTTCTAGTTGTAAGTTGTAAGTGGCCAGTTATCAGTAGGGGCAAAAGATTTATCTTCGATGAGTTCGCTACGTTCGGTTTTTGCCCATACAATTCGATCACCTCACCTGTCCATCTCCCGTCACGAACCATTTCTCCGTCACCAATTTTTCCAGAGCAAAAGGCCCTCTCGCATGGAGTTTTTGCGTCGAAATACCGATCTCAGCTCCAAGACCAAACTCACCGCCATCCGTAAACCGTGTAGAAGCATTGGCATATACTGCAGCCGCATCCACCGCATTCATAAACGTAGCAATATTTTGAGGATCATTGGAAACAATACACTCCGAATGTTTTGATGAATAATTGGCAATGTGCTCCAAGGCTTCGTCCAATCCCTCAACTGCTTTGACCGAACATTTGAAATCCAAAAACTCCCTGCCAAAGTCCGCTTCTTGCGCTTCTTGTACATAAGGGTAGCCCGTCTCTTTTACTTTATCCAACACGGCTTTGTCCGCAAAGACTTCTACCTGCGCTTCTTCGAAATAAGGCAATACCCTATTCATAAAGTCGGGCGCAATTTCTCTGTCTAGCAAAACCGTATCCAACGCATTGCATACCGAAGGGCGGGATATTTTGGCATTAGCCACGATTTTTGCTGCTTTATCCAGATCCGCAGTCTTGTCCACATACGTATGGCATACTCCCGCGCCTGTCTCAATGACAGGGACTTTTGCATTTTCACGAACAAAATCGATCAACGACTGCGATCCACGTGGAATAATGATATCGACAAAATCCGTAGCCGTCAACAAGTCAGAAACCAGCTCCCGATCCGTGGGCAATAACTGTACAATGTTCGAATCCGCCTCTACCTCAAGCAGTACATCCCGAATCAAGCTCACCAAATAACTGTTCGTAAACCAGGCATCCGATCCGCCACGCAGCAGACATACATTGCCGGATTGGATACACAAAGCTGCCACGTCGATAGTCACATTTGGACGAGCTTCGTAGATGACACCTACCACACCGAGAGCCACGGTCTTTTTTTCAACCAACAGCCCATTGGACAGCTTTCGCGAGGAAATCAACTGGTTGGTTGGGTCATCCAGCTGAGATACGTCAAGAACACTTTGTGCAAGATCTTCTATACGCTCTGCCGTAAGTTTCAGCCGATCATACTTGGAGTCTGCGGAATCCATTCTGATCAGATCTTTCTCATTTTCAACCAAAATCTCGGCTACATGATTTCGCAAAGCGGTGGCCAAAGCGTTCAATATACGCTGCTTGTCCTCTCTATTGAGACTGCTCAATGATTTTTTGGCCTTACGGCTATTTAGCAATTCCTGTTTAATATCTTTTTGCATAGTCTATTTTGTCTTTTTATACACTACTTTTTATTATACCACATGTTCTCAAAAAACGTCATTTCGACCAAAGGGAGAAATCTATGGTCAGCTAGAAAATTAGTCCCATTTATCCATAGATATCTCCTCATACTTCGTCGATATGACGACAAATGTGCTTAACTTGACGTCTATACGCCCAATCAAACCAAATTGTGGTTTATTTTTTATCATACACTAACCTTTACAGTAACACGATATCATCGGCATGTGCTATTTCCAGGTTCTTTCTTTTAGTTTTTAAATCTGTCGAATCGACTTTTGATTTGGCCACCGCCTGTATAGTGCCTTCTTCATCTGCAATATGAAAAACCTCCCCTATCTCAAACCCTTCCACAATCTGGGTCACGCCCACCGCAAGCAGGCTTTTTCTCTTCTTTAAGGCCTCCATAGCACCCTTATCCACCTGTACCAATCCCGTAATCAGACTACCACTCGCCAGCCACTTATTGCGGGAGGACACTTTTTTCTGTTGTGCCAGACACACCGTACCAATCTCGTCCTTTACAGCCTTCAGGATTGCATTATCTTCGGCCATGCTAAAGATAACAGTCTTGATACCCATCTGCGTAGCGAGTCGTGCAAATGTCAGCTTAGAAGTCATACCACCCAATCCCACAGATGATTTGTCTGTTCGGGCCAACGATAGTGCCGACTTATCAATAGCCTTGATCTCCCTTATGACATTGCCGTCCGCGTCCAATACACCAGAAACAGAAGTACATAGCAACAGTTTTTCTGCTCCAAAACCAACAGCAATCAAAGTAGCCAATTCGTCATTGTCCGAAAATTTCAATTCCTTGTTACTGACCACATCGTTTTCATTGGCTATAGGGATGATATTATGCTTCCAAAGGGTCTCATACGTACTTTTAAGCTGTAAGAACTGATTCCTATTCGAAAAATGATGCCGCTCGCATAAGCTTTGTGCCAATGCGATATGAAAAGGTTTAAAATACGTTGAATATTTACGGATCAGCAACGGATTACCGATAGCCGCCGCAGCCTTGCGCTCTTCCAAGGTTCCCTTATACCGAGGTATAAATTTCTTGCCTGCCGCTACGGCTCCCGAAGACACCAAAACGATGTTATAATCGGACTGCAATATAGAAACCTGCCTGGCTATTTCCAATATAACACGTTCATCAATCTCGCCCTGGGATGTCACAGAAGCCGAACCAAACTTAATAACAAGAACAGGTTTTTTCATGTTTTTTCAAAAAAGCACAACATTATCTCACAAACCGTAAAAGTAGGTATTGTTTCTAATAAAAATGAATATTCTCAAGAATTTTCAAATACAGCAATCATACAAATGTTCCTTAGGTGAAGATAGGAACAATTACATATCAGAGTTTAAAGCCTTCGTCTAACCCATTTTTGGGGATTTATAGACGTATGAAGAATAGCCACGATCGTGATCGTTTTTGTATGTTGGTTGAAGTGATAATGTACACCAAAAGGAAATACTTTAGTAAAAGCAATTCTTGTTTCCTTATATTTCACTTCAAAAAGCAAAGGATTGTCAATAATATACTTTATAGTCTCTTTTACAGATAAAGCAAACCTTTTTTCAAGACCTTGCAACTGTTCCTTATACCATTTTTTTGCTTTTCTGATGTCCTCCTCTGTATCGTTATGGTAAACAACAGTATATTCCACAACTCTTACTCTTTATCCAATACTTCAAAAAGATTTTCAATAGATTTAATTTTTTCGGGGTTATCCAAATCATTTAATCTTAAATCTATTATATCCTTTTGCCATTGGGGCAACTCATCGCCAATCTGGTCAAAGTCCGGATACTTTTTTTTGATGTTGTTCCAATCCTCAATCGGAATAAATACTCCTGTCGGCTTTCCGTTGTGATCTTGTATAACCTGGGGCTTCATAAGCTGATTTTTTTTACATTACGTAAAAATAAAAAATATTTTTTTCAAACGCAACAGAGCAATCCTATCGCTTTTGTCGCATAAAGCTTCTCGTATCCTACAAAATTTTCAGTAATATTGCCTTGTATGAATATACGAGAGAACAAGCGAGGTATTCTGAAGATAGCCGTTGTAGGTCCCGAATCCACCGGAAAATCAACGATGGCAAAATACCTTGGCGAACAGCTTGGAACAGTATGCGTACCCGAATATGCCCGCTACTATTGCCGAAATCTTCGCAATCAATATACCTTGCAAGATGAGGTCAATATGTTCTATGGTCAATTGGCGTTGGAGGAAGCACTTATTCCTCTGGCAAAAAACAACATACTCATCTGTGATGTGACCATCATGACCATCAAGATATGGTGTGACCACCTTTTTGGCGATACCCCTCAAGAAGTAAAAGATGAGATCAGAAACAGAAAATACGACCACTACCTACTCATGGACATCGATCTGCCCTGGGAAGACGATCCCCTACGGGATTTTCCGGGTCAACAAGCGCATTTCTTAGAAATTTGGAAAAAAGAGTTGAAGGCTATTGAAGCTAATTATACCATGATCTCCGGCTTAGAAAAAGAAAGGTTGGAAAATGGGTTAAAAGCAATTAAAGTACTATCGGCTTGTAGCCGATAGTACTTTAAAACTAGTATCTATACGCTTCCGGCTTGTAAGGACCCTCTACGGCTACACCGATATAAGCCGCTTGCTCCGCAGTCAGTTCTTCCAGTTCCACACCGATATGTGCCAAATGCAAGCGAGCCACTTTTTCATCCAGATGTTTAGGCAAGGTATATACTTTCTTCTCGTATTGATCTGTATTTGTCCACAATTCGATCTGTGCCAACGTCTGGTTGGTAAACGAGTTGGACATCACAAACGATGGGTGTCCTGTAGCACACCCCAGATTTACCAAACGGCCTTCAGCCAACAGAATAATATCCTTACCGTCTACGGTGTATTTATCCACTTGCGGTTTGATCTCTACTTTCGTATTACCGTAGTTGGTATTCAACCAAGCTACGTCGATTTCATTGTCAAAATGCCCGATATTACAAACAACGGTTTTATCCTTCATAGCCTGGAAATGCTCAGCACGGATGATATCTTTATTGCCTGTCGTCGTGACGACGATATTCGCTTCCTTGATGGCATCCGCCATTTTCTTCACTTCATACCCTTCCATGGCCGCTTGCAGCGCACAGATAGGATCGATTTCAGTTACGATCACACGTACGCCTGCCGAACGCAAGGATTCCGCCGATCCCTTTCCCACGTCTCCGTAACCGGCTACTACAGCTACCTTTCCGGCCAACATCAGATCCGTAGCACGACGGATCGCATCCACCAATGACTCACGGCATCCGTATTTATTGTCAAATTTTGACTTCGTCACGGAGTCATTGACATTGATCGCCGGCAAATGCAGTGTACCGTTTTTATATCTTTCGTACAGACGGTGCACGCCTGTAGTGGTCTCCTCAGACAACCCACGAACACCAGCAATCAGTTCCGGAAATTGATCAAAAACCATATTGGTCAAATCCCCTCCATCATCCAATATCATATTCAACGGTTGGCGCTCTTCACCAAAGAACAATGTCTGCTCTATACACCAATTAAATTCCTCTTCTGTCATGCCTTTCCACGCGTAGACTGGAATTCCTGCAGCAGCTATAGCAGCCGCCGCATGATCTTGTGTAGAGAAAATATTGCACGATGACCAGGAAACATCTGCTCCTAGTTCCACCAAAGTTTCGATCAAAACGGCCGTTTGGATAGTCATATGCAGACATCCGGCTATACGGGCGCCTTTCAACGGTTTGGAAGCTCCGAACTCCCGACGAAGGCTCATCAGGCCCGGCATCTCTGCTTCGGCCAACTCTATTTCTTTGCGTCCCCACTCTGCTAGAGAAATATCTTTGACTTTGTAAGGCACATACATAGTTTCTAATGATGACATAATTATTCTTTTATTTTTTTTAAGTCACAAAATTACTTGAAACCGAGGTCATTTCAAAACCTCACAAAAGCTTTCTGCTCAAAAGTGACATTATATTGAGGATAATATCTTGATGAACGAACTAGAATCCCCTATCTTTGTATTCACCTCCCTATCCCTCCCCAAAAGAGAGGGAACGGTTGGTTTTTATTTTTGAATTTTAACTTTTTAATTTAAAGAGAGATGTATCCAGAATATTTAGTAGCACCGATGCGCCAAGAATTGGTAGATGCCGGTTTTCAAGAGTTAAAAACTGCGGAAGAAGTAGATGGGGCCATCCCTGCAGAGGGTACCGTCTTTGTTGTCGTCAACTCTGTCTGCGGCTGTGCCGCAGCCAATGCACGTCCTGCAGCCCGTTTTGCAGTAGAGAATGGAAAAAAACCAAGTAAATTGGTTACTGTCTTTGCCGGCATGGAAAAAGATGCTGTAGACAAGGCTCGTCAATACATGTTGCCTTATCCTCCATCTTCACCCGCTATGGCCTTATTCAAAGACGGCAAACTTGTACACATGATTGAAAGACACATGATCGAAGGCAGACCCGCTCAAATGATCGCCGACAATCTTATCGCGGCTTTTGACGAGTATTGTTAAATTTGAAAATATATAGCCCTATAAGGTTCTCAAAACTTATAGGGCTATATCATTATCACCCTTTCATCACGCCTATTCCCTCTCCGTTCCAGTCCGGGAAAAGTTCTTTTTTATCCTTTACCTTGAGATGTTTTTCTGCAACTTCGGAAAACACGGACCTAAAGTCTGTCGTCACCTTCAAGTCCCGGCCATCTTCCAGATTCTCTTTGGCCAAAGTATCCACGATCCCGTGTACCTTACCTCCGTCCACATGATTGCCTAAGATAAAATTGCAGGAAGCCCTACCATGATCCGTACCATTCGTACCATTCTGATGTACCGTACGGCCAAATTCTGTCATCGTCATGACCAACACATCATCCTGATAAGCTTCCATATCATTCCAAAATGCCATAATACAATTGGTCAAATCCGCTACATTCCGGGCAAATATCCCTGTATCTTTCCCTTGGTTATAGTGCGTATCCCATCCATTCGATTCTGTGAAAGCCACTTCCAAACCTACATCCATCTTAATCAATTGGGCCACTTGTTTCAACGAATTGCCTAAGCTGCTGGTTGGATATACGACGTTATTAGCCGGTTTATAGTTTTTGACCAGATTACGCTGCAACAGCTTCATCGCTTCAAAACTCCCCTTGCCTGTATCCCGTAGCAAGTCTACGCTCGTTTGATCATAGAGTTCTTCAAAACTTTTGGCATTCTGCTTTACAACAGCTCCATTCCCTTGGATCTTAAAATTCTTCAGATCGCTGATTGCCAAGGCTTCGTTGTGACCATATAATGAACGGGGAAGCGCAGGTGTCAGACTGACCGCTGAAAACGGTGTAGTAGTATGAGCATGATCGTGGCCCATCAAGCCTACAGCCCTATTCAACCATCCGCTGGTTGTATTTTTCTGGAACGGTGTCCCCGATTCCATATAATCCTGTGCATCAAAATGGGATCTTGTCGTATTAGGAGAACCTATCCCATGTACGATTGCCAGTCTTTTGTCGCGAAAGACAGACTCAAAAGCCTTCATACTCGGATGCAGCCCAAACCGTCCATCCAAGTCAATCAAGGCATTTCCTCCTGCACTTTTTGCAGCATCCATGAACAAGTTGGGTCTCGCTTCACGGAAATAAGCATCTTCAAAAGGACTGACGGCCATTAAACCGTCCATTGCTCCTCGTTGAAAGATACAGACAATGACTTTCCTTTTGCTATATAAAGGATTGTTTTTCTCCCTTGCTACGGCCTCAGCCACAAAAGCAGGGATACCACCTATCAGACCTACGCCTAGTAAACCTAATCCCGATGATTTTAAAAATGCTCTACGTGTATACATCACTAACGTCTTTGAAATTCAGGAGAGCCAATAATAAGCCCTACCACCTGCGCCAACATGGCATTATTTGATTTTTTATCATTTAGCCGTTGTTTACTATTCGGCTTTTCTTTCTCCATATCCCTCATCATCTGCATCTTACCACCGGATGACTTCTCTACTTTTTGTTGCAAATTCTGGGCAGTCAACAAGGGGCCGAGTCTATTTTTTAACGTCTCGATATCCGTTGACGGCAGCAAAAGGGCTGCATACACTTCTAAAGCCTGCTCTGGACTTTCTGGTTCTCGGTAGCCTGTCAACTCCAAAAGGTCTACATCTACACCCGATGCTCTACTGGAAGTAAAGGATAGACCAAAATTCATTCTATTCAAGAGAGCACCCGTATTGATCCAATAGCTTGACTTATCCGGAAATCCTGTAGGTGCAATGTAATAGTATTTTTTTTCACCCATACGTGTAACCCAATTGACCAAACGGTTGGGATTTTCCACCTGTGCATCCAAAGCTCTCACACTGCTGATAGCCAGTTCAAAAGGTGTTTTTACCTTACTATACACGTTGTCTTTGCGCCAAAACTCAGGAGAATAGACCATGGCGGTCAATACCTTTTTGATATCTCCTTTAGATTCGAGAAATGTCTTGGCCATTTCATTGACCAAGGTGCTGTCCGGATCGTCACTGACAAAACGAACAGCAATTTTTTTACAGATGAATCGAGCAGCCTGTGGTCTACTCGCCAAAAAGGAAATTAACTCTACACCTTCATTATACCCATTATTTTCAAAATGTCGGCCCAATACTACCTTTTTGCCTTTGTCGTGTCGGCTGGCTGCAAAGATAAAATCTCCATCGATTACACTCGGATTTTTGGGATTATTGAGACTCTTTTCTATATTCTTAATGAAATTCGTATTGCCATAGCCATTCATCGGATAGTTCGTCCATCCGGTCAGTATACGGGCGGCTTCCGACACATCCTTTTGTGTATACCCGCCATCTACGCCCAAGGTATGCAGCTCCATGAGCTCCCTGGCGTAATTTTCGTTGATACCCGTTTTGTTTTTTGCCTTGGGCTGCTCCGCTTTACTCGAAGCATTATCCAGATAGAGCAACATGGCCGGAGATTTGGCTGTGGCCAGCAACAGATCCTCAAAACGTCCTAACGCTTCGGGTCGAATGACATGGTTCTCGTACGACGGAATGAAGGTGGCAGACTGCGGCTTGGTAAACGATACATTAAAATGGTTGAACCAAAAGTCTGTCATGACTTCATGCAGCTGATTGGTAGAAAATGCTGCCCGCAAGACTTTAGTCGCAATAAATTTCCTATACAGTTCCTGTTCGGGATGAATTCCTTTTTCTGCCATATAATTTTTCACAGCAGCCTTGTAAAACTTACTTTTATTATCGACAGAATCTTGAGGAATATAGCCTTCATCGAGCATCATCCTTCGTACACGAGGCCCTCGAGGGTATTTTTGGACAACCGTACGGTTATCCAATAGCGCATCTGCATAGGGCTCCAGCATCTCCTCCAGCTCCTTGTCTTCTCCTTTGGCCTGCAACTGTCTGAAAAACCATTTTTCCAATCCCTCTTTTTGGATTTGCTGCACATCTTTCACATTATAACCGTAGGTAAACCTACTCAACAAATGCATGGCAGCTTCCTCTTTACTCAAACCGCTTCCTTTATAAGGAAAAACCTTAGCTTTTTTTTGGCTATAGACAGGCAACAGCCCTAAAAGCATACAAAACAACAGGATTATCCTTTTTCCTTGAGTGACCATAATATAGACCTCCTTTAATAAGATACACAGCCACAAATATAAAGCCAACTTAACCGACTTACATTCAAGCTTATAATTGGCTTAAAGTTACAGAATCATTTGTTAAAATAAAAACAAGAAATGTTAAAAAAATTGGAGCGACAAATACCTATGCCTAGCGTTTTTTGCAGGGTACCTAAATCTTGGCCTAATAAAAAAAGCCCCGATCAAATGATCGGGGCTTCAAGTTATTCAGAAAAATCTAGTGATTACTTCGATTTTTTCTCATCACCTTCCATTTGCTCTTTCAATTGAGCCAGGATGTCTAAATCACCTAAAGTGGATTTCTCTACAGATTCTTTCACTTTCTTCACGGCATTAGATGCTGCTTTAGCATCTTTTTTACGTGAATTGGATTCTTCTTTACGAGCTTCCTCTTTAGCTTCTTCCCAAATACGGGAGTGGGAAATGACCAGACGTTTGTTTTCTTTGTTGAATTCAATGATCTTGAAATCCGTCACATCGTCTACTTTCAATGCAGCACCGTCTTCCTTTATAGAGTGCTTAGAAGGGCAGAAACCTTCTACACCATATTGCAAAGCAACGATATCGCCTTTGTCACCTACTTTGATCACTGTACCTTCATGGATAGAACCTTCGGTAAAGATCGTTTCGAATGTATCCCAAGGGTTTTCTTCCAACTGCTTGTGACCTAAGGACAATTTACGGTTTTCTTCGTCAAGCTCCAACACTACAACCTCCAATGTCTCACCTACTTTAGTGAATTCGTTCGGGTGGTTGATCTTCTTAGACCATGATAGATCAGAGATGTGGATCAATCCATCGATACCATCTTCCAACTCTACAAACACACCAAAGTTAGTCATGTTCTTCACAACAGCTGTTTGTTTAGAACCGATCGGATAACGTTCGGTGATATTTTGCCAAGGATCCGGTGTCAATTGTTTGATACCCAAGCTCATCTTGCGTTCTTCACGATCCAACGTCAGGATCTGAGCCTCTACCTCATCACCTACTTTCAAGAACTCCTGTGGAGAACGCAGGTTTTGAGACCATGACATCTCAGATACGTGGATAAGACCTTCTACACCCGGGATAATTTCCAAGAATGCACCGTAATCTGCTACGGTCACTACTTTTCCTTTTACTTTAGAACCTATTTCCAAAGCAGTGTCCAAAGATTCCCAAGGATGCTCAGAAAGTTGCTTCAAACCTAGAGCAATACGTTTTTTCTCATCGTCAAAGTCAAGAACAACGACGTTGATAGTTTGGTCAAGCGACAACACTTCTTTCGGATGCTCGATACGGCCCCAAGAGATGTCTGTAATGTGAAGCAATCCGTCTACACCACCCAGGTCGATGAATACACCGAAATCTGTGATGTTCTTGACAGTACCTTCCAATACTTGTCCTTTTTCCAATTTTGCAACGATCTCCGATTTTTGGTTTTCCAAATCGTCTTCGATCAATACTTTATGTGATACGACTACGTTTTTGAACTCATGGTTGATTTTCACCACCTTGAATTCCATCGTTTTACCGACATAGATATCGTAGTCACGGATAGGCTTAATGTCGATTTGTGACCCAGGCAAGAATGCTTCTACACCTTTGATATCCACGATCAAACCACCTTTGGTACGAGACTTAACGAAACCTTCAATAACCGCATCATTTTCCAATGCTTCATTGATAGCTTCCCAAGATTTTTGTGTTTTAGCACGCTTGCG
This sequence comes from Parapedobacter sp. SGR-10, assembly GCF_011030405.1. Lineage (GTDB taxonomy): Bacteria > Bacteroidota > Bacteroidia > Sphingobacteriales > Sphingobacteriaceae > Sphingobacterium. The sequence continues at coordinate 29,914 of NZ_JAAJTJ010000001.1, forward strand.
TGACAAGACCAACTGACCATTTGCGTCCTCTTGTGATTCGACAAATACGTCTACTTTGTCACCAACTTTTAAGTCAGGTAAGTCGCGGAACTCCGTTCTAGCTACAAGACCGTCTGATTTAAATCCAACGTTCAAAACAACGTCTTTGTTGTTGATGGATACTACAGTACCTTCGATAATTTCACCCTGATTGATTTGGTTGAAAGTACCTGCGTATTGCTCTTCCAATTGAGCACGCTCAGCTTCGCTGTAGTTACCGAAAGCCTTTTCATCAGCATCCCAATCAAAATCTCCCTCTGGTGTGATCCAGGTGTTTGATTTGATCTCGTCGATTAAGTTTGAATCTGCTTCAGACTCGATTTTCTCAATGTCCTTCACTACTTTAGTGTCAACATCTTGTAGCTCTGCGTTTTTCGCCGCTAACTCTTTTTCTGCTTCTTGTTTTTTTGCCATTAATTAATTATCTCCTTTTTCCTACGTCGTAGGAAGTGCAAAGATAGGAAAAAGTTTTATTTCCAAGGATTTAAGTTTTATTTTTTTTGGAAGGTTATCGGTATATGCCCACAAGTACCGCTGGCGCACGAAAGGATTCGTGCGCTAACATTGGGGCACAAGCGGGACGCTTGCGCCATTCTAAAATTTACTCAACACTCCGCCCCTCTTCCTGCTTAAACGAATTATAAACCCTAGGCTTCACAATCTTAATACTTTGTTTCGACAAAGCAATACTTGCATTCAACTCAAATCCTATCAGCAATATCAACGAGTTCAGATACATCCATATCATGATCACGATGATCGTTCCGATAGAGCCATAAAGCTTATTGTATGCATTGAAGTTGTTGATATAAAAAACAAAACCCGAGAACATCAAGATTGCCAATACCGTAGCCAGTGTCGCCCCCGGACTAAACAATTGCCAACGCTTGGACACCACCGGTCCATAGCGGTACAAAAGGCTGACCGTGAAAAAATAGATCGCAAAAAGAATGACCCACCGAGAGCTCTTGATGACAAATGTCCAGAACCATGACAGGTCGTACGTGATCTGATCTTTGAGATACGAAATCACCACACCAGCTATGGTAAAGACCGCGATCCCTACCGACAGAGCCAGGATAATAGCAAAGGACAGCCCCAAAGCGACCAGCCTTCTCTTTCCCCAGCTCCTGTTTTCTCTGGACAAGGAAGCTTTATTAAAAGCTCTCATCAGATTGACCATACCATTGGTCGAAAAAAAGGTCGCCAGCAAAAAACCGAAAGACAATAATCCTCCATTTTGCTTTTTGACAATGTCCTCCAATGTAGATTGTATGGCCGTATAAGCTTCTGCCGGGATAATAATAGCTAAAAACTCCATCAACCTCTCTTGAAAGTGATCGACTGGGATATAAGGGATCAACGTAAACAAAAAGATGATACCCGGAAAAATCGCTAGCATAAAGTTATAGGCCAGTGAGGAAGCCTTATTGAGGATTGTCTCCCGCTTGATCTCTTGAAAGAAAAAAGTAGCCACTGTATATAAAGGCAACTTGCCAAATCCCGGCAGGGAAGCCCCTTTAGACCATTCGATGAGATTGTCATATGGCCTAAACATACGTAAATTATGATGAAGTTTTTTCATTCCAACAGCTATTCATTTCCTACTCTCGAAAATAAACTTCCATCTTGTCCTGGAAGATTTGAGGCGACTTGCACGGCCTGTTTTTTTGCATATCCACAAACACCAATTGTGTCATGCCGGTATTGAGCAACTCCCCTTGCTCATTGAATACCTCATATTCAAACTTGATCCGTACACCCGGCCGCTCGCGGATAGTAGTTCGTATCGTGATCAGGTCATCATATCGTGCAGGCTGAAAATATTTGGTATGCAATTCAATGACAGGCAACATCACCCCCATTTCTTCCAGTTCCTTATACGAAATACCTGTTTGACGCAGCATCTCAGTGCGCGCCACTTCATAAAAAGCTGCATAATTCCCGTAGTACACATAACCCATCTGGTCAGTCTCCGCGTAACGCACCCTTATTTTATGATCAAAAACAAACACTATTTTTTAAAGTAAAAATTGTTATCAGTGATCAGTTATCAGTTGTCAGTAATCAGCATTAACGCCCTCTCCCCACTATCCACTTTCAACTGTCCTCTCTCCACTGTCAGTTGTACCCTCACTCAAATCGCAATACGCAATACCCACATCGCAATACGCATCACCTCTTAATATTCCGTTCATCCAATGCCTTCTGGAATTTCCGTGCATTGACCTGATGTTCGGTCACAGTCTCCGCAAAAGCATGGTACCCCGAAAAATCCTCCTTAGCACACATATATATATAATTATGTTGGGCAGGATTGAGCACCGCATCTATAGCCACGATAGGCGGCATATTGATCGGTCCCGGAGGAAGCCCTTTATAACGATAGGTATTATACGGATTATCCAGAATAAGATGCCTGTTCAGTACCCTACGGATCGTAAAGTCATTATGTGCAAAGATAACGGTAGGATCGGCTTGGAGCAACATACCTTTTTTTAGCCTGTTGAGATAAAGCCCTGCTATCTGTGACATCTCATCATTATGTAAAGCTTCGCCCCGTACGATAGATGCCAATATAGAGACTTCCACAGGTGTCAAGTTAAGAGCCTTGGCTTTCTCCAACCTCTCCTCTGTCCAAAATTTGCGGTACTCCTCATACAACCGTTCAATGACCTTATCGGGTGATGTATTCCAATAGATATTGTATGTATTGGGGATAAACATGGTGTAGAAATTATCTTTCGTAAATCCATATTTTTCTGCAACGGCCTCATTGTTCAGTATGGCACTGAAAGCCACTGAATCCGCCTCAAAATTCCTACCTAAAAAACCCGCAAAATCCTCTTTCAGTCGAATATTGGCAAACTGCAATTTGACCGCGTCCTGGTATCCTCCCCTCAAGTTACCTATAAATCGTCTGTTGTTCATCCCCGGAGTTAATTTGTAACGCCCAGGCTTTACCATGTCCGGATAATCCATACGCGCGGCGGCAAAGTCAAACAATGCCGGATGACGCACAATATTTTGCGCCTTGATACGCTCTAAAACTTGATCATAAGAATCTCCTGTATATACATAAAAATACGCTTCGTGCGATGTAACAGATGGACCCAAGAAAGCTTGATACAGTTTAAACCCGACGAAACCGACGATCAACAACAGCACCATTCCAGCAATGAGCAGTCCTTTTCTGATTGATTTCTTTTCTGACATAAATTAACCCGGTTATTCGTTTGACAAAGTAAGATTGATGGGTGCTCCGATACTGATGATACGGGCAGACGTATCGGGAGATTGGGCCACTACGCGCGCTGAAAGTGTATCACTGATTGTACCCGAAAGATTTCCAACGGTCAGCCCTAATCCTTGAATGGCAAACTTGGCTTCGGAAAGTGTCAACCCTAGCACATTTGGTATCTCCACTTCATTTGCCCCACGACCATTTCCAAGCACCAATGTGACTCGAGACCCCTTAGAAATCATCCTTCCTGCCTTTAGAGGTTGTCCTGCAAACTTAACATCCAATACGACGTCCCGGGCGATGTCGTTGATATATACCGTGTCACCGATCTTCAAAGAATGATTTCTTAATATGGCTGTAGCCTCTATCAGGTTTTTATCTATGATCTCTGGAAAAGCGATTTCTGGTGCTACCTGCGTGATAATCGTCAGGTATATCGTACGTCCACTTTTGACCAAAGCTTTGGGTTCAGGATCCTGCTCAATCACCAATCCTGGCTGTGCATCGACTTGATACACCGAATCTATATCATACTCCAATCCGGCCTTGTCGAGGACTCTCATGGCTTCCTGAACCGTAAGACCTTTGAGCACCGGCACCTCCTGCGCATCGCCATGTTTGGTGTATATACGAAGCCCAAAATAGATGAGCAAGAACAGCACCCCTATAAAAATAAGGGCATAAATCAAGTTTTTTCGGAAGGTATCCGTGCGTAAATAAAGCAATAGTTTCGACATGTACGTATCTATTTCAACAGATGGTTAAATTAAGCCATCCATCTAATTTAACAATTTTATCTTTCTTTATGGACAAAAATATTCGTTTTTCCGAGTATCACAAATTATATTTGTGCCGAATAAACTAACATTATGAGACCTGCATGAGCTGCCCATTCATAAAAATATAAATAAATCAGCTCATGCAAGCTTCATTGCCATTAAAACTTAGCGTAGCGATCTCATTGATGCTGCTAAAAAACAAACAAGACATCAATAAAAGCAATTCATTCTAATGAAAACAAAAGTAGCATTAATTACCGGAGGATACACAGGAGAAGCCGAAGTATCTTATAAAAGTTCACAATTTGTCTACAGCCAGCTCGATAAAAACAAGTATGACGTATATCTGATCGATATCCGTACAGATGGCTGGTTCTATAAGAACGAACAAGGTGAACAATATACTATCCAAAAGGAAGATTTTTCGTTGCTTTTAAACGGGGAAACCATTCGATTCGATGTAGCTTTTATCATTCTCCATGGTACTCCTGGCGAAGACGGCCGTTTGCAGGGATATTTTGATATGGTAAATCTTCCCTACACTTCTTGCGGAGCCTTGACTTCCGCCCTAACGATGAATAAGGGCTACACAAAAGCAATTATCCAGGATATTCCGGAGCTACACGTAGCCAATTCGGTATTGCTATTCGAAAATCACCGCAAAAATGCGGTACAGCTCGTCCAGGAAAAACTGACCCTACCCTATTTCGTCAAACCCAATGCCGGTGGCTCCAGTATAGGCATGAGTAAGGTCAAAATCATGGATGATTTGCAAGAAGCCTTGGGCAAAGCGTATGATGCCGAAAATACCGGCAAACAGGTATTGGTAGAAGAGTTCGTATCCGGCCGGGAGTTTTCGCAAGGTGTTTTCAGAAATACAAAGGGTGAACTAGTGGTATTGCCTGCTACAGAAGTCAAAACGACAAGGGAATTTTTCGATTTTGAAGCAAAATATATCCCGGGGTCGACCGAAGAGATTACACCGGCAGACCTCACTGCTGAACAACAGGAGCGAGCAGCCCGTATTATCAAGGAAATATACATCCGACTGAACTGCAAAGGGATGGTCAGGGTAGACTTCTTCTTGGAAAATGACACCGACAATTTCTTCTTTATAGAAATCAACACTATTCCTGGACAGACAGCCCAAAGCTTCATTCCACAACAGGTACGGGCTTTTGGCATGAAAGAAAGCGACTTCTATGGTGAACTGATCGAAGCGGCTTTGATATAACCACCACAAAGGTTATATTTATGTCGTTTAAATTATGAATCTTATGTCTGTAAGTCTAAAATCGATTTGCCTTGTACTGTGCTTGGCTTGTTCTGCGCATCTTTATGCCCAAGAACGCTTGCTAAAACTGACCTCAAAGAGAAACAAAGACAATTCTGTCACTATTTCTTACGAAAAAAAAGACAATGGTTCTTTTACCGTTTTTTTAAAATTTAAGGAATTGTCAAATTCCAGCCTGTCCGTTTACGAATACGTGGCAACAGGACATACGGGTGAACTCGTGACCCTAAAACCTATTCGGGACAGCGAACCCATTCGTTATTCCTATTCCTACCGGTATGTCCGGGGCAAGCCCAACCCTAAAGTAAACGAAAGCATTATCTATGCACTTCCCTATGCAGCCCATACTTCCGTGCGTGTCACAGAATCCACATACTTAGCTGCCAAGGCTACCGGAAGAAAAACTCCGCCGGATTGGAAATCATACAATTTTCTCACCAAACAGCAACAAGCCGTAACAGCTTGCCGCAAAGGTGAGGTCGTCCAGACCATAGACGAACACGACACCGATGACCTCGGGAAATTCGTCTATACCTCCGAACGGAACACTGTATATATCGAGCACGAGGACGGCACGATCATGCGATACGCCGGTATGGAAAAAAACAGCATGAAAGTAAAAGTCGGACAAACAGTTTTCCCCGGTGATGAATTGGGATTAAATGCAAAGGCCGGCGAAAACAGTTATAAAATAAGCTGTCTACTATTTTATATCAAAACCAACGACCTTGACACCGCAACCGGAGAGAAGAGAAATTATCGCACAGCGTTTATCACACCCCAATTTGCTGTCAATAACGGTGAGAAGTCTGTACTCGACAATAAAAGCACCTACACTGCATTTCTAGACGATGCGATGATTATGCAGGAAATGAACAAGAAAGAACTGAAGAAATATAAAAAGAAATGATGTAGGTATTCCTTAAATACCATACTTATCAATTTCACTTTGATCAAGGGTTAAAAAACTATTTCCGCTCCCACACCTCAAAGGTATAGTCAAAGGCATGCTTCTCGTCCTTTTGGTGATGCTCACTACCTGTAAGTTCCCATTCGGTGGGGGGAAGTTCGGGAAAGAAGGCATCGCCATCCACCACGGTATGCACTCTGGTCAATAACACACGGTGTGCCAAAGCCAGCGTTTGCTTGTAGATATTTGCACCACCGATAATGAAGATTTCCCGTTCGTCGCGACAATACGTCAACACCTCATCTATACTATTAGCTACATCTATATCTGGGTTGATATAGTTTTGATCACGTGTCAGGATAATATTCCTGCGATCGGGCAATGGTCTGCCAATAGATTCAAAAGTCTTTCTGCCCATGATAACCGAGTGTCCCAAGGTGCTTCTTTTAAAATATTTAAAATCATTGGGCAAGTGCCATGGCATTTGATTGTCCTTACCTATGGCGTTATTTTCAGCCGCCGCTACGATCAATGTTATTGTTGTAAATGATTTCACAGATTTTAAGATGATTACATAGATTTAACGATTACACACATACTTATCACTGACCACTGATTACTGACCACTTAAACAGCTACCGGTGCTTTGATATGCGGATGATATTCATAATCCAACAATTCAAAATCTTCAAACTTGAAATCAAAAATATTCTTCACATTGGGGTTGATTTTCATTGTCGGAAGAGGTTTGGGATCACGGGACAACTGTAGTTCTGTTTGCTCAAAGTGATTGCTGTATATATGTGCATCGCCAAATGTATGAACAAATTCTGCCGCTTCCATATCACACACCTGGGCCACCATCAGGGTCAACAGGGCATACGAAGCAATATTGAAAGGTACCCCTAGAAAAATATCGGCGCTACGCTGATACAATTGACAGGAAAGCTGTGGTTTTAGGAGACCTTTTTCCGGTTGAGCAGGTGACACATAAAACTGAAAGAAAGCGTGGCAGGGAGGCAAAGCCATCTTTTCTATTTCTCCCACATTCCAAGCCGACACAATGATACGACGGGAGTCGGGTGTATTTTTTAATTGGTGGATGACCTGCGTGATCTGGTCGATATGTCTACCGTCCGGTGTGGGCCACGAGCGCCACTGTGAACCATACACCGGCCCCAGATTGCCGTTTTCATCCGCCCATTCATCCCAGATACTGACACCATTTTCCTTGAGGTATTGGATATTGGTTTCTCCCTTTAAAAACCAGATCAACTCATGGATGATCGAACGCAAATGCAATTTTTTGGTTGTAACCAAGGGGAATCCCTCTTTCAGATCAAAACGCATCTGATAGCCAAACACGCTCCGGGTTCCTGTTCCCGTACGATCTGTCTTTTCCGTTCCGTTTGTGTACACGTGCCGCAGCAAGTCCAAATACTGTTTCATGATTTGATTTTCCCAATTGTTTACAACCCTACGAAGATAAGGGTTTTTGCATCATGGAGCGGTCATATTTTTTCAACAATTCAGAACATGGATGATATACCTGCCCATAAATCTCACTTTAACAATAACTGTCTGCCCTTCGAGAGTTAGGAAAGTACAGAACATCCTGAAAATGTACATATACATCGTCATGTTGTACACATACACCGCCTCATTGTTCCTATACATGTGGACGATATCACCGTACATATTGATGATGTATCAGTACTTGTTGACCGTGTACATGTATTTGCCTACAATGTACATATACTTGTTGACCATGTACCCGTACATGAGCGCATTGTACGTGTACATAGCGGCGAACTACATGTACAATGACAGCATGTACATATACTTGGTTATTATGTACACATACATGTAGAACAAGTACGTGTACTTCATCGCATTGTTCATATACATTGCCGACATGTACACTGTGTTTGCCTCAATGTATGTTGTACTTGGCAACATGTATATATACAAAAATGAAGATGCGCTAGTATGAGACTATTGATAACTGATAACTAAAAAAATCCTTACCTTTGCAAATCGTATGAACAAAAAGGTAGCATTTTACACATTGGGGTGCAAGTTGAATTTTTCGGAAACTTCATCCATAGGCCGTATTTTCAAGAATGCAGGCTATGAGACTACCCCTTTCCATTCGCAAGCGGATGTTTACGTCATCAATACCTGCTCGGTTACCGACCATGCGGACAAAAAATGCCGTAAAGTTGTGAAAGAAGCCCTTAAGTATTCACCAAATGCCTACATCACGATCGTGGGTTGCTATGCGCAATTGAAGCCCCAGGAAATTGCAGAGATACCGGGTGTAGATATGGTATTGGGAGCGGCGGAGAAATTCAACATCATCGAACATATCAATGATCTGACTAAACAGGAAAAAGCTATTGTCCGTAATGCTCCCATCGCCGAAACCAATCAGTTCGTACCGGCATTTTCCATAGGAGACCGTACACGTACATTTTTAAAAGTACAGGATGGTTGTGACTATTCCTGCACATTCTGTACTATTCCTCTGGCAAGAGGAGCCAGCCGTTCCGGCAAGATCGAAGATATTGTACAACAAGCCGAAGAAATAGCTGCATCGGGAGTCAAGGAGATCGTACTGACAGGTGTCAATATCGGCGACTTTGGTATCCGTGACGGCAAACGGCAGGACAAGTTTATCGATCTGGTCAAAGCACTCGATGAAGTGCAGGGGATCGACCGTATCCGTATATCTTCCATCGAGCCTAATCTATTGTCCAATGAGATCATCGAATTTGTAGCCAGATCAAAACGCTTTGTGCCACATTTCCACATGCCTTTGCAATCCGGCAATAACAATGTATTGGCCAAGATGCGTCGCCGCTACAAAAGAGAGCTATATGCCGAACGGGTAGCAAAAATCAAATCTTTAATGCCCAATTGCTGTATAGGTGTAGATGTCATCGTTGGTTTTCCGGGCGAAACCCGTGAAGATTTTATCGACACCTACAATTTTCTCAACGAGATGGACATTTCCTATCTCCATGTATTTACCTATTCGGAAAGGGAAAATACCATTGCAGCTCAGATGGAGGGTGCTATTCCGGGCGCACAACGATCTGACCGTAGTAAGATGTTACATATTCTTTCGGAGAAAAAACGTCGTGCTTTTTATGAGCAAAACCTAGGACAAATAGGCGAAGTCCTGTTTGAAAGTGATGTCAAGGATGGTTATATGCATGGGTTTTCCAAAAACTATGTCAAGGTCCGTACACTTTACGATCCATTGCTGGTCAACGAGATCATTCCTGTCAAATTCCTAAGCATTGCTGATAATGGTGATGTAGACGTGGCAGAATTGCCGGAACTGCTTGTGCATTAACTTTTCCAAAGTTTGGAACTTTGGAAAAGTTCTTAAGCCCTCTACTTCACACATTCCAACCAACTCTCTGCCATGAGATTGGCTCCGGCCAGACTTGTATGTACACCATCCGTAGTCCAGTATGCCCCCGAATTTCTCTTTTCAGCCGCATCAAAGATAGATTGGTAAGGAATGAATAAAGCCTTGTATTCTTTAGCTATGTCCCTAGCTACCTTTTGGTATTCCGCAAACTCTGGAAACCAGCTATCGTCTACGTGTTTGACATTCTTGACCGCAAATGGTTCACCGATAATCAACTTTACCTGTGGCAACGCCGTCAGTGTTTTGTCCAGTAATTTTCTATATTGATCCCCATAGATCTTTGCGGTTCCTTCATACTTCCCATTGCGTTTGTGCCAATAGTCATTGACCCCGATGAGGATACTCAGAATATTGGGCTTGATATCCAAACAATCTGCTTGCCATCTGTCGTCCAGCTGAGGTACCTTATGTCCGCTTATCCCTCTATTATAAATTTGAAGGTTTTTATCGGCATATTTATTCAACAGTACGCTAGCAGCGATCATCGCATACCCCCTACCCATCGCGGCAATATCATTAGGTGTCGAAGTATCCTTCTTTCTGCCGGCATCTGTAATAGAATCGCCTTGAAATAAAATAATATCGTTTGAATTGATGGTTATTTTGGAATTTTTAGAAGAAAGGTCTTCTGCTCTTAGCAAAGAACTCCCTATCAATGTGGCTCCAACCGAAAGAGCGGATTGCTTTAAAAATACTCTTCTATTACTCATTTTGAAAGGTTTAGGCTTAAAAGTATGAATTTTGAAGTAATTTGGCAAATAAGTAAAAAACTATCTCCCACTGTCATCTATCATCTGTCCATTGTCATTTGTCCCCTCTCAATCCTCGAAACGATCTTTATACGTGTTTTCCAAGGCAAACATTTCGTCCCGAAGTTTGGCTGCCTCTAAGAAATCCATTTCTTTAGCGGCTTTTTCCATACGCTTCCGAACAGTTTCAATAGCCTTTTTCAATTCTTTTTCGCCCATGTACTCGATCAATGGATCTGCTGCGATAGATGTGGTCGGATCAGGTTCCACATACATTTTGGCTTCGCCCGATTTGTAGTCTGCCACCGCTGTCTGTTCCATGATCTCTTCCCGTGTCTTGCCTACTGTCCGTGGAGTGATGCCATATTTTTCATTGTAGGCGATCTGTTTATCCCGTCTCCGGTTCGTTTCATCGATAGTCACACGCATACTATCCGTCATTTTATCGGCATACATGATGACCCGCCCTTTGTCATTACGTGCAGCCCGTCCTATAGTTTGGATCAGCGAACGCTCCGAGCGTAGGAACCCTTCCTTGTCCGCATCCAGAATTGCTACCAACGTAACTTCCGGTAGGTCCAACCCCTCCCGCAACAGGTTAACACCTACCAATACATCAAATTCACCTAAGCGTAAACCCCGTAGAATTTCCACACGTTCCAATGTTTTCACTTCCGAATGGATGTACCTCACTTTGATGTTCAGACGGCTCATGTATTTGGTCAACTCTTCAGCCATACGTTTAGTCAATGTCGTTGCGAGTACCCTGCCTCCACTTTTGATCGTATTCTCCACTTCTTCCAAAAAGTCATCCACTTGATTGATCGCGGGACGAACCTCAATGACCGGATCCAACAACCCTGTCGGGCGAATGACCTGTTCGACCACGACACCTTCGGTTTGTTGCAGTTCATAGTCACCCGGTGTTGCCGACACGTATATAGTTTGATTGGTCAACGATTCAAATTCGGGAAAATTCAACGGCCTATTGTCCAATGCCGCTGGCAAGCGAAAGCCATGTTCGACAAGCGATATCTTCCGGGATCTATCTCCGCCATACATCGCCCGCAACTGTGGCAACGTCACATGACTCTCGTCAATGACAAGCAAATAGTCGTCCGGAAAATAATCCAATAAACAGAAAGGACGCATCCCCGGGCTACGGCCATCGAAAAAACGGGAATAATTCTCTATACCTGAGCAATACCCCAATTCGCGCATCATTTCCAGATCATAGTTAACCCTTTCTTCCAGTCGCTTGGCTTCCAGAAGTTTCCCTTCATCTTCCAATTGAGACTTCCGCTGTACGAGTTCTTCCTGTATTGCCCAAATCGATTGTGTAAACTTTTCCTTTGGTGTGACAAAGAGATTGGCCGGAAAAAGAGACAATGTTTCATGCCGCACGATTGTCTTACCACTGATTGGATCGATTTCACTGAGTTCGTCTATTTCATCTCCAAAAAAGGAAACACGATAAGCATTGTCCAGATACGCCGGATAGATATCTACAGTATCTCCTTTGACACGAAATGTACCTCTTTTAAAATCCGTTGTCGTCCTCGCATACAAAATCTCGACGAGTTTATGCAAGAAAGCATTGCGCGAAATGACTGTGCCCACACCAAAACGAAAAATAGATCGGGAAAAATCTTCCGGATTTCCCATACCATAAATACACGACACTGAGGATACGACGATCACATCCCGACGTCCTGACATCAGTGACGAAGTGGTAGCTAACCGCAACTTTTCAATCTCATCATTGATCTGCAGATCTTTCTCAATATAAGTATTCGACGAGGCAATAAAAGCTTCCGGTTGGTAATAATCGTAGTAGGACACAAAATAATTGACCGCATTACGGGGAAAGAACTGTTTGAACTCGCCGTACAATTGGGCTGCTAAGGTCTTATTGTGACTCAATATCAATGTGGGTTTTTGTGTCTGCTGGACGACATTTGCAATGGTAAAAGTCTTACCCGAACCCGTTACACCCAAAAGTGTCTGATACGGGTCACCTCGTTTTATACCTTCTACCAATTCTTTTATCGCTTGCGGCTGATCCCCCGTTGGGCTGTACTCAGATGTTAAATCAAATTTCATGTGCGCTATCTCCAAAAAGATAAAGTTAGTGTTTTTTGGACAGCTTTAACAATCAATAAACAATCCGTCTTGTAACCAATTTTCAGGATTGTTAAGAATATAAGACACAATTCTTTCGTGTTCGGGTTGGTCACGAATGATCCGGTCATGGTATCGGGATTGCCATCCAAAATCGGCATTAATCAAACGGGCGGATCTAGAAACAGTAGATTTGAATCCACGAAATAATAGCTCCGAGATTTTTTGATTGCGGACCAAATTTGTTAATCGGTTTATTGTCGTTTCGTAGAGACGCAATGCATTGCGTCTCTACATTACATTCGTTGTATGGGTTTTCGCCGATGACGATTATTGCATGAAAATGGTTCGGCATAATAACCCATTCATCTAAAAACAGGTCCATATCCGGGCGTAATTCAGCTGTCTTTAACCATTCATTCTTAACAACCTCTCCTATCTTCGATAATTTTACAACACCATCTATGATCTCCCCAAAATATGGTATCCTGTTTTTTGTACATATCGTGACAAAATATGTCCCTTCTTGCGAATAATCCCACCAAGATGCTCTTGCGGATGGTATACGGTATTTTTGTTGGAATTTATCAGACATATCGGTTATAGCTAATATACTAAAGATAATGATTTTATATAGGCTTATTGCAAAAAGCCCACATTTTTTAGTAAATTAGAGGGGACAACTAAAAACAGGGACAAAATGATTACCATACTCTCCAAGCAGAATTCTGTAGTGAATGATTTTATTGCCGAATTGCGCGACACGAATATTCAACGCGACCGAATGAGATTTCGCAGAAATCTGGAAAGAGTAGGCGAAATGATGGCGTACGAAATCAGTAAAACCTTAGGCTTTCACAACAAAGACATTGAGACGCCGTTGGGCATAGCTCCCATGAACATACTGGAAGAACAACCCGTGTTAGTGACCATCATCCGTTCGGGATTACCTTTCCACCAAGGATTTTTAAATGTGTTTGATCGGGCCGATAGTGGCTTTACAGCAGCCTTTAGGCATACAAAAAAGAGCGGAGAATTTGAAATCCACAAAAAATACAGTACTATCCCCTCATTAGACGAAAAAACGGTCATTATCATGGATCCACTGATCGCCACGGGAAAAAGTCTGGTGCTGACCTGCAAAGAGATATTGAGCGAGTACAACATCAAAGAATTGCATATTGCTTCCATTATCGCCACAGAGGAAGGCCTTCAACACGTCAAAGCATTTATCCCGCAAGCTCATATATGGACAGGAGATGTGGACAATGAGCTGACGAGCAAGTCTTTCATTGTGCCTGGACTGGGAGATGCAGGTGATCTAGCGTACGGAAGTAAAGAGTGAAATAGTGATCAGTAGGCAGTGGTAAGTAGACAGTGGTAAGTGGTCAATACTTATAACTGAAACTGACCACTGATAATTTAAAACGAAATTAACACAAAATGAACAACATAACATTAAATTCAACCAAAAATCAAATCAACTATGGAATGGCAAAAATACAATGGAGAATATCTCCGTTTACCCATCATGGATGCTGTTGAGGCTGCAATTCTTAGAGAACGGAAGCAAGGAAATTCCCTCAAAGTTTTCATCGGCACTGACTCCCAGGTCAAACGTGGAATGGTCGAATTCGCTACCGTCATCGTCTTTCTCCGACAACACAAAGGTGGATTTATGTTTATCCACAAAGACCGTAAAAACCATAACATGAGCATCAAGGAGCGCATGCTTCTGGAAGTTCAAAAATCCATCGACACAGCCTACCACCTCTGCCCACTTCTGGAACAATACGACATCGATCTCGAAGTGCATGCAGACATCAATACAAATCCTACTTTTGAATCCAATGTGGCATTAAAAGATGCTATGGGCTATATCTTAGGTATGGGATTTTGTTTCAAAGCCAAACCCGAGTCCTTTGCAAGTACGACCTGTGCGAATAAATTAGTACAGTGAGTACGAGGTGCGGGGGTCGAGGTGCGGGGTTACTGACAACTGTCCACTGATCACTGCCTACTATCAACTCTCAACTCTCCATTGTCATCTGATCCAAAGCGGCACGGATAATCTGACAGGCAGCCTTGATCTCCTCCATAGAAATGGTCAGGGGGGGTGCAATACGCAAAGCTGTTTCGCAGTGCAGATACCAATCGATCATAACCCCATGTTCCGCACAGTATTTACTGACACGGTACACTTGATCAAAACTTTCTACTTGTATACACATCATCAGCCCTAGCCCACGTATTTCTTTTATTTTAGGGTGCCTGAGTTCCTGACGAAAAAACTCCGCCTTGTCGGCCACTTGATCCAATAGTTTTTCGTCCTCAATAACCCGAAGGGATGCCAATGCTGCCGCACATGAAACAGGATGACCACCAAACGTTGTGATATGTCCCAACATGGGATTGGTTTTAATGACATCCATAATCTCCTTGGGAGCGACAAAAGCCCCTAAAGGCATTCCACCACCTATACCTTTGGCCAATAATAAGATATCGGGCACCACATCAAAATGCTCAAAAGCAAACATACGCCCCGTACGTCCAAACCCCGTTTGTATCTCATCAAAAATTAATAACGTTCCCGTCTCTGTACATCGCGCACGTAATGCCTGCATATAGCTTTTGTCCGGCACACGGACACCTGCTTCTCCTTGTACCGTTTCGACGATCACTGCGGCGGTCTCTGTTGTGATCGAAGCCAGATAGGCCTTATTGTTGAAATCAATAAAACCCACTTCCGGCAAGAGGGGGGCATATGCTTTATGGTATTCCGGATTACCGATCAAGCTTAAAGCACCTTGCGTACTTCCGTGATAGGCTTTCGTCACACCAATAATCTGCCTTCTTCCGGTATACTTCTTAGCTACTTTCATGGCTCCTTCTACCGCTTCGGCACCCGAATTGGTCAAGTACACCGATCCAAAAGATGGAGGTAATTTTTCTAATAATGCCGTGGCAAACTGTACCTGCGGAGCCTGCACAAACTCACCATATACCGTTACATGCAGATATTTGTCCAGTTGCTCTCGGATAGCCTCCACAACCTTTGGATGGCGATGGCCAATGTTGCTGACATTGAAACCGGAAACCAGATCCAGGTATTTTTGACCTTCGGGACCGTATAAATAAGTCCCTTCAGCTTTGACGATTTCGATCAATCTCGGACTATCGGATGTTTGGGCGGTATTGCGCAGGAAAAGTTCTCTGTTGCTAAGCATGATCAAAAGTAAACAGTAAAAAGGTAAAAATAAAAAAGACTTCCGAAGTTTTTGAAACTTCGGAAGTCTATTAATTTTATCCGTAAATTTACGACAGCTGAAATTATAAAAACACATGCACCGAATACTTAGTATACTTCTCTTGGCCATATTTGCCAGATGTACGACCAATACGGAGGTCGATCTGATCGTACACAATGCAAAAATCTATACCGTAGATTCGGCCTTTACTGTCATCGAAGCATTTGCCGTAAAAAACGGCATATTTATCGATATAGGGAGCAGCAAAGACATCCTAAACCGATACCATGCCAAGGAAATTATCGACGCGGAGCAAAAGGCTGTCTTTCCGGGTTTCTATGACACCCATGCGCATTCCTTCCTGTATGCTGATCTTTTGCAGCAAGCCGACCTAAAAGGTAGTCGATCCATGTCCGAGATCATCGAAAGGCTTCAAGCTTATCATCGAAGCAATCCCACAAAAAAATGGATCGTCGGTGGTGGGTGGGATCAAAACCTATGGGAGAATCCCGAACTTCCTACCAAGGATAGCCTGGATAAATATTTTCCCGAAATACCTGTTTATTTATACCGCATTGACTACCACGCTGCATTGGTCAATTCCAAAGCCTTACACCTTGCCCGGATAGACAGTACCCACCACCTCGAAGGAGGTCTGCTATCGACAGACAGTACAGGCCGTCTGGATGGACTTCTTATAGACAATGCTATGTCATTAGTCAGCCCTTTTGTTCCCGAACCTATCGACAGCGAACTGCTCCTTTATCTTCGTCAAGCCCAGGATTCTTTGTTGTCAGTCGGACTGACATCTATTGTAGATGCAGGACTGGATCGCAATCAACTGGATATGTTACAAAAATTCTATGCGCGGGACTCCTTAAAAATCAGAAATTTCGCCATGATAGTTGCTGATCCCAAGCACATCGATAGACACATTCGTGACGGTATATTCCAGTCGGATAGACTGACAATTCGTTCTATCAAGTTCCTAGCTGATGGTGCATTAGGATCTAGAGGAGCTTGTCTATTGGATTTTTACGAAGATAGTCCTACCAAAGGTTTTTTGCTTCACAGCATAGAGGAACTAGAAAGCAGTTTTAGAAAACTGGCCAATACGGGTTTCCAAGTCAGTACGCATGCTATTGGCGATTCGACAAACCGTATTATTCTGGATCTCTATGGAAAATACCTTGGGGAAAACAATAACAAGAGATGGCGGATAGAACATGCACAAGTGGTGGACTCTGCTGATTTTGAAAAATTCCATATGTTCAACGTTATTCCTTCTATTCAACCCATTCATGCCACTTCGGATATGTATTGGGCAGAGGAAAGGCTAGGCCCTGATCGAATAAAATATGCATATGCATACAAAAGACTTTTAAACACATCCGGAAAAGTAGCTTTGGGCAGTGATTTTCCGGTAGAGCATATCAACCCCTTATACGGCTTTCATGCCGCTGTGGCACGTGTGGACAAAGATGGATTACCCAAAGGTGGCTTTCAAATCGAAAATGCGCTCAGCCGTGAAGAAGCTCTACGTGGAATGACGATCTGGGCAGCATATGCTTGTTTCCAGGAAAAAAAGCGAGGCTCTATAGAAAAAGGAAAGGATGCAGATTTTGTCGTTCTGGATAAGGATATCATGAAGATTCCTGTGAAGGATATCCGCCAAACAAAAGTACTAAGAACATTCATTGCCGGAGAGACGGTATTTCTGTCTAATTAACATAGTCTGCTTTAGGTTATACGCCTTTCCCCATTTTCTTGATGATGTTGCTTTAACCAACGAATCACAGTTCTCTTTGAGAGAATTTTGTATTTCGACATAGCTTCTTCCAACAGCAGTACCCCCGAGAGAATACTCTCTACCACTTGTTTCTTGATTTTTTCAGGGTGTCTATCTCGATATTTGTAACTCATGCAACTATCGTTCCGTAAGAAAAAAGAAGGCGTTACCGGGAGGTAACACCTAACTTCATCTACCTATGAATAATCCGGACGGATTGATCTTAAATATTTTTGTAAAGAGGATGTCCCGAAAGTCTGTCATCCTGACGACAGGAAGGATCTAAAACAGTTTTGAATACCTTTGGAGATAGATTCCTCCTATCGTCGGAATGACAAAACAACAATAGCTGCTGCTTTTTTGAGACACCCTCGTCTTTTCTTCTAGAATTCCAGCACTTCCACTTCTGTACGCCGGTTGGCTTGATGCTCCGCTGCTGTACACGATACCCCGTCGGCACACCTGTTCGTCAGCCTGGTCTCACCGTAGCCTTTGGCCACCATACGGTCACGTGCTATACCGCGGCTGACCAGATAGTCAACTGCAGCTTGCGCACGTCTCTGCGAAAGACCTTCGTTGTACTTATGCGTACCACGACTGTCCGTGTGGCTCGACAGCTGAATCTTCAAAGTAGGGTTGTCACGCATTGTCGCTACCAGACGATCTAAGATCTCAGCAGCATCCTTGCGGATGAAATGCTTGTCAAAGTCGTAGTAGATGTCCTCCAACACAAACTTATCACCCACCTTGAACGCCGGTTGCAAGTTCAGTGCTACCTGTAGCGTGGTATCCCGTGTCGGATTGACCGCCGACAATGGCTTCGTATCTTCGTGGTACTTTTCCTTCTCGCCCAGCACACGGTAATCCGTGTTGCAGTCTACCGTAAAGCTGATCTCGGCCTTGTCGTTGGCGATACCTCTGGAGATCACCTCGTTGTTAGCACCGAAAAGTGTCACATTGGCATAAGGCAATAGCTCGCCGGTCTTCTTGTCGCGCACAATGGTCTTGACCAATATCTTTGCACAGGGCTTGCTATAGCCAAACGAATAGATATCATCCGATCCTGCTCCACCGCTGCGGTTGGACGACAGATAACCCGTATAGCTGCCGTTGTCTCCCCTGTGTGACACCACATAAGCGAAGTCGTCAGAAGCCGAGTTCAACGGATAGCCCAGATTGACGGGTTTTGTGAAAGAGGCTTTCTGGCCGGTGGTCTTGAAAATATCCAAGCCCCCCATGCCGATATGTCCGTTGCTTGAGAAGTACAGTGTCCCTCCATCCACACCAGGGAACATCTCGTCTGCATCGGTATTGATCGCATCGCCGGCATTCTGCGGGGATCCCCAGCTGCCATCGCCTTGCAATTCACTATACCAGATGTCTACACCGCCCTTGCCACCCGGCATGTCCGAGGCAAAGTAAAGCACTTTGCCGTCTTCGCTCAGTGCCGCATGGCCCAGGGAGTATTCCTTTGCGTTGTTGTAAGAGAAATTCTCTACTTTCCAGCTATCTCCCTCCTTACTGTAGATAAGGAGCTCAAGGTTCTGCTTGCGCCACTTCTGCCCAAAGGCCCGGAAACGCTCGGCATCTGTCTTGCCCGGATAGGTACGCGTCACGTAATACTTCTCTCCTGCCGCATCCACTGCGACAGGGCCGATATGGTACCTGCCATCGTTTGGTTCGCCGAAGATCGCATTCGGATTGCCCAACGTACCGTTCTCCCCTTCCTCTACTGAGTACACACGCAGGTACGACTCTCCGGTCATTCCGCTCTTGCTACCCAGGATACGGTGCGGCTCGGTCACGTACAGGCCTGTGCCTGCTCCTGTAGGGAAATAACTGAAATCGGCCCGCTCCGTGTTCACATCGCTCTGGTTGCGCAGCCTGTGGTACGTCGGGTTCTTCATCCACACCTGCGCCGAGTCCGCACCGCGGATGGCACGGGTGACCGCATCGCTCTCACCGTAGCGCGAGGCGTACTGCTGGTACTGTTCCTTAGCAGCAGCATATTTACCACGCTGCTTCAGTGCCTCCGCGTAGTTGAGGTGGGCATCCTTGCTCGCGTCCGGCTGACGTACGATACGTGCGTACCAGTTTTCCGCCAACTCGTATTGGTTCAGATAAAGATAGCTTTCCGCCAGGCGCTCCATATCGGAGGTGCGGGGCTTCCGCACATCCACCAGCTTCTCGTAGGCCGCCGCCGCACGGGCATATTCCATGCTGTGGTAGAGCTGCTCCGCCTGACGGCCCCGGCTCGGCTGTTCCTGGGCAGAAGCCGTCCCCAGCAGGAAACTGCCCGCCAGACAGCCCGAAATAATGTATTTAAATGTTCTGTTCATTGTCTTTGTTTTAGTATTGAGTAGTGCGTATTGCGTATTGAGATTTGCGTAGTGCGTATAGCGTATTGGGATATGAAAGTCCATAATTCGTAATTCGTAATTCTAAACATTGTCCATTCTCAATTGTCCACTGTCAATTCTCAATTAACCATTAACCACTAATCATTAACCATTATTAAAAGTACCGCGGGCTTAATATCTGTCTGCCCAATTGTCCGAATGTAATCCCAAGCGTCACCTCGTGCGTACCTCCAGCCCTGCTGGACATACGGTTCATCATGTGGTCGTACGAATACCCGATACGGAACTTTGGCGTGATGAAGAACTGCGCGATACCGCTGATCGAGTTCTCGGAGCTCAGCCTGTCTACTGAATAGTCCGAGTAGTCACGGTCGAAGATACGGCTACGTGTACGGAAGCTCGGACCTATCCAGAACTTCTCGTTGAAGATGAACATCGCGCTTAGGTCCAGTGCAGTAGGCCCTTTAAAGTCATCCTTGACTAGCACACTCGGACGCAGCAGCAGTCCCCTGTCCAGCTGGAATAGTGCTCCGGCAATAAAATAGCCGTGCGTGTTGCGGCGGATGCTCTCCACGATCTCGTCCTGGTCCAGCACATAGTCATCCGTGCTGTTGGCTCCTGCAAAAAGGTCATGTGCAGCTACGCCGGCATACCATTTTGCATTGCTGTAGTAGATACCCAAGCGGATGTCGGGTTTTAGGGTAGTGCCACCGATAGCAGCAGGGTCATTCGGGTCTATGGTCGTTATCTTGTTCTGGTCGACCTTGTACTGGGTCACGCCACCGGCAATGCCCAGGCTCAGACGGTGCTCGCCCGAACGGTCTACGGGAAGGCGCAGCGCGTAGTTGGCAAAGGCTGCCGTAGCGGACTGTGCGCCAAGTCCATCGGCCGTCACCTGCAGGCCTACGCCGTGGCGCTGCATATCCGGATCAAGCACACCGTCGATCGAGATCGCTCCCGTCTTCGGTCCACCGCCCCAGCCTGTCCACTGGCTCCGCAGGCCCAGCTGTCCGAACCACTCCCCCTTGTAGCCCGCATAGGCAGGGTTTACGCTCATCGAATTGAAGATGTACTGCGTAAACTGGATGTTCTGCTGCGCGTGACCTGCTGTACCCGACAGCAGCAGTAGTCCAAGGGTTAAATATTTAAATCTCTTTTTCATGTCTTTTTTATTATGATTACACAGATTATGAGGATTTCACAGATTGAAGTGATCAGTGGTCAGTGATCAGTAACTGACTACTGACCACTGTCCACTGACTACTTATCATCAACGCCTCTTAATCAACACCCAACCTTTACGGATATCCGTTGTATTGCCCTTGATCAGTTTGACCATGTAATAGTAGGTACCGTCGTTCAGCCCGGCGCCTGTCCAGTTGTTGGCGTAGTCTATATTGCGGTACACTTCGTTGCCCCAACGGTTGAACACCACCAGTTCGATACGGTCATACGCTTCCCATCCGACGATCTCGAAAGCGTCGTTCTTACCATCACCGTTCGGTGTAAAGGTATTCGGGATTTCCAGATCCGGTGCCGTCACCACGATCGTCGCTACCGCATCGTCGCAGTTGGATGGGTTGAGCACCTCACATATCGTGTACGGATAGGTATATGTACCCTCTTTAGTTCCGGCCGGTACGTTGATCGTTCCGTCCTCGTTCATCGTCAGTCCCAGATGACTTGGTGTACCCGGCGTCAGTATGATCTCATCACGGATGATCGGATCATTGTTCAGCAGGTCATTGTCAAGCACACTCGGTGTTGTAGAACCGGTACGTCCGATAGTGATCGGGAAATTGTCGTCCACCGCGTCGATCGGTGCCGCATGTACGACGATAGTCGCTACAGCACGGTCACAGTTGTGCGGGTTGAGGTTTTCACAGACCGTGTACCACCATCTGTATTCGCCTGCTTCGGTCTGTGGCGCTACGGTAATAGTACCGTCCGCGTTGAACGTCAGCTTGCCCGGATATGGCCCGTCCATGTCAGGGGTCAAGGTCACTTGATCGATACCTGTACCGATGTTGGCGGTGGTCAGTGCCGTACCGTTCAGCAGGTCATTCGTGATGACGCTTGGCACAGCACCACCTTCGTAACCGTTGATCGATACATAATCCGGTCTGGTGACAGTAGGAATACCTTTATCATCGACCGCGTCGATCTCTGCTTTACATATCCGCACGGTCACTGTTGCTTCCGAGTAGTTCGTTGGCATCAGCTTGTCCGTGATACGGTAACGTATTTGATACGTACCTGCCGGTGTATTGGCAGGGATAGATACCACACCCGTAGCCGTATTGAGTACCGGAACATTGGCATTCACGGCATCGTGGTTGGCCACTGCTGCCTGTACCACAGAAATATCAGCTAATGCTAATATACCTGCACCGGTCACACCGTTGAAGCGGTCGTTGCTCAGTACATTGCCGATGTTGTCACTACCCGCACGGCCTATGCCACATGGCACTACGTCCGGAGTGATATAGTTATCGTCCTCTGCCTTGATCTCCGGCTTGAAGACACGTACCGTCACGGTAGCGTCGTCACAATTTTTCGGATTGATCACATCACAGATGCGGTAATCTATGCGATAGTCGCCCGCCGGTGTACCCGGAGGTACTGTAACCTCACCTGTAGCCGGATCAAGCGTCGGCACAGTGGTGTTGCCGCTTGGCGCGTCTATGACAGGTATAGCCGGATTGACTTCAGTGATTGCCACATTGCTTGTTGTCGCCGGATTACCGTTGAAGGTGTCGTTGTCCAGCACATTGCCGGCAGAACCACCTGTCACACCGTTGACCGGTCCCATATTGTCATTCACCGCATCGATCTGAGGCATCACCACGTTGACACGGGCTATAGCCCAGTCGCAGTTGGTTGTTGGGTTGATATTCTCACAGATCTGGTAACGGATCCTGTACTCGCCCGCAGGCGTGTTCGGAACTATCGTGATCGTACCGTCAGCATGCAGCACAGGTACGTTCGCGTTTACTGCATCCGGTACGGAAGTAGCCGGTTCCAACACCGTGATGGTCACATCGGCCGGATCGACCTGTACACCGTTCAGCTTGTCGTTGTCCAGTACATTGCCTACTGTGGCGCCTGTGATACCGTCGACGTTGTCATAGAAATCGTCGTCCGGATCGATGATGGCTTTGGTCACCAAGATCGTGGCTACAGCCTGATCACAATTTGTCGGATTGCCAACCTCGCAGATCTCGTACGGTATCTCGTACGTACCTTCTGTCGTACCCGGATCGACTGTGATCGTACCGTCAGGGTTCATCGTGATCGTACCGGAGGCAGGAGGTGTAGTCACCGTGCCCACATGCAATTCTACTTCGACCGGCTCACCTGCCGCATTTCTTGTAATGCCTGCACCGTTCAGCAAGTCATTGTCCAGCACGCTACCGAACGTGGTGCCGCCCTCATGGCCGTTGACCGATCCAAGATGGTCGTTGTTGGCCTGGATGACGGATCCTTTCGCATTGTCGGTATTGTCACCTGGATGAGGATCATGTGCAGGGCTGCTGGCTGTCGCGATATTGCGGTAGTCTCCAGCACCGCGTACACGTGCCTGTATAGTCAATTGTGCATTCGCCCCGTTGGCCAGTGTCCCCACTGTCCATAAGCCTGTCGCCTCGCTGTAATCTGCCGAGCTGGCCGAGACAAAAGTATAACCGCTTGGCAAGTGGTCGGTTACCACTACATCAGGCGCATCACTCGGACCGTTGTTTGTCACGGTCAAGGTAAAGGTCACGATGTCACCCACTTTCGGGTTTGCGTTGCTCACTGCTTTCGTAAGTGCCAGATCGGCTACCAAAGCAGGTTCATTCTCATCCGTAGATGTATTGTTGTCCGGATCAGGATCTGTCGTACCCGGAGGAACATCAGCTCTGGCCGTATTGACCAGGTTACCCGCAAAGTCGGACGGTACATCGACCGTTACCGTATAGACGATACTACCTCCATTTTGGATGTTTACCGTCTGACTTAGGTTGCCCATACCATTGGTACCGACAGTTGCCGAAGCATTCGTAGAAGCGGTCACTTCCCATCCACCGGTCGTACCGGCAGGAAGCACATCCGTCACTGTAGCACCTGTCACATCGGAAGGCCCGTTGTTGGTCACCGTCACGGTGTAGACCACAGCAGTACCCGGTGTAAAGTTGGCCGCATTGTCGGTCTTGACGACAGACAGATCAGCTTTAGGTGCAGGACCGTCTGTATCGTCATCGTTATTGTTGCCCGGGTTCGGATCAGTCACTCCCGGAGGAACGCCAACACCGGCCGCATTGGTCAAGTCGCCTGTAAAGCCGGACGGTACATTGACTGTCACCGTATAGACGATGCTGCTTCCGCCAGGCATGTTGACTGTCTGGCTGATGTCGCCCGCACCCGAAAGCGCGCCTGTAGCACCACCGTTCATGGACGCGGTCCAGTGGCCTGTGGTACCCGTAGGCAAGTTGTCCGTTACGGTAGCACCTATCACATCGGAAGGACCGTTGTTGGTCACCGTAATGGTATATATTACCGTCTCACCCGGTGTATAGGTATCAGATTCGCTTACTTTTACAAGAGACAGGTCTGCTACCGCATTCGGCGGGTTGCCGGTCGTAGACGTATTGTTGTCTAATTGAGGATCTTCCAATCCCGGAGGAGGAGTCACCGTAGCGGTATTGACCAGCTCGCCTGTATAATCGGACGGTACCTCGACATTGACGGTGTACTCAATCCAACCGCCATTGTCAATGTCTACCTGTTGGTTAACATGGCCGGATCCGGTCGTACCGACCGCAACAGATACGTCTGCAGGATCACTGACAGCTGTGACTTCCCATGTACCATTACCGGTACCGGCAGGAAGGATATCCTGTACGGTAGCGCCTGTCACATCGGAAGGACCATTGTTACCTACCCTTACCGTGTAGGTCGCTGTCGTACCCGGTGTATAGGTAGCATCGTTGGCATTTTTGGTGATCCACAGATCGGCTTTTGAAGCCGGTGGATTGTCATCTGTCGATGTATTGTTACCGGGATTCGGGTCAGTCGTACCCGGAGGAACGCCGACCGTAGCCGTGTTCGTCAGGTTGCCTGTAAATCCGGACGGTACATCCACGGTGACTTCGTAGACGATGCTGCCACCGTTAGGGATATTGACTGTCTGGCTGAAGCCCGTCGCTGCCACCGCACCCGGCGTAGCACCTGTGGCACCATCATTGAGGGTCACCGTCCAGGTACCTGTCGTACCAGCAGGGAAAGTATCCTCTACCACAGCACCTGTCACATCGGAAGGCCCGTTGTTGGTCACCGTAATGGTGTATATTACCGGCATGCCCGGTGTATAGGTGGCTGAATTATCCGTCTTGACAATAGACAGGTCTGCTACCGAAGCCGGAGGATCCTCATCGAAATCTTCATTGTCGCCCGGTGTAGGATCCGTAGGGATACCCGGTCCCGGAGGAGGAAGATCGACCCTTGCCGCATTGCGCAGATTGCCTGTAAAGCTGGACGGCACTTCGACATTGACCATGTAGACGACACTGCTTCCGTTTGGAAGATCGACCAGCTGGTTGATAATGTGCGTCGCATTAGCCGCGCCGGAAGCTGTACCCGAAGCTCCACCGATATAGCTGGCTGTCCAGCTTGCCTCGGTGATACCTGCAGGAAGAAGATCCGTCACGCGGACACCCGACGCGTCAGCAGGGCCGGCATTGGCTACTGTAATCGTGTAGGTCACGGTAGTACCCGGCGTATACTGTGTCTGGTTGTTGTCTTTTTCAATAGAGAGGTTGGCGACCGGAGCCGGTTCGTCGATATCCGTAGATTTATCGTTGTCCGGATCAGGATCGGTTGTACCCGGAGGCACAGTAGCCCTCGCGGTATTGACCAGATCGCCTGTATAATCAGACGGTACCACGACATTGACGGTGTAGACAATGCTACCTCCATCCTTGATGTCGACCGTCTCGTTGATATGGCCTGTACCGGTGGTACCGGCGACAGCGGAAGCATCTGTAGAAGATGTGACTGTCCATGTACCGGTGGTACCGGCAGGCAGGTTGTCCGTGATGACCGCGCCTACCACATCGGAAGGACCGTTGTTGGTCACTATGACTGTATAGGTCACTGTACTACCCGGTGTATATGTGGTGGCACCATTGGTTTTCGCTACTCCCAAGTCAGCTACCGAAGCCGGATCGTCGATATCCGTAGAGGTTTCGTCGCCCGGATTCGGATCTTCCGGATAGCCCGGATCCCCAGGAGTGCCCGGAGGCGTTACCGTAGCTGTATTGATCAGCTGTCCGGTAAAGTCGGACGGTACATCTATATCTACCGTGTAGACGATGCTGCTTCCGTTAGGAAGATTCACTGTCTGGCTGATACCTGTTGCCGCTGTCGCATTCGACGTAGCACCCGAGGCACCATCGTTCTGAACAACAGTCCAGGTACCTGTCGTACCGGTAGGGAAGTTGTCCACTACCGCAACACCTGCCACATCGGAAGGCCCGTTATTACGGACGGTCACGGTATATCTCACCGTAGTACCCGGTGTATAGGTTGCCGAATTGTTTGTCTTGACGACAGACAGGTCGGCCTTTGGAGCCGGATCGTCGATATCCGTAGAGGTTTCATTGCCCGGATTCGGATCAGTCGGATAGCCCGGATCTCCAGGAGTGCCCGGAGGCGTTACCGTAGCTGTATTGATCAGCTGTCCTGTAAAATTAGACGGCACGACGACGTGAACCGTATAGACGATGCTTGCACCATTGGCAATGTTCACCGTCTGGCTGATACTGCCTGTACCCAAAAGCGCACCTGTCGCATTGCCATTGAAAGCAGCAGTCCAGAAGCCTGTGGTACCGGCAGGAAGATTGTCCGTCACTGTATAGCCTACCGCATCGGAAGGACCATTGTTGGTCACAGTCACCGTGTAGACAACAGTAGTACCCGGGCTGTAGGTGGCCGATCCATCGGTCTTGACGACTACCAAATCCGCTGCCGGAGCCGGATCGTTGGTGCTCGTGGACGTATTGTTGCCCGGAACCTCATCGATCGTACCCAGGGGCACCGCTACCGTAGCCGTATTGGCTACCGCGCCTGTATGGTTGGATGGTACATTGACCGTCACGGTGTACGTGATGGTCGCACCGTTAGGGATATCGACGGTCTCATTGATATGGCCGCTGATAGGCGTAGTAGTATATGCACCACCCGATACTCCCGCACCATAGACAGCCGTCCATGTACCAGTGGTACCGGCAGGAAGGATATCCTGTACCGTAGCACCTGTCACATTAGACGGACCGTTGTTACGGACTGTCACGGTGTAGACTACAGTCTCACCCGCGGTATATGTAGCCGGACCTGTTTTTACCACAGACAGATCCGCTTTCGGTGCCGGTGTATTGTCATCCGTAGATGTATTGTTGCCCGGATTCGGATCAGTTACTCCAGGAGGAACACCGATCGTAGCCGTATTGACCAGATGGCCTATATAATCGGACGGTACAGCAATATTGACCGTGTAGACGATACTGCCTCCATTAGGGATATTGACCAATTGGTCGATACCTGTGGCACCTGTAGTATTCGGTGCGGCCCCCGAGGCACCACCGTTCAAAGCCACGGTCCAAGTACCTTGCAGGCTACCGGGGAAAGTATCTTCTACCCTTGCACCGGTAACATCCGAAGGGCCATTGTTGGTCACTGTGACTGTATAGGTCACTGTACTACCCGGCGTATAAGTCGCAGCATTGTCGGTCTTGACGACAGAAAGGTCAGCTACAGGAGCCGGCGTATCTTCGTCGAAGTCTTCGTTGTCACCCGGTGTAGGATCCGTAGGTATGCTCGGATCAGCCGGATCAGGTGCAGGAAGATCAACCCGTGCTATATTGCGCAGATTGCCTGTGAAGTTAGACGGCACCACGACATTGACGGTATAGACGATACTACCCCCGTTAGGAATGCTCACTGTCTCATTGATGATGTGTGTCGCATTAGCCGTACCGGAAGTGGCCGCACCTCCTGCTCCTGCTCCGCCAAGATAGTTGGCTGTCCACGTTGCTTCGGTGATACCGGCAGGAAGAAGATCCGTCACCGTCACAGCCGACGCGTCGGAAGGGCCTGCATTGGCCACGGTAATGGTGTAGGTCACTGTAGTACCCGGCGTATATTGGGTCTGACCGTTGTCTTTTACGACAGACAGGTTGGCCAAAGGTGCCGGCGGATTGGTTACCGTAGATTTATTGTTGTCCTCATCGGGATCTTCGATACCAGGAGGAGGTGTCACCGTAGCGGTATTGATGAGGTCGCCCGTATAGTTGGACGGTACCACGACATTGACCGTATAGACAATGTTGCCTCCACTTTGGATATTCACTGTTTCATTATTGATGTGTCCTGTACCGGATGCATTGCCTGTCGCATTGTTAAATGTGGCAGTCCATGTACCATTGGTACCGGCAGGAAGCAAATCGGCTACTGTAGCACCTGTGACATCGTCAGGACCGTCATTATATACGGTCACGATATAGGTCACTGTACTACCCGGTGCATACGTGGTCGCACCGCCTGCTCTTACTTTTGTAATACGCAGGTCAGCCTGAGGGGCTGAAGCCACAGCAACAACATTATTTGTCAGTATATTATTACAAGGTGTGCCCAAACCATTGTCCGAACATTCAAAATACGGATCGGTGGGTGGTACGTACGTGAGCGGATCGTTTGGATCACTCTGATTGGTCGCATCCGGATCTGTCACGTCATTTGGTCGCAAAATAGTGGCCTCCACGAGCAGATTACCACCAGGGGGCACTGCTGTCACCGTACCGGTAAAGGTATAGGTCACCGTACAACCGTCCGGCAGATCAAGCACCGAAGAGAAGGTTCTTGTTGCAGGATTGTATGTCACAGCAGTAGCCTGTGTACCACAAGAATTGCCATTAAATGTCGGTGTAAAACCGGTCGGGTCAAACTCGGCGGGTACAGTAAATGTGAAAGGAGCACCCGTCACATCACTTGGGCCATCGTTAAACACCGTTACTGTATAGGTCAATGGGCCTCCCGATAGGACCGTCGTTGTACTCGGCGTGATACTTGGTATCTGTAAATCGGCTTCCTTCACAGCCAAGGTCGTATTGAACTCAACAGCTTGGCTTCGGATGAATGTCCAGGTATCTATAGTTCTTTCATTTCCAAAGTGATTTCCGGTACTTCCTGATCCCCCAACACCCCAAATATGTCCGTTTGTCGTACTATTGACACCTGTACTATTAGCTGGTGGCAAATGACTGTTGTTTACAGGTGAAGGAGCAGATCCCACAAACGCAGTCCCTGTAGGGATGGTAGTGTCATCCCAATAGACATTATACCGATCCGGCGCAGCTGGTCCGTCAGGGCCATTTGTCAACTCGATAATCGTCCCAAGCCGATTGTATTCCATATCAATATATGGGAAATGTACTTCAGCACCTTGCAATTGTACGATAACTTTTGCCGGGACACTACCTGCAGGTAATGGCATAGGCGTAGTAGCACCATCCTTACCGTCCCAGTATACTTCATTTAATCCAGCAGCAGCAGATCCTGTAATAGTTCTGGTCGGGAACGACGGCGAACCTGTGCTCTCGATAACGATCGAATAGGAACTTGCCACATTTGCATTGAAGCGCACATATCCCCCTTTATTGCCCACCTGCGAAGGTGTCCCGTCCATACCGACGAGCTGTACCCCAGTCACTGTAGGAGTCTGCGGCACTGTCCTTAACCAGGTCAATCCCCCCGTCATATCGATAGATGCCGTTGTCGGCATTCCGGGATCAGGATCGGTATAAAACATTTTGTGGGTAACGTGGTTATTGGCTGTCACATCCTGATTATTTGGATTGTGTACCCGAGTGGCCAAGTTAGTTGCGTTTGACGAATTATAACTTTTATAGGTCGCCTCCTGCGTAACCGGGTCGACGACTCCCTTATTGTTGACAAAGAACGTAAAGTATAGACCGTTGTTGCCATTATTATTAACACGGTATATATAACCATCCTTGGTCAATACATGTACGACACCATAAAACCCATTCGAATCAGGGCTATTCGATCCGTTGTTTAGGTTCAGCACATTCGTGTATACACGACCAGCGACAAATCCCGTACCTGCCGTATTGATCACTGAGACATCCCATGCCGCTATAAAGACACTATTGGGCTGTGACCAGGAACCATTTGCATTGACCGTGGTCGGCGCGGAATCAGAGGAGGTTGACCTAGAGACAAACTCGACACGGTAAATCCCCTCTTGGGTTACGTTATAGTAAATAGGCGTATACCGATCTGCAACAGATCCGCCAACCAGCTGGGGGCCGGCAGTTTCTTGCGTACGATTGAGAATGCGGCCATCGGTGTCATTATTGACGACTTCGGTGCCGCTTGGACTGTACAGCCTGATCCGACCAGAATTCTGATTCTGAGCACTGGATGCCAGTGTAATAATCTCGCCGGGTCGGGCATACACATAATGTACACCTTGATTGGCAAAGGGCCAGTTGTTTGTAGGCGTGGTATACGCTCGCAAAAACGCACGATACCCCGATGCACCATCAGGATACAGATCCTTTGACCCATCAGCATGTGCCCCTAGCCAGTAAAAAACTGCAAACAGGGTCAGCACAAACTGAAATAAACGATTGTTAAAAGAATTATTCATAATTTTTTTTGATTCTAGATCTTTTGTATATCACTCTGCCGATAAGGCGGTAAGAAAACATTTGGTACAGGTGCAGATCTGTCTGCTTCGGTACCCCTCTTGTCTTCCACGGCCATACGGCGTAGCAGTAGAACAATGGGAAAGGCCAATATAGCCAGTAGTACCACGACGCCTGTCACGGTCAACCGAACTAAGCAAAAGTCCTTTCCGAAAAAGGGGTCTATATAACTAAGACCTTGCTTGAAAAAATGAGGGAACGACATAAAACATAGTTAATAGTGTAAATTAATTTGATTACTTGATTTGGCTATCGAGCACAGTTTATTCATGGATTTGCAACATGCTTGCACTATCGATAACGCTTCAAATGTAGATCATACTTGATCGTAAAAAAATATCTCAAATCTTGAAAAAAGGTGATGATAAAAAATTGAGACATAGGAATTTCCTAAAAAACTAACACACTATAAAACTGTATATCAACAAGTTATACTTAAACATATTTTTTGAGAAGGTCATTTGAGATCATGATGTAAGTTTTCAGAAATTGGATAGCATTTGCTTCGCATTCGCAAACAGAGGTAGCTATGCCGCTACAAAAAAAAGAAATTGAGACAGGACATGTCGTATGTGCACTCATAAAGCCAGATTTAACACAATAGTCGACTTGTAGCTAGAGCTCTACAAAATATTTTATATAGCAAAATTTTGCTATATCTTTTTTTATTTTTACCTCATTAAATATGAGAATTATTGACTAAGCACCCCCTTTTGCTAACGCATTGATTTAATAAGGACAAGCAAGAGGAATCACACGCCGACAGTGAGGTTATAAATTGATTATTAAAAATAAAAGAATTAAAACTAGCATCGTGGCACCGACATTTTATACCATATCCTATATTACCTTAAACGTACTCACAGCGGTCTTGTCCATTGTGGGGCTTACTCTTCAACGGCCGCGACGCACGCCGATTTTTAATCGGGTAAGCATTTATGTATTGTCGATACTTGGGATGTACAGTGTTATTTCATTGTTGTTCTGCGGTGTATTTCATACACTGGATTACTATGCTTTAGCTTTTCCGTTTTGTCTTCTTTTAGGACCTGCCTTCTATCTTCTAAGTCTGGCGCGGAGAGGGGAAAAAACGGATAAAATGATTTTTCTTCATCTTATACCTTTTATCTTAAGTCTTCCTTTTTACGTTGTGTTTATCACGAACGACAATTTTCGCTATCAGTACTATGCCTCGTACTACTGGATCATTTATCTTTTCGCATTTTTCTCGGTAGTGGGTTATTGTACCTGGTCTGTATTGCTGTGGAGTGAAAGGATTGGTACTCGATCCTATGCCTTATTACAACGTGAGGGACTGGCCATGATCTTATTTTTATTGGCATGCAGTACATTGCTCGTCACGTCTTCGAAAATATGGAGAGGAAGCTTTTATGTGGATATGCAGGAGATCGCCCATACATTTTTTTATCTAATCACACTGTTTTTAGCTTGGGAGCTATCTGTACGTGTATGGGTAAACAGGGGTGTCTTATCCTATCGCGGGGCGTATCATTCTGCCAAAATATATCCTTCTGTAGAATCTACGGAAGAAGACAAGCCTGATAATGACGGTTTCACATCCGAACAGAAACATGAGTATAAGCGTAGCGTAGAGTTATTTATTCAAAAGAAAGGTTTTGCCGATCCTAAGCTCAATAGGGATAAGTTTATCGAAAAAACCAAAATACCATCCAGGCATCTAGGATCTTTTCTGCACAATACGTACGGTAAGGGATTTTCAGCGTTCATCAATAAGCTTCGCGTGGACTATGCGGCCGAAGAATTGGGCAAGAGTGATTTCGAAGGTACCATTGATGATCTGGGACTGGCCTGTGGCTTTCGTTCAAGAGCTTCCTTTTATCGCAATTTTACAGCCGAATTCGGCTGTTCACCGTTGGAATACAGAACGAACAATCTGGTGATGGGGTGATGAGATTTTGATTGACGATTTTTGATTGGGGATTGACGAGGGGCGGGTGCGGGATGTTGAAATTCCAAGGCTGGCGTACGAACCACGAAACAAGGTAGAGATGCAATGCATTGCGTCTCTACAAGTAAAGGGGTAGCGATAAAAAAACACAAACAGATTTCTTGCTTTTCCAATTAAAATCCTATTTTTGCGAGACGTTAGCAAAACATATTTGTGCGTAGGTGCTGCCCGGATGGCGAAATTGGTAAACGTTGCGGTCTCAGAAGCCGTTGGGAATTGTCCCTTGAGAGTTCGAGTCTCTCTCCGGGCACCAGTAAAGAGAAAGGCCCGACAGATTTTAAAATCTGTCGGGCCTTTCTCTTTATCGAATTCATAGTGTGTTATTGAGCGGTTATGGCGTCCGCTCATAACCTTCAAGAACCGCGTTAGCGTGAGATCTCTAAAATCTCGAATTCCAATTCACCTGCAGGTACATTGACTTTAGCAATGTCTCCCACAGATTTGCCCAACAACCCTTGCGCAATAGGAGATTTGACCGAAATCTTTCCTGCTTTGAGGTCTGCCTCGGTCTCCGATACCAGCTGATATTTCATTTCGGCACCGTTCTTTACATTTTTTATGCGTACGATGGATAGCGCCAATACTTTGGAGCTATCCAATTTTGATTCATCGATAAGACGGGCACTCGCCAAGACTTCTTCCAGCTTTGCGATCTTGGCTTCGTGCAAGCCTTGTGCTTCCTTTGCCGCATCGTACTCTGCATTTTCCGAAAGGTCCCCCTTATCTCTTGCTTCAGCAATTGCATTGGCAATTTTAGCCCGGCCTTCCGTTTTCAAGTACTGCAATTCTTCCTTCAGTTTTGCTAGACCTTCTTCTGTGTAATACGTTACTTCTGCCATAATTATTAATACTTAACTTAACCTTTTTTAACACTAAATTTTAAACAAAAAAGAAACAAGACCACATACCCCCGTATGCGAGGGATGCGGTCTTGTTCGTTACTTACGAAGATAAGTTAATTATCTGATATATCCAAATTATAGTCGTTATTCCTCATCCACAAACTTATACCCCAATCCCCGAACAGTCTGTAGATACATTGGTTTATCCGGGTTTTGCTCTATCTTCTTGCGCAACCGCACCACGTGCATGTCGAGTGTACGGGTATTTACATTGGAGCTATATCCCCAGACGACTTCCATCAATTCTTCCCGGGTAATCTCACGACCCATATTCTGCAGAAAATGCAGCAGGATCCGATTCTCTAATATGGTCAACTCGATCTTTTTGCCATCACGTACCAAGGAATGGATATTGGGATGATGTTCTGTATCGCCGAAAGTGTACACATCTTTTCCGTTCTTCGGAACAAAAAAGCGCACCTTATTTTCGATCATAGCGACCAAGAGGTCCATATTGAACGGCTTCGTAATATAGTCCGTCACCCCATAGCTGTACGCATCGATCTTGTCTACATCCTGGGATTTGGCGGTCATCATGATAATGATATTTTCAAATCCTCCCTTGCGCAATGCTTGACACACCTCTATCCCCTCTTTGCCAGGCAGCATCCAATCCAACAGCACAATATCCGGCGTTTTTTCAAATATCATCTGCTCAGCTTCATCGCCGTTGCCGCTTTGTATCACATTATAGCCTTCGGTCTGCAACCTATGACTGATCAAAAATCTTAGGTTTTCATCGTCTTCTACGACTGCGATTGTTATTTCTTTGTCCATAATGTTTTTTTTATCATATAGAGACGCAATGCTTGCGTCTCTACGATTTTATTTATCCAATGGAAATATCAATGTAAATACCGTACCCTTGCCTATCTGGCTCTCTACCTTGATCTCCCCTCGCATGAATTCCGTAATCTCCTTACAGAATGCTAGTCCCAGCCCTATACTGCCTTGTTGATTGAACTGGTTCTTGACACGATAAAACTTCTTAAAGATACTATTAAATTCTTTTTTATCTATACCGATCCCTTGATCTTTGAACTCAATAACAAAATTTTTTTTGTTTTGTTCAACTTTAATATCCAAGACTTTCCTGTCTGGTGGTGAATATTTATACGCATTGTCGATCAAGTTCTGAAAAACGCTGTTCAACAGCACAGGGTCAGCGAACATCTCTTGTGTGGCATTGGTAGAAAACTCTACCTTGAAATCCGGGTATTTAAGCTTGGTTGCATCGATGAGACGCTGACAGAACTCATTTATAGCGATATACTCTCCATTGAATTTCAACGACTTATTTTCAATCTGTGCAAAGGAAAGTAACTTGTTCATCAAGTTGTTCAGCTTGTCCGCCTCCTGATCCAATATACGGCCATACATCTCCCGTTCTCCATCCGAAATATTGTCCGCACTTCGGATATTATTTCCCGCAATCTTGATCACGCTTACCGGAGTCTTGAACTCATGCGTCAGATTATTAATAAAATCGTACTGCAATTGATACAACCGACTGTTGATCATTGCATTACGGTAAATCATATAGACAAAGGCCAGCAATATCAAGTAGATAAAGACCAATCCGCTGATCACAGGAAAAAAACGTTTGTTGATGTTATTGGAGATAAAATGGTTGGATGAATCGAATTGTAATTTAAATTCGGACAAGGCCCCCGGTAGAGGTAGCTCTGTCGTCAGATAGGGTGCATGATCACTCACGGTCTGATCCACCACAGGCCGGATACTGATATTCTCATAAAGATCCGGATATTTGTTCGTGATCCGCAATTTGCGGGGGTCGATATCAAAGACAAACAAATCATGGTTATAAGTCATGATCGGCAAATGGTCACGATTCATAAGATCCTGATAGAGGATAAGGTCCGAAGTACGAGGGATATTCAGATAGGACACCTTACCCGGCTGTACGCCATAAAAGACTTTATAATAATCCAGATCGGCCAGATGCAACGAATCGGGAGACCGATCGAGATAACTAAGCAGCTTCAGCATCATATTGTTGAAATCTTCTGATATCTTTCCCCTTTTGTCTGCAGACTGCATATCCCGAGTCAACTTGTACTCCTTATTGAGTGCATAACGAATCTTCGATTTCACCAAAACATTTAGGTTCTTGGCCTTCAAACCCTCACCTATCGAATCCTTATTGGTCAACAGGATATCATAAAAGGTAATATCGCTGACAAAAGGATATTTCCTTAGGAAGACGTTGGAAATATCCGTAGCCTGTACCGAATCGATATAACCTTGATAATAGGATATCTCAGGGATCTTTTCGGTAAAGAATTCATTGAACTGTTGTATAGACTCGTCAAAAATTTCGACCTTCTTGTTATTGAATTCAGTCTCGACAAAATTGATCGTCATGATACGGGCAAAATAAACAGCGACGGCAAAAAGTATGGTCACCAATAGCGAAAACGCTATCAGCAATCCCCAATTTTTCCGATATCGCAGATTGTATTGCCGCATTATTTAAGGTGAACAGCCAGGAACTGTTCGATTTCTTGGTAGTAAATGATGATATTTTCCTCTCGGCGGAACCGTTTGCCCTCATCCTTGTTATAGATATACCGCACTGGGATATTGTTGTTTTTGACCCGTTGTACAAATTGATTGACATCCGTCGTACTGTTGAACCTATCCTTGCCTCCCTGGAAAATCAACAAAGGCGTCCTCACCTTTTCGGCATGAAACAATGGAGATATAGCTTTGAACAGTTCGGATTCTTTCTGAGGATCACCTATAATGCGATGGTACAGGGAGATATACGATTGGTAATAAGGTGGCAACTCCCTAAAATAAGTAAAGAGATTGGTGTACCCCGAAGAAGAAATGGCACATTTATACAATGTAGGACTGAAACAGGTGGCATATAGTGCCGAGTACCCCCCAAAACCGGTCCCCATGATGGCAATGCGTTTTGGATCCGCTATACCTTCATTGATCAGCCAAGTCACCCCATCGTTGATATCACTCTGTATCTTTCCTCCCCATTGTTTGAATCCGGCTGTATAAAACTCCTTGCCGAAGCCTGTGGAACCGCGATAGTTTATTTGAAAGACCAAATAACCACGATTTGCCAAAAACTGCACCTCTGAATTGAAACCCCATACATCCCTACGGTTAGGCCCATCGTGCACCAATACGACAACGGGGTATTCTCCTTGCTTCTTTTGGGGATAGGTCATAAAACCATGAATGGTCTTCCCATCCCGGGCATTGAACGTCACACGTTCCATCTTAGAGAGCGTCTTGCCAGCCAAAGAAGGATTCTGTGCGGACAATTCGACAATCGTATCCTTTAGCTTGTGATAATAGTAAATACTGCCCGGATTGATATCGCTGTAGGCTTTGAAGACAACCGCTTGAAAAAGGCTGTCTACATCGACTATATCAATGGTGTACCCCTCAAAATCACCGGTGATTCTATTGTATATCTTTGCCAGTTCGGGATCGTGGACCACTGTTTTCTTCTTTTCGTCAAACACAGAACTATACAGAGCCATTTTGGTGCCAAAAGAATATCCTTCCCTATTGACATCATAATTTGGATCTGCATGCAATACCTCCAGTTCCTCCCCCTGCTGCAGATCAAGTTTTACCAAGGCCAATTTGTCCCTATTAAGATTAGATAGCGCATATACCTGGTCTTTGCGATCTTTCACAGGCCCCAGAAATATTATCCGTGACGAGGGATCTGTCTGGAAAGCCATACGGTAGTCCTGGTCTTCTTCATCACGATACCACAACGTTTCCTGAACACTATCGGTAGACATGGCTAAACGGATTTTTCCATCATAAGAGGCATACCAAGACATAAATCCCTGCTCATTCTGCTCGACAAGAATTGGCCCAGATCCATCCATCGGAATTCTATATAAGTCAAATACAGATGAATCCCGCATATTCATCATGGCCAATAAATGCCCGTTGGTAGATTTTGCCGGAGATACCCATCGCAATTTGGCCATCAGCGGTTTCATCAGCGGAGCCTCTTTCTCCGTGTGGACATCGATCGTAAAGAGGCGAACACTGTCATCGGGCGACTGGCTATTGGAATAGACTAAGGTATCATTATTAGCCCAAAAGAAATACTGCACATTCATGTGATCCTGATAGGTCAACTGCTTGGACAAGCGCGCATCTTCGAGATGAAGAACAAAAATATTGCGACAATGTTCGTCCATGCCGATATAGGCAAGTTGTTTGCCATCCGGCGAAAGCTTAAAACTGGACTTATCCGGTTTTTCAAAAAAATCTTCAATGGGTATCTGTGAAGAACCGTTCTTTTTGCCCGTACACGACCATGCCATTCCCAGGATAAAACATAGCAGCAAACATGTATATCTATTCAACCTCATCTTGTTAGCCTCTTGAATTCAAAGATTAGAATTTTTTAACATTTAATTGTCTTTGCAACCTTATTTTTACACCGGAGAGAAAAATGATATAAAGTTAGTGTTCTCTTGTCATCCCGACAGCTTGTCCCGAAAGCATTCGGGAATAGGAGGGATCTAGTTACATCCTTAACTTAATGACATTGTTCGTGCGCCAGCGCGGGGAGAGTTAAATAAATTATTTCATATCTTAGCGCCATGTATCTGTATAACATTTCTGTCATTGTAGAAGAAAAGTCACACGCATCCCTGTTGGATTGGGTGAAAAAAGAATGGCTACCGAAAGTGCAACTGGATGTGAAGCTGCTCAGGATGCTGCATAGCCCACACGAAGGGCACACGTACTGCATACAGCTTGTCATGGACACCGAGCAGGATATCCAGGCTTTTCATGTGGACTATCTTCAAATTTTACAACAACACATTTCTACCCAACATGCTGACAAAGCTTTTCTTTTTGACAGTATAATGGAATATTTGGAATAGAATGCACGACAAATATCCAAATCAAGCACAAGTGTCTGCCTGATTACCGTCAGGCAGGCTTTCTAGACTATACTACCTTTCCCTCTTTTCCTGCAGCCAAATTAGGGTTAAACGACACCTTGGGCGACAGATAATGCAACAGTATCAGTCTGGAGTATCGGTAGTTGAAAGGTGCAAAAACCAGTATAGTAAAAAATAAAACCCCTGTGTACACCCATGGCGAATCACTTTTGGTCAACCATGCCGTAATCAATGCCGAGACGAGCACCTGTCCTACAGAAAAAGCATAGCTCACATACATAGCGGCATAGAAATAACCGGGTTCGATCTCGAATTTGAATCCACAATGGGGACAGTTTTCATACATTTTCTGTCTTTTCAATCCATATACACGCCCTTCGAACATATTGCCCGTACGACATTTGGGACATTTGGAATGTAAAACTGCCTGGAATTTTGAAAGAGCCATAATAATAAAGTGGTAAAAGTTATGAGGGTTATGATTGTTATGGGGCCATGGCTTCCTTCACTTTCATAACCTATAAAACAGATGATTTCGTTTCTTTATGACGGAATTTGACATACCAAAGCACACCTATTCCTGCCCCAATAAGAAAAGGCATGGACAACAAAAACAAGATACCGCTATTCAGTCCTTTGCCTTGGGTATTTTCTCCTTTGGTACTGTTCTCCGCATTCAACGAACACATCGCACATTGTGCTTTGGAAGCATTCGGCAACACCATGTAGGACAACAACAGCATGACAAAAGTGGATATGATAAAACGGATTGTTTTCATCTTACAAAGATACGATTTTAAAAACTCATTTCTATGTCAAAAGAGATAGACTCATGCTAGCGCACGAATCATTTCGTGTGCTTGACTAGTAAGGCACACGAACGGATTCGTGCGCCAGCTACAACGACGTGCTATAGCAACACATTGAACTTCTCCCAAAATCCATCAACAGGCAGCGGAGCTTCGATTTTCATTTTTTCATTTTTGATGGGATGTTCAAATTCCAATGCACGGGAATGCAGACAGATCGTACGCCGCATCGATCCTCTGGGATAACCGTATTTGTTATCACCCACAATGGGGCATCCCATATAGCTCAATTGGCTCCTTATCTGATGGGTACGCCCTGTCAACGGTTTAATCTTTAAAAGGTAATAACCATTTAGCTGGCCTATGACTTCGTAATCCAATTCGGCAAAACTTCCATTCTTCACTTCCCTATCATATGCCTTGGTGATCATTTTCTTTCGGTCACGCAACAACCAATTCTGCAATTTACCCGAAGATTGAGGTGGTCTGTCCTTGACGACGGCCAAATATGTTTTTTGAACCTTCCGATCGTGGAATAGCCGGTTCATACGATCCAGCCCTTTGCTCGTCTTGGCTAAGAGGAGCATGCCGCTTACCGGTCTATCCAGCCGATGAATAACACCTACAAATGCACTGTTGGGCTTATTGTATTTATGGGCCAGATACGCGGCAACCATTTCCTCGACAGAACGGTCTCCCGACGGATCCACCTGTACGATGTCTCCCGCCCGTTTGTTGATGGCAATCAAATGATTGTCCTCAAATAAAACGTCATTGTCAGAAATATCCATTCCTATAATGTACAATCTTTGCGAACAACTGTTTATTGCAGGGAAAGAGAATCCTTTGCCCTTTTAGCTTCTTCTTTCGCCCTCTTTTTAAAGAAGCCTCTCAATAGAAAATTGCTCTGCAGCGCTTCCATATTTTCATCCAGCTTATGCGTACTGGTGTTGAGATTTTTCAATATCTGCTTGATTTCGGCAGCTGCGGCCGGGTCGTTGGTCAATACGCCTACAGCGTTGTTCTTTTCATTGAGACGTTCGGTCACCTGATTAAGATTGGCCATCATGGCGTTGGCTTCTTTCGTAATATCATTTAGCTGATTGGCCGATTGACGAAAACTTGCAAAGACAGCTGTGTCTGTGGTCAGATCATGGATCAACCCCTGATCACTGTTGAGCCGGTTTGACAAAGCGACCATATTGTTCATTGTTTTTTGGACATCAACCATGATTTGGGTCAATGAGGCTGTGGTTTGCCGCAAGTTACTAGCGATAGCGTCATCTGTCAACAAGGCTCCTACCGTACCTTTTCCTTCCACCATCTGTGCCGATAGTGTGGCAAAATTTTTGGTGATTTCCTTGAGGTTATCCCCATTTTCCTGAAACAGTGACATCATCTGCTCCATCCCCCCTCCTGGTCCCGACCTGACCTCATCTCCGTCTTCTATAGATGGGAAGCTCTCCGTACCGCCTACCAAGCTGATAATTGCATTTCCGATCAATCCGTCCGAACCTAAGGTGGCTACTACATCCTTACGGATGAATGAACTGGACTTTTCTTCAATACTCATCACTACACGCACATTTTCTACATCTTCAAAGCCTATCTCTTTGATGATACCCACCTTGACACCCGAAAACCAGACATTATTGCCCACCTTAAGCCCCTTCACATCCTTGAAATGCGTGCTTACCAAGACATTCTTGCTGAATTTATTTTGTTGCGTCCCCAACACCAATATTCCTGCCACCAATATAACCAGTCCTACCAGCACAAAAAGACCGACAATAATAGAACGTTTATTTTCTTTCATGTTCATCGTAACCTAATTTTCTTCTTTTAGTAAATGACATTTTTTAACCACATAGGATTTATAGCTAACATAATCCATTGAAAGGGAAGCATAACTACACATAGCACCCGACTGGTCGGGTGACTATGGTGTTTCTTATGTCTCCTTAGACTATGTATTACTATATAGCTATGTGGTTTCATTTTTTGCCATATTGTTAGTTTTCTTCTGTAAAATTGTAATCGTAAAATGGTTTGACGCGCGCATCGTCCGTATCAAATATGTCTTCAAATGTACCCTGTCGCTCAAACTTGCCATCCAACAGCATCACAATACGATCGCCGACCATCTTGGCACAGGCCAAATCGTGGGTGATGATGATGGAGGAGGTATTGTACCTTTCCTGCACTTCGTTGATCAGCCCATTGATATCCAGACAGGTAATAGGATCCAGCCCAGCTGTAGGCTCGTCGTACAACATGATATCCGGACGCAGAATGAGTGTGCGTGCGATACCTATACGCTTGCGCTGTCCTCCCGACAGTTCGGATGGCATCTGGTTGATCGTCTGTAGCAAGCCGACGCCATCCAGTACATCCTCGACCTCTTTGTTTATCTCCATCCGTGTGAGGTTACGTTTGTTTCGTACCAAGGGAAATTCAAGGTTCTCCCGAACGGTCATACTGTCATACAAGGCACTGTTTTGAAAAGAAAAACCTATACGCTGACGCAATGCCCGCAATTCCCTATCGTTCAACTGGTTGACAACCTGCCCCAACACATCGATCTCCCCAGCATCAGGCTTCAAAAGACCGGTAATCAATTTGATAAGGACAGACTTACCTGTCCCTGACCTACCCAAAACCACGAGGTTTTCCCGATCATACAGCTTAAGGTCTACACCACGCAGGACATGCAGATCACCGAATGATTTGCTGACACCACGAACGTCAATCACCACCTCATCGTAGTTGATATCTACCTTACTCTTTATCATACTCCGGTAATTAAAGGTGTAACAAAGCCCAGTAAAAGGACGATCAGAAGTTCTTCGATAAATATGATAAACATGGATGCGACTACGGCACTATTGGCTGCCTTACCCACGCCTTCGGTACCCTTCGAAGAATAATAACCCGAATAGCAGCTTACAAAACCTAGTGTAAAACCAAACACCACAGCTCGCAATACCATCGCAAACACATCTATCATACCGATTTTATCAAAAACCTGTGTATAAAAACTCAATAAGCTCAATTGGTCATTTGCAATAATGCTCAAATACCCCCCGAACAAACCTATAGCGGCTATATAAAAGCAAAGAATAGGTATCATAATAGTCGTAGCTATAATACGGCTAACGATCAAAAATTTGAAAGGATTAGTACCCGAAACTTCCATCGCATCGATCTGTTCGGTCACATTCATAGAGCTCAATTCAGCACCGATCTGCGAACCTACTTTCCCGGAGGCGATCAAAGCTGTGACCAATGGTGCCAAAGCACGGACAATAGCGATCGATATCAATGCCGGCAGCCAAGACGTTGCGCCGAAATCTTCCAACGAGGGCCTAGACTGCTTGGTAAATACAAAGCCAACGATAAAACCTGTCAGACTGATCAGGGGAAATGATTTCCACCCTACTTCGTAACACTGGCGTATGATTTCTTTAAACTCATATGGAGGGCTCACCAATTCACGGAAGAACCGCATAAGGAAGCTATGCAACCTAGCAAATTCCAACAGTAAGTTTGTTATTTTCTTTCCCATTAAGGCTTCGTTCAAATATCGTTATCCGTACCCCTTATCCTAAAATCTTGGCAAAGGTACAAATTTTTTGTCTAGTAGGCAGGGATATCATACGCTGCAGAGCAACCGCATCAAAAAGAAGCCCCAGAGGGGCGAACCTTATGGTAACCGCAAGCAACCCCACATCCAAGCTCCATAGAGCCTGTTCCGATTAAGCGACCATACCATAAGGTCATCCCTACGAGATTTGATATAGAGATGACGGCTTTTTACCGAAAGGGCATGCCCACGGCATTTCTCATGGCTGTAGTATGACCTATATCATATGACCGCTTCCATTGTACCCCCCCCTTACCTTATTAAGGTTTTGCGTTTTGACGACAAGGTACAGCTTTTGCGCCTACTGCATATCAAACAAGTGCTTCTCCGCATGGTAGGAAGAACGCACCAATGGCCCGGACTCGACATACTTGAAGCCCATTTGTAAACCTATTTCTTTATACTTCTCAAACTGAGCGGGAGAGATCCAATCGATCACAGGATGATGGGCTTTTGTAGGTTGTAGATACTGTCCTAAAGTGATAATATGTACACCCACATCATACAGATCCTGCATCGCTTCGACAACATCTTCTTCGGTTTCGCCTAGACCGAGCATAATTCCCGATTTTGTACGCAATCCGGCTTCCGAAATACGACGTAAACATTCCAGCGACCGATCGTATTTAGCCTGTATACGTACCTCACGGGTCAGTCTCCTCACGGTTTCAAGATTGTGCGACACGACCTCGGGGCGTACGGCCAACACCCTGTCCAGATTATCCCATTGCCCTTTGAAATCAGGGATCAGCGTTTCCAAAGTGGTTTCGGGACTCTCCCGACGTATAGCCAATATAGTTTCTGCCCAGATCGTAGAACCTCCGTCTTTGAGATCATCCCGGTCTACGGAAGTGATCACACAGTGTTTGACTTGCATCAGCTTGACCGACTGCGCCACACGATTAGGCTCGTCCATATCTACGGGCAGAGGTCTACCCGTCGCTACTGCACAAAATGAACATGATCGCGTACAGATATTGCCCAGGATCATAAAAGTCGCCGTACCTGCACCCCAACATTCTCCCATATTGGGACAGTTGCCGCTCTCACAGATAGTATGGAGCTTGTGCTCATCCACAAGGTTGCGCACATGACGGTACTCTTTGCCAACGGGCAGTTTCACGCGCAACCAATCCGGCTTACGCTGTGTCTGATGAGCAGGTATTACGGGAAGTTCAATCATAATGCAAAGGTAAGGATATTTCGGATATGATGTAGCCTTAATGTGTTGGTTGAATATCATTTTGTAACAGAACCTGCCAGGTTTTTGAAAACC
This sequence comes from Parapedobacter sp. SGR-10, assembly GCF_011030405.1. Lineage (GTDB taxonomy): Bacteria > Bacteroidota > Bacteroidia > Sphingobacteriales > Sphingobacteriaceae > Sphingobacterium. Next base: position 74,200 of record NZ_JAAJTJ010000001.1, read on the forward strand.
TGGCAGGTCTAGAATTCTTCGGCAGTAGAGACGTAAGATCTTACGTCTCTACGATCTGACAAAAAAAGCCCCTTGCAATAAACAAGGGGCTTCAAAAATTATTTTTTTAATTCAATTAGAATTGGAAACCAATACCAAATGACAATACACGGTTTGACACCTTGTAACCGTCAACTTTTTCAGGATTTAAATCAGTCAACCCCAACCCATATCCGGCATTGATCAAGAAACCATTGGCCAATTTAAAGCCAGCCAAGAAATTGATACCTGCCTCAAAAGCTTTCATATCCTTGTCATCACCGCTTCCAAATTTAAGTTTTTCGTCTCCTTTACCCGTTTCATCATCAGTAACGGCCTCTCCATTAATAGTCAATTTATTATCCCACTTATCTTTTCCACTGATAGCAAATCCTGCATAAGGGCCTGCTCCTAAGAATACAGATCCCGAAGGTCCAACAGGGATAGAATAAACCGCATTCACCGGAATTTCGACAGACATCACATTTCTTGTGCTTTTTGTAGAGTATGCGTAAGTATCACCCATAATTTCCTCCGAGCCCGTAAGTGAAACTTTTTGTCCTTTGCCTTGCAAGGATATTCCCGGTTGGATAGAAAAATTCGGAGCTACAGGTATATCAGCATAACCCGTGATGTAGAAAGACGGGTTAAGTTTGACACCATCTTCTTCTTCATCATCCTCATCTCCAGCTGGAGCCTTGTAAGCATACTTGCCCAAGTTCAAACCTCCTTTAACCCCATAACTAACTTGTGCCTGAGCACCTGCGGCCAACAAAAATGCTGCACCTAATGATAGTAAAATTTTTTTCATAACATCTATTTTTTTAAAATTTCAATAAAAATTGACTAAATGTCTGTAAAACAATCCATATATACAAATTATTTTACGAAAATCAACAAAAATACCGCAAAAGCGGTATATAATTTTAAAGCTCCACACCTAGAATTGGAAACCAATTCCAAAAGACAGTACACGATTGGAAAATTTAAGGCCGGTATCGTCACTTGGTGAAAGATTGGTCAATCCCAAATTATACCCCGCATTGACCAAAAAGCCATTGGCCAATTTGAAACCAACCAGAAAATTGATGCCTGCATCAAAGGGTTTCATGCTCTTGTCGGCACCTGAGAATTTAATTTTTTCATCAAGGGAATCTGAATCTTCATCTGTTTGTAACGTCCATTTGTACCGTCCACTGATAGCGTAACCTGCATACGGACCTCCTCCCAAAAATACCGATCCCACATCAGCCACAGGAATATAATACACCACATTCACGGGAATCTCAACAGATATCACATTTCTGGTCTCTTTTTCAGAATACCCTTCTTCTACATAGGAAAATTTGTCTCCTTTACCCTGCAAGGAAATCCCGGGCTGAACGGAAACATTGGTAGCTACAAACAGATCTGCATATCCCGTAAGGTAAAACGAGGGGTTCATCTTGATATGATCCTCCACATTTTCTTGCACATTGGAATACTTGCCCAGATTGACTCCGGCCTTAATGCCATAACCTACTTGTGCCTGTACACCTACAGCTGACAAAAATGCGACACCTAATGCCAGTAAGAGTTTTTTCATGCAGTCCATAGGGGATAAAATTCCATAAAACGATTTACATTCGCAAATCGTTTTATGGAACTCGGCCTTTTTATTTAGAATTCGAAACCTAAGCCCACTGAAAATCCTCTGTTTTTGATATCATCCGAAAAACTCTTGGCACCTGCAATATTAGTCAATCCTAAGCCATAATTTGCATTCAGAAGCAGGCCATTTCCCAGTTTGAATCCGGCTAGGAAATTGACACCAAAGTCTGTTCCTTTCAGCTCCTCATCCTTACCAAAAGAAAACTCATTCAATGTATTGGACGATCCATCGCCGCTGCCATCTCTACTGTTGACTTTGTTTTTACCACTCAAACCAAAACCAACGTAAGGACCTGCACCGATAAACACATTGCCTAGTCCTACAGGAAATTTACCCACAAAATTGACCGGTACTTCCAACCACATTGTATTTTGGGATACGTCGTATGTAGTACCGCCAAATTTGACTTCTGCAAACTTAGCTCCTTTTCCTTGCAAGGATACGCCGGGTTGGAGATAAAGGCCCGGGGCTATTGGCGCATCCAGATACCCTGTCACATGAAACCCCACCGTAGACTTGGTATCCGACAGTTCATCCGAGCTACCATAGCTGTACGACGGAAAATTAACACCTGCCTTCAAACCGAAGCCTGTCTGCGCTTGCGCTCCCGCCACTAGCAGGAAAGCTGCGCCCAATGTAAGTACAATTTTTTTCATACTATTATTCACTTGTTTTGTATCACAATGCAAGTATCAGACCAAAAAATATTAAAAAGGCTTAAATATATGTTTAGATGACTTTTGCGAAGACTTCGGAAGTTTACCTTTAATCTTTTCATATTTTTAACTTCCGAAGTCTACAATAATATTTTTTGTATTTATAAAAATTAAGCATTACTTTTGCATTCCCTCTAGGGGAAAGGGTCGGATGGCCGAGTGGCTAGGCAGAGGTCTGCAAAACCTCCCACAGCGGTTCGAATCCGCTTCCGACCTCGTTTTTTGGACAAAGGGGCATATTAAAAAAATATTAAATAATACCATGGGAGTTACACGTTTAAAAAGAAAAGATAGAAGAAACAAGACTACTGCACGTCTTGAAGTTCAGTTTTTGAAATTGGGACGCAACGTAGAGTTGGGCTCACGGTCAAAATTATCGAAAGATAGTCAGATTGTGAAAAATAATGCAATCTTGGACAAATTGACAACAGAAACAAAATAAGTCTGTTTTTCTAAAAAAGGAATAAAAGGATTTGCGAGAGCAAGTCCTTTTTTTGTTTCAATTATAACAACTTGCGTCGGCCCCCAGGTTCTTGGCAGTTCCTGTGGGATCGGGAGCCGAGCAAGCTGTATTTTTTATACATGTTCGTGTCGTACCGAACGAGCTTTTTTCATCTCCTCTTACAAAGATAATCAACAACTTGAAATACACAAATTATTGGGAAAATATTTTTGTAGCTTATTTGCGCAAATAATTTCTCAATTTGTTATGTGCACGACATCAACAAACATATACTCTCCGGCATTGGAGCCTTCCTCCGCCAAAGAAGAGAAGAACTGTCTTACTCACAAAGAGATGTCGCCAATATGACAGGACTTACAGTCAATAGTATTTCTGCAATTGAAAAAGGTAAAAATTTTTCCATGAACAGTTTCTTGTTGATATGTCGTGCCCTGCAAGTCCAACCCAAACAGGTCTTCAAAGAAAATATAGACCTTACTCCCTTGTACAACCTCCCTCCCGAATCGAGAAAAAGGATAGAAACAACAAAGAAGTTAAATTATCTGGTCAATAACACGGATTTTTTTCAAAGTCCCAAACGTGTTTCCGAAGTGTTGGAGGAGCTCGATTCGGACAAGCGTGAGAGCAACAAATTTTCAGTTTATCTGACAGGCTACTGTAAGGAAGGAGCTTTAGAATATATCAGAGAAGGCAATATCAAGAAGTATAAGAAAAAAGGGAAGTAAAACTCTACTACCCCTTCGACACTTCCTTTAAAAATGCAGCCAATTGTTGTACGGCAACAGCTCGATGGCTGATCTTATTTTTCTCTTCGGCAGACATCTCGGCAAAAGTCTTATCGTATCCATCGGGGATAAATATAGGATCATATCCAAACCCTTGTTCGCCTCGCCTCTCCATGATAATACGTCCTTCTATCGCACCCTCAAAAAAATATTGTTCCCCATTCAATAACAAAGAAATCACGGTCTTAAAACGTGCTGTACGATCTTCCTTTCTCGCTAATCTTTCCAAGACAAGATCAATATTCTTCTCCATGTCCCGCGAACCGGAATACCTTGCTGAATACACACCGGGCTCTCCGTTCAAGGCATCAACTTCCAGACCGGAATCATCGCCAAAACAATCGACATTGTATTTTGAGAATAAGTAATCCGTCTTTTGCCGGGCATTGTCCCGAAAAGTATGACCGGTCTCCGGGATATCATCATGACAACCGATGTCGTCCAGCGATTTTATCCTAAACCTGTCTCCTACAATGGCTTGTACTTCCTCCAGCTTATGGGCGTTATTCGTTGCAAAAACTAAATCAAGCATAATTTAATTATGAATGGTTAATGGTTAATGACTTTTTGCGATGTTAGCTTTAGCTGTTTTTATGATCGCTGTAATCAATTTAATTATTTCAACTGCATTGCTGTTCATACTTTCAAATTGATCACTTGTCAAGTAACCTGTTTCTTTTAACAGTTCTAACCAATAAATAGTTTCATTGATCTCTTTTTGGGCAATGCTCATTTTATGTTTAAAATCTACTTTTGACTCTGCATGTTCTGCTTCACGAACCATTGCTCCTACGCTCGTACCCGAACGAAGCAATTGTTTACTTAAAACAAACTCTTTTTTCTGCTCACACAAATACTGGTACAGTTTCACAACCCGAACTGCAAATCCAAAACTGAGATTTTTAATGACATTATCCCGCATAGTGATAATTGTTAATGGTTAGTTGTTAATTGTAAATATCTCGCATCTCATCATTAATCATTAACCATCAAGCATTAACCATTATTAATAAAAGCCTTAAACTCTGTCCAGAATAGCTTTTTCTTGTTGACATCAGCAAACATCTCTTCAAAAGAAAAAGTATTAAACACAGTAGCCACTTTGCCCCGCATATACGAATTGTGTGCGATATGGGGCAATTTCAGCGAAGCTGGCTCTACCCCCAATAAGGTGATTTTTTTCGGTTGAAAAAAATCCATGATACGTTTGAAGTCATTGGGGTTCAGGGGATTGGCCAGATTGACCACGGCCACATTCTGCAATGTCAATTGCAATGCTCCTATGGTCTTGACAAAAGCATCTTCGGCCTGCGGCGAAAAATAAGGATAATCCGGATAACGAAGGATAAATAAAACCCCTGTACCCTTGTCTCCCTGATATACAAACTCCTCTTGCGGCACAGGGGCTTGAACAGAGGGATCCTGTACCGTTCCAAGACTGTTATCCTTTACTTCATCATTATTCTGCACAGAAAAACCTGTCGTGAAAATCGTTTCCGACATTAAGGCCTGTAAAGCTACCAGGTGATTTGTAGACAGATTATCCATTTTTCTTTGATTGATAAAGGATTAAAGAGCAAGGACTATTGGATCAAGGAGCAAGGATTGTTGGATTAAAGATGTCATATAGCCTTTTGTCCTTGTTCTTTGCTCCTTTCGTCCTTAATCTAAAAGTCCAACAATCCTTGTTCCAAAAAGTATTACTGTCCCAAAATCCAAGCAAACACCAAAGGTGCAACGATGGTCGCATCAGACTCGATCACAAACTTAGGTGTATCGATATCCAATTTCCCCCAGGTGATCTTCTCATTGGGTACCGCTCCCGAATACGAACCATAAGAGGTTGTTGAATCGGAGATCTGACAGAAATACGCCCAGAAAGGCACGTCTTCCCATTCCAGATCCTGGTACATCATCGGCACGACACAGATCGGAAAATCCCCCGATATACCTCCTGCAATCTGGAAAAACCCTACTCCCTTCCCTCCTGAGTTCTCACGATACCACTCCGTCAGATAGATCATATACTCGATACCGGATTTTACGGTAGAAGCCTTCAACTTGCCTTTGATCACATTGGAAGCAAAGATATTTCCGGTAGTCGAATCTTCCCATCCCGGACATACGATAGGTAGGTTCTTCTCTGCCGCAGCCACGATCCACGAATCTTTCGGATCGATTTCATAGTACTGTTCCAATACTCCCGAATTGACCACTTGATATAAAAATTCGTGTGGTAAATAACGCTCTCCTTTTGCTTCAGCAGCATGCCATACATCTTCCAAATGCTTTTGAAGACGCCGAAAAGCCTCTTCTTCCGGAATACAGGTATCTGTCACACGATTATAATGTTGATCCAATAACTCACGTTCTTGTTCAGGGGTCAAGTCACGGTAATTGGGCACACGCTTGTAATGCGAATGTGCGACCAGATTCATGACATCTTCCTCTAGGTTGGCTCCTGTACAGGATATGATATGCACCTTATCTTGGCGGATCATTTCAGCCAGGGAAATGCCCAACTCGGCTGTGGACATTGCTCCCCCTAAAGAGATGAGCATCTTGCCCCCCTCCAAGAGATGTGTTTCATAGCCCTTTGCTGCATCTACCAACGCAGCAGCATTAAAATGAAGGTAATTCTTCTCCAAAAACTGAGATATAGGTCCTTTTTGTGTACTCATATTGTTCATCTTTTAACAAGTGTCACAAAGGTACTGAATATATCCGAATTCCTAAGTAGGCATAAGGACCACTACGTTTATACTTGCGCCAGAAAAGGGTTTCCTGCGGAGAGTATTTCGTTGTTTGGGTGCTATCACAAATTGGGTGTAGGCATACCTGCTTTATGAAAATATCCATATACTAAGCCCTAAATGTAAAAAACATATTACACAAGAATATTTTTATACTAAGTCCTGCAATACCACGTTATAAAGGTAATTCATAATTTAGGTTAATAATTGGTTAGTTAAGAAATCCCGAAGTTCCCCGCTTCGGGTTTTTTTTACAAAACAATTTTCCATCTCATTAGTTAGCATTAAACAACACACTAACTACAGGTGGAAAACAGACGAAAAAGAAATAAAAGATTGTTAACAGCAGGTATATCCATTATTGTCGGACTTACACTGATGCGATTGGCCTGGATCGTCATCGACCAACGATGGGCAACGGCTATCATTGTAAGTGGTTCTATCCTGTTTTTAGGAGGAGTCGTATTCTTCGCTCTCACTTTTTTCAACAGAAAAACCCGATATTAAAAAAATATTATTTTTTTCTGAACCTTTTTCAATCTGGCGCGTCCTTATTATACAAGTGCAAGGGGTGCTTAATTTTTAGGCTGAGAAAAAACCCTTATTACCTGAACTGGATAATGCCAGCGTAGGAAAATGCATTTTATATAATATTACACTATATTATAGAACTCTGCTTCCATATGGAAGCAGAGTTTTTTTATCCTGCTTTTTTGTACCTTTACCGTAAAGGTTTTTAAATCAGAAACTAGACGCATGAAAATCCTGTCAGCAGCCCAAATGAAACAGGCTGATGCTCAAACCATCACAGGCCAGCACATCACCTCTTTGGATTTGATGGAAAGGGCCTCAAATGCTATTTTCGAACAGCTGACAGCAGATTTCAAAGACTTCAAGGGTAGCTTCACTATACTTTGCGGCGCAGGAAACAACGGCGGGGATGGTCTTGCTTTGGCCCGCATGCTATACAATGTCAATTTCTCTGTACGGGTATTTCTTTTAAGACACGATAAGTATTCTGTCGACAACCACAGCAACCAGCTCCGCCTGTCCGAACTCGGTATTCCGATCGAACAGTTTGATCTTTCCACAGTATTCTATTTTCCCGAGAACACGACTATTGTGGACTGCCTTTTTGGTTATGGGCTGACAAGACCGTTGGATACCGATTGGGCGTATATCATCCAACAGATCAATGAACAGCCTTCCCCTGTCATTTCTATCGACCTCCCTTCCGGACTATTGGCCGATCAACACACAGACGCACGACATCCGATCGTCAAGGCTCATCTGACGTATACCTTCCATTGTCCCAAACTGGCTTTGCTATTGCCGGAGAATGCCCCCTACTCGGGTCAATTTAAAATATTGGACATTGGACTGGAAGAGACATTCATCCACGAATTGCCGACGGCATACATCTACAGTGAGAAAAAAGAGATTGTTCAATTTGTACCTCCAGCCCAAAAATATGCACATAAGGGCACATATGGCCATGCCTTGATCGCAGGGGGAAGCTATGGAAAAATCGGTGCTACCGTCCTAAGCAGCAAGGCATCCCTCAGGACTGGCTGTGGGCTGGTCACCACATATATTCCTCGATGTGGCTACAGTATATTGCAGAGTACCTTTCCCGAAGCCATGGTAATGACAGATCCCGATCATGATGCCCTGTCCACCTTCCCCAAAGACCTCTCTCCTTTTGATGCCATTGGTGTAGGTATAGGTATGGGAACATCCGAACAAAGCCAACATGCATTGAAAGCCCTTCTACAAGCCTTCACAAAAATGGAGAAAGTACCTGCTCTGGTATTGGATGCCGACGCACTCAACATCCTTTCGCTACATCCGGAATGGCTCTCCTCTATACCATCAAAAAGCATCTTGACCCCACATCCCAAAGAGCTGCAACGGCTGATCGGCCCTTGGGAAAACGATTTTGACAAACTCCAAAAAGCAAAGGCTTTTTCTACACAATATGATTTGATCACCTTGATCAAGGGAGCCCATACCGCTGTTATTTGCCCGAATGGTCAAATCCATTTTAATGCCACCGGAAATTGGGGGATGGCGACCGCAGGGAGTGGGGATGTGCTCACAGGTGTCCTCACCTCCCTACTGGCACAAGGGCTACAGCCGGAGCATGCTGCCATCACTGGCGTTTTCCTCCACGGCCTCGCCGGAGATATTGCCACACAACACCTCCATCCCAAAAGCCTGATCGCTTCGGATCTGATTGCTCATCTGTCTGATGCCTGGGGAGCGATAGCGGGGTGAATAATAGAGAAATGAATTCGGTCAACCAAAAAAAAAATGTATTTTTGGCTATTCATTGTTTAAAATTAAATACAGAAAATATATGAACTACGACATCATCGTGATTGGAAGTGGCCCAGGCGGTTACGTTGCGGCTATTCGTGCAGCTCAATTAGGTTTTAAGACGGCCGTTGTAGAGCGGGAAGCCCTAGGCGGTATCTGCTTAAACTGGGGATGTATCCCGACAAAAGCTTTATTGAAAAGTGCGCAAGTATTCGAATATTTGAATCATGCTGAAGAATATGGCATCAAAGTACAAGGTGGAGAAGCCGATTTTGGTGCTATCGTCAAAAGAAGTCGTGGTGTAGCAGAAGGCATGAGCAAAGGCATACAGTTCTTGATGAAAAAGAACAAGATCGATGTCATCATGGGCACTGCAAAAATCAAAAAAGGAGGAAAGGTAGAAGTCAAAGGAGCCGATGGCAGTAGCAAAGAATATACGGCCAAGCACACTATCCTCGCGACAGGTGCACGCTCCAGAGAGTTACCCAACCTGCCACAGGACGGTAAGAAAATCATCGGATATCGCCAGGCAATGAACCTGCCTGCTCAACCCAAATCGATGGTAGTCGTTGGATCGGGAGCCATAGGTGTAGAATTCGCCTATTTTTACAATGCCATAGGCACGAAAGTCACCATCGTCGAATTTATGGACAGGATAGTACCCGTAGAGGACGAAGAAGTATCCAAACAACTGGAAAAATCCCTTAAAAAAATCGGCATCGATATCCTGACCAAATCGGAAGTACAATCGGTCGATACAAAAGGAGCCCTTTCCAAAGTCAATATCAAAACGGCAAAAGGTACCGAAGTAATCGAGGCTGAGGTCGTGCTATCGGCGGTAGGTATCACCCCGAATATTGAAAATCTAGGCTTAGAGGAAGTCGGCGTGAAGACTGACAAAGGACGTATATTGGTCGATGATTTCTACAAAACAAATATCGATGGTGTATACGCAATAGGAGATATCGTCAAGGGGCAAGCCCTGGCACACGTAGCCTCGGCAGAAGGCATCACCTGTGTAGAAAAAATCAAAGGATTGCACGTGGAACCAATTAACTACAACAATATTCCCGGCTGTACATACTGTTCACCAGAGATCGCTTCTGTAGGGTATACCGAAAAAGCAGCTCGTGAAGCCGGTTATGAAGTCAAAGTTGGAAAATTCCCGTTCTCCGCATCCGGAAAAGCTTCGGCAGCTGGCGCCAAAGATGGTTTTGTGAAGGTTATCTTTGATGCCAAATACGGTGAGTTTTTGGGTGCACACATGATCGGTGCCAACGTGACAGAGATGATCGCCGAAGTCGTCGTCGCCCGCAAACTGGAAACTACTGGTCACGAAATCATCAAATCCGTACACCCTCACCCCACCATGAGCGAAGCTGTCATGGAAGCGGCCGCAGACGCTTACGGAGAAGTGATCCATCTATAAGAATAAAAAACTGTATCATAACAACAATAATGGCGGATTTGAAATCCGCCATTATTGTTATGGATATATACAAACCAACAACCCAGAACCATTAACTAATATCAATACCCCGGCAACGGAACATAGCCCCTGTCTCCCGGCACTGAAGGAAATTCTCTGTCAATCCATTTCTGTTTTGCTTCTGCAATAGTATCTTTGCTTGTAGCAACAAAATTCCAATAAATAAACCTTTCTTCCGGGAAAGGCTCTCCTCCAAAAATATAAACCGTTGTTCCGACGTTCATCGTAAATGAACATAAGTGAGCATCTCTGGTAATCAGGATTTGCTTTGGTCCATATGTATAGCCGTTGCTTTCTATCTCTCCCTCCAATATATACAAGCCGCTTTCTCCGTATAATTCCCCACGGATATCGATAAAAGCTTCTTGGGAAGATTTGATTTCGATCATGTACAACCTGCTGTACACAGGCACAGGCGATTTACGTCCAAAGGCCTCCCCTGCGATCAACTTGTACGACACGCCGTCCTCTTCCCACGAAGGGATATCATCCGCTTCGGTATGGTGAAATTCGGGATCCATAAATTCCAACTCCTTGGGCAAAGCGACCCAAATCTGCAATCCATGCAGAAATTTATCTTTTTGGCGTAGATATTCGGGCGTACGTTCTGAGTGTACGACTCCCCGGCCCGCTGTCATCCAATTGACGGCACCCGGCTTGATCTCCATGGCAGACCCTATGCTATCCCGATGAAAAATAGATCCTTCAAACAGATAAGTTAATGTGGAAAGACCAATATGGGGATGCGGACCTACGTCCAGATTCTCGTGATCCGCTAGACAAGCCGGCCCCATATGATCGATAAACACAAAAGGACCGATATGCCTTTTCTGTCGAAAAGGCAATAAGCGACCAACCAAAAAATTCCCGATATTGGCAGCGGTTTCTTCACGGATAAAATCGATGTTTGACATAGCGATGGCGTATATTGAACTTGTCCTCTAAAGTTACGAAAAAATAAGATAAGTTTTGTCATTCTCTTGTAGAGACATTGCATGCAGCGTCTCCACTATTTCGTGCCACAGCAACGCACAAAAAAACAAGCGCTACAAGCATCACTCCCGCCGCTACAGCCAGCGCTATAGGAATATGAGGCACGTAGACTCCTACCATACCGCCTACACCTTGTATCATGAGTAGAAGCTCATTCAAGATCACCCCGACGACAAATGCTGTAACCGAAAACCCGGCCAAACGTATTCTGGAAAAGATTCCTGTTTGAAAAGCAAAAGCTAGCAAAAACAACGTAATCACACCCAACAAAACAAGATGAAGATACCCGACGACAATGGGTCGAAAACTATACGCCAACACGCTCAACGAAGGGATGACAGAAAAAGTCTGTAACAGAAATTTAATACTTGCCGCAAGAGCTACTGCACACAGTAAACCCTTGACCAAGGAAGAAGATAACAAAGACCTTATTCTCGGCAATTGCCGAGAGATCGCCCAAATCCACATTGCCCAAGCCAACAATTGGAGAATGACCACTACCACCAGCAGCACATATAGCCACATCGGCAAATTATACCACAGGATAGACAACATATATGCCGGAATACACGCCCAGGAAAATACACGGCACACCAACTTTCCGATAGGCAAAACAATGCCCTGCCGCGCCAGCCAATGATTGGCCAGCCCCATACACATAAAGAAAAACCAGCCATTGTACTGAAAGTGGAGGAAAAAATACACTGCCGCCAATTGTTGCCGTGTATCCACACTTCCGGTTTTTTGCAGATAGGCCAGATAGAATGTGCCTACCGACGAAAGCACCAAAAACAGTAATGCTGATCGAAACCAACGTTGCACCGTAAGGTTCAGTTCTGATACACGTATATCACGCCACGCCATATAAGCAAATACATAAGAGAGCAATATGCACAACGTTGAAAAACAAATCGAATATGTGCCATACCCTTGATAAGCAAATGTCGCCAACATGCCATAGGCAACAAGAAGGTTTCCAAAAAGCAAAAACTGGTACTTTCCGGGCAATCTCTCTTTCCTACTTTTATCATGGACGACCATGACCAACAATAACATAAGTGCATGGGAAATCCATCCCGAAAAAGCAAAATGCGAATGGGCATGCATGATATGCTTCTGGTCGACAAATGCCAAAGGCAGCAGTACTTTGAGCCGCATCAATACTCCAAAACTGGCCACTACCAATAGGTTGACAACACCTAAGACCATCCATCGCTTTACCGTAAAGTAGTTTATAATACTATTCATTAAAGTTTGATATGTTGTCCCAAATAGTACATCTTTTTTTCTTAACCAGGTAGGAGTACGAGGGTGTCTAAGTAATTATGCGGTTTTTCAAACACGATCCAAATCAATCCGTATGTATCCCATCGGCAGGAACAAAGACCTTTCCTTTTATAATACTCAGTTTATCTTCTTTTTCCATTTGTTTAATGGTACGGATAATGGTTTCCACACGTAGCCCTGTCATGTTGGCCAACTGCTGACGTGTCATCATCAATCGGTTACAATCCTGACATATCAACTTACCCTGCTGGTTGAAATACTGAATCAAGCTTTTTATGATCTCTTCTGGATTATTATTGGACAGCAGATTGGTCAGCATAAATTTGAAGCGAAGGTCCTTGACCAAAGATTCGGTAAACTTGAAATGTATTTCGGGGTACTGTCTCAGCAACGTATGAAATGTAGGAATAGACAAACGCAACATCGTGCAAGGCGAGTCTGCGATAGCACTGGCTTCATACACACCACCATCAAAGAGCGGAAATTCGCCAAAGCTCTCTCCTGGATAGACGACCTTGTGCAATACCTCCCTACCGTCGTCCGTCAGACTACACCAGCGCACCCGACCGGAGGTCAGCTGATAGTAAAACGAAGCGGCAGAACCCTCATTAAAAATAACATCTCCAGAATCTACCTTACGATAGGTAGCTCCTTTTTCTAAAAGTAAATTTATGGGAATCATAACATTCTTCCTGTTAAGGTATTATACATAATAGATAAAGACAAAATTATCCTTTTTTACATCCTATTACTACTGACTATCATCACTATTCTATATGACAAGTATCATTAAACACCTAATAAACTGAAAAACAGACACATAAAGAGAACAAATTAAAGAGATAATTGTTTTTATGATTAAACGCATAAACAAGTGTAGCACTTGAAAATAAATTTGCAGTAATAAGTACAAACAGAAGAGAGAACAAACAGTAAACACATTATTCTGATGAAACCTGCATGAATTGCCATTTGACAAAAGGATGTGAACAATTCATGTAAGCTTCATCACCATTAAAAAAAACAAATTATTCTGATGAAAAAGTTAATTATTTTTTTCGCAATCGGCATATTCATTTATGCCTGTTCGAACAACAGCAACCAAAACAGCAGCACGAGTTCCAGAAATTCGTCTTCTAAGGCTACAACAAGCGACTATGATCCCAAAAGAGGAGAAGGAAAGCACGATAAGGTCGAATTGGGGGACAAATTGGACGCTAAGATGGCCGAAGAAGGAAAAACTATTGCCAATCTCAAATGTGCAAGTTGCCACAAGTACACAGACGAAAAGCTCGTCGGACCAGGATGGGCAGGTGTGAGCAACAAGCACCAACCGGAATGGATCATGAACTTCATCACCAATCCGGATCCAATGATCGACAAGGACCCTGAGTTGCAAGCTCAGCTAGAGATCTGTCTGGTTCGTATGCCGAACCAAAATCTTTCGGATGATGACGCACGTAAAATATTGGAATTCATGCGGCAAAATGATGGTGTGAAATGATTCGAAATAAAAAGTAAAGATAGTGACGATAGTTATACAGTTATGAAATGAACATCATTTCTGTAACCCATTTCACTTCATACCTTTAAAAATAAAAAACCCTTAAACTATTATCATATGAATCTAAAACGACACCTGATGTGGGTTACGGCCGTAGCTGTTGCAGCCACATCTTTCCAAGCCTGCAAGCCCAGAGGGGCAGGTAGTGCCGTAGCAGGCAATGCTGCCGAACGAACATACGTTCCACCAGGGCAGTACGACGAGTTCTATAATTTTGTATCGGGAGGATTCAGTGGACAGATGAGTGTCTATGGACTTCCTAGCGGGCGCTTGTTTCGTGTGATTCCCGTTTTCTCGGTAGATCCAGAGAAAGGATGGGGATTCAGCGAAGAGACCAAACCTATGTTGCAGACCTCACATGGCTTTGTGCCTTGGGATGACCTCCACCATATCGAAGCTTCCTTTACCGATGGAATGCCCGATGGCAAGTGGATGTTTGCCAACTCCAATAACACCCCTCGTCTGGCCCGAATCAATTTAAAGACCTACCGCACAGATGAGATCATTGAGATCCCCAACACAGGAGGAAACCACTGTTCACCATTCACCACAGAAAATTCAGAGTACGTTATTGCAGCTACACGTTTCAGTGTACCACCAGATGGACCCGAAAGCGATGTACCTATTAGTTCTTACAAAGAAAATTTCAAAGGGCACGTTAGTTTTGTGAGTGTAGACAAAGAAACCGGTGAATTTGACATCGCATTCCAATTGAAAACTCCAGGCGTAAACTTTGATTTGTCCAGCGCCGGTAAAGGCGTATCCAACGGATGGCTTTTCATGAGTTGCTACAACACCGAGCAGGCCCACACACTATTGGAAGTCAATGCTTCCAAAAACGACAAGGACTTTATCATGGCGATCAATTGGAAGAAAGCCGAAGAGTATGTCAAAGCGGGAAGAGGAAAAAAACAAACGAATGTACGCTATGCCCACAACAAATGGGATGAGCATACGCATTCAGCCACCCACGAAATCAAAACAGAGGTTACCGTACTGGACGTGACAGAGTTTGACGATTTGGTGTACCTGATCCCATGTCCGAAATCCCCTCACGGAACCGATGTCAGTCCTACAGGCGAATATATCGTAGGTAGTGGAAAATTGGCCGCGCTTATCCCGGTATTCAGTTTCGAAAAATTCCAAAAAGCCATTGCAAACAAAGATTTTGAAGGCGAACGCTACGACGGTGTTCCGGTCATCAAATACGAATCCGCACTGCACGGTGAAGTCCAAAAGCCAGGCTTAGGCCCATTGCACACTGAGTTTGACGACAAAGGAAATGCTTATACCTCATTCTTTGTCTCTTCCGAAGTCGTTAAATGGCGTATCAAAGATCTGGAAATCCTCGACAGACAGCCTACATATTACTCTGTAGGACACTTGATGGTCGCCGGAGGAAATTCCAAAAAACCGTATGGCAAATATTTGGTAGCATACAACAAGATCACGAAAGACCGCTTCTTACCTACCGGGCCAGAGCTTTGCCACAGTGCACAGTTATTTGACATCAGTGGAGACAAAATGGAACTTTTGTTGGATTTTCCAACTATTGGTGAGCCGCATTACGCGCAGGCTGTGCCGGCCGATCTATTGATGGACAAATCATTGCAAATTTACGACATCAATGCCAACAAGCACCCCCACAAAACCAATGGTGAGAGCGAAGCAAAGGTCGAGCGCAATGGCAACACTGTACGCGTGTACATGACCACCATCCGTTCGCACATTACGCCCGACGTGATCGAAGGTATACAGCTAGGCGATGAGGTTTATTTCCACGTGACCAACATAGAACAAGACTGGGATATGCCACATGGATTTGCTATCAAGGGAGCAAACAATTCTGAACTGCTTGTGATGCCGGGCGAAACCACTACATTGAAATGGGTACCCGATCGTGTAGGTATATTCCCATTCTACTGTACAGACTTCTGTTCAGCACTGCACCAGGAGATGTCCGGATATGTCAGGGTCTCTCCTAAAGGAAGCAACGTGCCGATCTCAAGCTACACAGGCGAAAAGGCAGAATAAATCAGCATTTAGGCTGTAGGGATTAAGCTATAGGCTAAATAACGCTTAAAGCCTAATGCTTACAGCTTACATTAAACAAATAAGAAGTGAAAAATTCAAGCCCCATATCATCCACCAACCGCCTCTTGCTTATACTCTGTAGTATAGCACTATTGGCTGTCATTTTTCTGCCCATTTGGCGCATCGAACTGGATGCAGCCCAATATCCGGAAGGACTGGAACTACAGATATACAGCAATAAGCTAGCCGGTCAAGTGGATATCATCAATGGGCTCAATCACTACATCGGCATGAAGACGCTTCATGCCGATGATTTCATCGAATTCACAGTTCTTCCTTACATTATAGGCTTCTTTGTCTTGGCTTTCTTGGGTGTAGCACTAAGCAGAAAGAGGAAATTTGTCTATGTCCTGTTTGGTGCATTTTTACTGTTTGGTATTGTCGCTATGGTTGATTTTTACCGGTGGCTGTACAATTACGGTCACGACCTCGACCCTAACGCACCTATTATCGTGCCCGGCATGGCCTATCAGCCTCCGCTCATCGGCTTTAAGCAGTTGCTCAATTTTGGCGCTTTCTCGATTCCCGATTTAGGCGGCTGGATGTTTATAGCTGTCGGCGTTATCTTGGCCTATTGTACATGGAATGAGTTCAGACGTGCAAAGAAGCGAAACCTTTCGCAAGTTTAGCAAAGCGTAACTTGTGAAGGGATATAAAACAAGTTTACGACTTGTTGAAAAGATCGGTCTTACAGCTAAGTTAAAAATTTAGCTTATCTCTACTCACAAGTTATCCCGACAAGTCAGAGTAAACTTGCGAGAGAAAAATAGTCATTATCAAAAAACTATAGTCATAAGCATAGGCCTCTTGCCTATAGCTTAAAGCAAAAAACAACACAGATGAGAAACAACACACTTTTTTTTAGCA
The DNA here is from genome assembly GCF_011030405.1 of Parapedobacter sp. SGR-10. Taxonomy (GTDB): domain Bacteria; phylum Bacteroidota; class Bacteroidia; order Sphingobacteriales; family Sphingobacteriaceae; genus Sphingobacterium. The sequence continues at coordinate 91,199 of NZ_JAAJTJ010000001.1, forward strand.
CAATCGGTTTTGTTGTCTTTTCCCTTTTTCTGGGATTGCAAGCCTGCACGAGTACTGCTGGCCCAAAGCCCATCAAATACGGTAAAGACCAGTGCGTCTACTGCAAGATGACCGTCAGTGATCCCCGCTTCGGCACACAGCTGCAAACCAAAAAAGGCCGGGTGTACAACTTTGACGATGTACAGTGTATGATTGCCTTCGTCAAAGAAAGCCAAGTTAAAAAAGAGGATGTAGCAGCTTTCTATCTGCCCGACTTTGTCAGCAACGAGCTACTCCCGGCAGAAGACCTCTATTACCTCCATAGCGAAGGACTCAAAAGTCCTATGCGCGGAGATATAGCCGCTTTTGCGGATAAGGAAGCTATGGAAAAAGCAAGGAAAGAGCTGGGAGGCACACCACTATCCTGGAACGACCTATGGAACTAACAAAGTCACGCTATGAATCATTTTCTATTTTTCATATTGAATCTAAATGTGTGTTTATCGATGGTAGTCGGCATGTCTCATGCCGCTACCATTCATGTAGGCAAGACACACGCTTTCAAATCCATCCACTCCGCCATTGCAAAAGCCAATGCCGGAGATACCATCCTGGTTCATAGCGGCCTTTATCAAGAAGGCAATATCAACATCGACAAAAGACTCACCCTGATCGGTATTGACCATCCTGTCATTGATGGAAAAAAAGAATACGAACCCATCTCCATACGGGTTGAAGGTGTCACGGTAAAGGGATTTACCATCCAGAACTCCGGGCATTCTTCGATGAATGACATTGCTGGCATCAAAATCTACAATACGAACAACGTTACCATTACAGACAACATTCTGGACGACAATTTTTTCGGCATATATGCACAAGAGTCCAGGAACTGCCATATCGAAAACAACCGCCTTCGGGCATATGGAAAAGCCGAGCACTTCGTCGGCAACGGTATCCATGCCTGGAAGAGCGACAGCATAACCATTGTCGGCAACGAAATCATGGGGCACCGTGACGGTATCTACCTGGAGTTTGTGACCCACACCGAGGTGGACAGCAATCTCTCCCAAAACAACCTGCGCTACGGTCTCCACTTCATGTTTTCGCACGACAACAGCTACCTGTACAATACCTTCACGTCCAATGGCGCCGGTGTGGCCGTGATGTACACCGACCGCGTGCGGATGGAGCACAATGTCTTCAACGAGAACTGGGGCGATTCAGCCTATGGCCTACTGCTCAAAGACATCAGGGATAGCCACATACAGCACAATGTCTTTGCCAAGAACACCACCGCCATCTACATGGAAGGCAGCAACCGGATACAGATGCTCGACAACAGGTTCGAAAACAACGGTTGGGCCATCAAGATATTTTCCAGCTGCATGAACAATACACTGAGCAGAAACAGCTTTATCCAAAATACATTTGACATCGCGACAAACGGCGGCAGAATGACCAACCGCTTTGAAGAAAACTACTGGGACAAATACGAAGGCTATGATCTCGACAAGGACGGTATCGGCGATGTGCCTCACCATCCGGTCAGCCTTTTCTCCATATTGGTCGAACGATACCCCTCTATGATGTTGCTCTTCCGCAGTTTTATGGTTACCTTGTTTGATCGTAGCGAAAAGTTGATTCCTTCATTGACACCCGAACATCTGAAGGACGACAAACCGCTCATGAAATCTGCTATAATATGATTGAAATAAAACAACTATCGAAGCATTTTGGCAAACTACAGGTACTCCGGGAAATCGATTTATCTCTGGAAGGAGGGCAATGTATATCTCTGATAGGGCCAAATGGCAGTGGCAAGACAACATTGATCAAATCCATCCTTGGTATGGTCATCCCCAGTTCGGGAACTATACATTTTGAAGGAAAAAATATCAGCCGCGAGTGGGCATACCGCAATGACATAGGCTACATGCCACAGATAGGCGAATACCCCGAAAACATGAGTATAGGCCAAGTCTTGGATATGATGAAGGATATCCGCAAAATACCGGAAAATCTTCTGGATACCGAGCTGTATGAAAAGTTTGAGCTCGACAAGATGCTGGACAAGCGTATGCGTACGCTATCCGGTGGTACCCGCCAAAAAGTGAGTGCCTGCCTTGCATTTATGTTCAGTCCCAAAGTCCTGATCCTCGATGAACCGACGGCCGGATTGGATCCCGTGGCGACCGAGATATTGAAAGATAAAATCATAGACGAGAAGCACAAAAACAAACTTATCATGATCACTTCCCATGTACTCAGTGACCTCGATGATCTCGTCTCGCAGATCATATACATGCAGGATGGAAGGGTCATGTTTCACAAATCTCTTGTCGAGCTAAAGGTCGACACAGGCACAAACAAACTGTCCAAAGCCATTGCCCACATCATGTCTCTCAAACAAGAACTTTCAAAAGAAACGATATATGAGTAAAAAGATCATCAAATACGTCATTACGGATCTGCTGCGCAACCGCACGGTATTGCTCTACACATTGGTTCTCCTTGCCTTGTCCCTGGGGGTATTCCTGATGGAGGACAACATCGACAAAGGTATAGCCAGTATGCTCAATATTGTTCTCTTTGTCGTGCCGTTGGTCAGTATTGTCTTCTCGACGATATATCTGTACAACAGCTCGGAGTTCATCGGCCTGCTGGTCAGTCAACCGCTCAAAAGGCAAAGTATCTGGCTGAGCATAGCTGTCGGTTTGGGTGTGATGATGGCATTTGCTTTCTTTGTCGGTATAGGGGTACCCACATTGATCTTTGCCTACAGTGCCTCAGGTCTCATGTTGATCGTAGCCGGGTTATTGCTCTCCGTGATATTCGTTTCCCTAGCCATGTGGACAGCCGTGTATATACGGGACAAATCCAAAGGTATAGGACTGGCCATTATCCTATGGCTTTATTTTGCGCTGATCTTCGATGCCATACTGCTGTTCCTGCTCTTTCAGTTTGCCGATTATCCTATCGAAAACATTATGGTAGCCATATCTATGCTCAACCCCATAGACATTAGCCGCATATTGGTATTGTTGGAGATAGACCTCTCTGCCATGATGGGATATACCGGTGCTATTTTCCGTGATTTCTTCGGAACTGGAGGTGGCATGTTCGTGACATTAGGTGTCATGTTGCTTTGGTTTGCGGTGCCGCTATGGCTGTCCAACCGTTATTTTAAGAAGAAGGACTTATAGTCCTTTCACTTGTCACAGGCTTAAGCCTCCGTGGCAAATGAACAAAACTGACATCATTCTGACAGCTTTTACCCGCATTATGCGCGCGCGCATAAAACACACTTTGCATAGCCTGTAAATTTGTATATACCGCACGAGGAAAGTCGGGAAATTACATAATTTATACACTACATTAAAATACAAAAGCCATGATAAAAACAGCTCAATTAGATGTCACGAAAATCGAACCACGGTTGAAACACCCTACCATTTTTGAACATTTCGATGCACTCGTCCAGGGCGAAGAATTCGAGATATTGAACGACCATGACCCCAAGCCGCTTTACTATCAGCTTTTGGGCGAACGTGGCAATATATTTACCTGGGAATACCTGGAAAATGGCCCGCAATGTTGGCGCGTACGCATCGCTAAACCTGCCGATGAAAATGCGGAGACTGTCGGTTCCATTGCCGCCAAAGATATCCGCAAAGCCGAAGTATTCAAAAAACTGGGTATAGACTTTTGTTGTGGCGGCAAAAAATCCCTTAAACAAGCTGCCGAATCCGTAGGTATAAGCGAAGTCGAGCTGAAAAACCATTTGTCCCAAGCCGAAAATATCCAAAGCAATGCCGCCCACGATTTTGACAGTTGGGATCTTGGCTTTCTGGCGGACTATATCTACAATGTACATCATAAGTATGTACGTGAACAAGGCCCGATCATCGAGCAATTGGCCGACAAGGTCGCTATGCGCCACGGCTCCGAGCACCATGAGCTGTTCCACCTCGCCGAAGGCATGCATGCTTTTATGGCCGATCTGTATGCTCACTTGAAAACCGAAGAAGAAAGACTTTTTCCCATCGTCAAAAAACTGGCTTCAGGCGAAAAGGCCGATACACCGGAGGTGAAAAGTACCATTTCGGCCATGGAGGAAGAGCACGAAAGTGCAGGCGAAGAACTGCGCCAGTTCCGTATCTTGACCCAGGACTACAAATTGCCGCCAAATGCCTGCAATTCGTACACCTACCTGTTTGAAAAGATAAAGGAGTTCGAAAACGACCTGTTCCAACATATCCATTTGGAAAACAATGTGCTCTTTCCAAAGGCCATTGCGCTTCATCAAAACTAAAAAAGCGTCGATATCATGATACCTATAGATCCACATACCAAGATTTCGGCACTGATCAAGGCCAATGAAAAAAGCATTGACGCCATCGCATCGCTTGCCAAACCCTTGCAAAAGCTGAAAAATCCTTTGTTGCGCCGTATCATGGCCTCCCGGGTCACCATTGCGGAAGCGGCATCTATCGGTGAATGTACGGTAGCCGATTTCAAACGCGTGCTGGAACCCTTAGGATTCGAAATGAACATCAGAGAAGATCAAAACCAGGCCGAGATCCTTACGAAACCGGCCTGGCTATCGGACGATATCCCTTGCACGACGCTCGATGTCCGCCAAACCATTGCCGATGGCCACGATCCATTGAAGGAGATCAATCAAAGCTATCATCAATTGGCCCAGGGACACATATTGTGTATCGTCAATACGTTCATTCCCTATCCGCTGATCAAGCTATTGGAAGGCAAGGGAGCCCAGACATTTGTCGAGGCCATCGGCGAGCAGGAATATCGCACCTATTTTCTCAAAGAAACTGTTGCAGTACCCTCCCACTCATCCTCTAGTATATCTACGTTGGGACTGTCAGATTTTGAAGCTATATTGGATAAATATGCAGACAAAGATATCATCCGTCTCGATGTGCGCGAACTGCCCATGCCACAGCCTATGGAGACCATCTTGGAGACCCTACCCGGCATCGGTACAGGACAGGTACTCTTTGTCAACCACAAGCGCGTTCCGCTTCACCTGCTGGAAGAAATGGAAGAATATGATTACAAAATCCATATATGTGAAGTTGCTGAAGGTGACGTACGGTTGTTGATCTATCGATCCTAAAACTAAGAAAAGACCATGGCAGACATATTTGTGAACAAGGCCCCAAAAGAACTCGCTGTCATTCCATTTTATGCGACGGCGGCCGTCTTCTTTTTATTGCTCAGTCTTTTGCTCTGTTTTTCGGCCCGTGAGCTTACCGGTCACTATTTCAATCCACATATTTTAGCTATCGTACATACGGCCGCATTGGGCTGGGGCACGATGATCATCTTTGGTGCAGCTTATCAATTGCTGCCTGTCATCTGCGAACAGGAGCTATTCAGTACGCGGCTAGCTTTCCTATCCTACCTTTTATTGACGGCAGGGAGCATCGGGCTGATTGTCTGCTTTTGGATATTTGATACAGGATGGGCCATGATTGTTTCCGGCTCGGCCGTGGTGCTGAGCAGTTACCTCTACGCCTTCAATATCTACAAAACTGCCAATGATACCAATCGGTCGCAGATACATCAAAACTTTCTGCTCATCTCAGCTTTTTGGCTCTGTTTTACGACAACGGTCGGATTGTTGCTGACCATCAACCTCAGCTATAATTTCATTCCCCGAAATCATTTGGACATCTTAAAATTGCATGCCCATGCAGGTATTGCCGGTTGGTTTTTGCAGTTGATATGTGGCGTGGGTGCCAAACTCATCCCCATGTTCCTGTTGGGAAAATCAAAAAGAAACTGGCTATTGCATACCGCCTTGATCCTGCAAAACCTGGGACTTATCGCCTTTTTGGCCGATGGTTATTTCAATCCTATGCATGTACGGATGTACTTCTATGCACTGTTGGTCTTTCTGGGAACCCTATGTTGGCTACTCTATATTATCGATGCCTACCGCCATCGTGCACGCAAGAAAGCCGATACATTGATGCGGCACACACTCATTTCCCTGGTCGCACAAGGACTTGCTTTTGGTGTGATCCCGATCATGCTTTCAAACCATCAAACCAAATGGACAGCGCTGTACGGCACATTGATATTCCTCGGATGGATCACAGGCATTATCCTCGGCAAAACGTTCAAGACCTTGCCATTCATCGTATGGAACAAACGATACAAAAATCTGAACGGAACGGCCAAGATCCCCATGCCAAAGCATCTCTATAACGAAAACCTTATCCAGTACCAGTACTATGCTTATATTGGTACTATAGTATTGACATGTCTGGGCATCGTAGTGGATCACCGTCTGACGATACAGACCGCAGCGATACTATGGATTGTCATAGCTTTGGTATATGGCTATAATGTGTTTCGGATCGTTTTTCATCAGAATAAATCGTTTTTAAAAGGCGATGAAGCTTGCGTGATCTGATTATTCATATACTTTTTAGAGTGGCAGCTCATACAGGTTTCATAAAACCACTATAGATTATGGAAATAAAGCTGAATAACCCGTATGCACAGGAGGAACTCAAAGCACAGGTGGCACTGATGCAGGTCATCGATCCTGAGCTCAACGTCAATATTGTCGATCTCGGATTGGTGTATGGCGTTGATTTTTCCACAGAAGGCCAAATTATTGTCCGAATGACCTTATCTACGCCGCATTGTCCGATGGGTGATGCCATTGAACAGGGTGTGTTGAATGTACTACGGCAAACCTTTCCCGACAGGACACCTTCCATCCAACTTGTATGGGAACCCGAATGGAATTTCAATATGATTTCCGAAGCCGGGAAAGAACAGTTGAATTTACTTTAAGTCGGTATCCCAGAAAAAACTGATTTATTAGACATGTTCACTTTCGTGTAGAGAGGAAACGAAGGTATAAATCATACAGTTCTTGTCCTTGGGCCGGACGGGCCCTTCATTTTTGTCTTGACACAAAAACGAAGCAAAAAAGTCAAGACTCTGTGCACCCTGTTCAAGCCGCCACGCTCCACTACGGAAGCACCTTTTGAGGTCTCCAACGCACAATTCCCGCCCAAAGACTGAAAAGGCTTGCATTGTGCCAGCTGTCCGTCATCAAGACCGTCGCTCCACGGGCTTGCTCTCCATGCCGCACAAGGTCGATGATAGGTATTGCTTTCTACCTCACCCAGCAAATAACGTACTGATGTGCAGGTAAAGCTAACCGTTGTGGACTGCGCCCGTCCATTTCACCAGCAGCGGTAAGAATAGCCCTGCAACGGGAGGCTTTGTGGTGGGTTGCCCCTAGCTCTGTCCAGTTTTGTTGATGGATTGGTGGGCAATGGCCCTAGGGAGACAAAACCAAGGGTAGCAGTTGCAGGGCTATTGAGCGTCGGAATTGTGTGAAAAGATGCCTTGGAATGGGCAAAAGGTTTTGGTCCTTTTGCCTCACAAAAGGACTAGGCCTGTCCGGCCATGAGGACGGACAGGTAGCGGGAGAGAAAAAATACAAATCATCGATTAAATTAAACCTTCGTTTATTCTTAATATCAAAAAAAATTCTCTCCTTATTTCCCTACAAATTCTCTGTCACTCAATGTCTTGATAAAAGAAATAATATCTTCTTTTTCCTGTTCGGTCATTGGTATCCTATTGCCATTATCTTTCAAAATGGGGTCAAGGTTATCCGCCTCCAAAACGCCAGTGTCAAAATAATCCAAAACAGCTCTCAATGTCGGAAACTGGCCAAAGCTGCCATAGGGCGCCGTGTATTCGGCATTCCGCAAAGAAGGTACCCTAAAACTCATGTAGTCCGCAGGAACTCCTGTCACCCTGGCACGCCCTGCCTCTTCTGTACTCGGGTTGACAGGAAAGCCTACATTGCGAAAACTTTGGTCGGTAAACAGTTCTGTACCGTGACAGCTCGCACATTTTATTGTAAACGTTTGATAGCCCCGTGCTTCACTTTCCGTAAATACTTCACCTTCATTTCGTTTGACCTTATCGTACTTGCTGTTGGCCGAGACCAGCGTATATTCATACTGCGCAATACTCCGATAAATACGGTCTGGCGTAATATTTTCATCACCAAATGCTTTTCTGAACAACTCCTTATATTCATGGCCATCACTGATTTTTCCGATAACTTCCACAATAGAAGAATTCATCTCTTCGTGCGTGATGATCGGCACCAATGGCTGATTTTCCAAACGTAGCTTACTGCCGTCCCAATTATAAAATTTCATAAACGCCAGATTCTGAATAGGTGGCGTATTCCGAAGCCCGACCCGGCCATAAACCCCCACAGCCTGCACCTCATTGTCCGCAAAAGCATTGCCCCGATTGTGGCAACTGGCACAGGAAATCATATTATTGGTGCTGAATTTCTTTTCGTGGAAAAGCCTTTCGCCCAGTTCCACACCGTATTTTGTGGGTTTATTTTCGTTTACCGCAGTGTTTAAGGACGGAAAGCCCATGGGTATATGCAATGGAATTTCGGGATTGTCATATGGCATCTGCTCAATATCATCCTCTCTGTTGCAGGATAGCAACAGCAAGAAGATGGATAATATGATGAGTACCTTTTTCATATATAATACAAGTTCCTTGCGCCGTCATTTCGATGAGGAGGTACGACGAAGAGAAATCTATGGCTGGAAAGAAAGTTATCTTGTGTCCTCAGATTCCTCCTCGTACCTCCCCGAATGCTTTCGGGGCAAGCTCTCGGAATGACGATATAGTTTTCTTTTTTGTCATCCCGACTTTGGAGAGCCTGTCCGAACATTGGAAGATCTGCAATGTAACCTTTCATACGACAGATCCCTCGGCAAGCTTCGGGATGACAATTGGATGTTACTATTTATTAATTCTCTACACTACCGATAGAAAACATGCCCGAGATATCACTTGTCCCGTTTCCACCGATATTATCCACAAATTTTACCATATTTTCCATGCTACTATGATAACTCGGGGTTGTCGCATTGCCTCCAACCAAAACCATTGTGTTACTTTTTCCACTCAGGAGTTTATCAAAATCGGCATTGATCGTGATCTTAGGCGTATTTTTGCCGACAACCGCATTATTAGGAAGGACCAAGGCGATATCCCGATAGGCGTCTACACCTTGTGTATAGGTATCTGGATCACCCTCAGTTCCATCCACGGTACTCCCGGTATGAATAGACATAGACTTGTTATCCACATCATAAAAACCTTCGATTTTGGTAAAACGATAACCGGTTGCCCATTGCCACATCATTTCGGTATCATTAGCTCCGGCCTCGGCATAGAATTTAGGGAATTTGACCTCATCCAACGTGTTGAGTTCCCACTTCACACCCAGACCGAATTTGATCTGCCTGTATTCTCCTACGGGAATATTGCTGAGCACATAGTCCAAGGTCTGCGGTTTTGCATGGTTTACGACGGTCGCTCCTTTGTCCAGATCATTGATATGATACGGAAACTCACCTCCGTCCGCTTTGACGAGGCGGATGTTACTGATCACATACTTCAATTCTGAAAAGCGGTGTACCTGCCCCTCGACAGACGTGTTCACCGTGGCCGTAGTCGAGGCAGCATCCCCGAGTACGATAGTTGTATTTTTGAAAGTATTGTTGAAATGCAATGTGATATTGTTGGCAACAGGGTTCTCGTCCTTTTCACAGGATGCCAATACCGATACCATTGCCAATAGAAAGAAATATTTTGTTAATGTTTTCATGGATTTATTATTTGATTGTGTTTTCTGATTTAGTGACCTATTTGAATAAAACTTTGATAGTAAATCAGACAATCGGTGGCGGCACGAAGATTTCGCGACAGGGCTCCCTATAGCAAATCTCCTGATAACGCGGCATAATACTACTTATGTCAACCGTTATATTTCTCGCCTCAAACCTGTGGAATGAAATGGGCAACATATCTACTTTAGGATACATAGCGGCAGGGGCCGAATCCGAACTTCCGGATTTCTGCAACTGTTTTTTCAAGAAGCACGTACCGTCACAATGCAGTTCTGGCCTGTCTTTGTTAACACAAAATTTCTGTTCGATGATCTCCTGATTGAGTTTGAAGTGCATCACGATAATTGCCTGCTGAAAGCCGATCAGCAAGGATAATACCATCAATAACACACTAACAGGTTTTTTCATCTTTCTAGAAGCTGAATTTTAACGAAGTGAAAATATTGCGCCCCATCCTTGGGATATTGCCCCAATCTGCATAGGTACTGTAATGCTCGTTGAACAGGTTTTCTGCCCCAGTCTGCAAAACCATTTTATAGTTTTTAAAGCTGAATGTATAATCCGCGGAGATATTCCACACCGTATAGGCCGGTGTCTGATCCTCGCCATATTCAGGACTGTAATTCCGCTGTGCGAGGTCACCGTTTACAGCAGTACGAACACCAAACTGCCTGTGCATAAAATAAAGTGATGTCTGGTAGCTCAACGGACGGATGAAAGGTAAGTTCCCGTTTTTGTCGTCCGTTGCCCGGGCATAGGTAAGCGTTCCCTTCCAATGCAGGTGTTGCAGTATATCGTAATTGGCATTCAGTGCCAGATTGAAAAGCTTAGCGTGATCCAAGGAAGTGTATCCCTTCACCCCGACCGATTGATAGTTCATCGGGCTGCCCAAACTCAAAATCTGACCAACGATATAATGCTGTATATGGAAATAGTTTGCTTTAGCTTCTATACCCATTCGCTTATTTTTGAACCCTGCACTTGCATTGGCCTCATAGGAAATCTCGTTTTTCAGATCAGGATTTCCGATGTAGTCGTAGCGGTCAAAACTGTTGTAGATATAATATCCATACCCCTCCGAAACCGATGGTGCTCTATGCCCGTAACCTGTTCCGACAGAAAAATCAAATTGATTTATATGCAGTTGATAACTGGTATGCAAGCCGGGCAACACCCTATTTTTTTCCTGTGGTGTGCCGGGATGGAAGATCCAGTTGAACTCCACATATTTGGAATGGTTGTAATTCCAGCCCAAAGATCCGCCGAAATTCAATCGGCTCCTTTCCGAAATATCCCATGCATTATTCATCGAAAGCCCTGCAAAGCGGGTCGTGACCCAGGGCCAGCTATAGGCAAACATCGTTTTCTTGCTCCGGTCTTGCGGATACATCGTCATCTCCGCGATGGAGAGGTTGTCGTAAGCGTTCAGCTGGATTTCGGACGAATAATCGTCCTTCTTCAGATGGACCTTGGACACTAGCCCGTAGGTAGTACTCCAACCCGGCATATCCATATGGACAAGATTTTCAGGACGTGTGGTGTCATCCATATAGTGTTCAACAGCGTTGAAATAAATCTTGCTATCCCAGACCCGCAGCAACCCATCTTCAAACAGCTGTTTGTAGGATGCCGATGTAATGATCGCACGCGAGAGCCACAGATCCATGGGGAGTGCCGGAAAGCCTACATCTTTGGCTTTATCATAGATCGCATCTATACGCACGGAGGAGAGCGGACTGGTCTTGTAGGCCAATCCTAGGGAAGTGTTAAATTTGTTGTACTGTGAATGGTCGATCTCCCTGTCTTTTCCGTCATAATAATTGCCCGCCTTACGGAATGAAATACTACCGTCTGCCACAAACCTATCGTCGGAATAAGAAACGTTGCCGAGGTTGAAATACTGCCTGTTGTTAAATTCAAATCCGGTCTGGTACGCCCCACCCCATTTCTTTTCCATACCGAATGGAGTACTTTTCCTCCTGAGGTCTATACTTCCGGCCACGGTCGCACCATGTAGGCTACCTTCCTGACCGGAAGTAATGTCTATGGTCGCCAGGTTATTGCTTTCGACATACGAGGTGATTGGGTCCATTTTGTCGGTACAGGCACCAAATACGTGCATTCCGTCTATCGTGAGCGTAGAGCGTTCCGTACTCATGTTGTTGAGCAAAGGCTCCCAAGCATATGCACCCCGCTTGATAAAACTGATATTGTCGGACGATGCCAAAAACTCATCCACCGAAACCGCCATTTTCATGTCTGTCTCGATCTTGCGCTTGGCAATAGCTGTCACGGTCACCTCGTCCAGCCGTTTGGTGCTGTCGCTGTGCACATGTCTATGTTGGGCTTGTACATTCATTCCCAAAGAAAGGACCAAAAAGGAAATGCTTATCTTTTTTATCATCTTAGAACAAAATATCGATATGTAATTCACTTTTCACGCCCTCCACACCGGGTGTAAAGTCCGTGGGCACTATAGTACCTTTCAGTATCTGCCCCTGTTGGTTCAATAGGATAAAGTTCAACGTCCAGTTTCCCGTCATGGTGTAATTCACGACCCCGTGGTACAAACCATCGTTTTGCTGTGTCAGATCTTTATTGTTTTCGGAGGAATGGTTGCCCATGGAAGGTTCGGGCATCCGTGGGTCTAACTGTAAGGTATAACCGCTCACCTCGGTGTACGAAAACTGCGAGGCATCGGGAAAATCTCCGGATGGCGGGTCGGTCGGCTTGTTGTATCTGTAAATTCCGGCAATCAGTTCATGCTCGCCAACTTTGGGTTTTTGCGGTGCCACCAAAGCGATGAAGTACTGCTCATCGTCCTTTCCGACAAATGCCGTCATATTTAGGTTTTTATTGACCTGCTCTTTAATAGAAATATCCTGCTTTGCCGTATGGGTTTGCCCTGCAATGGTGAAGCTGATGTAAAGCTCCCAGCTTCGCCCCGAACTGCTTTCATCCGTAAACACCGCATATCCCCAATAATAACTGTCATCCGTTCCATGCACTAAGTCGTATCGATGAGGGCAAGAGGACTGACCGCCGTCGGCACTGGTCATGACAGGTAAAAAGGTCACCGCCGAAGCACTTATCTCTTCGTTGGTCTGGCCATTCGTAATCTTTAGACGGATTTCATTGTAGCCCTTATAGAACGTTCCGTTCAAGGCTTCAATATTGACTTCATAACCATCGCTATGTATGGTATAAGCCTCTTTAAACTCATGGTACTCGGTAACTACCGTATCTATTTCCCCTTCGTAATCCGTTTTTTCTTTGGTACAAGACACCACCGCAAAGCATAATGCAGTGAGAAAAAATAGTAGTTTTTTCATCTGAGATGAATTATTAATCCAATATTTCGTGAAAACTTATTTGAAATGAATGTAGCAAGCATGATCAATTTCGATCTCGTATCACCACCAAAGCGATAGACGAAAATTCCATTAAAAATCTGTCAAGCCGAAACTAAGCTACATCCAATCGGTATGGACTAACTGATCGGAGGGCGGAATATGGGGGTATTGTAGTTAAATCTGTAATCAATCAGATAAGGCGAAAAAGGTTTGTCGAGGGGTTCTTCATTGGGCCGGTATAGGGTCAATACAGGACGCTCCTTATGCACATAAAGCGCACTGTATTCATATACCAAAAGATTCTTTTTCGTCTCCTCTTTCTCTTTTTCCCTGATTTTCTTCATCAGCACACACTGACCATCACAATGGAGCTGAGGTTTGTCCTTGTTGATACACATTGCAATGTAGTCGGGCAGGTGTATCTGATATTCTACGGCCATGATACTGCGATAAAATGATTGCAGTGTCAAAGCGAGCAATAGAATATATGTACAAAGAGTTCTCAAAACTTTCTGGTTCTTATCGTAATTAACCTTCACCAAAGGTACAGAAAGAATCCATCATAAAAATAACAGATGTCACTTTTTTTAGAAATACCTAATTCATGTTGTCATCCCAAAAATATAATATTTTAAGATTGTCCGATCGTTAATAAGGAGCAAGAACCCTATAGTCTAAAAAATTATTTCCTTTTGTGCTTGCGGTCATAAAATAAAGAAGGGTTCACGTTTATATTTGTTAGAGCCTGTTAGCAAACAACAAATCACCCCTTAATACGACAAAACCATGGAAAAATACGTAATCAAGAGAAATGGAAACTACGAACCGCTGCTGCCCTACAAAATCCAGGACGCCATCGACAAAGGTTTCAAAAGTGTGGCTTACCCCATCGATGACCGTGTGTACGAGAAAGTTTTGCGAGACCTGAGAAACCAAGATACTTGGAGCGTGGAAGAAATCCAAAACGCCATCGAACGCCACCTGTATGAACTGGGTTATTTCGAAGTCATGAGATCCTTCATGCTATATCGGCACACCCGCAAGTTGCAACGTGAACACATCGACGGTTTTAACGATGACACCACCTATGTGGACAGCAGCCAGACCGTCGAAGAATATATACACCAGATCGACTGGCGCATCAATGCCAATGCCAACACCTCCTATTCCAATGCCGGATTGATCAACAATACCGCCGGAAAGATCATTGCCAACTATTGGCTGGACAAGGTGTACAGCAAGGAAGAAGGCTATGCACACCGCAATGGAGACCTCCATATCCACGACTTGGACTGCCTCACGGGATATTGTGCCGGATGGAGCCTCAGGGTACTGCTGGACGAAGGATTCAACGGGGTCCGTGGACGTGTGGAAAGCCGCCCTCCATCACACTTTAGGGAGGCTTTGGGACAGATGGCCAACTTTTTAGGGATCCTTCAAAGTGAATGGGCAGGTGCACAAGCGTTCAGCTCTTTTGATACGTACCTCGCACCTTATGTATTCAAGGACAAACTGGACTACACAGCAGTGCTCAAGGCCGTACGCAGTTTTGTCTACAACCTCAATGTACCGGCCCGGTGGGGACAATCACCTTTTACCAACATCACCCTGGACTGGAACGTGCCACAGGATCTGCAAGAACAGATGCCCACACGAGGAGGACAGCACCTATTCAAAAATCTACAAGACGCCGAACTGCTCCTCGAAGCACAACAACGGGGTGTACAACAGCTCGAAGACCTCTGCTATCGCCATTTCCAACACGAAATGGACATGATCAACAAAGCCTATTATACCGTCATGACGGAAGGCGATGCCAATGGGCAACCGTTTACCTTTCCCATCCCAACGGTCAATATCACCGAGGATTTTGATTGGCAAAGCGAAAATGCACAACTCCTGTTCGAGAATACGGCCAAGATAGGCTCTTCCTATTTCCAAAACTTTATCGGTAGCCAATACATTCTGGATGAAAATGGCCAAAAGGTCGAAAACCCCGACGCCTACAAACCCAATGCTGTACGTAGCATGTGCTGCCGGTTGCAGTTGGACCTACGCGAGCTGCTCAAACGAGGCAACGGCCTATTCGGCAGTGCCGAAATGACCGGAAGCATCGGCGTAGTAACGATCAATATGGCCCGACTGGGCTACCTCTACAAAGGTCGGGAGCAGCAGCTGATCGAGCGTTTGGATCAGTTGCTGTTGCTGGCCAAGTCTACCTTGGAAAAAAAACGAAGATTCATACAGCAGATGTACGACAATGGGCTATTCCCCTATACCAAACGCTACCTGCCCCATTTCCGCAATCACTTCTCGACCATCGGTGTCAATGGCATGAACGAAATGATACGTAATTTTACCGATGATCAGGAGAACATGATCACCGAATGGGGCAAAACCTTCGCTTCCGATATGCTCGATCATATCCGTACGCGGCTCCGTGAATTCCAAGAAGAAACGGGCAATCTCTACAACCTCGAGGCTACACCTGCCGAGGGGACGACCTATCGTTTTGCCAAAGAAGACAAAAAACGGTTTTCGGACATCCTGCAAGCCGGTGAGGATGAAAATATCTATTATACCAACAGTTCGCAGATACCCGTGGACCATACGGACGATCCCTTCGAGGCACTGTTGCTACAGGATCAACTGCAATGTAAGTACACCGGAGGCACTGTTCTGCACCTCTACATGAGCGAGCGTATCAGTACGCCCGATGCCTGCCGGGAATTCGTACGTACCGTCCTCTCCAACTTTAAACTACCGTATATTACCGTCACACCTGTATTCAGCATCTGCCCCGTGCATGGCTACCTCAATGGCGAGCACGAATACTGCCCACAATGCGACGATATCATTGTCTCAAACCACTCAAATATAAATACATGATACAAGAAGAACACGTCATACAGATAGAACGCATGCTACATTACACGATGTGTTTGCACGGGCTTTGTTAAATGCTATCCCTCTCTGGAGAGGGGCGTGGAAGGCAAAGGGCTGGATTGGGAGAGGGAAAATTTTCAAAATTCTGAAAATAAGCCACTTGAGTAACATCCTCCCCCTACCCCCTCAAAGAGGGGGACAACGTTCTACAAAGGCAATTCGAGAACAAAGTTGTAGAACAAACAACAAGAGGACATACACAATGACAAAAAACTTTTTTGTTATGTATTAAGTCAAAAATAAACACTCAAATATAAATACATGATGATTACAAACACCACAGAACGTATGCTGATCTTGCAGCAAAATCAGCAACAACGCAGCAAATGCCTGGTTTACACACGTGTAATGGGCTATCACAGACCGGTCGAAAGCTTTAACATCGGCAAAAAGGGCGAGCATCGCCAACGCACACACTTTAAAGAAAAGTATGCCTAAGCCTATTTATAGCATTACACCGTTCACCATGCTGGACTATCCAAACCATACAGCCTGCATCCTCTGGTTTGCGGGCTGTAATATGCGTTGCGTGTACTGCTATAATCCAGACATTGTGCTGGGCAAAGGAAAGCTTTCTATTGGGGAGGCGACACAGTTTCTCCGATCCCGCCAAAACCTCCTGCAAGGAGTTGTATTCAGCGGCGGGGAATGCACCCTGCACCCCTCACTGGTCTCGTTGGCCCGAGAGGCCAAGGCAATGGGTTATCTGGTCAAGGTCGATACCAACGGAACAAGGCCCAAGATGTTGGAAAAAATGCTATCTGAAAAGCTTATAGATTACATAGCCTTGGATTTCAAGGGTATCGGAAAACAACATGAAGCTATCACGGTATCCAAGACCTTCCACACCTTTGCCAAGACTTTAGCTTTGCTGCAGCATTCAGCCATTCCTTTTGAGATAAGGACCACCTGGCATGAGGCACTCTATTCCAGAGAAGATATCGGACAGATGGTTCAATATCTGGAAGAGCATAGCTATCAAGGGGAATATTTTATCCAATACTTCCGCAATGATGTGCCCACGCTTGAGCAATTGCCTTATCATGCTTCGAGGTTGGATGCCGCCGAATTGTCTACCGCAGATATCCAGGTGAAGATAAGGGGATGAGTTTTAATTTTATTGGTACACGGCCATTCAAGCATCCTACCTGTCGCAAGTTTACCAAAGGGTAACTTGTGACCATTCAAGCACACGCGGCACGCGTGCGCCAGTGTCGGTTAGACGCTTGCGCCTGTAGAGATACAACATTTTGAAAACACGTATCTTATCGGTATTTTTGTTTTAAATCTCTTTTTATGACACAGGTTACCTTACATATCGACAATAAAAAAAAATGGGCCGCTATTAAGACTATCTTAGAAGCTATGGATATCACCTATGACGCACAGGAGTCTGTAAAAGAAATCACAAAGAAGGAACAAGCACTCGTAGAACGTGCGGAAGCCGATGTTACTGAAGGTCGTTTACACCATTTTACATCCCATCGTGAGATACTAGGTCGCTAGTGCATACCATTTCATGATCAAGAAAATCGAATATACCGACACCTATAAAATTAGCTTTCTCATACAAACTAAAACCGCATTCTTTCCACTTCTGCCGCCGTTTCCTCTACCTTCTCACGAAGACCTTCCTTAAAGCGGAGAATATTGTTGGCTATGGTTTCGTCGGTAGTACCGATGATCTGTGCCGCCAGTATACCGGCGTTCTTTGCGGCATTCAAGGCTACGGTCGCCACAGGGATACCATTGGGCATCTGCAAGATAGACAGTACCGAATCCCAACCATCGATCGAATTGGAAGACTTGACGGGCACTCCGATCACGGGCAAGTGGGTAATGGATGCCACCATACCGGGCAAATGCGCCGCCCCCCCGGCCCCGGCGATAATGACTTTCAGACCTCTGGAGGCTGCTTGTTCGGCATAGTCAAACATTCGTTGTGGTGTGCGGTGGGCCGACACGATGGTCACTTCAAAGCCCACACCCAACTCTTTCAATACTTCCACGGCATCCTGCATGACCGGAAGGTCTGATTTGCTTCCCATGATGATGCCGACCTGAATTTTATTTTCTGTATTCATCTTTGTTTTTCTTATGAATGCTCTTCCTCTTTCAAGTTTAGCGGGCTGTCCGTAAGGCAGAACGTGCAACTTGGAAGCATAAAAAAGCAAGTTTATAACTTGCTATGTTCAATATGTATCTGCTAAGTTGAAAACTTAGCTTATAACCTGCCACAAGTTATCCCGATAAATCGGAACTAAACTTGCGACAGCAACTGAGGATTTACGCTATCACCTTCAATATTTCCTGTACTTTGCGGGCATTGGCAATAGCCGTTTCCCGATCATGGTGCACGACGCACACATGCCCCATCTTGCGGAAAGGCTTCGTATATTTCTTGCCGTAAAGGTGTACATATACCCCATCCAATCCCAACACCTCTTCTACACCTTCGTATTTGGCCAGGCCTTCGTATCCATCCTCACCCAATAGGTTGATCATGACGGCATTGGCCCGGGCCTCGGTATTGCCCAATGGCAGATTGAAGATAGCCCGCAGGTGCTGTCCGAACTGGGACGTATAATTGCCTTCGATCGTATGGTGTCCCGAATTGTGCGGACGTGGAGCCAACTCATTGACCAGTATCTCTCCCTCCTTGGTCAAGAACATCTCGACAGCCAATAATCCGACGATCTGCAAGTCATTGGCAATTTTTTTAGCCAATTCTTCCGCCTGCTGCTGGATCTCAAAGCTATAGGTCGAGGGTGAGATCAAGAATTCCACCAGATTGGCCTGTGCATTGAATTCCATTTCGACCATCGGAAAGGTCTTGACTTCTCCCCGATCGTTGCGCGCCACGATCACGGCAATCTCTTTTTCAAAATCCACGATCTCTTCGACCAGGCTAGGTTCTTCAAAGGCTGTCGCTAGGTCTTCCGAAGTACGGATCATTTTCACCCCCTTGCCATCGTATCCGTCCCTACGCAATTTTTGCACATAGGGCAGTCGGAGCGAGGTATTGGCCAGTGCCTCCTTATTCGACATCAGCTGGAATGCCGCAGTAGGGATATCGTTTTGCTTAAAGAACTGCTTCTGCAAGCCTTTGTCCTGGATGAGACGGATCACCCTGGACTGTGGGTATACCAGCACGCCTTCGTCTTCCAATCTTTCCAAGGCATCGACATTGACTTTTTCAATTTCGATGGTGATCATGTCCAGTCCCTTGCCAAAATTGTACACGGTATCGTAGTCGCCCAATGAACCACATTCGAAGTGGTTGCACAGCTTACGACAGGGTGCATTTTTGTCCGGATCCAGGATATGGATATTGACATTGTAATTAATCGCTTCCTGGATCAGCATACGTCCCAATTGACCGCCGCCAAGAATACCTAATTGCAACTCACCATAAAAATCTTTTGCCATAATTATTATTGACCTTTCTTTATCTTTTTAACCACATAGGAACATAGTTTTTTCTATCTCCAGTTTTATATTTAAGGCTCTTTGAGCTTTACAATAGATCAGCATAGTCTACTATGTGAGAAATACATTTCCTTTGCATAACTCCTTGGTCTATTTATAAATATTTTTCTATGTCTCTATGTGGTTTTACTTATCACAAGGTATTAAAAACTACTCTGATTTTTATACCTCCTCTTCCTCAAAATACTTTTGATGGAGGATATGTTCTTTTTCTATTATTTTTTGTAATTCCAAAAAAGCGCCGATCAGTGCTTCAGGTCTCGGTGGACAGCCCTGTACATACACATCGACCGGAATGATCTTGTCCACACCTTTGACGACATGATAACCATGCTGCCAGTATGGCCCTCCGCAATTGGAACAGGAACCCATCGAGATCACGTACCTCGGCTCGGGCATCTGTTCGTACAGTGTCCGTATCCTGTCCGCCATCTTGAAGGTCACCGTACCCGCCACGATCATGACATCGGACTGCCTCGGCGACGGGCGTGGAAAAACCCCAAGCCTATCCAGATCGTATGTCGCCGCCATGGCTCCCATCATCTCGATGGCACAGCAGGCTATACCGAAACTGACGGGCCACATCGACGATAGCCTCGCCCAGTTCAACAGGTCATCGATCTTGGCTATGACCACACCATCCGATTTCAACTGCTGCTCGATACTCATGCGTTTGGACTTTTGAATTTAGGCCGGAACCCTAATTTTGGTTTCGGGGCAGGATCGGCCTGCGATACAGGCTGCGATTCCTCTTCCTCTGCTATACGCTTATAATCCCTTATGGGATAGGTTTTGTTGTTCAACTGTTCGTACACCGAAGCCGGGATCGCTACATCCGTCGTCGGAACGACATGTGTCGTCTTCACCCAGTTCAGGTATCCCTTTTTCCAGACATAGACCAATCCCAATACCAGAATAACGATGAAGATGGCCATTTCAATCAGCGTAAACCATCCCCAACGTGCATCCGCCGCGATAAATTCCTTATTGCCAAATACCGTCGCCCACGGGAATACAAAGATCAGCTCTACGTCAAACAACAGGAAAATAAGGGCGATGACATAAAAACGAGGGTTGAACTGTGTCCAGGATGATCCTGTAGGCTCTTCACCACATTCGTATGTACTTAATTTGATAGGGTTAGGTTTTTTAGGAGACAGCACTTTCGCCAGTAACATGGTCACGCATACCAATAGGACTCCTATTACTCCGATCAAGAGAATGTGTCCATAAGCTGATAACTGCGCGGGATGGTCGTCCATGTTACAAAATTAAGAATTATTTTTTTAATCCGTAGAGACGCAACGCATTGCGTCTCTACAAAAATATTCTAAAAAGGTTTGCCCGGCATTTTGGGCATATTGCGCATCATCTTGGCCGCCATCGCAGGATTGGACATCTGCTTCATGACCTTGCGCATGTCCATAAATTGTTTCAGTAGCTTGTTGACCTCGTTGATATCCGTACCCGAGCCTTTGGCGATACGCATCCTTCTCTTTTGGTCGATGGCATCGGGGTTTTCACGTTCGAAAGGTGTCATCGAATCGATGATGGCCTCGATGGGCTTGAAGGCATCGTCCTCGATCTCCACATCCTTCAAGGCCTTGCCGGCTCCGGGGATCATGCCGACCAAGTCTTTCATATTACCCATCTTTTTGATCTGTTGGATCTGGGATCTGAAGTCGTTGAAATCAAATTTGTTCTTACGAATCTTCCGTTGCAGTTCAGCGGCCTGCTTCTCGTCAAACTGCTGCTGCGCACGCTCGACCAAGGAGACCACGTCACCCATGCCGAGGATACGGGAAGCCATACGGTCGGGATGAAATACATCGAGGGCATCCATTTTCTCGCCCGTACCGATAAATTTGATCGGCTTGTTGACCACCGACTTGATCGATAGCGCCGCACCACCACGGGTATCACCATCCAATTTGGTCAGTACGACTCCGGTAAAGTCCAGTCTATCGTTAAAGGCCTTCGCCGTATTGACCGCATCCTGACCTGTCATTGAGTCGACGACAAATAGGATTTCATGGGGCTGTGTTGCTTCTTTTACAGCCGATATCTCGGTCATCAATGCTTCATCGATTGCCAAGCGTCCGGCGGTATCAATGATGACGACATTGTTGCCGTTACGTTTTCCTTCTTCTACACCTGCTCTGGCAATAGCAATCGGATCGGTAGACTCCCTGTCCACATAGACCGGGACACCGACCTGCTCGCCCAAGATCTGCAACTGATCGATCGCCGCAGGACGGTACACATCGCCCGCCACCAACAAGGGTTTCTTGCCTTTCTTATCTTTTAAGAAATTGGCCAGCTTGCCCGTAAAGGTTGTTTTACCCGCACCGTTGAGCCCCGCGATCAAGATCACCGTTGGATTTTTGGACAAGTCCAATTCGTTTACCTCTCCTCCCATCAATGCCGTCAGTTCATCGTTCATGATCTTGGTCAGCAACTGACCGGGAGATATACTGGTCAATACATTCTGGCCCAACGCTTTTTGCTTGACCTCGTCCGTAAAGGTTTTGGCCGTTTTATAATTCACGTCGGCATCCAACAGGGCCTTGCGAATTTCTTTCATCGTCTCTGCGACGTTGATTTCGGTAATATTTCCTTGTCCTTTTAATACCTTAAAGGCTCTATCCAGCTTGTCCTGAAGATTTGAAAACATGTTTTATTCTTGTCTTTTATTGTCAAACTACAAACTTAGATAAAAATGCTGTTGCATGCAATTATAATCACGCATATATAAAAGCATTTTTATCGTTCTCTCCTCAGCCATTGAAAAATACTTTATAGAGGAAAAATACAAATTTACAGGGAATGTTGGATTTATTATTTATTATGGGTTGTAAAGAAGGTGTCTAAAAAGGATTGTTAAACTGTTTATTTTGTCATACTGAGGCTTACCGAAGTATCTAAACACTTGTAAATCTGTATAGTTTCAGATCCTTCACTTCGTTCAGGATGACAAAAAGGGTAACATTCGCACTTTAGGGACACCTCCTTTACAATTACAACAACTTATCCAGGATCGTCCGTATACGGTCATCCGAAGGTCTGGGCGCATTAGCGTCGACGATTTGGCCTTTGTCGTCCAACAGGACAAAGCGCGGTATCTGCAGAATGTTGAAGGCCTGCGAGATCTGTTTGTTATTGGCGGCATCCAGCCAGACCTGTATACCTTCCAGTTTCTCTTTGCGCACAAAATCTATCCACTTTTGCCGATCCCTTTCCCTATCCATCGATATACTGACAAAGACGATTTTTTTGTCTGCATAGTCATGTTCCAGTTTTTTCAGCGATGGGATCTCCTGTATACAGGGTCCGCACCAGGTGGCCCAAAAATCAATATAGATATACTTGCCTTTCCAATTGTCAAAGGTGAAGGTGTTGCCAGCAGTATCCTGCAAGGCGACCAAAGGAGCCGGATTGCCTTCGAGCATTCCTTCCATAGCCTTGTATTTTTCCTTTACCTTTTTGGCTATATCACGATATGGGGACGAAGCACCAAATTTCTCATATAGTTTTCTCTTGAAATTGGTCCGTAAAGCAAAGGCATAATATTCGTACAAGGGCCTACCGGAAAGTTTTTCTGCCACAAAATCAAAATAATCTTCCTGCGAACCGGATATCCGATACGATTCTTTCAGGAAATAATCCAGAAAATAAAAATAGCCTATACCCTTCTCTTCTTTGGCTTTGTCCACTTTTACATCCGACAGAAAGCCGTAGTAGTCCTGTCCTGCCGTGAAGCTTTCCTTGCGGTAGCTGCTACGCATCGACGGGTATAGTAGCCTCGCCATGACCGCATCCGTATATATAGCCCATTCGCTGACATGCTTCAAGTGCTTGTCCATTTTATGTTCTCTGGCAAACTGTGCCAGGAACTGCGCTCTCTCCACCCTTCTCTCCTCCACATAGGCCTGGTATTGTACGGCATCATAGTTTACATAGCCAAAGTAATTTTTCAGGTGCTTATCCTCATATCGGTTGAAGCGCCAATCCTCCTCATTCAGATAGTAGCTGTCGGCACTGTTTTTTCCGGTGATGTGCAGTGTTTTGGAGATATCTCCGATAGTTGCCTCGACATGTTGCTTAGCCTTTGGCTTGAGGTAGAGATAGATCATATCGCTACGTCTGGTCGTGGTCGTGATCGTTGTATCCCGGCCATCTCCCTTGGTTAGGGTAAACTTCTCCTCAACAGGCATAGGCGTATCTCCCAATATCAAAAAGGCCCTGGCAGGCCCTGAAATTTCGATGTCAAAACGAAATTCTCCGTCTGCTCCCACCTCCACTTCTTGTTTTTGCAAGCCGCTCAATAAGGTATACTCCTGATAGCTCAGCGACACCACACCACCTTTGAAATTAGTAAGCTTTCCCGTGACGGTGGTTTTCCCTTTGGCGGCATAGGTTGTGCCTACAGCGGCCAAAAGCCATAAAAACAACAGCAAAAATTTTCTCTGCATCATAATCAAATCTTTTATAAGAAGACTTCCGGAGTTTTTGAAAACTCCGGAAGTCTCGCAAGCCTATAAATTCGGGTTAGACAATACTGCACTCTCCGGTAGTGGCAAGTAGATGGCACTGGACTGCCAGGTCGGCTTGAGTGCCGGAAGGATATCATCCGCCCGGGTTTTCCCAGCCGATCCGGTGGTACTTGGCCAACGTCGCAGATCGTACCAACGGTGTCCCCATTCTGCAAACAGCTCTACGCGACGTTCCTGTTCGACCGCCTCCCGTACGGCATTGTCATCATTGCCCAAGGATAGTGGTGTCAGTCCCGCGCGTTGGCGTATCTCGTTGAGATCATCCTCTGCATCACTGTACTTTTCCTGGTTGTATCGTGCCTCGGCACGAATCAGGTACTGCTCACCTAGCCGCAGCACCATAGTATATTCCGCTATGGGTGTGACCGCAAAGCGAGCCTTGTATTTATACGGATATTTATGCGTAGTACCTGTCGTTGTCGTGATCTTACCTACCCAATTCTCATGGCGTTCGTCTCCA
Organism: Parapedobacter sp. SGR-10; assembly: GCF_011030405.1. Lineage (GTDB taxonomy): Bacteria > Bacteroidota > Bacteroidia > Sphingobacteriales > Sphingobacteriaceae > Sphingobacterium. The sequence goes on from NZ_JAAJTJ010000001.1 coordinate 115,713, forward strand.
GGCTCAAAAGCATCGTAAAGATAACCGGGAATCAAACGGAAAAGAACCGTACCCGTCTCCAGATTGGCGGGTATGATCAGGAAGCCTTCCCATGTATTGCGTCCTCCCGCTGTATTGACGGCCTGAATCTGCCAGATAGCCTCATCGCTGTTTCTCAAAAAGACATCGTTCATATCTGCCGTAGGCATCAGCTTGTACAGTGGATTGTTGATGACTTCGGTCGCTTCGATCTCCGCCAGATCCCACTTCTTTGTATAGAGATAGGCACGGGCCAAGAGTGCCGTCGCTGCTCCTTTATTTGGACGAATACGTTCACCTCCTACATTTACCTTTTCTCCGCTTGGGTACGCGTCAAAGAGCTTACTCTTGGCGTCCTTCAGGTCGTCGATGATCGCATCGTACACCTCAGCTTCGGACGAGCGGCCCTTGACATTGTTTTCCGCCACATTGGTACCCAATATCAACGGGACATCCCCAAAATTGTTGACCAAATAGAAGTAGCAGAAAGCCCTTAAGAATTTGGCTTCTCCGATCAGTTGGCTTTTGACCTCCGGTGACAAAGCCGTAGAAGCCTCTAACCCCTCTATACACATATTGGCCTGTGCAATGTATTGATAAGGTTGTGACCAAAGTGTACTCACGTACTGGTTGGACGGCAATACCGCATTATTTTTAAATTCGTCATAAATAGCATATTGAGCTGCATATGCAAACTCATCTGCCTCCATGGCCGGCAGGATCATCGACAGGACATTGGCAAATTGGTAATTCAACTGGTTCATACGTGAGAACACACCTGTCACCGATGCCGTGGCGGCTTTGTCATCTGAAAAGGCCAAATCTGCGGCAACCTCATCCTTGGGCACACCCACATCCAAAAAACTCTCGCAAGCGCCAAGCCCTAGACTCATACAGGCAAGCGCGATATATTTAAAGAATCTCATATCTAATCAATTTTTTTAATACGTAAAACGAATACCCAATGTATAATACCGCAATGGTGGCATGACTCGTCCCCTTGTTTCAGGATCAAAGCCATCGTACTTGGTGAAAGTCAGAAGATTCTGACCTTGCCCATATAGACTGATACGTTGCGTCTTAAGCATAGGCAATAGAGAGGTAAAATCATAGCTCAGCATCACATTTTTCAGCCGGATATAAGAAGCATCTCCCCATAGTGCATCCGAATGGCGGTAATACGTATTGTAAGTACTATACGCCTCATCTGCCGAAGTGGATGCTGACCTCGGAATATCCGTGATCTGATCGGCTTGCTTCCACCGGTCACGGACAGAAACATCAAAGTTGGACATAATCCCCAATGCCGATGATGCCATATAACCGTAGTTGAGCATTTCTCCCTCCTGTTTGACAAACTGAAGCAAGAAGCTAAGGTTAAAATTCTTATACGTCAAACTGTTGTTCAGACCACCAAAAAACTTTGGTAGGCGTGTCCCCATTACGTACATATCATCCAGTTCGGGATTGAGCTCTCCATCGCCGCTCACATCTTCAAACTGTGCGATACCGGTCTGTGAGTCTACGCCGGTAAACTTATAACCGTACACGCTCTCCATGGGATATCCTACCGCATAACCCTCCCTTTCATAGGGCTCAAAAGATTCTAATCCCGGATAAGCGAGCAGCTTGCTGGTAGAAACCGTCAGGTTAGCGGATGTATTCCATTCAAAGTCATTGTTTTTGACATTGATCGATCGCACTTCAAATTCCCATCCCCTGTTCTGAACAATACCGGGTAAGTTGGCGGTATAACCTTCAAAACCTGTCTGAGGCGATAATTTGCGCGTGATAAGCTGGTTGTCTGTCTTATTGAGGTAACGGTTCACATTCAATGTCAGCCTATTGTTCAAGAACCCCAATTCCAATCCGATTTCTAGCTTACGTGTTGTTTCCCAACTGTAGAGCGGATTGGCGACACGTGTCGGATAGAGCCCCGATACACCATCGTATGCATAGGTATTGAAACTCCATGTATCCATAAATCCATAATCACCGATCTGGTCGTTTCCGGTCACACCGTAGCTCCCACGCAATTTACCGAAACTCAGGAAAGATGGGTTATCTCGAAGAAAGCTCTCTTCGGTGAATACCCAGGCTGCACCTACCGAACCAAAATTGCCTACCCGACGATCCGGTCCGAAACGCGAAGAACCGTCCCTTCTGAACGTACCGTTGACGATATATTTATTTTCCCAATTGTAGGTTGCCCTCGCAAAGCCTGCCTGGTATCTGTATTTGCTATAACGCATAGCTTCAGAGCGTACCTCGACCGCCGCATCGATATTATTGAGCTGCGCGTCCAGTGTAAAATCTTCCCCTATGAAATAGTTGCCATCATTCACGCCCTGCTGCCAGGTCATCCCAGCCAACAGGTCCAGTGTACCTTTGCCCAATTGCAGGGTATAATTTGCCTGCGGCTCGATACTATACGAGGCATACGATCCGTTGCCCACATGCGATGTACTGACCGCGCCTGCAGTCGGATTGAAGGAAGCCAACGGAAGCATCCTCAACTGATTGAGCGTCGTATTGTTGTAGCCGATCGTAGCCGATAGATTCAGATTTTGGATCGGGCTGTAACGTACTGTACCACTGGTTAATAAGGTATTATTGCGCGTTTCCTGCTTGCGCAATAACAGCGCGTAGGGGTTTTGTAGATTGCCATACCAATACAGCGATCCGTCGGCATTGTAGATCGGCATATTGGGTGGTAGATCATAATATTGGCTGATGTCTGTCGCCATACCATTGTTGAAGTCTCCTGTATAATTGGCCGTAGCTGCTACAGAGAATTTGCCATCGGCCGAGTTGTGGTTGACGCTCAGCATACCGGAGCCTTTTTTGTAGCCATTATCCCCCGGTTGTACAGTCGTTTCGTTCCGTAGCGTACCGCTCAGCAGAAAATTGGTCGTCTCCGACCCCCCGCCTATGGATACATTCGCTTCGGTTACTTTTGCTGTACCGCCCATCATCTTTTTCTGCCAGTTCTGATCCAGGTTCTGATCCCATTCGAACAGGTCCGGTAGATCCGGGTCAGGGGTAGCACCCGAATTTTGAAAAGCCTCTCTTCTTAGCTCCAGGTATTCGGCCGTAGGCAACATATCAACCATATTGGTGACCTTGCCCCCACCTGTATAGGCATTGAAATTCACACGCGTATTGCCTGCCGTACCTTTCTTGGTGGTGATCAAGATCACGCCATTGGCACCGCGAGAACCATAGATGGCCGTGGCATCGGCATCTTTGAGTACGTCGATGCGCTCGATATCGCTTGGATTGATTCCCGCTATAGGGCTGTGATTGCCATTGTCCCCCGTAAACATAGTGAGCGATTCGGAAAAGAAAGGTACCCCATCGACGATGTACAAAGGTGCACTGCTCGCATCGATAGAGTTTATCCCACGCAACCGCACATTGAAGGATGATCCGGGCAAGCCGTTACTGGAATTGATATCCAGACCGGCGATCTGACCTTGCAATGCTTCCAACACGTTGTTGACCGGCGCACGGGACAATTCTGCGCTCGTGATGCTCGACGTAGAGCCTGTACTGACGCGCTTGCTCGTCGTACCGTATGCGATGACCGTCACCGCATCGAGGTTTCCGAAATCCGAGGCGAGGATGATGTCTTGCATATCCCTTGTATATTCGATCTCCTGTGTCTGGTAGCCTACAGACGAAATGGTCAAGGTCACCGGACCTTCTTCTTTGACCACAAATACCCCTTCCTGATCTGTCGAAGTCACTTTGGAAGTACCTTTTATCCGTACCGTCACACCTGCAATCGGCTTGCCTTCCTCGCTGAGGATACGCCCGCGACGTTGCTGCTGTGCCGTGACCGACAGGGTCTCCGTCTTTGCCGGATGACTTTGGGCTGCACTTCTTTTTTTGATGATCACGGTTTTGCCGACCTGTTGGTATTCGAGGTTTGTATGTTCCAATAGATCGTCCAAGATCATGGCTACATTTGCACTACGATGATCCACACGGGACTGCTTATAGCTGTTGACATCACTGCTCACATAGGTGAACCGGATGTTTGTCTGTTTTTCCAACTGTTTCAAAGCATCCTTTAGGGATATCGTACCTGAAGGCAATGAAGCCTTTATCCCGGCCAGGTTCTGGGCCGTCGAACTGGCTGCTACGACTGTAGCAAACCATGTCAATAATATTGCTAACGAGGATATTTTCATTAATAATCTCCTATTGCACTTGTTTAGGATTAAATGCATAATTTTGAAAATGATTTAGTATAACGTAATCTGTTTATTGAATCCTGAAGTCATCTCGGGGACCAGCCGAGGTGGCTTTCTTTATTTTTATGTGTCTGATTTACTTCATAAGCTGTTTTTTACATTGTTAGGTTAAAAAATTATATAGTTATTTCCTTCTTTCTTGAAATCGGTATCCGTCAATGTCGTCAGGATCTCCAGCACATAGGAGGGATCACTATCTTTCAGTACGGACATCGTGATGACCTTGTCGCCCAGAGACGTATGTTGCAGCTGTATGGAGAGCCTATAAAAACGCTCCAGATCGGCGATGATAGAAGAGATGGATTCGTCCTCATATTCCAAGTACCCTTCTGTCCAACTGCCGGCTATTTTATTTTTCAGCTCCTTGCCTTTGATCGCAGGTATGATGGCAGTCGGTACGAGCGGAACCCGCAATTCCTGGTTCTTGACCAATGTAGCCAGGATTTCGCTCTGCTTGCTTACCATGACCTTGCCACTCTTGACCGTGACCAATATATCCTTCATCCCCGGATACGCTTTGATATTGAACTTGGTGCCCAACACCTTGGTCTGTATATCGCCCGTATGCACGACAAAGGGCCAGTCTTCGGCCCGCTCGACTTCAAAATAGGCTTCGCCTATCAAGGTCACCTCCCGGGGCTGGCCTTTCTTGAATTGCTGCGGATACTCCAGTCTGGAAGAAGAGTTGATCCACACTTTGCTCCCATCATCCAAGATCAGCACTTTGTTTTCGTCCTTCGCCACACTATTGATGATCCGTACATGCTCTTCGGGTTTATGCTCTTTAGACTGCTGTCCGTAGAAAAATCCCAATAGCAACATGGCTACACAAGCAGCCATACCGACATATATTTTTAGCGTACGACCGGATGGTTTTCTGGGTTGATCAGAGGATCGACGGTCACTCTCCGTCGCAAACTCCGAAAAATCCAACAGCTTACCATTATGATCCACATAGGTCAGAGAAGGGTCTTGCCGCTTAAGTTCTTCGTACAGTTCTTTTATCAACACGGCCAGGTCCTCGTCGTACCTGGCGGATTGGATCACCGCAAATAGCTCATCCAGCTCCGGACGGGTCGATCTATTGTAAAAATACTGCCGCAGTAAATAGTTAATTCTTTCTTTCATCTTGTCATCTATACTAAAGACGAAGCTCGAAAGGGGATGTCCTATTGGGGTGGGGGATTTTTTTTTGAAATAATTGAAGGTATAATTTAGGCACTTTCGTTCCGCTCATTGGCCGCGGGGGCCTAGTCCTTGGAAAGCACCCAAGGACCAAGGTGCTGTGTCCATTTCAAGGCATCTTGTCGCTTAATCCCGACGCTCAATAGCCCTGCAACTGCTGCCCTGGGTTTTGTCTCCCTAGCGCCTTTGCCCACCAATCCATCGACAAAACTGAACAGAGCTATGGGCAACCCTTCCCACAATCCTCCCGTTGCAGGGCTATTCTTCCCGATGCTGGTGAAATGGACGGTTCGCTATTCACAATGAAACTGCTTTACTTGCAGGTCAATACGTTTCTTGCACTAAAACGCATAGCCGGCAGTAACTTAGGACGACCTTGATTCATTTGGACAGCAAGCCCGTGGAGATCCCGTCTTGACGGCCTTACATTTTTGCAGTATGCAAGCTATACACAGTCCAGAGCGGAGGTTTGTGTGTTGGAGACCTTGTATGGCGCTTCGGGAATGGAACGTGGCGGCTGGAACAAATTAAGCAAAGTCTTGCTCTTTGCTTACTTTGGAGCAAACCAACCTGAGCGAAGCGAAAGCATGTGTGCCTATGAAAACAAACACGAACACATAACTAAGTCGCCATGCGCCGGCGACAGAGGCGCATTAAAAAATTGTATAATTTATTCCTTCATTTTATATGAACAGCTTCAAATAATCTACTAATATTATAGACTTTAAATTACATTCTTTATATTTGTCATATTTGCATGAAAAACCTGAAAAAAATAATTCCATGGCAAGGAATTTGGAAAAAGGCGTGATAATGCAAAATTATGCGTAGATTTATTTTGTGTTAACAGACCATGACGCGAAGATAAGATAACAAAACATGAAGGCCAAAGGTATTGACATACGTACGAATACGGATTTCCACACTTCGGGCGATAGCCGGACAGCGGAGGAGTCCTTGCGTCTTCTGTTCAACGATATATTTCTTTCGTACGAAAAGTCCCTTTTCAAGCTTGCGCTCCACCTGACAAAAGATAAACACATCGCCCGAGATATCGTGCACGATGTGTTCATGAAATTGTGGGAGATACGGTCTCAGCTTCATGAGATCAAATCCGTCGAATCGTTCCTATTTATCCTCACCCGCAACAAAGTGATGGACCACCTGCGCAAAGTTTCATCGGACACGCGGCTCAAGCAGGCCATCTGGGAATCCATGCAGCAGGTCGTCGTCGAGCAGGACAATAGCCTTGAAGAAAAAGAGTTTCATGCACAGCTCCAACAGGCTATCGACCGATTGCCCCCGCAGCGCAAGACCATCTATCTGATGCGGGACGAGGGCTACAACTACAACGAGATAGCCAACAAGCTTCATATCTCCCGCCACACGGTCAAGAACCAGATCAGTGCGGCCCTGGCTTCGATACGGAGACTGATCAACGGCTTACATTAGCACATCCTTCGCCGTGGTCGTATATGGCCTGGCCCCGTATATACCCTTACTTATATTCTTCCGCCATGGGTACAAAAGCCGGCAATGAACCGTAGTATTGACGCAATAAAAACCTATATGGATCTACCCCGTGATGGAAATATTTTGGAGCATCCTTGAAATAATCTCCATAAGCTGCGTTTGCAGATAATACAATAGGGACACCGGGCCGCACAAAGTAAGTCGTCGGAACAACCTGTGGCAACTTCATTTCCGGAAGCGACCTATGTATAATATCCCCTAGATATCGACCTAAATATTTCTGGTAAGCATCCGAAGATTGTTTTGCTTTCCTTCTCATTTTTTTGAATGCACTTTTCAGCACCAATCTTTTGAAAAGAGGAAGATCGTCAAAACGTTGCATCAGATTGAGAATCGGGTTCGGTTCGTTCATGTCTATATCGACCTGCTGGGTTGTAAAGGGCATTTCGGGGATAGGATCTGCGGTGTTGACTATACTGAAGCTCCATTGGGAGCGATTGGCATTATCGTAGTCGTACGCAAAATACATGTTCCCCATCTTCGGCGGAGCGCTTGCATAGGTTTTTACGTGTATGTCTCTGTATATCCCCTTTTTGCGCAATTGCATCAGCCAGGCGCTGACATAGTACGATATCGCCCCACCCTGCGAATGTCCTCCGATGAGGTAGCCACGATACCCACGTGCATACAGTTCATCTATCAGTGGCCGTAAGTCTTGCGCCAGATACGCAAAGCCTATCAAGAACCCCGCATGCACGGCCGCCCGCGGATCGTCTGCAAGCTGATAGTCGAATGTCTTGTCTTGCCCGAGCGTGATCGTACCCTGGGCAGGCACCATGGCGCAATAAAAATCTTCGAGTATAGAGCCCATATTGGCAGTCGTGCCACGTAGCATGATCACTACCGTCGAATCTTGCCTTATCCAAAGGTCTGCGGAGTTGTCCAGTCCCACACTCGCCGAGCGGTAATGAATGGTATAACCATCGACAAAACCCAAGAATTCATTCGTTCGCACCGTATCCAAGAATGCAAAATTAAGTTTAAAAATATCTTCGCACTCACTGGCGTCAAAGCCAGGCTTCAAGTTGGGCGGCTGTGCATACGTACCTAACGATAATAATGTATAGAGTAGCATACATAGCACCATCGATGCGTACCCATGCAGCCTGCGTTCAAAACTACTTTTCATCGGATAATCTGAGGTCTTCATCATCAAAGTATTAACATTATTTTTAGTGATCAATGGTTTGACGGCTTCACTGGCAAGCGCAATACCAAGGTTTGGATACCGTGTTGCAGTCTGACGACCGTATCCCTCCTCCGCATACGAGAGCTGTGTCGCCTTTTTTATTTTTCGCTGTCATCGGTTTTCGGCATGTCAAGGGCAGAGCCATCGCGCACAGCGCGGAAGTGGGGGGACAGGAGCTCGATGCCCGCTTCGTGGAATACGTCGAGTATATTTTTGTGCAGCTCCGAGTAGATCAGCGCCTGCCGGTGCGGGTTGCGCGTATAGGCATTGACCTGATAGGTCACGTAGAAGTCGTCCAGGCTGGTCTGCAGGATGAAGGGCTCCGGTTGTTTCTCCAGGAACTCCACCCTGTCGCAGGCCTGTCGGGCGAGCTCGTGCACCCGTGCCCACGGTATCTCGTAGGCCATCGTGATATGGGTATAGACGATGAGCGGATTTTCTTCGACATCCATGCTGTAGTTGATCGTATGGCTGTTCATGACCTGCGAATTAGGGATCGAGATCACCTCATTCTTGGTGGTGCGTATACGTGTGACGAGCAGGCTCTTTTCGATGATATCGCCAGTTACCTCACCGATCTTGATACGGTCACCGACCGAAAAAGGCCGCATATAGGTCAGCACCAAACCTGCCACGATATTGCCCAGTGCTCCGGCCGACCCGAAGGTAAAGAGCACGCCGATGAAGACTGATACCCCCTTGAATATAGGCGATTCGGATCCCGGCAGATACGGAAAGATCACGATCAATAAAAAAGCGAACAAAAGGACACGCAGGATCTGATAGGTTGGCATTGCCCATTCGCGGTAGAATCCGGGGATGCTCAGCACACCTTCGTGCAGCTCCGTGGCAAAGAAACGCAGCGCTTTGAGGAGGTACCTGAAGATAAAGCATATCACGACGATGGTGATCAAGTTGGGGAGATAGCCCAAAATGGCCTTGACGACGTCTTTGAGCGGCTTGATGAAGTAGCCTAGCAGGATGGGCGCATACCCCTCGGTACTGGGAAATAGGTTGAGCAGCACCGGAAGCGCCAGATATACCGAAGTCAGGATGAGTATCCACTGTAGCACGTGTAGGATGGTCCAGAAAAACTTGACCTGCTGATTGGGAGAGACGAGTTCATACCCCTTTATTTTGAATCCGGTGAAAATCCTGTTGCGCGAGGCAAGCAGCCGACGTTTGATCCAACCGATCATCTTTCCTATACCAATGATGATGAGCGTGACCGTCAGGATGATGAGGCAGGCAAAGGCGATCCCCGAGGCGAGTCTCTTGAGGCTCGTCTCCTCTCTATACCCGTCGATGCTTTCTTTTATCTTCGTGAAGTAGTCTCGGGCCAGCTGCTCGGTGGAGACATCGGCCCACATCGCTTCGTGCTCGTCCACACTGGCGATCATCTGGTCATTCCAGAATACGACCCAATTGTTTTCCTGATGAGACAGTGTCAGCGAGTCGGGCTCAAATTTGTAGTTTTCGGCCAGTGACCGGATACGGGATTCGATAGATGCCGCCCTTTCTCTAGGGCTATAGCTACCTACGTAGGTGTATATTCGAAACAGTGTATCGCGAAAAGGTGCAACCGGAGTACCACTGTTCAGCGACCGTAGTGAGTCTACAGTTCGCTTGCGCTTGGCGTACAGGATAGAGTCGCGGCTCCTGAGGACATTGATCTCAGCGAGTAGCTTCTGTTTTTCCTGGCGCTCGCTCATCTTGACCGAGAGCAATTGTTCCTCCAGCGCGCGCCGCTGTATAGAGTCCTCCCGCTGCTGCTGCCTGATATCAAACAGGTCTTGGGCTTGAGCCGATATCTTGTCTGCCGTATCTATGCGCGCAGTGGTGTCCCGCCCCTGAGGCAGGCCCTGTACACTGCACAATAACAGTATCGTGACGAATATAGCATGTATGGCGACCATCCTTTGTGCTGTTGTTTCAAGGCTAAACTTAGCTAAATTTGTGTGTATTTGCAATATTGTGATACCACGCGGCAGGACTAATGCCTGCCTATCGCTACAGGCAGGCATCTAAAACTGTTGTTCTGCTGTAAGAGGGTGGAGGGTGGATTGGTCACTCTACCACTGGCTAATGGATACTCATCAACTTGTAAATCATATGGTTGACAACTCTTACGCAGACTGACATATCAGTACAAAAAGCCAAAGAGCCATAACGGAATCTTATGATGGAAACCATGCGTGATATCATCTGCTACAACATACGCCTTATCAAGACCTTTGATCTGCTTATCTGTTTTATCTAAGTCTTCCATTTTGTTTATCCTAACAAACAAAAACAAGAAAAATTGCTTATTGCAGTAAACAAAATACAATAAAAATGCTTAGTCTAGTAAACAAATTAAGCCAGTAGCAAACCACAAAACTCCCGAAGCTTGCACCCCGGGAGCTCGTATCAATTTGGAAAGAAGTATTATAGATAGCCCTTATGCTACCCTCACCTACCTTGCAGCAGCTTGCTGACGCCGAAGCTGACAATGGCTCCGAGAGCGGCTAAAACCACCGTCTTGACGACATCGTCCACCGTGATACTCACAAAGATCGAGCAGAGGGTACCGCCAAGGGTACCCGTCTGTACGTTAGTCAGCGGTCTCACCGCCATCCTCCTCTCCTATTTGGGGTTGCCGCTGTTCCTCTTTCCCGATCACGGATTCGAGGATGCCGAGTGCCACGGCTACATATTTGACGACCTGCACGACCTTGGCAGGCAATTTGACCGGAGCGGCCAGTACCACCTGTACGGCCTTGCTCAATGTGTTGATGATTTTTTTCATGTACATGTTTTTTGATATTGTTTTGTAGAGACGCAACATTTTGCGTCTCTACGGTTTTACATAATTCGTACGCAAGTACCTTGTAGGGAGCAGATCCCGATTCGAGATCGGGATGACGTGCTTTTTCCCATCGCTGCCGAGCGCGCGACTCCTGTCGCGTGTCCTTCTTTCCTCCCCCTACCCCCTCTTGAGGGGGATAGCGTTTCACAAAGGTTATGAGAAGACAAACGGACGGTACTCCCAAAACTGGATCCTTAATCTTTTTCCTTCCATCTTTGATCCTTATTCCTTCATCCTTGATCTGCAAGAACACTTCCCCTCCCATATCCCACAGGCTGTAGACAAGGGCTTTTAGCCTTTCCAGTGCCTTGCGGCTGTCGGTACCTCGGCCTTCGCCCGTGAGGGTCGTGACCGGGGCAATGCAGCCCAATAGGTCACGCATGGCATCATTGGCAGGGTGGATCAGGATGGCTTCCCGGCCCAGTACAGCAGGTATACCGATCTGTTCGCCGTGCTTGCTGTACATCCTTTTTTCGAGTTTGTACCGTCCCTCGGGGATACAGCTCAGACGGGGAATGTTGTTGTACCACGGCAGCTCTATCGTGTGGCAGATGTGCTCACCTCGGTAGGTGATCGTTCCGTTGGTTCCCTGCGCTCCGTATTTCCGTTGGAGGACGAGGGTGTGTGTTGTCATGGTGTTAGTATTGAGTAGTGGGTATTGAATAAAGGGACACGAGCGACACGCTCGCGCCAGCATGTGGTTATTTGTTTTTTGATATTGTTTTGTAGAGACGCAAGATTTTGCGTCTCTACGTATTGTTAATTCTCCTCTTACCTCACCAATATGCTGGCGATATCGCTCCAATCGCCCGTACCTTGGGTATTGACTGCCCGTACCCTGGCCTCATAGCGATGCGCGACTTCTAACGGGGCGATGATATTGGCCCTGGAAGAACTCGTGGCCATACGATCGCTCCACTCGGGGTCACCGACCTTGCGATACTGGTACTCATAGAGCAATACATTACGCTGTTTTGCAAAATCCAGACGAGCCTGCCCGGATTGGCGACCGTCGGTCATCTTGACGTTCCCGACGCGCAAGGGTACCAATGCCGGAATACGTTCGCCGTTGGTCGGAAACCCCGAACTCAGCAAGGTGGAGAGATGGCCATTGGCTACGGCATTGACATAGTACGCCAGCTTCTGCAGCTCCGCTTCGAGCGGCTGCCTACTCTCGTCTTTCAATGCTGTCTCTTCGGGCGATCCACGCTTGCGCGCCGCAGAGAGCCTTTCCGTAAAATCATCCAGCAGGGCCTGTACGTCGGACAGGGCCGGTGATGGTTGTGCAAAATTTGTGTTGTCCGTCATGGCGCTGATAACCGTGTTAGCGAGCACCACGAGCTCATCGTCTTTCATCCGTGCAAAGCCGATGAGCGCTTTGAATTTAGTTGCCATTCTTTTAGTTGTCAGTGATCAGTCTTCAGTAATCAGTTGGCCAGTGATACCGCTGATCTGTTTATTGTTCTCCTCGCGAGATCGAACAGGACAAACGTAATACACGTTCATCTCATAAATGAAGTTTTGAGAGGATTTGAGAGAAATTGACAGAATGTGACAAAAAAAAAGGCAACCACAGGGCAAAATCATACGATAGCCGCTTGATGTATGTATACATTGATCCTATGTACCTGTACATGCAGACGGAGCCCCTGTACATGCAAGACAAGTAGGGGTACATACAGCATATGTAAGGCTACATGTTGCCAAAGTACGCATACATGTACGACATGAATCCTGACACGTCGTACATGTACGCATACATGAGCGCCATGTACAGGTACATAGCCGCCAAGACACCATACTTGTAGCAGATGTATGCATACATGTAGCCGTGCACCACGTATCCCGGCGACATGTACATATACAAGAGAAAGAAGTACAGGTACATATGCAGGATGTACGGATACTTCGTACACATGTACCTATACATCGACAACATGTATACATACAAAACAGAGAGAAACCGGTCGGGCGGAAGCGAGACCCTCCGGGACTATATCCGTCCTTTCCTCCTGCTCTCTTCGAGTGCCGCAAGAAGGTCTTCCTCAAAATACATATCAAACCCGCTGAGCCTCATCGGGACCAGGAGTTTTTTCTGGAGATTGCGGTTGTAGGTGGACTCGCTCATCTTGAGGTCGTCCATGACCTCCTGTTTCGTCCATTTCCTGCGGCACTGCAAGGGTTGCCTCTGATTGTACATACCTGTATACTGCGCCTGGTCCAGACGGTCGCGGATATCGCGGAGTATGACGACTATTTCGGACATTATCTTTTCCATGGTTAGCAAAGATTGTGGCCCTACACCGAAATCCCGGACGGGCACAGCAAAGCTGGCCGCCCCTGCACAGACCGGTTTATAACTTATGGTTCGGCCCTCGAGTCCATGTCCGGGACCGGGGCCATCTGATACAGCAAATCTTCTTTTTATCTATTTTTGTTGCTCCGGCCAGCAATCCACGGGCTCTTCCCATCCCTCTACGGGCCAGTCTTTATATGCTTCCCAAAAAACGTGTACATGCTTTTGACATCTACGGTTCACTCCTCCTCCGATTTCGATCCGTTCCCTATTTTGTACGCTCAGCCCTTTCTTGGCTGTCGCGTTGAGCCGCACCTCATTGCTGAGGGCCGCTTCCGGCTCGAAGTACAGCATATTGAGATAGCGGCTCCGCTGCACCCGGACGAACCATCCCCCCATCGACCATCCTGCAAGGTCTTTGGGCGTGAGGCCCGTCAGCAGTTTTTCACCGTCCGACAGCAGCAGAAAATAACTGCCCTGCTCATAAAGCATAGCGACAATATCCATAGGCCGTATAGGCCGGCCTTGGCTAGCGGACGATCCATGCCGCGAGCGAAGATAGGCCAGCAAAAAAGAGGGTTCATGGCTAGACAGCCACAGCGTCCATTGTGCACTCGCCCTTAGATCCCTGACGCTCCCTCCTCTCAACAGTATACGGCAGGCGGCAACCCTATGCACCAACAGGGTATACAAGAGAAGCGGAACCAAGAAAAAAGGGAACTCCCGTTGCCAATACGGCGGGTACCGCAGGAGATTGGGTACCTCGTTTTTCACCAACACCTGGATGAACAATGTATTGGCAGACACGACGACGAGCACGGCCAACAGCACGTAAGCCGAAAACCAGAGGTGGGGATTTCCTTTACCACCATCCCGATACCAATACCCATACAGCTCAGAGATGAACAAGGCATACCCAAACAGTATCAAGCTATAGGCCACCACTATGAATATATCATCCCCGGATAGGCCTGCCGTGTATAAAAATACATGATCGCGAAAGAATACAATCATAGACACCGCCGACAGGACAAATGCTGTCAGTACAATCCTTATCCCACGTCGGATTGCAGGCCTGTATCTTGACTTGATAATCACAATACTATTGGTTTTTGCAGAGAAAATACATTAAGGTATAAAAATTATTGAATAACGAGAAATATTAAGTAAATAATATAGGGCAAAATCAAATTCGAGCACACGTGTGCCCGGTGTTAAGATGTGGAGAGAGGCAGGAATCGTGATAGTAAGGGGATCGGTGTTTTTTTGAATGTACAAAATGATGTACATCGGCCGAAATTATCTTTTTTTGATGTACAAAACCATGTACTTCGAGGATTTTCCCTGTTTTTTGCCTTGCTGACGGTAGGTCTGGATGCGAAGCATGCGGCTATGGGTGTTTCAAAAGAAACAGAGTTCTCGGGTTATGTGGCCAAGGCGGTCCGTATCACCGAGGAGGAGTATCTGAGCCTGTCCATGGGGGGAGGTCTGATCCACTTCCAGGGCAACTATATGGGTATCGACGATCAAAACGACCCCTCATTTAGGGAGGATGTCCGGGAGACAAGTGGGTTTCTAAGTATCGGCACGAGTTACTACCGTCCGGACCGCTATTACTTTGGCATATCGATGCCGAGGTTTTCGCTGAGTAGGCAGGACAACGTTGACTACGAGTTCCGTAACGTGTACTACATCACTGCCGGTGCTTTGATCGGTCTGGACGAGGCTTTTCATCTTCGTCCCTCGCTGTTGGTAAGCCATATGGATGATCTGGCACCGCGCTACGACGTGAGTGTGCTGCTGTTCATGGCACGCAAACTGGGTCTGGGCATGGGGGTGCAGAACCAGGGAGACCTGTCGGCGCTGATGCAGCTTAACTTTGGCAACTTTGGTCTCGGCTACAGCTACCAGTTCGCCAGCAAGAGCCATACGCTGAACCAACGTATTTCGACCAATACACACGAGGTCGGGCTACGGTACAGGGTGGGAGGTGTAGGGCTGCTGTAAGCCTTGTCCACCTGTGCAAGTCAGGCGATCAGCACTTTGCCCCCCTTTACAAATTGTGCAATGCCTTCACCATTCGTTTGATCCCTTCGGCCAGGACAGCCCTAGGACAGGCGATGTTGATGCGGATATGCCCTTCGCCATTGTGGACGAACATCTTGCCATCTTCTATCAGCACCCCATGCCGTGCAAAGTCCATCGCTACATTGTTTTTATCTGCTCTATGCTCCAGATAGGCAGAGATATCTACCCAAGCCAGGTAAGTAGACTGCGGAATATAGAACTGCACTTTCGGTACCTCCGCTTCCAGTTGTGTCCGCAGGAAGGCAAAATTGTTGTCCAAATACTGTTTCAACTGCTCCAACCAATCTTCGCAGGAAGCATAGGCCGTCTGTGTAGCCACGATGCTCAATGGAGATAGTACCTCGGCATACAAACGCAGCCATTCTTTCCGCACTGCTTTGTGCGGGATAAACAGATGTGACATCGGGCTCCCGGCCAGATTGAATGTCTTGCTAGGGGCTGTACAGGTGATGATGCGATCATTGTCCGGAAAAAGTCTCGCCAAAGGGATATGCTGCTGTCCCTTGCGCAAAAGGTCACAATGGATCTCATCAGAAATGATCCAAATGCCGTGGCGCCGACAGAGGTCACCCATCTTGCGCAGTTCCTCCTCACTCCACACTCTGCCTGTAGGATTGTGCGGATGGCACAGGATAAAAAGCTTTATGTTCTTCGCTCCATCCGCCAGCTGTCGCTCCATATCTTCAAAATCCACCGTATAATAACCTTCCTGCTGGACAAGGGGACTGTAAAATACCTGCCGCCCGTGATAGTCCCCGGCATGTTTAAAAGGTGCATAAGCAGGGGTATGGATCAGGATATTTTCTCCCGGCTCCGTCAGCAATCCTACCAGGCGATTGAGTGCCGGGACGATCCCCGGAGAGATCACCAGATCTTCTTCCTGGATGGCCCACTCATATCGTCTACGAAACCAAGAGGACAGCACCGCAAAATAACTATCGTCGTATATACGGGTGTATCCCAAGATCTTGCGATCCAGATGCTCCCGAATAGCGTCCAAGACCTCTGGCGGTGTAGCAAAGTCCATATCGGCTACCCATAACCGGATATAATCACTGTCGTCAAAAGGAAATGTCGCATTCTTGTCCGAGCCAAACATAGATTGTCTCCAACCTTCAAAACTGACACTATTGGTGCCGCTACGGTCAATGATCTCGTCGAAATTGTACGTATGCATATATATCTGATTATTTGCCACTTATTGTCGTTATAAAAGACACACATGAGCATCCATCAGCGATAGGTAGGTTTCGCAGTTTGTTTTTTAACAGATCAGCTTACCTGTCTACTTAACCTCCGCTACATGGATATTTCAGCAGTTTTTATTTTTTTTGATAAAAGTACCAATTTACGAATAGGATTTTTGCATACCAAGTCGATATTTTTCTCTTCATTCACCCCAAAAGATGTCCGTAAAAAACTAGCACTGTGCCATATAGAGGATGTCAATCGGATCGAGCTTTTTCTGGAAACAAGAAAGATACACACGTAGACGCGGTACTGAGAGTCCAGATCCTACCGAAGCGTTCCTGCAAAAATAACCAATTATAACTAAGTGAAATTGGCTTTTCACGCGTTGAAATAAGCTGTTGGCTCATTTTGGAAAAAGGGAAAAGAAAAATGTAGCTTATTTGCTTAAAACAAATACGAAAAGCTATGAAAAAATTGCTTGTACTGCTCATGCTGGTCTTATCACTGGCCTCTTGCAAAAAAGGAGAAATAGGACCAGAAGGTCCAGCAGGTCCCGCCGGAAATGCCAATGTTGTTTCTAAGATATTCCTACCGGCAAATATTACCTGGAGGCAGACGACTTTATATGGCACAAACTACGTCACGGCTTCCTTAGACCTTCCCGAGATTACCGATGAGGTCTTAAATGGAGGAAGTGTACAGGTGTATGGAGGTTTTTTCTGGGGCGATCCCTGGAGTGCCTTACCCCTTTCTTATTACGAAAGCGGCCGGACAGTCCATTTTTCTTATGGTATCAAAAAAGGATCTGTAACTTTGCGGATGCATTACTCCAATAATGCCGCACCTACAGCACCGGGGATACAGTTTAAAGTTGTCGTCGTGGGTGGACAGCCGACCCAATGACAACACAGAAAATGGTGATTATACACGAATCCGATCCGGTACACATCATCGTCATCGCAGGCGCAAGTAAATATGCTTGACATGTTTATGCCCTCCGGAATCTCTTTCATCAATTTCAAACCTGTCGACATGCTTTATAAGGTCATACAACTTATTGAATCCATAGTTTCGCGGGTCAAAATCAGGTTTCTTTTTGGAAATCAAATTACCCAAAGAAGCGAGCAAAGCCCATCCTGTCTCGTCGGCCAGATCGTTGACACTATTTACGATAAGCTTCACTGTTTCTTTATCTACCTTATCTATAGCTTTTCGAACAGGTTTGGTCTTCGATCTGGTTACAGATTTTGTCTGTACCTTAACATCTTCCTCCCTCTCTACGGGCTTCAGAATTTCGATGTAGATAAATTTATTACAAGCTGCAATAAAGGGCGGCGGTGTCTTCTTCTCGCCCAAGCCGATCACGAGCATACCCGCCTCCCTCAGTCTTATCGCTAATCTGGTGAAGTCGCTGTCACTCGAAACGATACAGAATCCGGACACTTTTTCGGAATAAAGAATATCCATCGCATCGATGATCAATGCGCTATCCGAAGAGTTTTTGCCGGTAGTATAGCTATACTGCTGAATGGGCGTAATGGCGTTATCGAGCAATACATTTTTCCAACCGGAGAGATTGGGCTTTGTCCAGTCGCCATATATCCGTTTGACGGTGGGTGTGCCATTTTTGGAAATCTCCTCCAACATTTCCTTCACATTGGCGTAAGGCACGTTGTCGGCATCAATCAAAACGGCGAGCTTATGGTCCTGCATGAATCTATAGTTTGCTAAAAAGTAAATATACCTATTATATGCTACAAAATATTAATATAGTTCACTAAAATTCCATTTTTTAAAGGAAGAATGTTTTTGATTCTCAACAACTTTTTTTGTCTGGGCTTGTTATATTCTTGAAAAGAGTACGTTTACAAATCTTTTATTTACTGAAACTGCATGGATAAAACACTTTCTAAAGGGATACAGGTTTCTTTATTCATTGTATTGACCGTCCTTATCTTGTACTTCGGCAAAGAAGTATTAGCTCCGATAGCTATTGCATCTATCTTATCCATGCTCTTTGTCGTCCCCTCGACACGATTGGAGCATAAGGGGCTCCCACGATGGGCCAGTGCACTCCTCTCGGTCGTTATTCTGGCAGCTTGTCTTGCTGGCCTCGTCTTTCTGCTGAACTGGCAGCTACAAAGTTTTGCGGAGCAACTGGACGATATGAAAAAAAACCTCTCTCAGATGCTTTCCAACCTACAGGGATGGATTAGGGAAAGATCTGGTATAGCTCCTAGCGAACAGAAAGCCATCGCAGAAGAACAGATCAAGAACGGATCGGGCAATGGCGGAATGGCACAACAGGTTATCGCCGGTTTTTTTAGTCTGTCTATAGACGTTATTCTGGTATTTGTCTATACATATCTTTTTCTCTTCTATCGGGCTCGATTGAAGAATTTCCTTTTGAAAATAACCGATCTGAACCGTCGGGAACGCACGCTAGAGATCGTAGATTCGGCAAGCCAAGTGGCTGCCAGCTACATGACGGGACTGGCCAAAATGATCGTCACACTATGGATCCTCTACGGGATCGGCTTTACCGCTATTGGAGTAGAGAATGCTTTGTTCTTTGCTATCGTCTATGGGTTATTGGAGCTGATTCCTTTCATTGGAAACCTAACGGGTACAGCGATCACAATACTGGGGGTAACGGCTCAAGGAGGAGAAACTGACATGATTTTGGGTGTGCTGGCTATATACATCGTCGTACAATTTATACAAACTTACCTACTGGAACCACTCGTGGTAGGCAATGAGGTCAATATCAATCCTCTATTTACAATATGTAGTCTGGTCCTGGCAGAAGCGGTATGGGGCATCCCCGGAATGATACTGGCTATACCTATTGCAGGTATTTTGAAGATTATTTGCGACCGCGTCCCCTACCTACAGCCTTATGGTTATCTCATCGGTAGCGACAAGAAGCCTAAAAAACCATTCTGGAAGCGGAAGGCAAATTAGAATAACAGGGCAAAAATTCCGAAGACCCTCTCCTACATTTGCCTTCGACAAACATTAGGAGAAAGTCTCTACATAGCGCATGATGATTAGACCAAAGCCTTTTCAACAATATCAGCCAAAGAAGTGGTCGGGCGTCCGATCAATCTGGACAGTTGATGGCTATCGTCAAACAAGTCGCCTTGGGAAGCACCTACGTCCCAACCTGCTATGGCCGAAGCCAATCCTTCGGGCAGGCCCACTGACTTTAACACTTCAGCATATTCTTCTTCGGACAGGTTGTTATAGGGAATATGCTTGCCTGTCTGTCTGGATATTTCTGCGGCAAGATCCTGCAAGGTATAAGCTGCATCGCCCGCCAGTTCATAGACATTGCCCACATGCCCTTCACTAGTCAAGACAACGGTAGCTGCTTCGGCATAGTCCTCACGGGCTGCTGATGAAATCTTTCCATCGGCGGCACTGCCTACGAACGCACCTGCTGCCAAAGCTCCCGGAATGGAGGCGGTATAATTTTCGGTGTACCATCCATTCCGCAGAACAGTGTAGGGTATTCCCGAGGATTTCAATAATTCCTCTGTCTGCTGGTGTTCTGTCGCCAGGCTCAAGCTCGACGTATCGGCATGGAGCAGGCTGGTGTACACAATCCACTTAACGTTCGCCTTACGGGCTGCTTCGATCACATTCTGATGCTGTGCGAAACGTTGGCCAACTTCGCTTCCCGAAATCAATAGCAAATGATCGATCCCTGTCAGCGCATCCGCTAAAATGTCTGGTTGGCCGTAATCGAACGCTCTGGCCTCGACATTCAAATCAACAGCTTTCTCCGGCGAACGTACCAAAGCAACTATATTTTTGGGGTTTACGTTGTTTTTTAGCTTTTCCACTACCAAACGACCTAGTTGCCCGGTAGCACCTGTAATTCCTATCTTCATATTAATCAAACCTAATTTGTAACAACTTATATTACATTTATGTATAAAAAAATTTCAATCAAACTGTTTCACAAAATCTTGCAATGTCTTCTGTTGGAGTGATGTGCCGATGAGCCTGTCCATTTCGAGAAAAAGACTGTCCAGTTCATCATTAATATCTTTCCCTACGGGACATTTTGGATTGGGGTCAAGATTTTTCTTCCCTAAGATGTTTGCATTTTTAACGACCTGATAGATATCTGCTAAGGTAATCTGATCGGATGGAACGTCCAACATGGAACCTCCCTCTTTGCCTTTCCTGCTCGTCACCCATCCCCGTTCCTGTAAGATCCCCAGTTCTTTTCGGACAATGACGGGGTTGATATGGATACTGCCTGCAATCCAGTCCGAGCTCAGCCATTGGCCGGGGCTCCTGGCTAAAAGTGTCAGAATATGGATGACTGTCGCAAATCTTGTATTGTTCATATCGAAAGCAAAGGTAAGCACATCTTTATTGTAATAAAAATTATTACAATAAAGATTATTCACGTTTTTGTAAATTTATTCATCAGCCTCCTGTAACAGGTCGGCCAGATCCAGTGCCATGGTGTACATTTCTAAGGATCCATCGGGTTTAAGCGGCCAAAGTTCTTTCGGCCGATCCCAATACAGCTCTACACCATTGCCATCGGGGTCGTCAAGGTACAGAGCTTCTGACACACCATGATCACTCGCTCCTGTCAGCGGATAGCGTGCATGGCGTAGTCTTTTAAAGATGACAGCCAGATCTTTTCGGGTAGGGTAAACAATAGCTATATGATAGAGGCCAACAGTATAAGGCTGTGCCTGTGGAAGCCCCCTACTGTGCCAGGTATTCAGCCCTATATGGTGATGATAGCCACCTGCTGAAAGAAACGCAGCCTGATCTCCGTACGTCATTGTCAGTTCAAACCCCAATAAACCCCTGTAGAATGAAAGAGCACGGTCTAGATCAGAAACTTTTAAATGAACATGCCCTATGCGTGTCTGGGGAGGAACGTAATATTCATCCATAATAGTATACTTTCAAAACAAAAAAAATAAACTTACACAAAGATCGCAAATTCTTTAGGCCATTCCACATCCTCTACGATTGTTCCATATGTTAATACAAGCATATGTATGATACAATCATAAACTACAGGTACAGCAGACTATATGCGCACCACTATTTATTAAAATCTATCCGATTAGAGTTCCTAAGCTGCTGCCATCTCTTCACAAGCGATAGCACAGGCACGACAGACCTCGGCGCATTCGCGACAGTGCTCCATACCCATGGCTGCATGCTTTTCACATTCATCTGCACACCTGTTGCATATATCTGCGCATATCCGGCAAAGGTCTTCGCTCATCTGTCCATCCATACTCATTACGCTTACTGCCGCTTCACAAATAGCAGCACATTCCAAATCTAGCTGGATACAGTTTTTAAGGTGTGCTACATGATCTTCATTCAGACACGCTATGGCACATTGGTGACAGACTGCTACACATTTCTGACAGGCTTCTATACAATTTTGAAATTTTGCTTGTATCATAATAGTAAGATTTTGTTGTCTGTATCACAAGAACAAACAAAAGCGGTTTCTGTTCAGGATAATTTACATTGGCGATCCATCTTTCCCGATATATAAACAAAAAGGGGCGACATTATAGTCGGCCCTTTGTATACTGTAGAGACGCAATGCATTGCGTCTCTACAAAAATATATACATATTTTTATTTTCTGGTCAATGTTGTAAAAACATTTTCCTTTTCCACCTTCACGATCTTCTCTTTGGTCTCTACCTTGTCTTTCTTCTTGGCATTATCCAAAGTATGTCCACCCAAAATCGGAGCAATGACCAATCCCACCAGACAAGTCAATTTGATCAGGATATTCATTGATGGGCCAGAGGTATCCTTGAAAGGATCTCCTACCGTATCACCTGTCACGGCGGCTTTGTGGGCTTCCGAACCTTTGTAGGTCATCTCGCCATTGATCTCGACTCCTGCCTCAAAGGATTTCTTGGCATTGTCCCAGGCACCACCGGCATTGTTTTGGAAGATTGCCCATAGCACACCCGATACGGCTACACCTGCCATATAAGCACCCAAAGCCTCCGGGCCCATCACAAAACCGACGATAATAGGTGTAATGATCGTCATAGCGCCCGGCAACATCATTTCGCGCAGAGCCGCCTTGGTCGATATATCCACACACTTGCCATACTCAGGCTTGCCTGTACCCTCGAGGATACCGGGGATTTCTCTAAACTGGCGACGCACCTCGTTGACCATATCCATCGCGGCCCTGCCCACGGACTGCATAGCCAGGGCTGAAAAAACCACCGGGATCATACCGCCGATAAACAAGGCGGCCAATACATCGGCCTTGAAAATATTGATACCATCGATACCTGTAAAGGTCACATAAGCCGCAAACAAAGCTAAGGCTGTCAATGCCGCAGAAGCAATTGCAAATCCCTTGCCCACCGCAGCGGTAGTGTTACCGACCGAATCGAGAATATCCGTTCTTTGGCGCACTTCTTTCGGTAGCTCACTCATCTCGGCAATACCTCCGGCATTGTCCGCAATAGGCCCGAATGCATCAATAGCCAACTGCATGGCCGTAGTCGCCATCATGGCTGAAGCCGCAATAGCCACACCGTAGAACCCAGCCAGCGAGTACGAACCCCAGATCGCAAAAGCAAACAACAATACCGATGAGAACGTAGAGATCATCCCTGTCGCCAAACCGGCAATGATATTGGTCGCCGCTCCCGTAGAAGAGTTTTTCACGATATTCAACACAGGTTTTTTACCCAATCCAGTATAGTACTCGGTAAACGATGAGATCAAACCACCTACGGCCAATCCCACAATCGTCGAATAGAAAATATTCATACGTGAAACCTCTTTCACTCCTTCACCGAAAAACTTCATCTGAATAACTTCGGGAAGCATGTACTGGATCAGGAAGAAACACGCGATGACGGTCAAGATGATCGATGTCCAGTTGCCCAGATTCAACGCCTTTTGTACCTGCGCCTCTTTGGCATCATTGCTGGATACCTTGACAAAGAATGTCCCTATGATCGACGCCAATATTCCTACCCCGGCAATCACGATGGGCAGAAGTATAGGCCCCATACCGTGGAAAGCATCGGTATACACCGTCCCTGTAGCCTCGGACATATCCTTGATAATATAATTGCCCAATACCATGGAAGCCAATACCGTAGCTACATAGGAACCAAACAGATCGGCACCCATTCCGGCTACATCACCCACATTGTCACCCACATTGTCGGCAATGGTCGCGGGATTGCGGGGATCATCCTCGGGAATACCTGCTTCGACCTTACCGACCAGATCTGCTCCCACATCGGCAGCCTTGGTATAGATACCTCCGCCTACGCGGGCAAATAAAGCAATGGATTCGGCTCCCAACGAGAATCCGGCCAACGCTTCCAGCACAACGGTCATCTCGTTATAAAAACTTCCTCCCTCGGTCACAAACATCTTAATAAACAAAAGGAAAAATATACTCAACCCCAATACAGCCAATCCGGCAACACCCAATCCCATGACGGTACCTCCCGAAAATGAGACCTTCAAGGCCTGTGGCAAGCTCTGGCGGGCGGCCTGTGTCGTACGCACATTGGCACTGGTCGCGATACGCATACCGATATTACCAGCCAAAGCCGAAAAGAATGCACCAAACACAAAGGCGACCACAATGATCCAGTGTGTGGTCTCTACCAAGGTAGATACAATAAATAAAGCAATCGACGCAATGACCACGAAGATTAGAAGGATACGGTATTCGGCCTTCAAAAAAGCCATTGCACCTTCTTTGATACTCTTGGAAATAAACTGCATCCTGCTCTCGCCGGAATCCTGTTTCCCGACCCAACTGGCCTTGGAAACCATAAACAAAAGCCCTAATACAGCAAGTACTGCGGGTAAATAAATTAAAAATTGTTCCATACAAAAAACTGTTTAAGTTGGTTATCGAATAAAGGTAAACGTTTTCGGTGAAAAATAAAATCGCTTTCAAAAGAAATCTTTATCTTTGGTCAAATCTATTATTTTATGAAATACCCTCTATTATTAGCTCTAACCCTTTTTCTAAACTTCCACATAGCCTATGGCCAAAGCAAATATCAAAACGGTTATTTCATAGACAACACAAACAAAAAAACGGAATGCCTGATCAAGAATATAGATTGGATACACAATCCGGAGGCTTTTGAATACAAACTAGCGACAGAAGACAAACCCAAAAAACTGACAGTCCATGATGTGAAAGAATTTGGCATTTACAATACGGCAAAGTTTATCCGTGCAGAAAACTTACCGTTGGAAATATCCGCTCACACTGGTTTTGACCTCTCAGATTCCAGTCAGTTCGATTTCGTTGAAAACACAGTTTTCCTTAAATATGAGGTAGAGGGTCCAGCCTCCCTGTTATCGCACGAAGACAAGGAAAAGGTCAACTTTTTTTACTCCAAGGGGAACGGTTCACCCAAACCCTTACTCTATAAACCCTTTTATATCAGACCCAAAATTATAGCCAAAAACGAACAATACAAAGAGGAACTCACCAAAGAACTTAGCTGCACAACATCTACTTTGAACACATCCAATATGAGGTACAGTCGCAGTAGCCTAACAAACTATTTCTTGGCATACAACGCATGTGTATCTGGAAACAATACCGCTACAAAAGTTTATCAAAACCAATCCAAATTCAATATTACACTAAAGGGTGGCGTAGGCTTTGCCACACAAACTTTTTTGGACATAAAGCATGAGTTTTTTGTTCCACAGGCAGGTATTGAGGTCGAATATATTTTCCCGAGACTCCACAAAAAATTCAGTGTATTGGTAGATCCAAATTTTTCCATGGCTAATGACGAAAACAAAGCCAGCGACCTTCTTTATGCCACATACAAATACAAGGGACTCAATGTGCCTGTGGGAGGCCGATATTATTACCACATCAATAGCGCGAGTAGCTTATACACGACTGCGATGTTTGGCATTCGGTTTCTTGCCGGAACAAAGAGAGAACTGCACAAAAAAGGCTATACTTCCTCTTCTTTTACGCATACTTATGACGGAAATTACCAATCCTCTTCGTTCATCTTATCTGGAGGCATAGGCTATCGACATGGCAAGAGGATACGTACCGAAATCAAATACACGTCCGATATTGACCAACAAGGCGGTTCTCCCGACGCCAAAAAGACAATCTCAAATCAGCATCGCCTGCAAAAAATTGACCTTGCTATCGGCTATACCATCAATTAGCCCATGCTGGTTCCGGGTATCCATCGAATCCTAAACAGGCTGAATCCACGAATACACCTCCTCATCCACCTCCACCTTGCCATCGTCTACCAAGCGGCGTAGGATCTGTATACGTATGCTTTCGTCCCCAACAGAGATCGAATCGATCAAATCGTGCAGATGCAGAGGCTTTTCCGACAAAAGCACCCGTATCTGTTGTTCTATCTTCAGCTCCTGATCGGCTTTATGCTTTCGCACGAGGCAAAGATCACATTCGCCACAGGTCTCGGCATCCTCTTCTCCAAAATAGGCCAATAAGGCTTGGCTTCGGCAGTCTTTGGTATCGAGATAGTGGTAAATGGCCTTGAGCTGCTCTTCTTTGATATCCTTCTGCTCTCGGATGAAATCGGTGTCTATATACAGGTTTTTATAATCCACCCTATGCTGCAAAAACTGCAACTGTGGCTGATCCGTACTCTTGTGATAGGACAGGATCTCCTGCTGCTGCAAACTGTTGAGCATACCGACGATGGTTTCATAGGAAACATGCAATTTCTTGGCAAACTCGTACTCATTGATCGGCACATAGAAATCAAATACCCCTCCATAAGTGCGAAGAATAGCCTTGATCAACGGGTCGTATTTGACCGACTGCACCTGAAACTTGTACAGCTCCTGAAAATCCACTTCAAACTTCAGACGGGAGGGAATGTACACCGCATCCGACAAGGACAGCCAACCGTCACGCTCCAAAAACTTCAACGCACTGATCGTCTCCAGCACATCAAGATCGTACTTCTTCGCAAAGGCGACCAGATCAAAGTCAAATGTCAGATCCTTGCCAGCGCCATAAGCTATCTGATAATAATTGTGCAGATGATGGTAGACCTGCTGGATAAAGAGCACGGGCGGAAAACTGGACTGCAACGAATCCCAGAGCCTGTCCCTATCTTCCTGCTGATACAGCAATACAGGAAAAGCCTTCTTGCCATCCCGTCCGGCACGTCCGGCTTCCTGGTAATAGGCCTCCAACGAATCGGGGATGTCCAGGTGGATCACAAAACGTACATCAGCCTTGTCTATCCCCATGCCGAACGCATTCGTGGCCACAATGACCCTGATCTTGTTGTTTGTCCAGGCATCTTGCTTTTGCTCCCGATCCTTGATAGAAAGTCCCGCATGGTAATAATCGGATGGTATACCGTGATTGAGCAGATAGCGGGCTACCTCCTGTGTCTCCCGTCTGTTGCGCACGTAGACCACACCTGTGCCGCCCATTTTATGGACGATACGCAACATCCTGCCCATTTTGTTTTCCTCATCCAGGGCCATATAACCCAGATTGGGGCGGGCGAAGCTCATTTTCAATACATTCGGAGCCTTAAAGTGAAGCTGCTGCTGTATATCGTCCACGACGCGAAGGGTTGCCGTAGCCGTCAGGGCCAATATAGGAATCGTAGGATGCAACTCCCGCAATTGGTGCAATTGCAGATAAGATGGTCGAAAATCATACCCCCACTGTGAGATACAATGGGCTTCGTCTATAGCAAACAGATTGACCTTCATGTAGCGTATACGCTCCTTGACCAGATCAGAGTGCAGGCGTTCGGGAGCCAGATAGAGAAATTTGATCTTACCATAAACACAATTGTCCAGGGCAATGTCGACCTCCCTATAGCTCATGCCCGAATAGATGGCGAGCGCTTCGATACCATTGGCACGGAGGTGTTCGACCTGATCCTTCATCAAGGCGATCAACGGACTGATCACAATGCATATCCCCTCCTGCACCAATGCAGGCACTTGAAAACAAACGGACTTGCCCCCACCCGTAGGCATCAGCGCAAGGGTATCCTTCCCCCGCAAGACAGAATGGATAATATCCTCCTGCAACGGGCGGAAAGTATCGTACCCCCAATATTGTTTTAATACGGCATGTATGTCCTGTTCCATAGCTAATCCCTATCCCAAACATACGCAAAATTATCTTTCAGCCCATACACACGAAAAGTTTTCGCATTGACCTTTTTTTCAAAGTCCGACACATATTTATCACTATTGCTACCATCCAAAATCACCATCCCCCCTGCCTTCAGATTTTTCCGTATACTATCCAATGTGGCTCGGTTATTCTTGCGCCACACCACTATATCCACCGAGTCCGATCCCTCTGCCCGCCATCTATCCTCGACCAATGCCACGCGATACTCGCCTATGTGGATGATACTATTCTGTCTGCCCTCTCCGCCTATACGGACAAACTCGATCTTGTCTACATCGCTGTACCGCATCAGATCGGGCAACACACTGAATTGCAGATTAGGATGCATGAGGGAATCGTATGAAGAATACAGCAGCACCTTTCCCCGGTCGATATGCGCCAAGGCAAAAGCCGAACGCATATTATATATTTTCATACCCGAATAACGGCTCTTGTGTACAGACGTATACCCCGTTATCGAAACCATTCCCACGATCATGCACCCCCCCAATAATACGGCCCGTTTGCTCCTGCTGTTCAATGCAACTACCGTAGCAAGCACAAATACCAATCCCCCTAACAGCAGCGGAACCGGCCAATCAATACCTCGTACAGTGGCAAAGGGCAAACGCTCTATCCAACCCAAACCCTCCAACAAAAACACCAACAGAAAGTCCAATACCTTAGCGAAAAAGGCACTAAGCACCGCAATCGGACAACAGGCCAGCAACAGCCCTACATACATGATCCCCGTGCTCGGCAAGGCAATAAACAGATTGGCCAGCAAAAAATAGTTCGGAAACTGTCCGAAATAATACAGCACAAAAGGTAGGGTAAACAGTTGTGCCGCCACAGATACATAGCAATACTCGACTACCCACGCCAAATATTTATTGTTGGGCAGATAGAGCGTACACAGCAAAGGATACAGCAGCAGAATACCCAACATAGCCATATAAGACAGCTGAAAACCCACGTCAAACAATGCCTTCGGGGAAAACAGTAGGATAAAGAATGCCGAAGCCGCAAGTGTATTGAGAGGGATCTGCTTCCTTCTCACCATAAGGGACAGCAGAAAAAAAGAAATCATGATACCCGCACGCAGAATCGGCGGAGCCATACCTGTCAGAATCACATAAGACCATACCGATAGCAAGATCACCGTACAGCGCAACACCTTGCCATAGCGAAACCTGTCCATCCACCCCAACAACAGGGTCAAAAAACCAAACACCAAACCCACATGCAAGCCCGACACACTCAGCACATGGATCGTCCCTGTATTGGTAAACGCACGCAACGTCGCAGCATCGATCTGCGAGCGGTAACCAAAAATCAGCGCTATGGCCACTTGAAAGGCACGCTTGTCCTGTTGGTAAGTTTCAAATTTCTCAATCAGCCGCTGGCGGAACTGCAAAGACCAAGACACCAGGAAATTGCCTTCTCCTGTGGAAACCAACTTATACTGATCGGATGACAAGTAGCATTGATACCCGATATCCTTATTGGCCAGATAAGTGCGATAATCAAATTCATAAGGATTGTAAGGTGGCGGCACAGCTTTGATCGTATTTTTAATGGCAATGACATCGCCATATTGTAAAGGATTCTGCACACTGTCCTTTTCCTCTCTAGCGAGCGTAACCATAATAGTGCCAGTGACACGAAAGGAAGAATCCGCAGTTTGGGCTGACTTGATCCGTAACGGAAACCGAATACTTTTCTCCCGAAAGACAGGTTCATCGATGATCTGTCCGGTGTACTGCCCCGCCTCCATGGACAAAAAGTAGTTTTGTTGATAGACAGGATTTGTCTTGATGACCGACCAATACCCCAGCAATCCCCAAAAAAGGAAGATAGATAGGGCTTGTAGGATCTTCCATACCTTGCGTCCGCGGCTATAAAAATTCAACCCTATACTGATCAACACAAGGAAAAACAGCATCGTCCATACCCACGCTCCTCCGAGGAATTCCACCGCAAGATATTGTGCCAACAGAATCCCCGACACATAGGGCAACAACACCTTGGCAACCGGAACTTTACCAAGCGAAAGTCTCAATATATTTTGTGCTACCACTGCCATCTCAACTGTATTGTGATATCCGAACGTTTGTCTCCGTCTATCCTGTCCAACCCCGAGCCGATCTCCTCCTTATCGGCATATTTCGTGATGGCATAGCGGGCCCATAGATCCATTTTCCGCAGTAACCGCCAGCGTACATTCCAATAGGCACGTATACCTTTATCATAGTACATCGGAAATCCCGAAGCATAGAGGACATTACTCTCATAGGCATATATCCTCGCATTGTACCCTTGCGTATCAAAAAATGCCATCCTCACATTACTCTGCACCTTGCCCCGCAAGCCCCGCCAGGCCACATCCTGGTAAATCAGCCATCCACGTGCGTTCTCCTCCTGTTCTTTGTCATACCGACTTCCTTCCAACCGACTCCGCGTAGACCATGTATCGCTCCATTTGTACTGAAACTCTAACCGCAACTGGTTGCGTACTACATCGGCCAGAAGATTCTCATGCCGTGTATCGGGCAATAGGTTTTCCTGCCGTAACCTCTGCCTATACCGCACCTTGATCGCTCCCTTCTTATACCAAGAGTAAGTAAATTGGGTCAAAAAATCCGTACCCTGGCTCGGGGCATCCACACGGTACCGTAACCAGGGGAAGTGAAAGACATCCATATAGGCGACCCACTCTATCTTGCGGCTAGGATGGTAGACAAGTCCTGAATACACGCCTTTTTCATTCCCGACCTGCGAACCTTCGCCCAATGAACGGGCGTAAAACTGCCGATAGTCCCGCGCATAATTCCGGTAATGAACGACCGCGGACAACTTGGGGTGCAGACTCGCCAGAATACCGCTATTGACGGCCGATCCACCGCCAAAGCTCTTGGCTGCTTCACCAAACAGATAGAGGTTGCGGTAGGTATAATTGTAATGCAATCCCAGTTGCTGTAGAGATTTTCCCTCGAAATCAAACTGCTGGTAGAGGTTTGTTCCGCGTTCTACCGTTCCGGTAAAGGAGGTAGACAGGTAGGTCAATCCCACCTTGAGCCGTTGATAGCTGTAGGCAATATTCGTCCCATAGTTAAGCTGTCCTATGGCTTTTCGGTAAGACTGCTCTGTAGGGGTGCGGTGCAGACCAGAGTAGTTGATAGTCGTGATCGTAGCCCCTCCCTCTTCGGAAGGTTCTACCTTACCGGACAACCTGTTGTACGACACAAAAGGTGTGACCTCAAACTGTCCCAAAGCGAATGTACCCGATATGCCGCGATGAAAATTGCTTTCGTTCATCGAGGAATAGGGCACCAATCCCCGACCTTGCCGCGCCGCACTGCTGATCCAGGCACTTTTACCAAAACTGAGTCCATTCCACAGGATCAAGCCTTGCCCAAACTGTAAGGCATAGTCTCCTACGACAATCTGTTTGACATGGCGGTTTATCTCCTGGACGGCCAAGTGTCCCGAATAGAAATCAAAACCCAAACGTTGTTTTTCCTGAAAAAAAGGCTCCCCGGCATCCTTTTCCATATTCAACGCCAGACGAATTTTGTTGTCATAATTCAGCCTGTAGCGGACGGAATAGCGATTGGGATCACCCAAATACCGGGAACGGTTCTCATCCTCGATCATATAGCCTTGCTGCTTTTCTATCATTCTCCCATAGCGCAACAATATCATCTGATCGGCTTCTTTCCACACATCTTTGGTTTTTAGGTTCTTCCACAGGACAGGTGGTTTGACATCCACAAACAACCGCAACAACTGGATTGTCTGAAAATCCAGGTCACGGATACCTTGCAGTTCGAGGATAGACAAAAATTCGCCTGCTATCATCCGGTGGTACAACAGGCTTTCGATCTGCTTGGGTGAAAGGAAAACCAAGTCGGCCAATTGTTTTTCATCTGCCGTATTGAGGTTCAAGGGCTTCTTTTGATAATCCAGCAGGCGGTCTATCACTTCGCTCATATCCACGTCTTCGGAGAGCTCTTCGGGCAAGGCTTCCATCAACAATTCTTCCAGATCCACGGCTTCCTGTTGTGAAAAACAAGGTAGTGTCACACACAACAGCGAGAGGGCGATATAGATTCCACACCTAAAAACCATAAGCCAATGCCAATTGCGGAGAAGTGCCTAACCGTGGATGAAAGGAAGAAGCCATATCCGCTCGAATATTCTTCCAAACTATGCCTGCCCCGGCAAAATATTGTAAGGGATGTGATGCAGCTCCGCCTCGTAGGAATATCCTTGAATCAATCCCATACTCTATACCTCCCCGATAATCAAACTTCGTATGAGGATCGTAATATACGTCTGAAGCGATACGCAGCCCCTCCACAAGTGTATAACAAAATCCCATTCCGTATTCGGTCGGCACATATTGTAAGACATCATCTCGATAAGAAGCCCTGCTGACATTTCGTGCCAATGCACCTAGTATCAATCTTTCATCTATAGCATACTGAAAGCCCAAATCAAGAGAAACCGTATGGTCACTGTCATAATTTTTGACGTAATAGCGATGATAATTGACAGATATTCCTGCTGAAAATGACTGTCCAAAACATCGGGCATACGCTCCTCTCAGTGTCAGCAAACTGGAAACACCTTGCAACCCATGATTATTGGCACCGAGAGCGAGGGTATGGGTTTCCGAAAGGGGCATCGCAAAATAAACAGCTTGTGTACGGATTTCGGAAGATAGAAAATGATATTGATAGGCTGCCGCTACCTGCACTTCGTCCAACGAAGCAATGCCAGTCGGATTGTTCGAGATACTATAGACTGCGGTTTGTCCTAATCCCGTATTGCCCATACCCAAAAACGGAGCTGCATTGAAAGTCTGAGCGTGAAGGTTCAGGGCAAACAGAAGTGAAGGAATCAGTCTGCAAACCATAACCTAGTACAATTGATCTCCCTAAATGTAGGAAAAATTAATTAAACAAAGGAAATTAAATTAAACTTTAATAAGAATTACAGCCTAAAGTTTTCTATATAAGCAAATTTTGTTTAACTATAATGGTGAAGATTTTGCATAAAAAAGACTTCCGAAGTTTTTAGAAACTTTGGAAGTCTTACATTAACACTTACACTGGCACACGAAAGGATTCGTGCACTGGCAGGGCCTATTTAGATAAAGCGAGTTAAATATCGATCTTCGCATACCGGGCATTCCGCTCGATAAACTCGCGACGCGGAGCGACTTCATCACCCATCAACATGGAGAATACGCGATCACATTCAGCGGCATTCTCGATGGTCACCTGGCGCAAAGTACGATACTCAGGGTTCATTGTAGTATCCCACAATTGCTCCGCATTCATCTCACCAAGACCTTTATAACGTTGTACGTGTACGCTATCCTCTTTACCTGCCCCTTTCAGACGCTGTATAGCAGCAAGGCGTTGGTCTTCAGTCCAGGCATATTCCGAATCTTTTCCTTTCTTGACCAGATAAAGCGGTGGCGTAGCAATATAGACATAACCTTTCTCGATCAGCTCACGCATATAGCGGAAATAGAAAGTCAATATCAATGTCGCAATGTGGCTACCGTCCACATCAGCATCCGTCATGATGATGATCTTGTGGTAACGAAGCTTAGCCGTATTCAATGCTTTCGGGTCCTCTTCGGTCCCTACCGATACGCCGAGCGCCGTGAACATATTCTTGATTTCTTCGTTCTCATAGATCTTATGTTCCATGGCCTTCTCTACGTTCAGGATTTTACCCCTTAACGGCATGATGGCTTGATAGTTCCGGTCACGGCCCTGCTTTGCCGTACCACCTGCTGAATCTCCCTCGACAAAAAAGATCTCGCACAGCGCTGGATCGTTGCTCGCACAGTCTGCCAATTTTCCAGGCAATCCCGAACCGCTCATGACCGTCTTGCGTTGTACCAGATCACGCGCTTTACGTGCGGCTGCCCGTGCCTGGGCAGCAATAATGACTTTCTGGACAATAGTCTTCGCTTCACGTGGATTTTCTTCAAGGTATACACCCAAAATTTCACCCACAGCAACATCTACAGCACCCATCACCTCGGTATTACCAAGCTTGGTCTTGGTCTGTCCCTCAAACTGAGGTTCAGCGACCTTGACCGAAATAACGGCTGTCAACCCTTCGCGGAAGTCATCTCCGGTCACTTCGACCTTCGAGTTTTTCAGCAAACCCGAATCATCCGCATATTTCTTGAGGATACGTGTCAAACCCCGACGGAAACCTGCCACATGGCTACCACCTTCTATCGTATTGATATTGTTGACATACGAGTGCACGTTTTCCGAATAGGTATCGTTGTACTGAAACGCCAATTCTACCGGAATCCCTTGTTTGATACCTTCCAGATAAATCGGCTCCGGAATAAGCGGAGTACGGTTGCCGTCCAAAAACTTGACAAATTCCTTCAATCCACCTTCGGAATAGAACTCATCCGATTTCTGCGAACCATCATCGTTGGTTTCACGTTCGTCGGTCAATGTCAAGCGTATACCTTTGTTCAGGAAAGCCAATTCACGCAGACGGTTGGCGAGTGTATCGTAATTGTAGACAACAGTCTGTGTAAAGATCTCCGTATCCGGGGTGAACGTCACAATTGTACCTGTCACATCGGACTTACCAACTTCCTTGACCTCATACATCGGCTTACCTCGCTCGTACTCCTGATGGAAAATCTTTCCTTCACGATGCACTTCGGCTTTCAAGTGTGTAGACAAGGCATTCACACAGGATACCCCTACGCCATGGAGACCACCGGAGACCTTGTAGGTATCCTTGTCAAACTTACCTCCCGCATGCAGAACGGTCATGACCAGTTCCAATGCAGATTTATTCTCTTTTTTATTGATACCGGTCGGGATACCACGACCGTTATCCTTTACCGAAATCGAATTATCTTTGTGTATCGTGACAAATATCTCTGTACAATATCCTGCTACAGCCTCGTCTATGGAGTTGTCTACGACTTCATACACCAAATGGTGCAAGCCCTTAGGCCCTGTGTCACCAATATACATAGAGGGTCGCTTACGTACAGCTTCCAACCCTTCCAATACCTGGATATTATCCGCCGAATACGTACCTGGATTCTTTTTTTCTTCGCTCATGCAATTATTTTAAAAATCAGATTTTTACCTTTCAAAGGTAACAAAAATCATCGATTTTAGCAAGTATAAAAACATTGCTATCTCGTGATCCAACAACTTTTTTTGACGGATTGTGTACGAATAAAATGGAATTTTAATTTTTTTATAGTAGGTTTGTTGCTTTATTACGAAAATAGACAACAATGAATACATATTTATCAAATTTCAACAAAGTAGCTTTTGGATTGGCGCTAGCTATTGGCCTGGCATCGTGCAATCAGGGCGCAGGTTCAGGTACACCTGCCGCGGGCAACGACAGCACCAAGGTGGAAGTGGTCAAAAAAGAAAAAATCGTTTACGTAAATTCGGATACACTTTCTGAACAATACGCATATTTCAAGGATATCCGGACAAAATTGGAAGCAAAAGCAAAAAAAGCTCAAAATGATCTGCAAGCCAAAGGACAGGCTTTCCAACGCGAGGTAGCCGAAGCGGAAAAGAATGTAGCAACGATGAGTGCAGCAGAACGCCAAGCTACTGAAGAACGCCTTGCCCGCAAGCAACAGGAATTGGCTCAGCTGAACCAAAATGCTTCCAACTCTTTGGCGCAAGATGAAGCTACAGAATTCAACGCTGTCTACACAGCCATCACCGAATACCTCAAAAAACATGCGGAAGAAAAAGGTTATCAATTTGTGCTGACCTATTCGAAAACGAATCCTGCCGTATTGTATGCTGACCCGAAGCTGGATATTACGACAGAGGTTCTGACTGCATTGAACAAAGAGTACGACGCAAAAAAGACAACTGAGAAAAAATAAACCGGCAGAATGGCTAAGATATTGAAAGCAGCGTGTAGAAAGTTATACGCTGCTTTTTTATTGCTTTTATTCTTTTAGAATTTGTCCAATTTAAGCACAGGAGGCATGTGGTAGGCAGGCATACACTAGCACAAATCGGGCACGCCGGGCTTTCTTTAGAGGTTTAATTTCATCAATACTTTTTTTAGAAGGTGAATTACCACCTTGTTGGTATCTTATAAAATACCGTTGACTTACGCGCCCTAATTACAATTTTTTTTCCGATTTTGTAACCTGAACCAAATTGTCATAGGCCATGCCTTTCTTTTGGAAAAGAAATTCTCATATAAGTCTGCTTGCTCTTATCATGGCAACCCTTTTACCGGCTTTTTCCTATGGACAAAAGACGATTTACATCGATGAGCTAAAAGAGGGAACACTTTTTTTCATGATGGATCGCTGCCAATTTGCATTTGCCACGAACACAGATCAGCCCGTGAGTGATCTTGATGTGGAGGGTCTCGACTGGTTTGAGGTGGATCGAGATCGCTATCACAACTTTGGTAGACCAAAAGGAAAATTATGGATGAGATTTTCTGTCACCAATGACTCAGATCATGAGACTGAATTAGCATTTATCTTTGGCAACCATACCATCAATGAGATCGCTTTGTATCACCATACTGAATCGGGCCCACAGCACCTCCACACCACAGGTAGCGGCTATCCATTTTCCAGTAGACCCTATCCGTTTTTTACCTACGTATTTCCTTTGCAGTTTGATTCGAAAGAAGTCAAGGAATACCTCCTATCAGTCGATGCCAAAGGCGAATTGATGGTGTTCATGCCCTTGATGCTTGTTCCGCAACAATTGAAGCTGCAAAACGATCGGTCTTATACCGCACTGGGTATTTTCATTGGCATCATTGTGATTTGCGGTGCTTTTAACTTCTTTCTTTTTCTATTTCTAAAGGAACGCATCCACCTGCTCTATGCCTTATACGCCATCGTCGCGATATGGTGTCTAACAAGCATGGTTACCATGGATTTCCAATTCTTCTTCCCAGATCACCCACAGTTTATATACCCAAGTCGATTCTCAGCAAATTTCTTATACTTGGTCTTTCTATTGCTCATTATGCAACGATTTTTGAGGCAAACCGCTAAAAACAGTAAGATGTACTGGCCTACAATCGTGTTTATTATAGCCAATGCGGTGTGTTTTTTGCTGGAATGGATATTTGGTGTGCCTAGATGGCCCGCGGCATGGTCCGACATTCACTATTCAGTGTTAAGGATGGTCCATTTTTGTAGTTTTCTTGTAATCTTCCTAAGTTGTATTGAAAAAATCCGTCAGGGATATCGTTTAGCCTGGTTATTCTTGTGTGCCGTGCTTGTTCTGCTTATCGGTGGGGTTCTGACCATTGTCAATACGTTGGGATGGCTTGACTGGCATACCATCCTGATGCCACCTACTCCATTAGCCATGGGAATGGTAATTGAAGCGATGATTATCTGCTTTGGCATTTTGTACAGGTACCATCTCTTGAAGCGAGAAAAAGAGCGCCTTTCATTGGAATTACAAGACCATAAGCTAACCGTGGCACAGGAAATCCTAAGAGTGGAGGAAGAGGAAAAAGAACGATTTGCACAAAATCTCCATGATGACCTGGGGGGCAACCTTGCCGCGCTGAAAGTGGCCATACAACGGTTGAAAGTCGAAAGAAAGGTGGCAGACCATCTAAATATATTGGTTGATACCACTTCGGATATGACCCGGAGGATAGCACATGACATCATGCCTCCCGAATTTGAGAAAACTGAGTTCAACCAATTGTTGTCAGCGTATTTTAATCGTCTTTCTTCAACGGGCAATATCCGTTTTCACTTCATCGCCGACGAAATTGACGGATATTTTACGAAACAGCAAACATTGATGATTTACCGTATTTTACTAGAATTGTCAACGAATATTGTCAAACATTCGAAAGCTACCGAAGCCACCATCCAGCTCAATTCGTACGATGACTATATCGAAATAATGGTGGAAGACAATGGAATCGGTTTTGATCTCTCTACCTGTAAAAAGGGAATGGGTCTACGTAATATCGAATCCAGGATACTGTTTTTTCACGGCTCGCATGCCATCGATTCTGGCGAAAGCGGAACGACGATAATCATAACACTACCTACTCAAAGACATGACTTATAAAACAAGCATCCTACTAGCGGACGATCATCTGCTATTTATTTCGGGTTTATCTACATTGTTGGCAGAGGAGCAAAACAACTATGATATCTTTGTAGCCCACGACGGAAACATGGTTTTGCAAATGGTTTCCGACCAACAACCCGATATTATCTTACTGGACATTGGTATGCCGGGAATCGGAGGAATGGAAGTCCTAAAATACATGAACCGTGTCTATCCAGCGATAAAGATCATCATGCTGTCTTCCTACAATGACGCCCATCTCATAGAAAAGGCCCGGCGTGCAGGTGCCTCAGGCTATCTCTTAAAGAACTGTAGCATCGAAGAATTGCAAAGAGCGATTGCTGACGTAATGGAGGGCAAATTGTCTTTTCCCCCAATCGTTCACCTGCCAGAACACAATGCCTATACCAACCCAATTGCCCAACAATTTAACCTCACCAAACGAGAAATAGAAATCATACAACTGATAAAAGAAGAACTCACCAACAAACAAATTGCGGACAAGCTGTTCCTCAGTCTTTTCACCGTAGAGACCCATCGTAAGAATATCATGCACAAACTTAAGCTCAACAGTGCTGTATCTTTGATGAAGTTTATATTGGATTTTAAGCTATAACCCTATATACTGTTGTGTGGTTTGGAAAAAATTAGGATAAGGAAATAATCGTTTTTTACCGCAGGCATTCGTATTTTTATGTATCTAAGTTTTGCCCATGATCGTATCCATTCTCCAAACACCCGAACATCACTTCGATTGGATTGATATTACCAATCCCGCGATTGAGGATTTTGCCGAACTAAAGGCTAAATATAACCTCCATGAAGCATCCATCAAGGACTGTATCGAAATAGGCCATCTTCCCAAGATTGAGGAGTTCGACAATTACCATTTTCTGATCATACGCTCCATCCCCAAAAACTTTGATGACGAATCGGATTCATTAATCGAAATAACAGAACGCATTTCTATTTTCTATTCGGAAAAATTTGTGATCACCGCCCATCGGCAAGAGATAGAATTTCTGAAGAACCTGGAAAACCTCGACAAGAGCAATAAAAAACTGCAATCAAGCAAAAGCCTGGTCAATGCGCTCACTTCTTCAGCATTGAAGACTTTCGAAGATATTGTACTGGACAAGATGTCTGTAAAACTAGACGAATACGAAGAAATCGTCTTTCTACATCGCCGCCGCAAGCCTTTTCTAAAAAAACTCTATTATATTAAAAGGCAAATCGATGTGATCCGAAGTGTATTAACCCACTACAAAGATATTGTCGATTATTTTCACATGCCACAATACCAAAATATCTATACACAGGATCTGCGTGACCTTTTTTCAAAAACGAATACGCTGTATCGCAACATTGCCGAAAATACAGCACAGCTACTTTCCATCTATTTCAACATCGAATCGAACCACACCAATGAAATCATGCGTATGCTGACCATCATTTCGGTATTCTTCATGCCCCTCACATTTATCGTGGGCGTGTACGGTATGAATTTTGAGAATATGCCAGAGCTGGAGTGGAAATATGGATACGCGGCAGTGATGCTATTAATGATTGCTTTATCCGCCATTATCTACTTTTGGTTCAAGAAGAAAAAGTGGTTGTAAATAGCATAAGAGGCTAAAAAGGTCCCCAACGCTGGCGCACGAACCGAGCGAAGCGAGCTCTCCATAGGAAATCCTTTCGTGTGCCCAGATATAAAAGCACACGAAGGGATTCGTGCGCTAGCATAAGCTAAAGATGGCAACTTACTTCTTCGGCGTAGTCGGCACAAACTCTTTCAAATAGAAAGGTTCAAAGTAAATCAGATCTTCGAAATCCTGCTTCCTATACTTCTGCCAAACGACCTCACTCATATAGGCCGAAGAATGTTTATATCCTGCATCGACCGTGACGGTAGGATCATCCTCAAATAATTGTGCAAACTTATTCGCACCTGAACCAAACAGCACAATTTTCTTGTCCTTATACACCTCAAAACTATCTCTATCTATAATAACTGCTGCTGTGGGAGATATCAACCCACCTTCATCGTCAAACACCGACATATACACCTCCATCCTTCGCGCATCGATCATCGGACAATACAAGTCGCAAGAAGTACTAGGGACAGAACGACGGTAACCATCGTACATGGCCTTCAAGGTATTGACTGCGATCAAAGGCCGATCGAGGCTATAACATAGCCCTTTGGCCGTAGACACACCTATACGCAAGCCTGTATAAGAGCCTGGCCCCATACTCACGGCGATAGCCGCCAAATCTGTATAAGCTACATCATTGCGCTGCAAGATTTCTTCAACAAAAACCGTCAGTCTGGACGCATGCTGATTGGGTACTTCCGTCTGCACAGTATCCACCACCTCTCCGTTGGCACTCAACGAAACAGAACAAACTTCCGTAGCCGTGTCTATTTGCAGGATATATTGTGTATTCATAAAAGCTTCACGTTTAAGGAACCGGATCGTGTCCATGTCCACCCCAAGGATGACACCGGGCTATTCGCTTGATGGCCAGCCAGCCGCCCTTGAAAGGCCCATACTTGAGGATGGCCTCTTTGCCATACTGCGAACAGGTCGGCGTATAACGACAATTGGCACCCAACAGTGGAGAGATAAACAATTGATAGACCTTTATCAACAATAAAAAAACAGATTGAACCAAGTAGGCTACACTCCTTCCTATTGTATTAAGCAACCTCATGGACGATCTGGTTTAAGACTTTGTTCATTTTGAGTTGATATTGATCAAAGGAAAGGTCCTCATGGGCAACATACTGTATGGCCAACAGCAAATTTATCGCTTTCAAACGGATGGCGGGATACAAAATATCACCCTTTTGCAAACGGTACGCCTCCCGCATCTTGCGCTTTATCCTATTGCGCATATAGGCATGCTTGAATTTACGTTTCGAAACCGACAGTATCACCTGTACTCCAGTGGGCAACTCATGGTCAACGGTCAGAAGGACAACCCGAAAAGGATATAATACAAAAGAAGAACCGTCATGGAATAGCTTGTCTATCAGACCTCTACTACACAACCGTTCTTCTTTTGTAAACGTATTTTTCATATCGATGACTATTTTGGCCGGAAGTGGCACAGCAAGGAAGTCACCGGCGCAAAAAGAAATTATCCTTTATGACGGTATTCGTCAGAAACAGTAAGACGTTTTCTACCTTTTGCACGACGGGAAGCCAATACTCTCCTACCGTTAGCTGTGCTCATACGCTCTCTGAATCCGTGTTTATTTCTTCTTTTTCTTTGCGAAGGCTGAAATGTTCTTTTCATGACGCTGTGTTATATTTTTAATATTTTTGTTCCTAAGAGGAATGCAAAGGTAGTGTTTTTTTTAAAACATTCAAATTAAAAAACAAATATTACCACGGGCTTCAGCCCGTGGCTATTCAACTTATTTGTTCTTCAAAAGATCCCTGATCTCTGCCAACAGCACCTCTTCATTCGATGGAGCAGCAGGCTCTTCCGGAGCTACCTCCTCTTTGCGCTTCAAGACATTTATTCCTTTGATCACAAGAAAAATACAGAAAGCAATGATAAGAAACTGAATGATGACATTGATGAAGTTTCCGTAGCTTATAGCCACTTCTTCCACACCGGCATCTGCATTGGCCGCAGTAATCACGTACTTGAGCTTGGAAAAGTCTACACCTCCAGTAAGGTAACCTATCGGAGGCATGATAATATCATCTACCAAGGAGGTGACGATCTTGCCAAAGGCACCTCCAATCACAACACCGACAGCCAAATCGACTACGCTGCCACGCATTGCAAACTCTTTAAATTCTTTTAAAAACCCCATATTGCGTATTTTTATTAGTTCATTACAATTATAATGATAAAAACTTTATATTTGCAACAAAAAGTATGCATAATATACAACTACATCTACGTTTTATATTAACAAGCAGCAACTGAAAGCAGCCACATCAGTCTCCACTTTAAAAACATTTTCAACATCATACCCGCATGAAGAAAGTACTTATCGCAGACGACCATAGCATAGTAAGGCTTGGGGCTTCGGTCATTATCCAAGGAGCCTATAAAGACGTCGAAATCACGCACGCCACCACATACAACGAAATATTAGATCACCTCAAATCGAACAGGTTTGACCTGTTACTATTGGACATCAATATGCCCGGAGGCAACAATATCAAGGCCATAAAAGAACTATTGGCCGCACAAAGCGATCTGAAAATCCTTGTATTCTCGTCCTATGACGAAAATATCTACGCATTGCGTTATATTGAGGCTGGTGCGGTAGGCTACTTGAACAAAAACACGGCCATGGATGAATTGGCAGTCGCCATTCAACACATACAAGACCGGGGCAAATACATGTCCGAAACTGTCAAGGATCTGTATGTGCAAAAGTTGATCTCCAACAAATCAAACCTACAGATGAGCAATCCTTTGTACAAACTATCCAACCGGGAAATGGATGTAGCAAAGCATCTCATCAGCGGGCAAGGTATACTCGATGTATCTGCCTTGCTGAATCTAAGCTCGTCAACAGTCAGCACCTATAAAAGCAGGATATTCGAAAAACTGCAAGTCAATAATATTCCTGAACTCATCGAACTGTTTAAACTGCACGCGGTGGAGTAACTGACATCAAGCAAAAAAGGCCCGGTCATGACCGGGCCTTTTTTGCTTTTATATCCTTAGTCCACGTTGTCGTGCAAAAAGGAATTATTGGAACGGATCTCCGTTGCCCCTTCATCAAAAGACAAGGTAAATCTCGAAACCTGTGATTCGGATGAATGCGGCACATCTTCCAAGGTCTTTTGCTTTCTTTTGTAAGCCGGTTCATTCTCCAGTTCCTGCAAACCATTCGAAGATTTCAATTTCATGCTCAATTCTTTCAAACGCAGAATACGCTCTTTGGTCTTCAGCAACTGATCCTCAAAATTGACATCTTCCTTCACTTCTACAGTATTTTCGGTTACCATTGCAGAAGGCATATCCTCATTGACAATACTATTTACTTCATGTTCTACCTCGGCATTGTTCTGCTCATACGTATCGAACACCGTTGGCAACTTAAATTCAAACACCGAAGGAGATGTCTTCAATTCAAACCCATGCGTATCGTCTTCTTCTTCGACCGTGTTTTCGGAAGCCGCATCGTCTTCCAAAGTATAACGCACGACCTCATCTTCTACCTCTGCAGCAGGCGCATGGCTTGTCTGCGGCGCATGTGCATTGCTCGGTGAAAACAAATCGGCCTGTGGTGGAGCCTGAGCAGCTACAGGTGCAGCTTGGGGCATCTGTACCGGCTTCACAAATTCAGCTGGACTTGGTTGCTTTTCCACAAATTGGTTTTGAACAATCGGCTTGATATACGACGCTGTCGGTTCTGGCGTCAAAGGCAAGGCCACTTTTTCATTCTCCCGCTCTTTGATACGCTCTTCAGAAGTCTGGAAACCTGTCGCAATGATCGTCACAGACAGTTCCTCACCAAGCGTCTCATCGATACAGTTACCCCAGATCAGATCCGCGGTCAACCCTGCCTTTTCTTGTATATAGTCGGTAATAATGGCTACCTCATCCATGGTTACCTCTTTGGTCCCCGACGTAATGTTCAAAAGAATATAGCGCGCCCCCTCGATTTCGTTATCTTTCAACAACGGTGAAGCCAATGCACCTGTCACGGCTTCAAGCGCACGACTGTCTCCCGATGCGACATGATTGCCCATGATAGCTACACCACTATCGTTCATTACAGTACGCACATCTTTAAAGTCCACATTGACATAACCCGGTATCGTGATGATCTCAGCAATACCTTTGGCCGCTGTGGTCAGGATATCATCTGCTTTGGCAAAAGCGGCAGTCATCGTTAGATTGCCAAATATCTCGCGCAGACGGTCGTTGGAAATCACCAGATAAGAATCTACATACTTTCTCAACTCATCCAATCCTTCTTGTGCCTGCGAACGGCGTTTTTTGCCTTCAAATGCAAAAGGTGTCGTCACGATAGCTACGGTAAGGATACCCATCTCCTTGGCGGCTTTGGCCAGAACCGGACTGGCACCTGTTCCTGTACCACCTCCCATACCGGCCGTGATAAACAACATCTTGGTGTTGGTACCCAGCATCCTTTTGATATCATCAATACTCTCTATGGCCGAATTCTCGCCTACATCAGGATCTGCACCAGCTCCCATTCCTTCGGTAAGGCTAGCTCCCAACTG
Source organism: Parapedobacter sp. SGR-10 (assembly GCF_011030405.1). Taxonomy (GTDB): domain Bacteria; phylum Bacteroidota; class Bacteroidia; order Sphingobacteriales; family Sphingobacteriaceae; genus Sphingobacterium. Next base: position 159,846 of record NZ_JAAJTJ010000001.1, read on the forward strand.
TACCTTATTGGGAATAGGGCTCAATTCAAGTGCCTGGGCATCTGTATTGCATACGATAAAATCCACACCGCTGATTCCTTGCTTGTACATGTGGTTGACAGCATTGCCGCCACCACCGCCTACGCCTATTACCTTGATGATAGACGATTGTTCCTTTAACATTTCAAATTGTATCGACATAAATCCTGTTCTTTAAATCCGTAGGGCTCGTTATACCGTCCAAACCCAACAATTCAATGTAATATTACCAATAATATCCACATGATTTTTCCACATTTGTGAATTTGTGGAAAAGTCATGCGCTTGTTGAAAATTATTTCTTCCCGATGAACGTATCATCATCGTATTGGCCTTCATCCTTGATGAATTCCGAAATAATTTTTGTAAACCAACCTTCTCTTTTGCTTTGCTTTTCTGCAATATCCTTTACCGTCTCCTTACGTGATTTTTTGGATGTTTTTTCCTCTTGCAACTTCTCATCCTCTTCATAATCCTGGATACCTTTGATCAATAGGCCTACACTGGTTGCATACATAGGGCTCTGCATTTCCTCAAAAGTCTGCTTGTTCAACAGGTCCGTTTTTGCCAGGTACTCATTTGGATATCCGATCCGACATTCTATTCCCGTAATATATTCTACCAACTGGCGCAAGTGCTTCAGTTGTGCACCTCCACCCGTAATAACAATTCCGGCAATCAATTTGTCTTCATACCCCGAAGATTTGATTTCGTAATAGACGTGCTCAATGATTTCTTCCATACGAGCCTGTATGATAAAGGCCAGGTTCTTGACAGAAACTTCCTTGGCATCTCTACCCCGGATGCCCGGCACACAGATGACCTCATTGTCCTTATTTTCATCGGCCAATGCGGAACCATAACGGACTTTCAACTGCTCGGCCTGATTACGCAATACAGCACAGCCTTGGCGGATATCCTCTGTCACGATATTTCCACCCAACGGAATGACAGCCGTATGACGAATGATACCTTCGTGGAAGATGGCTACGTCTGTGGTACCTCCACCTATATCGACCAATACTACACCGGCCGTTTTTTCCTCTTCATCCAATACAGCTTCAGATGAAGCCAACGGCTCCAACACCAATGAGGATACTTCCAGATCCGAATTGTCCACACACCTTTTGATGTTGCGAATATCGGTCACACGCCCCGAAATAATATGAAAATTGGCTTCGATACGACGTCCAGCCATACCCACAGGCTCTTTGATACCAGGCTCGTTGTCTATCGTAAACTCTTGTGGCAACACATGAATAATTTCCTCGCCAGGAGGCAAAACCAATTTGTACATATCCGAAATCAATTTTTCGATATCGCCGTGTATGATCTCATCGTCATCCCCTTTGGTCAACATACCCCTGTGCTGAATGCTCTTGATATGCTGTCCGGCAATACCCACATTGACGACTTTGATGTCCACATTAGACTGTCCTTCTGCTCCGGACACAGCCTCACGGATACTGGAAACGGTCTTCTGTATATTGGCGACCATACCTCTGTGCACACCGACCGACTCAGCCTTGCCCACGCCAAGCAATTCGATTTTGTTCGTCCCACTACGGCGTCCCACAGTGACACAAATCTTCGTCGTTCCGATATCCAACCCAACTATGATTGGATTCTCTTTCTCATTTTCTGTCATTCTTGGTTTCATATGCTGTATTTTTTGCTGTATTTCTAATTATTTGCGTTGATTTTCATTTGTAAACTGTCCATAAACCATCCTGCTCTACGTTCGCATACGATCTGTCCATCATATTTGACATTGACCCTCTCATAAGCCTCTGTACCTACTTTAGGCAAGATATTCTTGTAATAGACCTCCAACCGACCCAACTTGTAACCCAGGGAGTCTGCATTGCCTATCAACAGCACTTCCTTTCCTACTCTGGGGATCAGTTCGATATCCCGATGATCATTGACGTAGAGCTGTACAATCTGGTTTTCCCACAGGTCATTGCCTTTGACAAAGTGTACGATTTTCACCAGGTCTTTGACCAAAGTCGATTCGATGGGTTCCAATGGTTTGCCATAGCCCTCCTTGATATTTCCATTGGCTACCAACACGTGTGGCACATACTTGAGTGTGACAGGGATCTTCTTGTTCTGAGTATCAACATAATACTCCTTTCCGTTCCGATTGATAACCCGTAGAACGACTTCACGCTGCCGGACCGTCACCTGCATGAGCCCATCCATATCTGTATGTACTGAAGCACTGGCCACATAAGGCAATTGCTTCAATGTTTTTTCGATCTTTTCTACCGGAATCCCTTTCAGCTCTTTTCCGATGACAGCACCATAACTGTCATTGATCAGTCGCATAATCTCTTGTTGATCGATAAATGTTTCTTTCCCTTCCACAATGACCTTGAGCGATGTACACAGCTGTGCATCGCTCTTTCTGGAAACAAGTCCCATGAGCATCACAAGACCGGCTAAGGAACAAATCCCAACCAACGTGTACCATACGATATGCCATCTTATGCGCTTCATGTTCTATATATTCTCCAAAATCTTTTTGATTGGCTTTACCAATCGGTCTATGTCGCCCGCACCCATGGTGACTATAAGCTCAGGCTTTTCGTTTTCTATCCTATCCAATATTTCCTGCAGTGTCATTAAATATTTAGTATCCAAATTGATTTTTTCCAAAAGCCACTTTGAATTTACACCGGCTATTGGCAGTTCGCGTGCCGGATAAATTTCCATCAACCACAGCTCATCCGCCATCCCCAGCACCTCAGCAAAGTCATCCACAAAATCACGGGTACGACTATACAAATGAGGTTGGAAGATAGCAGTAAGTTTTTTCTCCGGATAGAGCCTACGCATCGAACTCAAGAATGCGCGCAATTCCTCCGGATGATGTGCATAGTCATCTATATACACATGCCGATCACCCTTGACAATATACTCAAATCTTCTCTTGGCTCCCCTAAAGTTGGCCAACGCACGTACAATTTTCTCTTGGTCTATCCCCAACAGCAAAGCAACCGTGATGGCTGCTACCGCATTCTCGACGTTGTGCAGGCCGGGAATACCCAACTTGATATCCTTTATACAGGTTTCGCCCTGGACATAGTCAAAGTAGAAATCCCCATCGATCACCTGGATATTCATGGCATAAGCATCTGCTCCGGACGAATCCCGGCTATAGCTGATATCTCCGACAAAGGGCAGACCTATCTTGACAATGCTTGTCCCGCCTTCAACCACTCTATCCAGATACAGCTCAAAAGATTCGATCAGATGCGACTGGTCTCCATAGATGTCCAAATGGTCGGCATCTGCCGAAGTCACCACAGCAATATTAGGATGCAAGGTCAAGAACGAGCGGTCGTACTCGTCAGCTTCAACAACCAGCACATTATTCTGCCCGAAAAGCACATTCGTATTATAATTGGAACTTATTCCGCCCAAAAAAGCGGAACAGTCATAACCCGAATCTTTAAGAACATGGGCGATCATGGTCGAGGTAGTGGTCTTGCCGTGCGTCCCTGCCACACCTATAGTAAAGCGATTGGCACTCAGAAAACCTAAAACTTCTGAACGCTTATATACCGTAAAGCCACGATCGACAAAAAGGTTCTTAATCTTCAGATCCTTGGGAATGGCGGGTGTGAAAATGATCAAGCTCTCTACCGATGGCTGAGCAAACTCTGCAGGGATCAAGTCCACATTATCCTCGTATATCACCGCAATCCCTTCATCGACCAACGCGGTCGTCAGCTCAGTCTCCGTCCTGTCGTATCCGTACACAGTACATCCTGATGCATGGAAATAACGAGCAAGAGCACTCATGCCGATACCTCCGATACCGATTAAATATACCCGCTTTATTTGATCAACATTCATCTCTTTATTTTATTTAGTGGTAAGTGATCAGTTGTCAGTGATCAGTCCCAACTCTAACTTTCAAAACCTAAAACTCATTTCCATCTCCAAATTTTCAAATCCTCACATTTTCAAATCCCTCAAACAATCAACCCCAACACCTCTTTTGCAATGACTTCATCCGCATCCGGCAAAGCCATTTTTTTTATTTCTGCACCGAGTATAGCACAACGCTCCTCATCGGCCAAAAGCTCTGTAACAACATCAAATAGGCTATCCCGGGCAATAGAATCCCTCACCAATACGGCTGCACCATTATCGACCAATGCCTGTGCATTTTTTGTCTGATGGTCTTCGGCCACATTGGGCGATGGCACAAGTATAGCTGGCTTGCCTATCACACAGAGTTCTGAAATAGTCCCTGCCCCTGCCCTGGCAATAATGACATCCGCCGCAGCATATGCATAATCCATACGTTGCAAGAAGGGCATCAGCTTTACATTGTCCGGAATCGTCCGCTCAAGCGCCAAGATCTCTTTCATCTGCTCGTAATAATAACCTCCGCATTGCCAAATCACCTGCAGATCAGAACGCGAAGCAATTTTGTCTATGGACTCTAGCATAAACCCATTCAACGTCTTGGCCCCTAAGCTACCTCCTGTGACTACAATCGTCTTTCTACCTTCTTCCAATCCAAAAGCCGCAAGTGCTTCCCTCCGCTTACCTTCTATATCTACCGAAGATCGACGGATAGGATTCCCGGTCAGCAAAATTTTGTCCAAAGGAAAAAATTGCTCCATTTTAGGGTATGCTACACAGATTTTACGCGCCCTTCGCCCCAGTGTTTTGTTCGTTTTGCCCGCATATGAATTCTGCTCCTGTATCAATGTAGGAATCCCCATCATATTCGCCATCATCAGCAGTGGGCCCGAAGCATAACCTCCTACACCTACGGCTACCTCTGCTCCGAAATCCTTGATAATCTTTCGGGCCCTCCACAAGCTTTTGAGCATCTTGAACGGAAGAACAATATTCTTGAGCAGAGACTGCCTGTTGATCCCCTGTATATCCAGACCAACAATCTCATAACCAGCCGCCGGTACTTTTTCCATTTCCATCCGGCCCAGAGCACCAACAAACAGGATTTCAACATCAGGTTCTATACGACGCAAAGCATTCGCAATAGCTATCGCCGGGAAGATATGACCTCCTGTACCACCACCGCTTATGATTATTTTACGTCCCATATATTTTAGTTATCAGTGATCAGTCGTCAGTGATCAGTATACTCAAACTTTAAACCTTACACTCATTTTCAAATTCTCAAATTATCTCATTTCCACATCATCACGCCACCGTTCCGATCACTACTTTTTTGACCTTTGGCTCCTCCTCCAATTGCTGCTTACCTTTCAATTCTTCGATACTGCGGCTCACGGACAGGATAATGCCCAAAGCCACACTGGTAAAGAGGATAGATGTCCCTCCCATACTGACCAAAGGTAGCGGCACACCTGTCACGGGTCCCAAACCTACAGCTACAGCCATATTGGCCAGTGCCTGAATGGTCAGACTAAACCCTAATCCGGCCGCCAAAAATGCCCCGAATGCCCGGGGGCTCATCGTCACAATACGGATACAGCGGTACATCAGTGCCAGATAAAGGAACAGCAACACGACTCCTCCAACCGTACCGTATTCCTCAATGATAATCGCAAAGATGAAATCTGAATACGGATGTGGCAATACATTGCGCTGCACACTGTTGCCCGGACCTTTACCAAACAAGCCACCCGTTGCAATCGCAATCTTGGCATTGTTGGCCTGATAATTTTTATCTTCCTGAAAAGGCACATTCGATGTCGTGACTTCCTCGGTCTTAAAAAATCCTTCTATACGGCTGATATATGTCGCTCTCCGAGGGCCCAATAGCATGACCATCATCAACAATACCAAACCTCCTGCGGATACAATGGCGATCTGCTTGATACTGACACGGCCGATGATCAACAACAAAATACTGACGCCAAACAACATCAGTGCCGTAGACAAATTGGCCCATGCAATAAGAACAAATACCAGACAAACCGCCCCCATAATCGGTATAAACGATTTTTTGACGTCCTTGATTTCTTCCTGCTTGCGGGACAGCATCCGTGCCAAAAACGTAATCAACGCCAATTTGGCCAAATCCGAGGTTTGAAAAGTCTGGTTGATGACCGGGATCGTAACCCACCTCGAGGCTTCATTGACTGAACTACCGAACAGCAATGTGTACAAAAGCAATGGAATCGTAATAATCATCAGCAGCTTGGAGATACCCGCATACCATTTATAGTCCAGCTTATGCGACAAGTACATCAACACCAATCCCGCCACGATAATGGAAAAGTGCTTGACCAAATAAAGTTCCGTACCCTTGCCCTCTTTGTAAGCCAAGGTACCCACCGAGCTATATACTGCCAACAAAGACCATCCCGACAAAATAATCACGATGATCCATATCCACTTATCGCCCTTTAATTTTGAAAATACCTGTTCCATTTTATTTTAGTTATCAGTGATCAGTTGTCAGTGATCAGCTCTCCACTGACGACTGATAACTGACGACTGTCCACTTACTATAAGGCCATCACCGCCTCTTTAAACTTATCTCCCCTTTCTTCGTAATTCTTGAACCAATCAAAGCTGGCACATGCCGGTGAAAGCAGTACCGTATCCCCTTTCTTTGCCAAATGCGAAGCTATACGCACAGCATCTTCCATCGATGCACTGTTCACAATGACCTCTACTTCTTCTTCCAGTGCATCGTGTATACGCGATGTGTCCTTGCCTATGCAGATGATCGCTTTGACCTTCTGCCGTACCAGATCACGCAACATCTCGTAATCATTGCCCTTATCCACACCACCTAGCAGCAGGATAATATCCGGCGAAAAACTTTCCAAAGCATACCATACAGAATTGACATTCGTGGCTTTTGAATCATTGATATAATTCACCCCTCCGATATAGGCCACGTGTTCCAGCCGATGGGCTATATTCACGTACGATCCCATACTCTCCTTCATCGTTTCGTTGCGCAATTCCTGAGCCTTTGCCACCAAGCCTGAGGCCATATTGTTGTAGGTATTGTGCTTTCCTTGTAATGATAACTCTTCAATGTTCATAGCAAATGCTTCTCTATTAGGTATATGAATGATAATATTATGGTCCTTGTCCAATGATGCTCCCTGTGCCAAAATTTTCTTTTGCGACATCGGCAACTGTGTCGCTTTGCTGTCAAAACGGGGCAATGCCTTCATTGTCTCCTCGTCGTCTGCACAATAGATAAAATAATCACTGCTCCTCTGATTCTGGATGATACGGAACTTCGAATTCACATACTTTTCCATATCGTAATCGTACCTGTCCAGATGATCCGGTGTGATGTTCAGCAGCACAGCCACATCCGCCCGAAAATGGTACATATCGTCCAACATGAAACTCGACATCTCCAATATGTACACATCAAACTGCTCACGAGCCACCTGCAAGGCAAAGCTCTTTCCGATATTGCCTGCCAAACCCACATTCACACCTGCCTTTTGAAACATATAGTATGTAAGCATCGTGGTGGTCGATTTGCCGTTGGAACCCGTAATACAGATCAGTTTCGCATCTGTATATTGCGCCGCAAACTCTATTTCCGAAATCACCGGAGTTCCTTTTTCACGGAGTTTTTTGATCAATGGAGCCTTTTCGGGAATACCGGGGCTCTTTACAACCAAATCAGCATTCAATATCTGTTCTTCGGTATGTTTGCCCATTTCAAAAAGAATCCCTTCCTGCTCCAACTGTACCCTGTAAGCCTCCGCAATCATCCCCATATCGGACACAAATACATCGAAGCTCTTATCCTTTCCCAGGATGGCTGCACCCACACCACTCTCTCCTGCGCCTAGAATAACCAGACGTCCTGATTGCGGATAGTATGTATTTGCTATGTTTCCCATTTTTTATTTAGTACTTTAGTATTTAGATGTTAGTATTTAGACCAACATTTTTCAAATTACTTCATTTCCAAATTTTCAAATTCTCCGATCTCGCACCTCACAACCCAAACCTCGCTCTACCTCACCTTCAACGTCACAATGGTCAATATAGCCAGAATGACTCCCACGATCACAAACCGTGTGACAATCTTGGCCTCATGATAGCCTTTCTTCTGATAATGATGGTGCAAGGGTGACATCAAAAAGATACGCCGGCCCTCGCCGTATTTCCTTTTGGTGTACTTAAAATAGGACACCTGCATGACGACCGATAGGTTTTCGATCAAGAAAATACCGCACAATACCGGGATCAAAAGCTCTTTGCGTATCAATATGGCAAATGCCGCTATAATACCCCCGATGGCCAAAGAACCCGTATCACCCATAAACACCTGTGCCGGATAGGCATTGTACCACAGAAATCCCGTACAAGCTCCTACAAATGCTCCTGCGAATATCACGAGCTCACCCGAATTGGGGATATACATGATATTCAAGTAGTCCGAAAAGATGATATTGCCCGACACATACGCCAATATCGCCAAAGTAATCCCGATGATAGCCGACGTCCCCGTGGCCAATCCATCAATACCATCTGTGATATTTGCACCATTGGACACAGCCGTCACAATAAATACAACCACCACCAAAAACAAGATGAATGTCGCCGTACTGCTCGTTAGTCCAAAAACATCCAACACCTTGGCATAATCAAACTCATTGTTCTTATAAAAAGGTATGTTCGTTTTTGTCGATTTGAGATTCTCTGCATAGGTTCGCTCTCCCGTCTGCGGATTAATGACAATCTCCACAGGCTTTGAAGAAGTAGGGTTCGTCACTTGTTCCCGTACCACAATATCCGGATGAAAGTACATGGTAAAGGCTATCAGCGTACCCAGACCGACCTGTCCAATCACCTTAAACCGTCCGGCCAATCCCTCCTTATTCTTACGAAACACCTTGATATAGTCATCCAAAAAACCAATAGCTCCCATCCATACCGTCGTCACGATCATGACCAGAACATAGATATTGTCCAATTTGGCAAACAACAGTGTAGGGATAAGGATACCGGCAATGATGATCAAACCACCCATCGTAGGCGTACCTTGTTTTTTCTTTTCACCTTCCAAGCCCAGATCCCTTACCGTTTCGCCCACCTGCTTACGTTGCAGCAGATTGATCAATTGACGGCCGTACACCGTCGTGATAATCAACGAAACAATAACGGCCATAGCTGTCCTAAAGGAGATATACTGGAACAATCCAGCTCCTGGGATATGAAAATGCTCTTGTAGCCATGTAAATAAGTGATACAACATACCGTCTATTGTTCGTTAAATGAATTTTCTAATTCTTCTTTGTCATCAAAATGATATTTCACACCATTGATTTCCTGATATTTTTCATGCCCTTTGCCGGCTATCAGGACAATATCTCCACTCGCTGCCAAGTGACATGCCGCACGGATGGCCTCCCGACGATCCGAAATACTAAAGACATGCTTTTTTTGCTCAGGTGCTATACCCGCCTCCATATCCCGGATAATCTGTGCAGGATCTTCCGTACGTGGGTTATCGGAGGTAATGATCAGCTTATCGCTATATTTCAAAGCCGTCTTGGCCATTTCCGGGCGCTTGGCCTTATCCCGGTCTCCACCACAGCCCAATACCGTAATGATCTGTTGTCCGGGAATACACAGGTCCTTGATGGTTTCCAGCACATTTCCCACTGCATCCGGTGTATGGGCATAATCAACGATTCCCGTGATACCCGTCTTCGACCGTACAGCCTCAAAGCGTCCTTCTGCACCGGAAATCTCACTCATGGCCGTCAACACCTTCATCGTTTCCTGCTCAAGCAATATAGCTGCACCGTACACGGCCAATAGGTTGGAAGCATTGAAACTGCCCACCAATTTGACCCATACTTCCTGTCCGTCTACCTGCAACAGCATGCCGTCAAAATGGCTTTCTATTACCTTGCCTTTAAAATCGGCGATATGCTGCAACCCATATGTCTTTTTGTGAGCAAAGGTATTTTGCAGCATGACCTGCCCATTCTTGTCATCCTGATTGGTCAAAGCAAAAGCAAACCTGTCCAAATCGTCAAAAAACTTCTTCTTCGCTTTAATATAATTGTCAAATGTCTGATGAAAATCAAGATGGTCGTGCGAGATATTGGTGAATATGCCACCTGCAAAACGCAGTCCGGCAATACGTTGCTGTACGATAGCGTGTGAGCTCACTTCCATAAAACAATAATCACATCCACCATCCACCATCCTTCTCAACAACGCATTCAACGCCAATGGATCCGGTGTCGTATATGTAGCTGGCACAACTTCCGTTCCTATCCTATTTTCTACCGTCGAAAGCAATCCTACACCATATCCCAATTTTTGAAATAGATTGAAGAGCAGCGTAGCTACGGTGGTTTTTCCGTTTGTACCCGTTACACCTATCAATTTCAACTCCTTGGACGGATTATCGTAAAAATTGGCCGACAATATCCCCAATACATAGGAAGTATCCGCTACTACGATATAGCTTACCTCTTGTTCAAGTTTTTCGGGCAATTCTTCAACGACCACTACGGTACTACCCAAAGAAATAGCTTTTTCAACATACAAATGGCCATCCGTATGTACCCCCCGGACAGCTACAAACAAACTATTGGCTTTTGCTTGCCGGGAATCAAAGCACAGCGAGCCAACCTCTATATCCAGAGGACCCTCGGCCTGTATCACCGGAACAGCATGTAATAGTTCTTTTAGTATCATTTTTTTTAATTCAGTTGAATGGCTACTTGAGTTCCCGATTTTAATTTTTCTCCCGGTATCAAGGATTGGGATACGACCTTTCCTTTGCCATACACTTGGGCTTTAAATCCTGCATTCTCCATAGCAAACAGTGCATCCACCAGCCCCATTCCGATCACATTCGGCACCACCCCTTCCTTGATATTTCTTTCCACAAATGGCATCCCTCTTTTGGTCGAATCCGACACTCCCTGCGCCAGCAAGTTCCAATTGAACCTCGTGTACCCCAATGCTTCGTAGACTTTGGTGGAAGACTCCTTGGATCCGACCAAGGTCAACGGCATGGTTTCACCGGCCAAATTTACTTTTCGATGTGCAAATCCTCCTTGCAAAGACAAGTCATTGGCATACACCATATCGGCTAGCTCCTTGAATACAGGACCCGCAACAGAACCTCCATAGTAACCGTTGCGTGGATTACGAATAACCACAATCATCGAATATTTTGGATTGTTTGCCGGAAAATACCCTGCAAACGAAGATTGATATCTCCTCGCACCATACCCTCTGGAATCATCCGCCATCTGCGCCGTACCCGTCTTGCCCGCCGCCGTATACAACGGACTGCTCAATCTCTTACCCGTTCCTTCAATCATTACACCCTCCAGCATGCCTCGGATTTTTCCCAACGTCTGTTTGGAGACAATCTGCTTATTGATCACGCGCGCCTCGAAGCGTTGCACCGTATTGCCCAAATGCTGTATCTCTTTTACAAACAAAGGCGCAACCATCTTTCCATCGTTTGCCACAGCGTTATAAAGAACCAGCGTCTGCAAGGGAGTCAACTTGAGTTCATAGCCATACGCCATTTGTACCAAGGACAGCTTGCTCCAACTCTTGCTTTTAGGCGTCTTCACGATAGGATGAGCCTCTCCTGGGATCTGCAATCCCAAAGGCTGATGCAATCCCCAACTGTGCAATTTTGACGTAAACCGTGCAGGCTGATTGCCATAGTGCGTATTGATCAACTTGGTAATCGCCACATTCGACGATTCCTCAAAAGCCTCTTTGACGGTGATCTGCGATTTCTTTGGCGCATGCGAATCCCGGATAGTATGCGCAGGCACCTTATAAGTCCCGTTGCCAATATCTACAACCGTACTGGTATCGATATAACCATCGTCCAAAGCAGCCATATAAGAGGCCAGTTTGAACGTCGATCCCGGATCCGCACCATGCGCGATGGCATAATTATACTTCTCGCGATACACACCCTCCTTATCCCGCGTAAAATTGGCGATAGCCCTCACCTCTCCCGTCTTCACCTCCATGAGTATCACACAGCCCTGATCAGCATCACTGATTTTCAATTGCTTTTCCAAAGCCCGCTGTGCCATATCCTGCATATTGACATCGATGGTCGAAATGATATCCGATCCATCCACAGGAGCGACCTCGATTTCCCGATTCAGAGGCACCCACACTCCTCCTGCTATACGCTGCATCATCTGCGCACCGCTCTTGCCATCGATATAATCTCCGTATGCACCTTCCAATCCCACCCGAACCTCATCCGTCTTGTAACCTATCGTACGAGCCGCCAGATTCGTAAATGGCAATATGCGCTTGTTTTGACGCACTGCCACCAAACTGGTGGAAAACCGCTTTTTATTTTCTCTAAAATTGTTGAACAAAGGGAATGTTTTCACGATTTTTAAATCCTGATGCGAAACAGCCCTCTTTATCAACACATAACGTTGCTTCTTGGCCCGGGCCTCACGCAGAAGGGCCAGATATTGCCGGGAGGAACGATCCTTGAAAAAATCGGACAAACGAAAGGCCAACGAATCTACCCTGGAATTGAATACATCGTTGTACTCCTCCGGAATAGCCATCGCATCAAAGCGAAGTTCGTATTCCGGAACAGAGGTCGCCAACAGACTGCCATCATCGGAATAGATATTTCCCCTGGCCGCCTCAACCACGCGTTCCTGAATAGTCAGACTGTCTGCAATAGCACGCCACTCGCCCCCATCTATATATTGCAAGTGAATGAGCTTGGCAAATACCGCCAACGCACCGAATACCATAAGCCCAAAAGCCAAGTACACTCTGACCAATATGGTTTTTCTAATATTCACGTTACAGTTATTATTTTTTCTCTTTTAACACCTCTAATTTAATTGGCGGCTCCATGCGCTCTTTTAGGCCCAATGTATCCGCCCTTTTGGCTATTTCAGTCTGCGTGGTCAACTTCATCAACTCCGCAGACAACGATTTATAATCCCAGCTCAGCTCCTTCACCTCCTTACCCAATCGATCTATCTTCCTCACCGTTCGTTCGGCCAAATGCCGATTGGAGATATAGACCAACCCCAAGAAGGCCAAAAAAGCCACAAAGGGAAGATTTCTAGTCACCAGATAGGTCGATAGCTTTGTAGGAGAAAACAACGATCGCAATATACTTTGCGTTTTTTCCACCTTCTCCTCTACCGCATCAGACATCTCCTCCTGGATATCTTCGCTCAGCTCCCTTTCTTTTATTGTGTTCCTTTTTGACATTATTCAGTTGTCTGTGTTCAGTTGTCAGTTATCAGGCCTTTAAATTCCTAATTCTCCATTTTCAACTTTCAATTATCAACTCTCCATTTCCAAACCCCGAAGGGCTCAACGAAGTTAATCTTCAAATTAGATCCTCTCCAAATTCGTAAATCAAAAATCGTAATTCTCCAAATCCCCACATTTTCAAATCCTCACATTTTCAAATCCTCACATTTTCAAATCCTCTCCGCTACCCTCAACTTCGCGCTTCGGGATCTTGTATTCTCTTCCAGCTCCTGTGCAGCAGCCGTAATAGCCTTCCTACTGATGACTTTGAAAGGTTTGATTTCATTCCCATAAAAATCCTTCTCCACATCTCCCTTAAACTTACCCTTCAGCATAAAATTCTTGACCAGCCTATCCTCTAGCGAATGATAAGACATGACCACCAATCGGCCTCCATCTTTCAGCAGAGGAACGGTCTGCATCAAAAAATCCTGCAACACCTCCAACTCTTTATTGACCTCAATCCGTAAAGCCTGAAACACCTGCGCATGATACTTGTGCTCCTTTCCCCTCGGCACATGCTTCCTAATCACCTCCTTCAGCTCTTCCACCGTCCGAATCTCTTTGGTCAGTCTCGCCGTCACAATGGTCTTTGCCAAGGATTTCGCATTCTGCACCTCGCCATACATACCGAAAATGCGATGCAATTCCTCTTCACTATAGGTATTCAGCACTCTGCGCGCATCCAGATCGGACACCTGATCCATGCGCATATCCAGATCCGCATCAAATCGGATGGAGAATCCTCGATCCGCATCATCAAACTGATGGGAAGACACCCCTAAATCCGCTAATATTCCATCCACCTCTCGAACCCCCAACAAACGCAAACTATTTTTTAAGAACCTAAAATTCTGGTGCACCAACTCAAAACGCTCGTCTTCGATAGTATTATTCAACGCGTCGGGATCTTGATCAAAAGCGATCAACCGTCCCTTGGGGCCCAAATGCTTTAAGATCTCTCTCGAATGCCCCCCTCCACCAAACGTCACATCCACATACACGCCATCGGGCTTGATCGCCAAAGCCTCTATACATTCTTGAAGCATCACGGGAACATGGTACACTACATTACTCATCGGCACCTCCCCCAAAATCCATATTGCCCATCACCTCCTCAGCTAACGCAGCAAAATCCTCACTTACATCCCCATTCATCATCTCTTCATACGCTGCTTTCGGCCAGACTTCTATACGATCAAATTGACAAGCCAACACTACCTCGCCCGCTATCTTGGCATAGTCCAAAAGAACCTTTGGTAACAATACCCGCCCAGCCGCATCCAATGTCAACATAGTCGCCCCGCGCATGAATTGACGGATAAACTCCCGATTTTTTGCATTGAATGTATTCAACCGTGAAATCTTAGCCGCCTGCTTATCCCATTCGCTACGCGTGTAGATCACCAGATTCCTTTCGAAACCACGGTTCACGATAAGCCCGTCCTGCTCCACATTAGGCAACTGCCTTTTGAGCGCAGAAGGGACCACCAATCTACCTTTGGCGTCCAACTTACATTCGAATTCTCCGATAAGCTGAAGCATATAGCTAATTATCCTAACTTAATTTCATGTAAAAGTATACACTTTCTCCCACAATCTCCCACAATCTCCCACAAAAAAGTTTTCCACATCGAATTTTCGCTACAAAAACACTTTAAAATAGCATTTGGAGACAAGGAATAATTGGTATTTATTGATAATCAGCAAATTTGAAATAAGGCCAAGGTTTCTATTTTTACTATATATAGAAACCTTATTTGCGGAAAGATAACCTAACTCGCGACAAATGTATACGGTTCGGGGATGGAATGAAACGTTGAAGTTTTAAGCCTCACAAAACAAATGTCCAATGGTTATTCGGTCTTGAAATTGCTACGTAACATGGAGACAGACTCGTAGTACTTTACATGGAAGTCATCGTAATTTTTGTCAAACAAATTATCGTTCTTGATAAATCATATGGGCTTTACGACAAGTTATACTGTGTTTACAACGGCTTCATAGGGATTATTCAAGCTCTTCTCTATTTTTTAATCGAATCACACTTCCTGTCAAATAGCTATCACTTGATATAGCCTTGTATACATATGCTTTTTCTTGGACAAAAAGCAACTTAAGCCAAAGTAATATTTCTTTTAGAGAAACAAAGGCTACATAAAATCACATTACAGTTTCTTTAGAAGCATGTTACGTAGCAATAATAAAAACTTAACTCCGCCTATACAGATGTACAGCTAGCCTCTAAATCATGACGGGTAATCCACAGAGCACTATGAATCGCCTGACGGCAAGTATGGAGAGTTCGTATATACGTACCAATAGTCTGGACAAAAGCGCGAGGAGTTTGAGTACAATTATGAGGAGTTCAGGTCTAAGTATAGGGAGTTCAGATACAAACATTGATAGTCAGACTATAAGTTGGTAGCTTTGAATGCAAATACGGTCAACAACTGCACACTCCGTCTAATGCTGTGAAATTGACATTTTCTGTACAAGTACATAACAAAAAATACTTTCGTTATTCTCCCCGAAATCCGATATTTTTGCAGGATAATCCGTTAGGTCTCGCTAGCGCAAGCGTAATAGTATTAAGTTAAGCGTTTTTTTTGTCATCCCGACGATAGGAGGGATCTGCAAAACGATACAGTTAACAGATCCTTAAGCAAGCCTCAGAGCCTGCCCCGAGAAAACTCGGGGATGACATAAAAGAACGGTTATATCCTTAACTTAATGACATTGGGCGCGAGCGTGTCGCTTGTGCTTCTATTGGCAGCTAATAGCAGGATTTTTTTTAATTTTTACTTTTAACTTTTTACCTTATATAATGTACAGAAGTCACAATTGCGGCGAACTACGTATAGCCGACATCAATAAAGAAGTAACCCTAGCAGGTTGGGTACAAAAATCCCGGGACAAAGGCTTTATGATATGGGTCGATCTACGGGATAGATACGGTGTCACCCAGTTGATTTTTGACGAAGAGCGTACCGAATCTACTGTCATGCAATTGGCTAAATCCCTAGGGCGCGAATTTGTCATTCAAGCCAAAGGAATCGTCGTAGAACGCGAATCCAAAAACTCCAATATGCCTACAGGGGACATCGAACTGCTTGTCAAGGAGCTGACTGTTCTGAACGAAGCGATCTTACCTCCATTTACGATAGAGGACGAGACCGATGGAGGTGAGGATATCCGCATGAAATACCGCTATCTCGACATCCGCCGCAACCCCGTCAAAAACAGTTTATTGTTTCGCCACAAAGTTACCCAAGAGGTACGCAACTACTTGTCCGAATTGGACTTCTGCGAGATCGAAACACCCTATCTTATCAAGTCCACCCCCGAAGGTGCACGTGACTTTATCGTACCTTCCCGCATGAATCCAGGCCAATTTTATGCTTTGCCACAATCGCCACAGACATTCAAACAATTATTGATGGTAGGTGGTATGGACAAATATTTCCAAATCGTAAAATGTTTCCGTGACGAGGATCTCCGTGCTGACCGTCAACCCGAATTTACACAGATCGATTGTGAAATGTCCTTTATCGAGCAGGAAGACATCCTGCATGTTTTCGAAGGACTGACACGCCATCTGTTAAAGGAAACACACAACATCGAAGTGGAGAAATTTCCTCGCATGACCTTCGAAGAAGCTATGCGCAAATATGGCAATGATAAGCCGGATATTCGTTTTGGGATGGAGTTTGGCGAACTAAACAGTGTGGCTCAACATAAGGATTTTGGCGTATTCAACAATGCCGAACTCGTCATCGGCATCGCTGTGCCGGGAGCAGCTACTTACACGAGAAAACAAATCGATGAGCTTATCGATTGGGTCAAACGTCCACAAGTCGGTGCTTTGGGTATGGTCTACTGCAAATGTGAAGAAGACGGTACATTCAAATCTTCAGTCGACAAATTTTATGATCAAAGCGATTTGGCCCAATGGGCTGAAATCACCGGTGCAAAACCAGGAGATATCATCCTTGTGCTATCCGGCCCTGCACACAAAACACGTACACAAATGAGTGCTCTACGTATGGAATTGGGCAATAGGCTCGGTTTGCGCAAACCAAATGAGTTTGCGCCGCTTTGGGTCGTCGATTTTCCATTGTTGGAATGGGACGAAGATACCAAACGCTTCCATGCCATGCACCACCCATTCACCTCTCCGAAGAAAGAAGACATGCACCTGCTAGACACCGATCCGGGTAAAGTACGTGCCAACGCTTACGATCTTGTCTTGAATGGCAACGAAATAGGTGGTGGCTCTATCCGTATCCATGACAAAGAGACACAGGCGCTGATGTTCAGGCACCTCGGCTTCACAGAAGAACAGGCACAAGAGCAATTTGGTTTCTTGATGAATGCCTTCCAATATGGGGCACCTCCACATGGTGGACTAGCCTTCGGACTGGATCGTCTGACCGCTATCTTAGGCGGACAGGAAACCATACGTGACTTCATCGCTTTCCCGAAAAATAATTCTGGCCGCGACGTCATGATAGATGCCCCTGCCGTTATCGACAAAGCACAGCTGGATGAATTGAGTTTGAAGCTGAATGTAAAAGATTCGTAAGCCAGTAATTAAAAAAGCAGTCCTGTGGACTGCTTTTTTAATTACTTCAACTTCTGCTCTTTCATTAACCGTTTTATTTCCTGCAACAAGACCGGAAGACCGGGATACACCATATCATGGCCGTATCCTTGAAACTCCAGAAGTTTGTTGTTTTTATGCCCGGCGATAGAGAGCATACGTTTCAAATACGCATTTTCTTCATACCGCCCCAATATCTCCAATTCTCGATCACCAGTCAGTAGTATGATGGGCGGCGCATCCTTTCTCACCCAATATAAGGGTGCCAATTCATCAATTGTAGGTTGCTTTTCGCCAATCCCTTTTTCTTTACGGGCAGTAAAATGCGTGATAGTCTGCCCGCTAAACGGAATGATACCCGTCAACCTATCTGCATCCATCCCTTCTTTAGCCAAATAGGTCTTATTCAAGGCTAACATCAATGCCAGATAACCTCCTGCCGAATGTCCGGAAATAAATATTTTAGTGGTATCACCACGATATTGAGCAGCATTTTTGACGACAAAGGATGTCGCCTTTGCGGCATCACGAATGATATCGGCTACTTTTGCCTTAGGTGCAAATCGATATCCCACACCCACCACGACCAAGTCTTTCTCTTTCAAAAAAGCGGGAATTTCCTTCTTCCCTCCTGTCAATCCGCCGCCATGAAACCACAAGAGAATAGGTTTTGCCTCTCCGGAAGTCGGATAATGTATATCCAGTTTACATTGCTCCTGTTCATAATCGGTTGCTCCAACCTCCACATAACTTATGTCTTTGGTCGTTTGGTATGTGATATCCTGTGCATATCCCGTATACCATACCAATAGAGATATAAAAAGTAAGATGATATGTCTCATATTTCTGTGCTTATTGGACAATTTTTGATCAAAGTTAAGATTAATTACGATACATTTTCAATCTGTCCTTGTTCTTAAAAAAAACAGACCTTTGCATATCTTTCGAAAAAAGAGTAGATTTACTTCATGGCCCAACGTGTTGCAGAGAAATTTTTAAAAGAGAGTGCGAGCAAAGCCTTTGATCTCCGTCATCGGGATATCATCACCCACAACATAGATCGGTATGAGGCGGCATTTGAGAAAGGCAAAAGCAAATTTTTGGACTTGGCCCACGCCAAGAAAAAGGCCAATGCCATCAAATGGAAAACCATAGAAAATCTGGACCGTTACCTTGTAGAATTCGAAGCTAACTTTACCAAGCGGGGCGGAAAAGTTATTTGGGCAAACGATGCAGAAGAAGCAAGGCAAGAAATCTGGAAAATAGCGGAACAGCAATCCGCCAGATCCATTATTAAATCCAAGTCGATGGCGACGGAGGAGATCGAACTAAACCATTTTTTGCAAGACAAAGGAATAGAAATTGTTGAAAGTGACCTCGGCGAATATATCGTTCAGTTATTGGATCAAAAGCCTTATCATATCGTCACACCGGCTATGCACCTCAGCCAAGAGGATATTGCAAAGCTATTCCACGAAAAATTCGGCACTCCACCCGAAGCCAGTGCAGAGGAACTAACGGCCGAAGCTCGGAAGAACCTACGCCATAGATACACCACAGCAGACATTGGTATTACAGGGGCCAATTTTCTCATAGCCGATACAGGTAGTATTGCGATTACCGAAAATGAAGGTAATGCTCGATTGACGACAACTTTTCCAAAGACACACATCGCCATTGTCGGCATCGAAAAAATCATTCCAAGTCTAGGGGATCTGGATTTGTTTTGGCCGCTTTTGGCTTCACATGGAACCGGACAAAACTTGACCGTGTACAACTCTATCCTCAGCGGCCCCAGACAACCGAATGAAACCGATGGGCCCGAAGAAATGTACGTCATCCTGCTCGACAATGGCCGCACCAACTTGCTCGCACAGAAAGAACAGCGACAAGGTCTTTATTGCATCCGTTGTGGAGCCTGTCTCAACGCCTGTCCCATCTACAAAAATATTGGAGGACATACATACAATACCACTTATCAAGGCCCTATAGGCTCGTTAATCTCCCCACATTTGCAGGGTATGAAAGAATTCAAGCACCTCTCTTACGCCTCCAGTCTCTGTGGCAAATGTACGGAGGTATGCCCTGTCGCTATCGACATTCAAAAAATGCTCTTGCTCAACCGCCGTGATGCCGTACAAGAAGACCTCACTTCCGCTCCGGAAAAAAGAATGTGGAAAGGCTTTGCCTATTTCATCCGAAAAAGAAAATTTGTGGACATGTTTGGAGGCAAGTTCAAAAACTTCATCATGCGGCGATTTTTCAAAAAAGCCTGGGGCACTCAACGTGAATTACCCGAATTTGCCGAAAAATCTTTTTCTAGACAATGGGAGGAGCAACAACGAAATAAGGAGTAAAAGGTAAGTACTATAAGGTTTTATAAAAAACTGTTACCGACCTTTCAAAATCAAAGACAGTTCCTCCATCATTTCCCGAAGGGGAATGGCCGTAACTTCCTTTGATAGTGGAAAACGTTCATAACCCGGATAAACAAAATACCGATGCGTAGCTTTTACATCATCACAACCGATGGTAAATCCTTTGGTTACGGAAGGTGTCATCGACCTTTTGATTTCTATAGCAATCCTTTTTTTGTTTCCGGCATCGATAAGCAAGTCTATCTCTGCTCCGGCGGATGTACGATAAAAATAGGGAGAAGCCCATGATGGCAAGTCAGCAATCAACATTTCGACGATAAAACCTTCCCAACTTCCACCCACGACAGGGTTTCCCCATAGCTCTTCCATGTCTTTGATCCGCAATAGGGCATGTGTAAGGCCACTGTCACGAATGTAAACTTTGGGCGATTTCACAAGTCTTTTACCCACATTGGAAGCCCAAGGCTGCAATTTCCGTATTAAAAACAAATCATGCAACAGATCCAGATAGCGATTGATAGTAGGCACGCTATTGCCCAATCCTTTGGCCAGTGTACTCGAATTCAAGATACCGCCTTGTGTATGCGCAAGCATCGTCCAAAACCGATGCAAGGTAAAAGCCGGAATATTCACGCCCAACTGTGGGATGTCCCTTTCCAGATAAGTCGTGATAAAATTCTGCCTCCAGTTAAAACTGCTGATATCATCTTTAGCCAGATAGCTATCGGGAAAGCCTCCTCTGAGCCACAACTTGTTATTGTTATCACTTTCGAGCTCAGTGGGTTTCAGACCGGACAATGTTTTGTAGGCTATCCTCCCGGCTAGGCTTTCGGAAGACTGCTTGAGCAAATCCAAGGAAGCGGATCCCAGAATAATAAACTGGCCGCTTTTTTGTCCCTTGCGCTTCCGCTTGTCAATGATACTTCGCAAAGGGGCAAATAATTCGGGGACACGTTGTATTTCGTCAAGAATGATCACGCGGTCACTATGCTCAGCAAAATACAGTTCGGGTTCTGTTAGTTTGGCCAAATCCGTGGGCGATTCCAAATCCAAATATATAGGCTCGGGAGAAATGGATCCGGCAATCTGCAAGGCCAATGTAGTCTTGCCGATCTGCCGTGGCCCAAGAATTCCTACTGCTGGAAACTGGCCAAACAATTCTTTTATTTCCGCTTCTGCTTGTCTAAATATCATCCTTGCAAATTTAACACTAAACTTTAAATTTGCAAGGTAAAAATACCATTTACCTTGCAAATTTAACACTAAACTTTAAATTTATAAGGTAAAAGGATTATTTTAGAACTACATCGTTACTCTTCATCAACACCTTGGCATCCTCAGCCAAACGAACAAATTCTGCCCGATATCCTTCATCATCTATACCCTTGTTTGCCTTTGCCCGCTTGATGAGGTCATCAAAACTGGCGCCTTGCTTATACTCCGAATTGCGCAACAACATCCCCAATTCCGCTACCGAAGTGATAAACTTAAAATCTTCACTCGTCTTGTCCCAAGCCAACGGAGCAGCATATACCGCCTGTTGCTGGAGTTTACTTTTATCACCTTGGGGATCTTTATAACGGAACTTGACCGTGGCCAGTTCGGAAGAAGTATTGTGTATAGGAGCTTGCTTGTTCTCTTGGTACTTTAATGGGTCTACCGAGCCTATAATGGTGCTTTTCACACCTACGGGAACAATCTCGTACAGGGCTGTTACCATATGCCCTACCCCCATATCTCCTCCGACTTTGTTGTCATTGTTGAAATCCTCCGCAGCCATCAGACGGTTTTCATACCCCACCAAGCGATAGGATTGTACAAATTTAGGGTTGAACTCAACCTGTATCTTGACATCCTTGGCCACGGTAAACATCGTACCCCCAAATTCCGTAATGACAGCTTTCCTCGCCTCCGAAATATCATTGATATACCCATAGTTGCCCCGGCCCTTATTGGCCAAAGTTTCCAACTTACTATCTTTGTAGTTGCCCATGCCATAACCCAATATCGAAATATTCACGTTGCTTTCACGCTCTTTGACAATGAGTTTTTCCATATCTTGGTCACTGGAGGCGCCTACGTTAAAATCGCCATCCGTCGCCATCACGATACGGTTGTTGCCATTCTGGATAAAGTTTTTCCGGGCAATGTTGTAGGCCATCTTCAACCCATCTCCCCCTGCTGTACTTCCTCCGGCGTGCAGTGCATCTATGACTTCTTTGATCTTCATCTTCTTGTCGCCCGACGTACTTTCCAATGCCACATTGGCGTTGCCGGCATAGGTCACAATGGCAACCTTATCCGAAGGCCGAAGCTGATCCACCAATAGTTTTAGGGACGATTTGACCAAAGGCAACTTATTGGATGCAGACATCGATCCCGAAATGTCGATCAAAAACACAAAATTAGAAGCCGGCAATTTATCCTTGGGGATATCTTTCGCTTTCAGCGATATACGCAACAGTTGGTGTTGCCTGTTCCACGGGGAATGGGTCAATTCGGTCTTGATACGCACCGGCTCTCCCTGTTGTGGTTCTTCGAGGTCATATTGAAAATAATTGATCATCTCTTCGATACGTACCGCATCTTCGGGAGGAAGATTTCCGCCTTTGACAAACCGCTTCACATTACTGTATGAAGCTCCGTCCACGTCCGCCGCAAATGTAGACAACGGTTCTTTCAGCGGATTCGTAAACTTGTTTTCCGTAATGGAAGCATAACTTTCGGTATTGGCCGGTATGTGGGCTACTCCTCGAATCAGTATAGGAGCACGTTTTTCACGGTAGCTGTTGGTAGCTTGCACGCCGGCCACCCTACCCTGCAATCCATCATGCACACGAACAGGAGAACCCGCCACATTTTCTTTTCGTATTTCCCCATATCCTATAACGACAACTTCTTCAAGTGCCATAGCAGTTTTGGTCATCTTTACATTTACCACAGAATTTTTGCCAACCTTTATTGTATACACATCATAACCCAAATAGCTGAAGGTCAATTCATCCCCGCTCTGGGCCTGGACAGCATATTTTCCATGTGCATTGGTCTGCACACTATGGGCGTTTCCATTCTTGACCTGAACACCGGCAAGGGGTGTTCCATCGGTTTTATCCGTGACAGTACCTGTAATCGTTTTGGCCTGTATACCGACCACTATGGCCAGTGACAGGATCAGAGAGGACAATATTGCTTTCATAATAATCGTATTTATCAATTTGTCCAACGGATGCAGCAAAATCAAAATTTCCATAAATCAGAAAAAAAAATTATTTTGAGCCTGCATTATGAAACTGTTTACAGCTGTCCATACCACAGATGAGGGAGATAGCATGCTACTGCAGCGCTATTTTCAGACCAACGATTTGGAGGTCTTGGGCGAACTGTATAGCCGTCATGCGGAAATGGTGTACTACGTCTGTCTGCGTTATTTCAAGGAAGAAGAAAAAAGCAAGGATGCCGTCATGCAGATTTTCGAGGAACTCGTACACAAGGTCAACAAACAACACATCAAGGATTTTCCAAAGTGGTTGTATGTCGTCAGCAAAAACCATTGCCTGATGGATATACGCTCCCGTAAGAACGGTGTGGAAATTTCTTTTGATGAATTTGTGGAATCGCCCCTAAAATTGCATCCCGAGGAAAGCTATGCAGATAAGGAAGAACGTTTTGTCTTGATGGAGAGGTGTATAGAGCGGTTGCCCGAAAAGCAAAAAACGAGCATTGATCTGTTTTTCCTTCGAGAAAAATGTTATAAAGAAATCGTCGA
Organism: Parapedobacter sp. SGR-10; assembly: GCF_011030405.1. GTDB lineage: Bacteria > Bacteroidota > Bacteroidia > Sphingobacteriales > Sphingobacteriaceae > Sphingobacterium. The sequence goes on from NZ_JAAJTJ010000001.1 coordinate 183,856, forward strand.
AATGACAGGCTATAGCTTGAAGGAAGTAAAGAGCTATATCCAGAATGGAAAGCGAAATTTGAAAAACTGTATGGAGAAGAACGATGAATAAGCAATATACGGACATAGCATATATCCGCCGTTATGTCAACGGTGAACTATCTCCCCGGGAGATGTTTGAGCTAGAGCATGCCGCTCAGCAGAACGAGATGCTTATGGATATCATCATGGGCATGGAATTCGAAAAGAGCCACCACCTCTCCGACAATATCGAAGAAATCCATCGCAGGATAAAAGAGCGTACTTCACAAACTTCACCGGCGCACCCCGTTAAATCTTTCCCTTGGGCTAAATGGTCTATTGCAGCTTCTGTCTTGCTCGCCATCGGTATTACCGCTTATATTTTCTTATCGCAACAGGATCAAGACAACTCTGATACAATAGCTTATCAACCGCAGGGGGAATCGAAGATCGAAAATCAAGTGATCGCACCTAAAGCGGAGGAAGATGTTACCGAAAACACCCCTCAAACCGAATCGGATATCCAGAAAGAGAGGGTTTTAAATAAACCTTTTCCTAACAAGGATACGGCACATATAGAAATGGACAATACCGAACAACGAATAGCCGCCCGCTCATCCGATCTGTCTATATTGCCCAAGGATAATTCGAGAAAACTTGACCTTGCTGCCGTGGATACACACAAACCGGGCACACTAGAAGAGATACGTTTAGTGGAGATGGCAACCGATGACACGACAAACCCTACAGTGGAAGATATAAGCCTATCCTACAAAGCTCCTAAAAAAGACAGTTTGGGGCGTACCGACATAGCCATGGTGCAAAGCTTAAAAAGCCAGCATGCCCAAGCAAAAGTGGAACAAAAAATACATACAAACAGTCCCGAACAGGTGAGGGCAAGGTTGAACAACATGAACATCGATCCACAGACCAGTATGATGTTAAATCAAGCGCTCAGCCAACAAGCCCAAGAGCAAACAGAGGTATCGGAGCTCGCTGAAAATAAGCGTAAAGATATAGATATTACCGACCACAATTATACCTATCTGGCCAATGTAAAATCTGCCGACAGTAGTCTATCAAAAGAAAAGAAGGATAACAACATGACGGAATCTGCTCCTGCCGTCACATTTGGCAAGGTGGCTGACAATCAAAAGTCGAAATCCACAACAGCAAGCCGCCCCATCAAAGGTTGGAAAGCATTTGATGATTACCTAGGGCAGACATTGTCTACAAAAGGCATTACCTCCGGGCATTTCCAATTCGAATTTAAGATCGACCACAAAGGTAAACCGGAACAAATCCAAGTTATCTACTCCGACAACAAGGAGATCAATGCCATCCTTATCGATATTCTCCAAAAAGGCCCTATCTGGATACAGGGAAAGGATGCTGAAAACGTAAGGTTAGAATTGAAATTTTAGTAGAGGCGCAATGCATTGCGCCCCTACTAAAAAACAAAACCTTGGCGATGGGCGCCAAGGCTTGTTACTAACCAATTATAAACCTAAATTATGAAAAGACTACTTTATGTGCAACAATTCTACTTCTGAATTTCTTCCGCTGAATTGTTGATACAAATTTACGTCAACATTCGTCCTCTGTCAAGGGTTTGGATAGGAAAAGTTGTGATAACAACTAATTTGTGACAAAGCGATGAAATTTGTTGTTGCAACAAATAAATTTTTGGCAATTTTGAGTAAGGACCCTTCAACATTCGTGAATTACCGGCCATTTTATCTAAGTTTGTGACAATTATGTTTTTGACTACATTAAAAAATATCAAGTATGTTTTTCTCGATGTCGATGGCGTATTGACCGACGGTCGTATTTTGGTAACCGAAACGGGAGAACAGTTGCGTACCTTTAACATAAAGGACGGATATGCCATCCAATATGCCATCAAAGCAGGGCTACAGATCTGTATCATTACCGGAGGTAAATCACTGGGCGTGCAGAAACGTTTTGAAGCGCTCGGTGTAAAGGAAATACACTTCGGGGTTTCTGACAAAATAGCGGTATTGGAAGATCTGCGAAACAAATATGGCTTTCAAAACCAAGAATGTCTATTTATCGGGGATGACCTGCCTGATCTGACTTGCATGCAACAGGTCGGTGTAACAGTCTGTCCCGCAGACGCTGCCGAAGAAATCAAGGCGATAAGCCATTATGTATCGACAAGAAAAGGAGGAGAAGGTATCGTACGGGAAATCCTGGAAAAAATCTTAAAGCTCCAAGGGCTGTGGCAACCCGACACACATATCAAAAGTATTTAAAAAATGCTCTTAGACAAACTCAAAAACATTTCTATTATACTAGGCTCGCAATCTCCTCGACGTAAAGAACTCCTCGCCTCGATGGATATAGGCTTTGCCGTAGAGGTCAAGCCTGTGGATGAAAAAATAAACCTAGATTTACCCCCGGACGATATCGCTAAGAATATTGCATTGACAAAGTTAGCCGCGTTTGGTGGAGAAAAATATACTGGTAATCTGATCATTACATCGGATACGATTGTTGTTTCTCCGACAGGGATATCACTGGGCAAGCCGAATGATGAAAAAGAAGCATTCCAAATGATAGCCAGCCTCTGCGGCAAAGAACACCTCGTCATTACGGGAGTAGCATTGCGTTACCAAGGGCAAGATATTTCATTTGCCGAAACCACTAAAGTGAAATTCTCGAATCTTACTACCGACGAAATCCAATATTACATCACCAAATACTGTCCTTACGACAAAGCAGGTGCCTATGGCATCCAAGAATGGATAGGCCGTATCGGCATCGATAGATTGGAAGGCAGTTTTGAAAATGTAATGGGGTTGCCCACGCAACGCCTGTATCGCGAACTTAAAAAGTTATTAAATAGTAAATGATGAGCATATGCTCATCATTTACTATTTAATATGATACCTCACTCCGGTATAAAACATACGTCCGGTCAAAGGTCCCCAAAGCAGATTGGTGTCAAAATGAGGTCCAAAAGGATCATCAAATGCCAAGATCGGATCTTTTTGATAATAATTTGTCAAATTCTCGCCACCTACATAAATATCAAAGTTTTTGGCCTTACCCAACGTCTTGCTGATCTGCGCATTCATCGTCACGTAAGCCTTGGAATATTCCGGCAATTGGTAAGGTGCAGGATTGCTGGCCGTAGACGGAAGCCGCTTGTCCCCTACCACATTCAGTGTGTAATCAAAGCTCCATCCACTATGCAGGTTGTATGCTAAGTTCATAAAACCCCTATGCTTGGCCGTCAAAGGTTTCTGCAAGCGTCCGCTGCTGTAATCCGTTTGCACATCCAACATACGATAAGCCATCCTGGCCTCAAAATGCCTTGCCGGCATAAAGCGGAATTCCGCCTGCAAACTGTTCGAAAAAGATTTTCCATCCAGGTTATAGAAAGAAACGGCCGTAGGGTCTTCGTAATCAATGACCACTTGATTTTGAAAATTGCTATGAAACAATTCCAAGGATATGCCCGACTCTCGACCAAACAATTGAAAATCCTGGTCAAACGTAATCCCTGTGTTCCAAGAAACCTCCGGTCGTAAGCCGTAGGCAACCGCAGTATTGGCATAGTGGGCAAAATCAATGTTTCTGCTCGAAGCAAGGATACTGATATTTTCGGCAAAGATATTGGCCGTACGTTGCCCACGTCCCGAACTCAGACGAAAGGTTGTTCCGGCAACCGGTGCATAACGCAACACCGCACGAGGTGTCGTAAACCATCCATACAACGAATTATAATCCTGTCTAATCCCTAAGACAGCATCAAATTTTTCGGATGGACTGAACGTATATTCTGCAAAAGCACCTGGCACAACCTCTTTGCGGTCATAATTATAACCTTCAACGTCTTCTTGGTAATCGTCATAACTCACAGAAGCCCCCAATTTATACTTATGGGCTACCGACCCCAACACATCCTGGAAAATCAAATTGGCGTATCCGCTCGTTTGGTCACCGACATACGTCTTCTGCCCAAAGTAACTATCCTGTTTGTAATTGGATGCCATCAACTGCAGACCAATACTCCTTAACCTGTTCTCCGGAAAGACATAACCAATCTTCGCAAACCCTTCTATCCGTTGGTTGTCAAAGCCTATCCCATATCTATTCGTCGTCAAGCGGTCTGTATTCTTGTTGAAATCAGTCTGTCCACCTGTTCGGTCGTCTTTAAGATATTTGACACCAAACTGTATGATCGTTCCTTTTCCATTCTCATAATTCCACCTATTTACACCGGAGAAAAGGTTACCAACGGGAATATCCCGAAAGCCATTGTGACTGAAGTTCATGTTTTTGTTGTACATGAAGTTATCATGCAGCAAAAATCCAACCGACCAGTCTTCGTTGATTTTGTGCGCCAGATTGAGATTGACATCCGTACGCCCCATATTGTTGGCATACGCATTGAAAAACAGCTTTTCCGAATTTTGTGGCTTTTTCAATTCTACATTGATCTGTCCAGCCATATTCTCAAATCCATTGGCCACCGAACCTATCCCCTTGCTGATCTCAATGGACTGAATCCATGTACCCGCAATACTGTTGAGACCCAACGGCGTAGCAAAACCCCTAGGTCCCGGCAGGTTCTCTACCGTCAATTGGGTATAGATACCACTCAGCCCAAGCATCTGAATCTGTTTACTACCCGTGACCGCATCGTTGCTAACGACATCGACCGAAACATTCGTTTCAAAACTTTCGCTCAGATCGCAACATGCGGCCTTGAACAATTCCCGTGCAGTCAATACTTCCACCCGATTAGGTGTCAATGCGTTGATGTAGTTGGATTTCTTTCTTCTGGAAACCACGACTTCTGACAATACATTGTCCTGCGCATGTACGACCAATACTTCATGTAGATTTTTTACTTCAATAGTGTCGGGCTGCATACCTGCGAAAGAGAAGATCAAATGCTTATTGTCTTTTTCATGTTTGATTTTAAAGACGCCATTTTCATTGGTCACCTCTTGCCGTGTCGGACCTTCCAACCATTTGACATTGACTCCGGTAATGGGTGTCAGATCTCCTTTTGTATTCTCGTTGACGACGACTCCCGTAATGATATGCTCGTGATCATGGTGGTCTTCATCGGCAGGCTTTCCTTTTTTGTCAGCACCATGTTCGTGACCTTCATGACTACCGTGTTCGTCACCCAATCTATCATACAGACAACATTCGTGCAACTTCTCATACACATCGTCCGGCGCTCTAAATAAAGGCGTATCATGACCCGCCTTGGCAACAGATTGTTGTATAGTTGTCAATTTAGCTTTTTCTGCGTTATATTTCACCGTAAGCCGGTGTGTCTTCAAATCCCAAACAGCCGATTCCACACCGTCGATCTGTGCTGCTGTTTCGATTCTTTTCTTACACATACCACAATTTCCGGCCACCGCAAATGTGGCCGTACTATCCGTCTGCGCGTATGCGCTAGGGTATAATCCTAAAATAAACAGGGTAAAACTTAGTATATAAATTGTCTTTTTCATTTTTCTTCTTTAGTTTTTTATACAGCAAAAGCAGTTAGCTTTTCCAAGGTTTGGAACGTTGGAAAAGTTCTCAACTTCTCTCTCGCAAGTTTAACAAAGTAAAATCTTGAGAAAAGGGATTTTGCTTTGTGTAACTTGTGAGTATTTAACTAAGTTGAAAACTTAGACTATTTTCACTCACAAGTTACGCTACGCTAAACTTGCGAAAGGGATAAGTATAAAAATCCTAAATTCTGAAAATACAATTTGTCAGATAGACCGGAGGGGAAGAATCGGCATAAGCCAAAACGACGGTCTCAAGGGTAGAATCTTGGGAAGATACAGCAAATGAAAAAATTTCCTGTATCCAGGGAATGACAACAACGGCAGGACTAAGCGACAGTCCATTATCTTTGCTAAAGGAAAAAAGCTTGTCCGTTAATTGGTCAAACTTAAATTCCATGTCCGCACAGTCTCCACTGTGACAATCTTTGCTTTTAGAAGTAATATCCTTTTCCGAATGCCCACACAGCGGACAGGCATCATGAGTCAGTTTTTCACTAGAAACAGACCACAATATATGTCCAGCACAACGGTGTATCTGAAAGGTAGCACCTATAGACACCATCGTGTAGCACAGACTGAGTATGAGGATGAAAAACTTTTTCATTTACACAAATGTAACGATAAAAAGATGTGTAAACGTATTTTTTAATATAAAATTTTTATTACCAAAGCGGTTTTTTAACTTTTCCAAAATTTAAAACTTTGGAAAAGTTAACTCACCCGTTATTGCTTATCCTTATTCCCTTTGGGGTTGGAAATGGACGAACGCATATCTGTATCAGCCTGTATATTCTGCATCTTGTAATAGTCCATTACACCCAGATTTCCGCTACGAAAGGCTTCGGCCATCGCCAAAGGCACTTGGGCTTCCGCTTCGATCACTTTAGCCTTCGCTTCCTGTGCCTTCGCTCTCATCTCCTGCTCGGTAGCAACAGCCATCGCTCTTCTTTCTTCTGCCCGTGCATTAGCGACTTTCAAATCTGCTTCGGCTTGATCGGTCTGCAATTTAGCCCCCACGTTTTCACCGATATCGATATCCGCGATATCGATGGACAATATTTCAAATGCCGTCCCCGAATCCAAACCCTTAGACAAAACGGTCTTCGATATACGATCCGGATTTTCCAACACCTGCTTATGATCTTGAGAAGAACCTATCGTCGTCACAATCCCTTCGCCTACCCGTGCTAAGATCGTTTCCTCGCCTGCACCACCCACCAATTGATTGATATTAGCCCGTACGGTTACTCTGGCTTTCGCAATAAGCTGAATACCATCTTTCGCAACTGCTGCTACAGGAGGTGTATTGATGACCTGGGGATTGACCGAAAGCTGAACCGCATCAAAAACATCCCTACCGGCCAAATCAATAGCCGTCGCCAATTTGAAATCCAAGGGAATATTGGCCTTGTCTGCCGAAATAAGTGCTTTGATCACTTTATTGACATTACCTCCGGCAAGATAGTGTGTTTCGATCTCATTCGTCGTGATGCGTAATCCCGCTTTTGTGGATGTGATCATTGCATTTGTCACCAAAGCCGGCGACACTTTCCGCAGCCGCATCAGCACCAGATTCAGCAAGCTGATCCGCACATTGGACAGCTGGGCGGTAAACCAAAGATTTACAGGCAGTAAGTAAAACAATAAAAATAGGGCTATAACACCGCCTACAATCGACATAATGAGCGTAATTTCCTGAGTCATATATGATGTGTTAATTAAATTTCCCTAAATATATCAATATATTTTGTTTTTTGAACATATTTGGTCACAAAAATTGATCACAATTCGTATGTATAACTATATTTGCAAATAGATTATTTTTTAAATACTTTTAACAAAAAGTATTTATTTCGGCCCACAAACCGAATAATAGACATCCACCTTTTAAAAAAAATTTTGATTAGAAAAGCATTTTTCTACCTTATTCCTTGAATAGAAGTATTTGCTTTGCAGGTTTATGGTCGCCAACAAACCCTTAAAAGAAAATGCTTTATAATTGATTTTTGAACAATATTAATCGTACATAAACTCGATGAACAAGAGAAAAAAATTGGAACTTCAACTCTTTGCAAGCATAGGCTTCGCAACGTTGATCATCATCAGTTCTAGTGTTTATTTTTTTATTCAGCTGTCCAGATTCTTGCAAAAGAACGAAGAAATCATTGCCCATACACTGCAACAAACCTCCCACGCAAACCAGTTGGAATCCGAATTATTTAGGGTCATTCAATATAAAACGGATTACCTTTCCTCAAAAGAGTATCTTAGTGCATTACCGCTCTTTCCTGCGACAGATGAAATAAGGAAATCCTTAATCGATCTAGAAAACTATAGCATCACTTCGAATAGTGTGGCAATCCAAACCGAACTTAAAAAACTGAACGATATATCTTTAGAAATCATCGATACGCATCGGTTTAACGAAAACATAAAGGATATTCCAAGGGAAGAAGTCGCACTAACCCTCCTTCGCGAGCAGACTCAAGCAAAAGCTATGCTTGACCGCCTCGTAGACGAAATACTGTCTGCTCGACAGACAAAACTAACCGAAAGCAGAGAGGATATCCTATGGGCCCAAAAAGCCACGACTGCGGCTATCGTCGTGGCCTTAGGCATCATCATATATACTTTTTTCAGTGTGTACCATGCGCTACAATACGTCCGTAGGTCTAGACGGGAACTCAAACAGGCCCATACCGACTTTCAGCTTGCATCACAGAAAATCGAGAACACCAATTGGGCACTCCAAAATGTCACACGTCTAAACGAAGAGCTCAATGGTATAGACGACGAAAGTACGATCAGTCGGATTGTCATTAGCAAGTTCAACGAATTATTACCAGTCATTGCCTCCACCATGTATGTCCGTAAGATGGATTCATACGAATTTCACCTCCAGTCTTTTAGCGGCATTCTCCCTCGAAAAGAGCTATCCATATTCCACCATGGAGAAGGGTATCTGGGCAAGATAGTGGAAGATAAAAAAATGGTTAGGATACCGGTAGATGACCATACACTGCTCAAATCCGAGACTTCGCTTATCGACCAATTGCCGGCCGCAGTATACTTATGTCCTCTTGTCCACGAAGGTCATTGCCTGGGGCTCATAGAACTGTCACTGAAAGATGATCCTAACGGAGAGAACATAGAAAAATACGACATATTTCTGCAAAGAGCCTGCCGCAATATAGCAACTTCCATCCGATTTGGGCAAAGTCATATCCTCGTAGAGCAACTACTTGAAGAGACACAGCACCAGACCGAAGAAATGGAGGCTCAACAAGAAGAGCTGCGTATCACTAACGAAGAGCTTATCCACAAAACCCACTTATTGGAATCTTCCGAGGAAGAGCTTCGTGTTCAGCAAGAAGAGCTCACTCAAACAAACATCGAACTGAATGAAAAAGCCAAAGAACTGGAAAGACGAAACATAGAACTCAATGAGGCTCAAAGTATCGTGGAACAAAAAATACAAGAAGTAGAACAAGCCAGTAGGTATAAGTCCGAATTCATGGCGAATATGAGTCATGAATTAAGGACCCCCTTAAACAGTATTCTTATTTTAGCCAAATTACTGAGCGACAACAAAAGCCAAAATCTAACCCCGGAACAAGTAAAATTTGCAAAAGTCATACATGGTGCCGGCACCGACCTACTGTCTCTGATCAATGACCTGCTAGATCTCGCAAAAATAGAATCTGGAAAAATAGAATTGAACCCCGAAGCCATCCAGCTCCGCGAATTTGCACAAGAGACGGAAGAGCTTTTTAGAGAACTCGCCAAGGACAAGGAGATTGAGTTCAATGTACATATCGATCCTAAATCCCCGCAGCAAATCATATCAGACGAATATAGAATTCAGCAAGTTCTTAAAAACTTTCTGTCAAATGCGTTCAAGTTTACGGGGAAACAAGGTAAAGTGTCACTCTCCATATTCGAAAAAGATCAACGCATTCATTTTGAAGTAAAAGATACGGGCAAAGGAATATCCAAAGAAAAGCAAGATATTATATTCGAGGCTTTTCGACAAGAAGACGGTTCAACAAACCGAAAATACGGTGGAACTGGTTTAGGGCTTTCCATCAGCCGCGAGATAGCTGGTTTGCTCCAGGGAAATATCCAATTGGACAGCGAGCTGGACAAGGGCAGCACATTCACGCTGATCATCCCTACCGAGCTCAAAGTCGAACAGACCACTTCGACAAGCACAGTAACCCAAAAACAGGAAGACAAAACGACAAAAAACACCTCCTCAGATGCTATTGAGATTAAAACCACAACTATTCAAACCGACAAAAACAGAGAAATACTCATCATTGAAGACGATATCAATTTCGCCGACATCCTCAAAGGATTTGCAGAAAACTACGGCTTCAGCGTACAGCTGGCCCATGACGGGGCGAAAGGCATAAAACTGGCCCAAGACCGTATCCCCGATGCTATCATACTGGATGTCATGCTGCCCATATCGGACGGATGGGAAGTACTCGACGCACTGAAATCGGATACAAAGACAAAACATATTCCCATACACATGATGTCTGCCGCTTCATTTCCGAAGAAAGAATTTCTGGAAAGAGGAGCTATTGGTTTCATGCACAAGCCCGTCAATGAACAGGCGATTCAAAAAACTTTTGAAAACATCAATCTCAACCTCAGCAAATATGTAAAGAAAATACTGCTCATTGAAGATCAGGAACTTCAAAGCGACTTTATAAAAAACACTTTTTCAGAGCATGAGATCAATGTGATACAAGCTTTCACAATCGAGTCTGGCCTACATAAGATCAAGGAAGAACCTAATATCGACTGCATTATCCTGGATCTCATCTTACCGGATGGCAGCGGAATAGAATTTATCGAAAAAATCAGAGAAGATCCCACATCCAACGATATTCCCATTATCATCAATACCGCTGCCGAAATCTCTAAAGAACAGCACGAAAAAATACTTTCTTACGCCAAGGCGACCATACTCAAATCGGATAAATCCAACGACAGACTTATTGACGAGGTCAAATTATTCCTAAATAAGATCAACGATATATCGTACGCACCATTCAAAGATTTAAAGAAGATCAACCTTCAGAACAAAGATAATAACCTCGAAGGAAAGACGGTCTTGATAGCCGACGATGATATGCGCAATGTCTTTGCACTATCCACATCCTTACAGGCTTATAACATGCATATTGAGATAGCCAACAACGGCTTAGAAGCTTTAAAGATCATCGAAGAACGTGGCCACAAAATCGACATCGTACTCATGGATATCATGATGCCCGAAATGGATGGATTGGAAGCAATCAAAAAAATCAGGAGCAACATACGCTACAAAAATCTACCCATATTGGCCGTGACTGCTAAGGCCATGAAAGGCGATAAAGAAAAATCTCTACAGATCGGGGCAAATGATTATGTCAGCAAACCCGTCGACATAGAAAAGCTCACTTCATTGATGCAGATATGGCTCAGTTAGACCAGCACAAAACCATTAGCTTTGATCAATTGGAAGACATTATCTACCTGCTTAAGATGTCCTCTGATTTTGATTTGTCCGGATATTCCAGGTCGTCACTGAAAAGAAGGGTCGAAAGAGTGATGGCCATGGAAACAATGGATCTGGTAGATCTCAAGAATGCTATCCTCAACATTGACAGATTCACCTCCTACTTCATGCAAGAAATTTCTGTAAATGTCACCGAAATGTTCCGAGATCCATCTTTTTTTGAGGCCATTCGGGAAAAGGTGATTCCCTATCTGAAAACCTTTCCACAGGTGCGTCTATGGAGCGCCGGATGCGCAACCGGGGAAGAAGCGTATTCGTTGGCTATACTTCTCCACAAAGAGAATATGCTCGACAGATCATTCATCTATGGTACGGACATCAACCAACACACACTCGATATTGCAAAAAAAGGTGTCTATTCGATAAAAAACATAAAAAAATATACCGAGAATTTCAACAAGGTATATGCACTATCATCACTATCCAATCATTATACCGCGATGTACGATGCAGCTATTATCAACAATGAATTCCGATCAAAAGTTCTGTTTTCTATGCATAACTTAGTTTCCGACAATGTCTTTAACGAATTCCAGTTCATATCGTGCCGCAATGTGATGATATATTTTGATAAAAAATTGCAGGAGCGCGTATTGAACCTATTTTACGAGTCACTAAATCTTTTCGGTTTTTTGTGCTTAGGAACGAAAGAGAGCCTATTCGGACACCCTATCAAAGACAACTTTAAGGTGATAGACAAAACGTATAATATATTTCAGAAAATAAGATGACCCCCTCAGCGCAGAAAATTATATTGATCGGTGGTTCGGCAGGATCTTACAACCTTATTTTGGACATCCTCCATGTATTGCCTCGCAAGATTTCATCGGCTATCTGTGTCGTAATACACAGAAATCCTAATTTCGACACACAGATCGAAGCATCGCTTTCGAGACGTTTGGAAAGAAATGTCATATCCGTCGTAGATAAAACAGAAATACACAACAATAATATTTATTTTGCTCCACCGGGTTATCACCTCTTGATAGAACCAGATATGACCTTTTCACTGGACTCCTCCGAACCTGTCAACTATTCCAGACCCTCTATCGATGTACTTTTCGAAACGACTGCTGAAATCTATGGCAAAAACTGCATGGCATTCTTATTATCAGGCGCCAATACGGACGGAGGTAAAGGACTGATGTCTATCGACGCAAACGGGGGAAAGATATTTGTGCAGGATCCCGAGGAAGCTGCGATAGATACGATGCCAAAATATGCCTTAGAGATCAACCCAAATGCAAAAATATTGTCAAAGGCAGCAATAATAGATTTTTTCAGAAACCTTGATCAATCTTACAGAAATGAAAAGCATTAACCTTTTAATACTGGATGACAAAGAAGAAAACCTGATCAGTCTTCAAGCGCTGTTGTCTGAAATAGAGGACATAAACATCATTTGCTCTACAGATCCGAACGAAGCATTAAAAATCTGTTGGAAAAATGATATTTCCATCGTATTGGTAGATGTACAGATGCCCGAAATAAACGGTTTTGAATTTGTCTCCCTGCTGAAATCAAATCCCAAGACAAGCCACATTGTAGCCATTATGGTTACGGCTATTTCCAAAGAAGATAAATTCCTGATCCGTGGACTTAAAAGCGGTGCTGTAGACTACTTATACAAACCGCTGAATCCTGAGATCACCATTGCCAAGGTCAAGTCCTTTGTTCAGCAGATACATATACAGGAAGAGATCATACATAAAAACCAGGAATTGGAGCTTTCACGCAAAGCCTTGATGCAGGCGCACGAAGAAGCCGAAGCTGCACGAAAATCCAAAGAGATATTCCTGGCCAATATGAGTCATGAAATACGTACCCCAATCAACGGAATAGTAGGCATCATACAAATGCTCAAAAGTGCCGATCTAAACAGTGAACACCAGGACTGGCTACATCGTTTGGAAATGGCATCCGATTCTCTGCTTCTCATTATCAATGATATCCTCGACATTTCCAAGATTGATTCTGGAAAGCTCAAGATAGAGTTTGAAGAATTTAACCTCGAAAACCTTTTGTTGGACACCGAAAAGTTTTTCCGTTTCAAAGCACTCAACAAAAAGATCGACTTTAGGGTCGACATAGATTCAACCCTTCCCAAATATGTGAGGTTTGATTCATTAAGACTACAGCAGATCATTTCCAACTTTATTTCTAACAGTCTCAAATTTACAGATACCGGCGAGATAACACTCAGCGCCACAAAGTTAGCACAACAAGACAACCGTGTAGAGATCAAATTTACGGTCAAAGATTCAGGTATAGGCATCAAGCCTGAGGTCGTAGAAAAGATATTCCAAGCCTTTGAGCAGGGAGACGATGGTATCACAAAAAAATTTGGCGGCACGGGTCTCGGCCTGGCTATTGTCAAAAGATTGGCCAATCTATTAGGTGGTACCGTACATGCCGAAAGCGAGTATGGACGAGGGTCACAATTCTCTTTCATCACAGAAATGGAGGAAATATCTCATACAGAAGCCAACGAAACCCAGGAAAACCTAGCTTACACCCAGCTTTCAAAACTAAACGATCTTAAAATACTAATTGCAGAAGACAACGACCTAAACAGTTTTATACTCTCCCATATGTTAAAGACGTGGAACTGTGATGTGACCATTGTAAAGAATGGCCGTCTAGCCCTAGAAGCGCTAGAAACTTCCGATTACGATGTCGTATTGATGGATGCGCATATGCCCATTATGAGTGGATTTGAAGCGATCAGGCAGATTCGTACCAATCACATTGAATATCAACGCACAATGCCCATCATTACGATATCAGCTTCTGTACTGGAACACGAGCAAAAAGCAGCCTTTGAAGCTGGAGCCAATGATGTCATCGGTAAACCATTTAATCCTATTGAGCTATATAATAAGATAGTCAAAGTATGTGGCATCCATTCGCATGATCGTTTATAACTTATAAACTAAATGATGAACACCGGACATGAAAGGATACCGAAGCAGTTGCAAAAGTGAGTTCCAGATGACATGTTTCATATCGTATTATGATTTAGGTCATATGGCATTACCAAAATAATAATGTAACTTTATGGCCGTTAAACTAAAGATAAAAAACATGAAAAAATTATTTGTAATTCCTTTTTTAGCACTTGGATTGACATTCGTTGCCTGCAACAATTCTTCCACTTCCAATAACACGGATAGCCAAGCAACAACGGAAGAAACGACCGAAGAGGCTACAGCAACCGAAACTGTGCCAGGTATCGAAAATGTAACCCTATCCAACACGTGGACAGTAGAAGGCAATGACCAAATGAAGTTCAATACCGACCTCATCCGTGTCAAAGCAGGAGAGCCTGTAGAATTGACCCTTAAAAATGTCGGTGAGATGCCAAAAGAGTCCATGGGACATAACTTTGTTGTTCTCCAACCTAACGTAGACCTACCCACTTTCGGTGGCGAAGCTGCAGCTGCGGCCGACAATGAATATATTCCAAAATCATCTTTATCCTCCGTCGTAGCACACACGAAACTTTTAGGACCTGGTGAAGAAGATAAAATCACGTTCACGTTGGAAAAAGGTGTCTATCCTTTCATCTGTAGCTTTCCTGGTCACTACGGTGTGATGCAAGGAAAAATTGTTGCAGAATAATCAACAAAAAATATCACGACAAAGCCTTGGCAGGATATCAAAACCTACCAAGGCTTTTTGCTATTTTATCCTCTCTGTTTTTTACCACAATATTCTAGCATTCCTTACAGATAAGTCTTAACTTTGCAGCAAAGTTTTAAATCTGTACAAATGCAATACGATGTCATAGTAATAGGCAGTGGTCCGGGCGGTTATGTAGCCGCTATCCGTTGTGCCCAATTGGGGCTGAAGACCGCTGTAATCGAAAAATACAGCACCTTTGGGGGGACCTGTCTGAATGTAGGGTGTATACCTTCCAAAGCACTGTTGGATACCTCCGAGCATTACCACAATGCGGCTCACGCCTTTGCCGATCACGGTATATCGTTGAGTAATCTCAAAATCGACGTCCAAAAGATGATCGATCGCAAGAATGAAGTAATTGCCCAAAACACGGCCGGCATTACTTTTCTTTTCAAAAAGAACAAAGTCGACACCTATGAAGGCACAGGATCCTTTATCGACAAAAACACGATCAAGATTACCAAAAACGACGGCAAGACCGAAGAGATCAAAGGAAAGAATATTATCATCGCTACAGGTTCCAAACCTACTGCACTACCTTTCCTTCCTATTGACAAAAAACGAATCATCACCTCTACAGAAGCCTTAAATCTTACTGAAGTACCCAAGCACCTCATCGTTATCGGAGGAGGCGTCATCGGTCTCGAACTCGGATCGGTATATGCCCGTTTGGGAGCGAAAGTTTCTGTCGTTGAATTTGCAAAATCCATTATCAGCACGATGGATGGCGGTTTGGGCAAAGAATTGCAAAGGGTACTCAAAAAATCCCTGGGCATGGAGTTCTTCTTGGGCCATAAGGTGACAGGAGCTACCGCAAAAGGTAAAAAAGTAACCGTCACCGCAGAAGACAGCAAAGGTCAGCCCGTTACATTCGATGGAGATTACTGTATCGTATCTGTGGGGCGAATAGCCTATACAAAAGATCTTGGTCTGGAAAACATAGGTATCACACCTGAAGAGAGAGGCAATAAAATCCCCGTCAACGAACATTTGGAGACAGCTGTAGAGGGGGTTTATGCTATTGGTGACGTCGTCAAAGGTGCTATGTTGGCACACAAAGCCGAAGACGAAGGTATCTATGTAGCCGAACGTATTGCCGGCCAAAAACCACATATCGACTACAATCTGATCCCTGGTGTCGTATATACCTGGCCCGAAGTAGCCTCCGTGGGCCAAACGGAAGAGCAATTGAAAGAAGCCGGCAAAAAATACAAATCCGGTTCATTCTCTTTCAAGGCCTCCGGTCGTGCCAAAGCCTCCGGTGATACCGATGGCTTCATCAAAGTACTGGCCGATGCCGACACAGACGAAATACTGGGTGTACACATGATAGGCCCACGTGCTGCCGATATGATTGCCGAAGCCGTCGTCGCGATGGAATATCGCGCATCAGCCGAAGACATCGGACGCATATGCCATGCCCACCCTACCTATACGGAAGCATTCAAAGAAGCTGCACTGGCAGCCACCGCAAATAGAGCAATACACGCTTAAAGTAGAGACGCGATTTGATCGCGTCTCTTTTTTTAATAACCCAATCGTATTTTAATTATGAATTTTCACACCAGAAAATGGGTCAAACCCGAAGATCTCAACCCAAATGGTTCACTGTTTGGTGGCAGGCTATTGAGTTGGATAGACGAAGAAGCCGTTATCTACGCTATTGTACAATTGGGCAACCCCCATGTCGTGACTAAGTATATCTCTGAGATCAATTTTGTCAGCTCAGCCAAACAAGGGGATATCATCGAATTGGGCATCACAGCAACACACTTCGGAAGGACATCCATCACCCTAACGTGCGAAGTAAGAAACAAAATCACCCGAAAAACGATACTTTCGATTGACAGATTGGTCTTTGTCAATCTGGATACAGAAGGAAACCCTGTACCCCACGGCAAGACAGAAATCACATATGCTTATATGAGCATAGAAAATTTACCAGACGGACGGAGAAAGGATTAAAGATCTAGGCTATATGCCGTAGGCTGTTATATGCTTTAGATTATAGGTCCATAAGCGATTAGCCTAGAGTTTACAGCCTAAAGCCTACCCTACCGCCCGGAACCTAAAGCTATTTCACGCTTCACATCACGCTCGATCCAAAAAGATACAATCGGGATCAAAGACAGGACAAAATATGTGGCTACCCTGGAGAATTTCCAACCGTAACTTTGCCAACACATGACCAGAAAGATCACAAATAGAACGACTAAAAATCCGTGAATAGAACCTGCAATGCGTACAGCTTCGGGGATATCAGCAAAATACTTTAGCGGCATAGCTATAAAAAACAGGATAACAGTAGAAATAGCTTCCCAAAGGGCAATTTGTTGAAATATTCTTAACATATTATTTTCTATGGATTGATCTGCCGCAAAAATAGATCAATAATCCACAGCATACGGAATCCCTTTGGTTAATTGACTTTGGATTGACAAACAACCCAAACCTCTCGCTAGCGCACGAATCCTTTCGTGTGCCTATACTCTTCAAGCACACGAAGGGATTCGTGCGCTAACATAGGATGAATTCATAATTCGTAAATCAAAAATCGTAAATTATAAAAAAACCTTATAGGTTTACTACCTTTGTTATGTAAAAAAACAAATTTGACATGCAGAACATCAAAGATTACGTAGAAGCCCATAAAGACCGCTTCTTGAACGAACTATTCGAATTATTGCGTTTCCCTTCAGTAAGTGCAGATCCTCAATTCAAGGAAGGTGTACTAAGCACTGCTGAATATGTGGCCAATAAACTGAAAGAAGCCGGAGCCGAGAATGTAGAAATATGTCCGACTGCCGGTTATCCTATCGTCTACGGAGAAAAGATATTTGACCCCTCGTTGCCGACAGTACTCGTATATGGTCACTATGATGTACAACCTGCAGATCCTCTGGAACTTTGGAACACACCGCCATTTGAACCAACCGTGCGTGATGGCAAAATATACGCCCGTGGTGCAGCCGACGACAAAGGACAGTTTTACATGCACGTGAAAGCCTTTGAATATATGGTCAGAGAAAACCAATTGGCCTGCAATGTGAAATTCATGATTGAAGGCGAAGAAGAGGTCGGCTCTGCCAATCTGGGCATTTATGTCAAAGAGAATAAGGAACGTCTGAAAGCCGATGTCATCGTCATCTCGGATACTTCCATGATCAGCCTGGAAAACCCCTCTTTGGAAACAGGACTTCGTGGTCTGTCCTATGTAGAAGTCGAAGTCACGGGGCCAAACCGTGACCTGCATTCAGGTGTTTATGGAGGTGCAGTAGGTAATCCTGCAACGATATTGGCACAAATGATCGCCTCATTGCACGATGAAAACAATCACATCACTATCCCCGGATTTTATGACGATGTTGTCGAACTGACAGCCGAAGAAAGACAAGCACTAAACGAAGCCCCTTTTGACATCGAAGAATATAAGACAGATCTTGGTGTAGAGGAACTTTGGGGCGAAAAAGGCTATACTTCCATCGAACATACAGGCGTTCGCCCAACATTGGAAGTAAATGGTATCTGGGGCGGGTACATTGGTGAAGGAGCCAAGACCGTGTTGCCTTCCAAGGCATTTGCAAAGATCTCCATGCGTCTCGTGCCTAATCAAAATTCCGAAAGAATCACACAATTGTTCAAAAAGCATTTCGAGGGTATAGCTCCCAAATCCGTAAAGGTAGAGGTAAAACCGCATCATGGCGGAGAGCCAGTCGTCACTCCTACGGACAGTATTGCCTACAAGGCCGCTGAAAAAGCATTGGAAGAGACATTCAACAAAAAGCCTATCCCAACACGTGGAGGAGGCTCCATCCCAATCGTAGCACTTTTCGAAAAAGAACTGGGCATCAAAACTGTACTCTTGGGATTTGGCTTAGAC
Source organism: Parapedobacter sp. SGR-10 (assembly GCF_011030405.1). Classification (GTDB taxonomy): domain Bacteria; phylum Bacteroidota; class Bacteroidia; order Sphingobacteriales; family Sphingobacteriaceae; genus Sphingobacterium. The sequence goes on from NZ_JAAJTJ010000001.1 coordinate 202,541, forward strand.
AGCGACAACCTGCATTCGCCAAACGAGAAATACGGTATAGAGAATTATCTGAAAGGGATAGAAACTATCCCGCTTTTTCACAAGTACTATGCAGAATTAAGTAAATAGTGAAATAAAGTGGGAGGCTAAAAAGCGTTGTCATTCTGACGACACCGCTGGCGCGAGAGTCCTCTCTCGTGCCCGATCAATTAAGTAAGGGCACACGACAGGAGTCGTGCGCCAGCGTAAGTAAGGTAGGTTTTGGATAAAAAATTATTATGGCACACTTTTTCAGAAAAATACACACCATACTATATTTTGCATCCGTACTCTTTTATTTCATCCTAGCCTTTCCTCTTTTATACTTCTATACCCGAAATCCCCAAAAGTACTTCAGACAAATCGTTTTTTTCCGTAAGTGGATTAGCCTCTTTGCTACTACTACAGTGGGCATACGCTTCCAAGTACGTGAAGAAGTTCCTATCGATTGGTCCAAACCTTATGTTATCTGTCCCAATCACACCTCTATACTGGACATTACAGCTATCAATTATACCTGTCCACAGCAATTCTCTTTCATGGGAAAGGTAGAATTATTAAAGAACCCCGTCACACGGATATTTTTCAAAACCATTGATATTGCCGTCAACCGACAAAGCAAAATATCCGCATTCAAGGCTTTCAAACGAGCCGATATATTGATCAAAGAAGGAAAATCTGTCGTCATTTTTCCCGAAGGAAGGATCGACGACGAATATCCTCCTCAACTCCATGGGTTCAAATCAGGCCCTTTTCGCTTAGCCATCGAAAACCATGTGCAGATCCTTCCCATAGTCATCCATGATGCATGGCGAGTATTATGGGATGAAGGAAAGAAATATGGATCCCGCCCCGGTACCATCCATATCTCGATCCTCCCCCCTATCGACACCCGCGACATCAGTGCAGAAGCAAGAGAAAAATTACAGACAGACATGTACATCGCCATGCGCGAACATTGGAAAACCGGCAATCTTCACGAAAATGTAAAAAACATATAATTAAAACAACACAACACACTGACATAAAGACACTTAAACACATTCTTTCTAAAAGAAACACAAATCGCTTGTTTTAATTAAATTAAATGCTATTTTTGCGAAAAAGTAAAAACATAATTTGTTAAGACTATGTATTGGACTCTAGAATTAGCATCGCATTTGGAAGATGCACCATGGCCAGCTACTAAAGATGAGCTGATCGATTATGCAATTCGTTCTGGTGCTCCTGTGGAGGTCATCGAAAACCTCCAAGCTTTGGAAGATGATGGAGAGCCCTACGAAAACATTGAGGAAATCTGGCCAGACTATCCGACGAAAGATGATTTCTTTTTCAACGAAGATGAGTATTAAGAATTTATAAAAATCGCACTTCAAAATAAGTGCGATTTTTATTTTATGCCGTAAATTAATCCTTTGACCCGTTCCGAAGTCGGAATAGTAAATACATGCAAACAATGAGGCCATTACTATCATTTATCCTGCTGGGACTATTGACGACTTCACTATCCGCACAAAGCATAGCTTCCAAAGACCATGCTAAGGATATAGCGATGATCCAATCCTTCATTGCAGATCTTGCAGATGATAGCAAAGCCATTGACATCGTATTGAGCCAACACCTCATCATCCAGAATCCTTCGGACGAGCTGTACGATTATCTTGAGGTTAGCCTTCAGGAAGTACGCATCAATCTGATGACCAAACGTACCGACGAGATCACCTATACCCCCTATAGCAATATGCCTCGCAAGGAAATAAATGATATCGACCCTGAGAATCTGGACACCCAAAACATGTATTTCCTACACTACAGAAAACGACAAATGTTGGCTGTATATGTCGAAAACAACAAAATAGGCTCTTTTACCTTGGTCTCCAAAGGGGGTAGAAAAGCGCATTTTGTAAGGTATTAAACAAGTATCCATAAAAAATCTCTCACCCCCTCCTTATTGTAAATAAAGTAAAATTTATCTAAGTTTGTCTACGTTGCAGTGCTCCTCATGTTTGTATATTTAACCAAAACATGAAGCTAAGCTAATCAAAACTTAACATCAAACATGTCTTTTTGCAACGGAGGTGAAGATGTGTCTGATCTCTGTAATAAGAGGAGCAATCTTGTTTTAGGAGAAACAACAATGGTAAACGACCACGAAGAAGAAATATTGCTTTTCAGCGAAATGTCCAAAGGGTCTATGACTGCTTTCGACGAGCTATATGCAAGATATTCAGAAGCGGTCTACTATACAATTTACAAAAAAATCAAAAATAAAGACGAAGTAGATGATGTTTTTCAGGATTTTTTTGCTTCAATATGGCGAAAAAAAGAAAATATCTCCGTAAACACCTCCTTCAAAGCTTTTCTGTTTACCTCCCTCAGAAACCACATCCTAAATCATCTGCTACAGACCAACAATCGAGAAAAAAGAGCGCTGGACTACACAAAATCACTTTCGCATGAAGATACCGACTTGGCAAGAGAAACAGACATCATAGGTATATCCAAACTGGTAACATCGGAGATCAACCGTCTACCCGAAAAAATGCACCGGATCTGGAGACTCAGGAAAGAAGACGGGCTGTCCATATCCGAAATATCCTCTCAACTCAACATCTCCGAACAAACGGTCAAGAATCAACTCAGCACAGCCAATAGGCGATTACGCCTGTTTTTAGAAAAATTACATACTTTTTTATTTTTCCTATAGTACTTTCCTACACTCGTTTTGTCTCTTTGATTAAAAACAACATAAATCTAAAGAACTCAAATGAGACGATTACTATTTTTGCTTACCCTTTTTCTTATCGGTCAATCACAACTTTCTGCACAAACCGCTAAACTGAAAATCGCGAGTTACAACATCCAATATGACAATCCTCGGGATAGCGTAAATACTTGGAAAAAAAGACTTCCAGGTGTAGTTTATATATTCAATAAATATCAGTTTGACATCGTCGGAGGACAGGAACCTTACTTAGCACAGTTGAACGACCTCATGCCCCAAATCCCAGACTATGCCTATATAGGAATCAATATCAGGGGGACTACCAACATATTGAAAGGCCATTACACACCTATATTCTATAAAAAGGAAAAATTTGATGTACTGGACTGGGGAACATTCTGGTTCTCTGAAACACCCGATAAACCTGGACGAGGTTGGGATGCACATTCCAACAGGATATGTACATGGGTCAAATTCAAGGAAAAAAAGGAAGGAAAAGAATTCTTTTTCTTCAACATACATTTCGACCACAAAGGGGTCATTGCAAGACGTGAAAGTCCTAAATTGTTACTTTCCAAAATCAAGGAGATCGCCGATGGGTATCCCCTCTTCGTGACCGGTGATTTCAACACAAACCAACATCATGACAACTACAAAGTCCTAAATGAATCGGGACTGGTCAAAGACAGCTATCATCTGGCAAAAAGGATACGAAACAGAAATACCCCGACTTTCAATGGATATAGAGCCGAATTGAAAGGGACCAATCGCATAGATCACATCTATGTTTCCCTAAGCCCGGCCTTAGACATAAAAAGCTATCGCATTCTGACAGATTCCTACAAAGGAATGTATCCGTCAGACCATTTTCCGATTATGTTAGAGATAGGGCTTCCTTAATACAAAAACAGATTATTGTACTATTTAGATTTGATACCCCATGAAAATAATACTCGCCTTTTTTTTGCTTCTTATTTTATGCAATACAGCATATAGTCATGTTTCCAAGGAGCAAAAAAAGTCCAATCGTCCCAATATTGTCATCATCTATCTAGATGATCTCGGCTATGGAGATGTAAGTGCATATGGTGCTACAGCATTGAAGACACCCCATATAGACCTATTGGCAAAAAACGGTATTCGTTTTACCAACGGACGTTCGACATCTTCTACTTGTACCCCCAGTCGTTATGCCATGTTGACAGGGATGTACCCTTGGAGAAACAAAGAAGCTAAAATTTTGCCGGGCGATGCTCCTTTGCTTATCGACACACAGCAACAAACCCTACCCAAAATATTAAAACAGGCCGACTACCATACCGGAATCGTTGGCAAATGGCATTTGGGACTTGGTAAAGGAAAAATAGACTGGAATAAACACATACGTCCCGGACCCAATGAGGTCGGCTTTGACTATTCTTTTATTATGGCTGCGACACAAGACAGAGTCCCTACCGTCCTGATAGAAAACGGGAATGTAGTAGGACTAGAAGCCGACGATCCTATTGAAGTGGACTATACGAAAAATTTTGAAGGAGAACCTACCGGATTAAACAACCCTGAGCTCATGCGGATAAAGTACCACCATGGTCACAACAACAGCATTACGAATGGTATACCCCGTATAGGTTTTATGAAAGGAGGGACAAAAGCAAAATGGATAGATGAAGATCTAGCAGATGTATTTCTTAATAAAGCCCAAGAATATGTAAGGCAACATAAAAATAAGCCGTTTTTTCTTTATTATGCTATGCATCAGCCGCATGTGCCCCGTACTCCACACAAAAGATTTGAAGGCATGTCCGGTCTGGGGCCACGTGGAGATGTGATTTTAGAAGCAGATTGGTGTATCGGTGAATTTATGAAAACTTTGGAAGAAGAGGGGCTGATCGAAAACACTTTAATTATCTTTTCAAGCGATAATGGTCCAGTACTGAATGACGGTTATTATGACGACGCGGTAGAACGATTGGGAGACCATAAGCCTTGGGGACCATTCAGAGGCGGAAAAACCAGCCTTTACGAAGCAGGCACAAGAGTACCTTTCATCGTGCAATGGAAACAGACTATAAAACCGGGCGTGTCAGATGCCCTCATTTGTCAAATGGACTTAATGACATCCCTAGGAAAGATGCTAAATATAACACATGAACAGACCGATAGTCAGAATATACTGAATGCATTATTAGGAAAGAGCGAAAAAGGACGAAACGAACTTATTTTGGAATCATTGACCAAAACCGCCTTACTCCAAGGCGACTGGGTCATGATACCGCCCTATGATGGACCTGCTGTGACAAAAACAACAAATATTGAACGAGGCAATTCCCCGGAGTATCAACTCTATAATATCAAGAACGATATAGGACAGCAAAATAATCTGGCCAAAACTCATCCAGACATACTCAAAAAGATGATCGACAGACACCGTGCCCTAGTCGGAGATCCTAAAAATGTAAAAGAATAAATAAGTACGTCTAGTACTTTCGGCGAGCAACGTTGTCTCTTTAATATAAGCACAGAAAAGCAGTGAATCCTCAATTAGAAAAATTGATCGAAAAATACCTTCAAGGTAAATGTTCTGAAGAAGAAACCAGAATAGTAGAGCAATGGTATAACCGATTGAACGAAGACGATGGCCGTGCCGAGTACACCTGGAATAATAAAAACCAACAATTGAAAGCAGGATTATATCGAAAAATCAACTTGGATAATCACAAAATCAAACGGTTGTTTTTCTTCCGTGCAGCCGCTGCCGCAGTTATTTTATTGGTGGGAACAGCAGTTTTCTTTTATACCAACAAAACAAAACCAGACACTCGGCAAGAACTTTTGTCCTACGCCAAATCGCTTGATGCAGATATCAGCAATCTCAAAGAAACCCGTTTGATCTTGGATCACGACAAAACACTGGATTTGAAAGGTAATGCCAATATCCATTACGAAAGTGATGAGTTTTTTGTAAACACCGGTCAGGGAGATGAAAAGCAAAAAATAGAAACAGCAAAAGATGCTTACAGCACCTTGGCCGTCCCCTATGGGAGACGAGCCGAGGTACAGCTCGCAGACGGCACAAAAGTATGGTTAAACTCAGGTTCCCGTTTGGTATATCCAAACACTTTCAATGGGGATAGGCGAGAAGTTTTCTTACAGGGAGAGGCCTTCTTTGATGTTTCGCACAATGCGGCAAAACCCTTTCACGTCTATGCAAAAAATGTAGATGTCAAAGTATTAGGGACTTCCTTCAATGTAAGAGCTTACGAAGACGAGACAACGATGAGTACAGTCTTGGTAGAGGGTTCTGTAGCTTTGAGCGATATGAACCAACCGAAGATCATGACACAGCTAAAACCAACGCAAATGGCGGTACATGAAGCCGGTAGCTCATTTGTCCGATCCGTTGTAAAGACAGAGACCTACACCTCATGGAAGGAAGGCTATCTATATATGCAAAACCAATCCATCACATATGTCATCAAAACCTTAATAAGATATTATAATGTACCGATACAGCTCGACATCAATGATGGAGAGCGGTATTTCTCAGGACGTCTTGATCTGCAGACAGACCTCAGAGAAGTGATGGACGCCATCGCATTGACTACGGGTTATACAGCCGAGAAAACAGAAAGGGGGTGGATATTAAGATAGTGAGGCGATAGACCATTGAATGATAATAATGGAAGATGCGGCTAACATCTTCCATCGAGAATACAATTTATTAATTATCCGAAATAATTAAAAAAGTTACCTAAGTTATGCAAAAAACAAGCATCAACCAACACTTTCTGAAAAGAAATGGAGTAAGTTTTGCGCGCATTATCAAGGTTATGTCCCTGATATTTTTTATGACCATGGTCAGTGTCTACGGCAAAACCTACTCCCAAACCAAGCTCTCGTTCCAGATTAAAAATGGGAAAATTAAGGATGTATTTGAGTATATCCAAAACATGAGCGATTACAAAATCTTTTATGAAGAAGGCAAGATTGCGAAGCTTTCTTCTACTGTAAATGTGAATTTTGTACAAAAAAGTGTTCCAGAAATTCTAAGCGAAACCCTCAAAAACACAGCATTTGCCTACAAAATAAGTGGTAAGCAGATTTCGGTATTTCCAGTTTCGGAAACCTCTACCAAAAATGCACAACAAGGCCCCGGATTATTGACAGGAAAAGTCTTTGATGAAAAAAACGAAGTCTTGTCAGCAGCGGGCATCAAGGTCGTAGAGCTCAACCGCAACGTCGTCACCAACGAGCAGGGAATCTTTAACATCTCTCTTCCAGCCGGCACCTATACCCTGGAAGCCAGTTTTGTATCGTATGCTTCCCAGACACGTAGAGAGGTCAAAGTCATCGCAGGCAAATCTACTACTGTCGAGTTCAGATTACAGCCTGATGTGCAAGAGATCAACGAAGTAGTCGTCACTGCCTTAGGGATAGAAAGAGAAGAAAAATCGTTGGGATATGCCGTACAGAAAATAGATGGCATAGAGGTTTCTCAATCGCCCACAAGCAACTGGATCAATGCGCTCTCCGGCAAAGTAGCCGGCTTAAACCTCAATAAAATCGGAGGTCCGGTGGGGACCAGCGACGTGGTACTAAGAGGAGACAATGTCCTCGCTCTGGGTGGCAGTGGAGCTTTGATCGTCGTAGATGGTATTCCGATAAGTTCGTCGCAGACCGGGACAGGAGACGGACCAATCATAGATTCAGATAATCCGGTCGATTTTGGAAGCTCTTTGAGCGACTTAAATCCAGAAGATATAGAAAATATTTCCGTGCTGAAAGGACCTGGAGCTGCCGCCTTATACGGATCGAGAGCATCCAATGGAGCCATTATCATCACCACAAAATCAGGCAAAAAAACACCGGGATTAGGTATCTACGTCAACACGCACCTGACACGTTCCTACGTCAACAATTACCCAGACTATCAATGGGAATACGGTCAAGGATCGATTGGCGTAGATTGGTATTCCTACGGCAACAGTGTGGATGGCAACAGCACGAGAGGAACACCTGCAGCCTGGGGAGCTCGTTTTTTAGGACAGCCCTATTTCCAATACCATTCCCCTTACGATACCGAAACCTATTCGGATCCCGTCACTGCGCCTAGAACGGAACGTATGCCTTGGGTTCCGCAAAAAAATGCTTATAGTGGCTTTTTTCAACCGGCTACCTCTTCTAATACGTCTGTAGCGGTCGCTGGAGAAGGTTTCAGGGCATCCGCCACTTACTATAAGAATGAGTGGATCATACCCAATACCGGATTCGAACGGATCACACTGGGCTTGGCAGGCAATAGAAAAATATCTTCTCGTATCACACTCAACGGAAAAGCCAATTATAACAGAAAATTCACGGATAATCTGCCAAGTCAAGGGTACAACAACCAGACGATCATGTACTTCATGATCTGGCAGACACCCAATATTAATATGGATTGGTACAAGCAGAGGTGGGTTCCCGGACAGGAAGGCATAAAAGAATTTTCTCCGTTTTGGGGTGCTTTGGACAATCCTTATGTGGTGGCGTACGATATGACCAACGCCAGCGACCGGCATAACGTGATCGGAAACATACAGGCAACTGCCAAAATAAGTGACAACCTGGATTTTAGTTTACGCTCCGGCACAGATATGAGCTATGAATATCGCCAACAGCAACGCCCGCACAGTACCTATCGCTGGAAAGAAGGTATGTACCGTCAGCAAAATGTATTCAGACTAGAAGCAAACACCGATTTCCTATTAAAATACAAAGGAGCGATCCCCGGATTAAAATATACGGCAAGCATAGGGGGAAACCAACGCTTCAACGATTATAAATTCGACAATCTCATGGCAGACAAATTGACACTGCCCAATGTGTACAATATCGCCAATAGCAAAGATCCGGTCATAAGCAGGAGTGATAAACACCGTTTTATGGTCAACAGCCTGTACGGTATTGTCAATCTTGATTTCAGAGGCAAATATTTTGTGGAGCTGACAGGACGTAATGATTGGTCATCAACCTTACCATCACACAATTCTTCTTTCTTCTACCCAAGCATCAATACCAGCATACTGCTTAACGAAGTGTTTGCCATGCCACGATGGATTTCTTTGGCCAAAGTCAGAGGTTCGTTTGCCTCTACAGGTGTTGATTCCAAAGATCCGTATGCCTTCCTGATGAATTATTATAGAACTGATTTTACAGGCTCATTAAACACACCGGGCGTATTGCCAAATGCCGATTTAAAACCCCAGTTTACGGATGCTTACGAAACAGGTTTTGATTTGCGGCTATTTAAAGGACGTTTAGGATTGGATGTCGCCTTGTACAAAGGAAGTACCCGAAATCAGATCATCAACTTACCTGTAGATCAATCCAGTGGTTTCAATACGGCTATGACCAATGTCGGAAAGGTTGAAAACAAGGGAATAGAGGTGCAGTTCAAAGCTACACCAATCCAAAAAAACAATGGATTAAAATGGGATGTCAATATCAACTGGGCAGCCAACAGAAATAAGGTCGTAGATGTATCTTCTGCATTGGGAGCAGAAAAAAGATTGACCTTGTACGGAGCCTGGTCCAACACATACTTAGTAGCCGAAGAAGGAAAGCCATTGGGTCAACTCTACGGAATAGCATTCAAAAGGTCCCCGGATGGACAACAAATCTTCAATAACGGCTTGCCGGTCTATACAGATACGGTCCAAAATTTCGGAAATACCAATCCAGATTTTACGGCAAGTATGAAAAATAGTTTCAGTTGGAGAGGCGTGACGGCCAGCTTTATGTTGGATGCAAAAGTCGGTGGCAACATGATGTCACATTCACATGCCCAGTTGTCTTCTTCCGGAAAGCTAAAGAATACATTGCCCGGTAGAGAAACAGGGATCATCGGTCAAGGAGTGGTAGAAAATCCGGATGGAACCTATTCACCAAACACGGTGAGAGTACCCGCAGCCCTCTACTACAATCAATATTATCATTCTGCCGTATTGGAACCCCACGTATTCTCAGCGACTTATATGAAATTGAGAGAGGTAAGCATCGGTTACAAGCTACCAAAAAAATTCATCAAATGGCATGCAATCAAAAGTGCGAACATCACACTGACAGGCAGGGATCTTTTGGTATTCACCCGCTTCCCGTTGTTTGACCCCGAAACAGCAACCTTGAACAGTGCACAGGTATTGCCGGGGATAGAAATAGGGCAATTCCCCTCCACACGATCTTTTGGTGCAAGTTTAAATCTAGAATTCTAAAAGGGATGATTATGGAACGAACTAAAATTATCATTTATTTGTTGGCGGCCGTCGGTATTTTATCGGCTTGCACAACCAACTTGGATGATCTGAAGGTAAATCCCGAAGGGATAAATAACCCCGCTGCATCATCTTTTTTGAACAACTCACTGTATCAGGCAGTAAAACACATCCAGTATCAAGGGCATTCTATCAATACACAGCTGGCCCAGGCTACGGTAATGAGACAGCAACAGGGCAACAATCAGATACACCGTTATCAGATGAGTTCCAGTACATTCAATACCATGTGGGGCACCCCTTACAGACAGCTACTCAATTTTAAAGTCATGCGCAAATTGGCAGAAGAAAGTGGTGATGCCAACTATACAGCCATTGCATTGACACTGGAGTCCTGGTTGATATCCAACATTACCGATATCTACGGTGATGTACCCTATACGGATGCTTCCAAGGGAATCGAAGGAAACACAACACCAAAATTTGATACCCAAAAGCAGATATACGATTCCATCTTCGTGAACCTCGAAAGGGCGAATAGTCTGTACGATCTTTCAAAGCCATTATCCGGTGAAGATCTGCTATACAATGCCAACGTTGCGGCCAACATCACCAAGTGGCAGCGCTTTACGAATGCTTTGGCATTACGATTACTGATGCGGGTCGAGTCCAAAGGTCCGGAATACAGGGACAAACTGATCGAACTCTTGGCCAATCCTACAAAATATCCGTTGATGCGCGATAACGACGATGGCGCAACCTTCGTCTACACAAATGTAACCCCCTTCTTAGGCCCCTATTACGATGTCAGGGATATGGCGTTCAATGGAGCTATCGATTTTTCAAGTTCCTTTATAGCAAAACTGGCCTCTACCAATGACCCTAGATTATCAAAATGGGCTACAACTGTAGGTGGAGGTTATGTGGGTGTTCCTACAGGCTACCCCTCAGCAGATCCCGGCTACCGTACAGGCACGTATTCCACCTATCAGATGAACTTGAAGCAATCCAAGTACTTTGGCGATATTATGCAGTTTTCCGAGCAGCAGTTCCTATTGGCCGAAGCCGTACTGAAAGGATATATGGTAGGTAATGCAAAAACATATTACGACAGTGGTGTCAATGCTTCTTTGGCCTATTGGGGAATCACCGACAATACAACCTTTCTCAACCATACCGATGTGGCCTACAATGGCACGTTGGAACGTATTATGGGACAGAAATATATAGCCCTTTTTGAGAATGGATTTCAGCAGTGGCATGAGATCAGAAGAACAGGTTATCCGACACTCGTCGTAGGCCCCGATATGATGAACGAAGGGAAACACCCCGCCCGTCTGCAATATCCTGTCAGCGCACAACTGTACAACAGGGCCAATTACGATGAAGTCGTAAACCGTATAGGTGGGGATAATCTTAACATAAAAGTCTGGTGGATGGAATAATCGCAGTACAAATCCAAATCAAAAAAACAGAACATGAAAAAGATAAAAATAAAACTCTATACGATCCTAGCTGGATTAATGGTTCTTTGGAGCTGTACAAAGGATGTCTATCATGCAGATCCGCTTCCGCTAAAGTACATCAAAGCCCTGTACAAAGGAGAAGACATGGTATTGCCCGAGAGCCGGATCAATGGTATAGTCATCACGGACCTAGACAACGGGAACCATATACCCGGATACATTGTGGTGCAGAGTGGCGATCATGGTATGGCGCTAGAGCTCAATAATGCCAATGATTTCAAATTAGGCGATTCAATAGTAGCCAATGTTACCGGAAAACTGCTGACCAGATATAACGGTTTACTACAGGTAAGAGGTATAGAACCTGACAAAGTACGAAAAGTAACCAGTGGAAAAACGGTACAACCTCGAGCTGTAGGTGTAGCAACCTTGTACAATAACCGGGATAAATATGAAAACACCTTGGTACAGGTCTTGGGAGATATCACACCTGCCCCCGCAGCGGACGAAACGTTTGCAGGAGATAAACAACTGGAAGAATTAGGGTTTAAGGTCTCCTTGTTTACAGCTGCACAGGCATCCTTTGCCAATGAACGCCTACCGGGCAACGCTTCCTTTCAAGGCGTCATCCTAGGAAAGGAAAATAATGGGGTAGAAATAAGAATGCGCAACATAGCCGATATGGAAAATGCCAGTGGAAGAGTATATCCCGGATTTCCAGAGAGTTTTGAGTCGTCCCACGATTATCAGAATGCCGCATTTTTCATGGAATTACCGACAGGCACATGGAAGTTCAATATAGCAGGACTAAGAAACCAAGTCACTGACAGGGTATCAAGTGGAACCCACGCCATTCGGTTCAACTTGAACAATGCCAATCCTGCCTATGCTCAGATGGAGTTTGATGTGCCCGATGGAGCGTCCAAGGTGACTGTCTATTATGCACGTTGGGGCGGTGATCCCGGATCTACCTGGCGACTGGAGTATTCCATTGATCAGGGAGCAACATGGAAACAGATGGGCGAGCATGTGACAGATGCCGGTTCAGAAATAAAATTAAAAACCTTTATGATGGATATCAACGTACCCGTACGTTTCCGTATCCATAAATTAGGATTAGGCACCAGTACAACGACAATCAGTAACGGACGCTTGAATATTGATGACTTTGCCGTGTATCAACCCTATTAAGAAGTGATAGCTTACAAATGACATAGAGAATCCAATATCTGTGACGTATGTGAGAAATTAAGAAATAGAAAACAAATGTTAAAAAGATGAAAAAGTATATATTTTTCATACTCTTGTTGCTTGGGGCGATAAGCAGTATCATTTCATCGTGTGAAAAAATCCATCATCGGATAGATGAAAATATCCATTATGAGGATTCGGAGGGAAATATTAACGATACGACATTGGTACCAATTACCATCAACTTGCCCGAAGTGAGTTTCACACAAAAAGAGTTTTACAGTGCCAACCTCGAATCAGAAGCTATTTTAAACAGCATCATAGCATTGATAGATGCCGCCGAACCAGAGTCTTCTATCTACATGTGTATCAACCAAATCAACCATGAAGGAATTTTGGAGGCTTTCAAAAGAGCAGACAACAGAGGTGTGAATCTTAACCTGTTGATAGATATGAGTCGAGTAGAACCCCAAAGGGTAAACCCTGCTGCATTTAATTTTCTTCGAGGAGCCGATATGAAAAACACGCAGATCTGGGAGACATACAACGACATAGCGGATGCTGCCATCAATGAAAACAGGTTTATCCTTTTCAGTAAAATAGAAACTACGGAAGGCAGTAAGGAGCATATTGTGTTTCAAGCTTCGAGCAGTTTTACAGTGGCCGATTCCAGAGGAGCCCAGGATGCCATAACCTTATCGGACGAGGAACTATACCATGCCTATTTAAAATACTGGAATGAAATGAAAGATCGGGCTATCTCTGGAATGACAGGCTACAACTATTTTTTCGAGATACTGAATGCAGGCAATACCGAAGCCCACTTTATGCCCTACCGTAACAACGGGGCTGTCATTAGTGGAGACGTTAGTCTCGATTTCCTCAACAGGATCAGTGACCCGGCTACTGCAGAGGTCAGAATAGCCATGGCATTTTGGGATGACAACCGGATCGCCATATTGGACAAACTGATAGAACTGGTAGAACAAGGAGCAAAAGTAGAGATCGTGCTGAAAAGTAATGTTGCAGCGACATTGTCAAGGTTCGAAGTATTTGAGTCAAAAGGAGGCTTTGTCCGGATATTGAATGTGAATGATAACGAAAGACCGCTGACCAACTTTGGTAGCCGTTTTATGCTGATTAATGGGACGTACGATGGAGTTGTCGGCACAAAAGTAACGGTTACCGGGACACTGTCCTTTACTGCAAATTCTCTACGGAATAGCAATACAGCCGTTATACTCCTTAAAGATGACGAAGTGTACAACAGGTACGAAACATTTTTTAACGATCTGCGATCTCTACCCGAATATCGTGCAAGCGGCCCTATATATGCCGGATTCCCGGAAACTTTCGAGCATGTACCAGGCCTTACAGGTACGGGAGGAACCGCCGATGTAGGCGTGTATATAGCAGGTTTTGATACGCCGATCTATCTTTCTACGGGAGTTTGGACATTTGACAACAGTGGATTTAGGAATCAAGTTACGGACAAAATAGTCAGTCCCTCACATGCTTGGCGAAGTGCACGGCCGGCTACCGGTCCTTCTACCTACTTGGCCATGGCCTTTGACGTGCCAAACGGTGCTTCCAAGGTGAGTTTTTATTATGGAACCTGGGGTAATCAATCGGGAGCCAATTTGGGAGCACCATGTACTTTCGCTTTGGAATACTCTACGAATCAAGGCAGTACGTGGACACAGATTGGCAACGTGATCACCGAAGCGGCATGGACGGCCAAACAAGTCTCCTTTGATGTAGATATCGAAGGCCCGGTCAGATTTAGGATTCACAGGTTTGGAAGTCCTACCAACGGAGCTGACAACGGGAGTCTGAATATTGATGATTTTGCGATTTATCAAAAGAAATAATACGATCATCATTGAGGGTGTCTAAAGGCACCCTTTCTCGTCGTTTCGAGAAGGTACGACGATAAAAAATTAAAAAAATCAGAATATGAAAAAAACACACTATAACATACTGACATTAATTTTTGTACTAACAGCCTTTGCCTTCAACACAAAAGCACAGGACAAACTCTACCCCAATTATCCGGAAAGTTTCGAGACAGGCAATAAGCAACGATATGCCATAGACGATGTCTCATTGCCCACCGGCAGATGGAGGCTGGACAATGCCGTCATCCAGAACCAGAGATACGAAACACCGGTATCAGGAGAATACGCAGTACGTATGAATCAGAACAATACCAAGTCTGCATATTTACAAATGATGTTTGATCTCCCCAACGGAGCGACCAAAGTAGAATTTTGGTATAAGCAATTTACGTTGGACAAACCTTGTATGTTCCAGCTGGAATATTCCACAAACAAAGGCAAGAAATGGCAGGCTATAGGCGATCTGATCGTAGCAACAAATAAAGAAAAATATACTAAAGCAGAATTTAAAGTGGATATAGAAGGCCGCGTAAGGTTTAGGATAAATAAGATTGGCTTGGGTGACGGTTCTAAAAACCAAGAAATATCCAATGGCCGCCTGAATATAGACGATTTTGCCGTGTACTATAAGGAATAGAAGAAGATGAAGCATCAAAAAAAACTTATAAAGCAAAGCTTATATGCTTTGCTCGCTATAATCAGTCTCTGGTCTTGTCAAAAAAACAATAACGATTCGGCTACAGACAAATGGCTTTCACCACTCAAAATTGCCAGTTATAATATACAATACGACAATAAAACCAATTCTCCAGACAGCGAGTGGTCCAATAGAAAGGATATCCTCAAAGAACTACTAAGAAAATACGATTTCGATATTATCGGTGCACAGGAACCTTACCTACGACAGCTGAATGATATCAAGGAGTTATTGCCCGAATACGATTATATAGGGATCAGTATAGAAGGAGAAACCACAGGATTGAACAAGCATTATACCCCTATCCTATACAAAAAAGAAAAGTTTGAAGTATTGGATTGGGGTACTTTTTGGTTTTCGTCGACAAGCTCAGCTCCGGGCAGTATAGGTTGGGATGCCCAATCACCCAGAATATGTACCAGAGCCCAATTCAAGGACAAAACAACGGGCAAAATCTTCAATTTTTTCAATGTACATTTGGATCACATAGGCACAAAAGCAAGAGAGATGAGTGTACAAATGTTGCTTTCACTAATTCCAGCAGCATCTTCCAAATATCCCAGTATTTTGACAGGAGATTTCAACTTCAATCAAAACAGCGTAAATTACAACAAAATAATCAATTCGGGCATGTTGAAAGATAGCTACAGTATGACCTCGGAAAAAACCAATGCCAATTATGGCACTCACAATGGTTATAACCTGGGCCAAAATGCAGGCACACGCATAGATCATATATTCCTTTCCACAGGTTTGTCCGTAAAGGTAAAGAGTCATCACATTATTACAGATGACTTTAATGGAAAATACCCATCAGACCATTATCCGGTAATGATAGAATTGCAGTTGGAAAAGTAAGAACATTGGCATTTTTTTGACATTTCTTCAAAAAACCTCTTGACTTTCTAAAAAACTTGTAGCATATTTGCTTTCGTTAATGTAAGAATGAAACAATTTGTATCAAATAACGCATGGTGGTGGCACAACGATTAATGTTGCGGCAATGACCTATTGTAAAAAATTGATACATACAAAATATAACAGGCTTGCCACATAGGTAAGCCTTTTTTGTTTGTGATTTTGTAGTAGGGGCAAAAACCGAGCGAAGCGAGCTCACCGAAGGTAATTTTTTTACCCTTACGTTAAACATAAAAAAATGAAAGATATATTAAGACATTTATTCGAATACAAATCTTTCTCCAGGGCAGAGGCCTACGAGATTTTGACCAACATTGCGACCGGAAAATACGAGTCTCATCAGATTGCAGCCTTCATGACGACCTATGGTATGCGCAGTATACGGGTAGAAGAATTGGGCGGATTTCGTGATGCCATGTACGACCTATGTCTGAAGATGGATTTTGACGGATACAATCTGATCGACATGTGTGGTACCGGAGGAGACGGAAAAAACACCTTCAACATCTCCACATTGGCCTCTCTGGTAGTTGCCGGAGCAGGTTATCACGTGGCTAAGCATGGTAATATCGGCGTATCATCGGGTTGTGGATCATCCAATGTGATGGAAGCCCTGGGATACAAGTTTACAAATGACAAGGATACCCTACAAAAGCAATTGGATGAAGCGCATATCTGCTTTCTGCACGCTCCCCTCTTCCATCCGGCTATGAAAACCGTCGCACCGATACGTCGCGCATTGGGTGTCAAGACATTTTTCAATATGTTAGGTCCACTGACCAATCCGGCTAATCCAAGATTTCAATCCGTAGGGGTTTTTAGTTTGGAACTAGCTCGATTGTATGGCTATTTATACCAAAATTCGGACAAGCAATACAGCATTATCCATGCTTTGGACGGTTACGACGAGATATCGCTTACAGGTGATTTCAAACTGATAAGCAATAGTGGAGAAAGCTATTATTCGGTAGACGAGCTGGGGTTTGCTCCCGTACAGGCGGAAGATTTGGCAGGCGGAGACACTGTAGAAGAAGCCTCGGGCATATTCCGAACCATCATCGAAGGAAAGGGAACCAACGTGCAAAATAATGTCGTACTGACCAACGCAGCCTTTGCCATCAAAACATTTCATCCGGAGAAAAGCTTTGGAGACTGCTATTACGAGGCCGAAAGTTCGTTATTGGGAATGAAAGCATTAGATAGTTTGAAGAAATTGACTGACCAGTGATCAGTGGACAGTTGACAGAGGACAGAGGACAGTTACTGATCACTAACCACTAAAAAAACTTGTATAATCTTTTAAATCTGTGTAATCATTTAAATCCGTGAAATCATCTAAAAAATCTGTGTAATCATCTAAATCCGTGAAATCATCTAAAAAAATAAAAGTCTGCGGCATGAAGTACCCCGAGAATATCGAGGCGGTTGCGGCACTGCCTGTAGATTACATGGGATTCATCTTTTACCCGAAGTCGTCTCGTTACGTGGAACAACCTGTGCCCTTGTCTCCATCCGTACAAAACGTAGGGGTATTCGTCAATGAACAAACAGAAACCATCTTACAGAAAGTTAAAGAATTTGGTTTTGATACTGTACAATTGCATGGCAATGAGCCTGCCAATACCTGCCAATACCTGCGGGACAGCGGACTATATGTCTTCAAAGCATTTGGGATTGACGATGAATTTGATTGGACTACATTGGAAGAATATCTGGACAGAACAGATGTACTTTTATTCGACACCAAAAGTCCCCAACATGGCGGTACAGGACAGGCTTTCAATTGGGAAAAACTGAAAGAATACCCTTACGACAAGTCTTATTTTCTGAGTGGAGGATTATCTTTGGAAAATATCGGGCAAGCCTCCCGGTTTGAAGACGAAAGAATGATCGGTCTGGATCTGAATTCAAAATTTGAAATCGAACCCGGACTAAAAGATATAAATTTATTGACACAAGCATTGAAAATCATTAAAAATGAGCAAATATCAGGTAAATGACAAAGGTTATTACGGTCCATTCGGAGGTGCTTATATCCCCGAAATGCTGTATCCGAATGTTGAAGAATTACAGGCACAATACCTCAAAATCATGGAAGACTCCTCTTTCAAGGAGGAATTCGAACAATTGCTTAAAGACTATGTAGGTCGACCTTCACCTTTGTATCCTGCCAAACGGCTTTCGGAACGTTATGGCGCCAACATTTTCCTCAAACGTGAAGACCTTAATCACACCGGTGCGCACAAAATCAACAATACCATCGGGCAGATCCTACTGGCCGAGCGCTTGGGCAAAAAACGTATTATCGCCGAAACCGGTGCCGGACAGCATGGGGTAGCCACAGCTACAGTATGTGCCCTAAAAGGACTGGAATGTGTCGTCTACATGGGCGAGATCGACATCCAACGCCAGGCACCTAATGTAGCCCGTATGAAAATGATGGGAGCCACAGTAGTCGCCGCACAGTCGGGTAGCAAAACCTTGAAAGACGCAACCAACGAAGCCTTACGGGACTGGATCAACAATCCCGTGGACACCCACTACATCATCGGTTCTGTCGTAGGCCCTCACCCCTATCCCGATATGGTAGCTCGTTTTCAATCCATCATCTCGGCCGAGACCAAAAAACAACTGTTGGAAAAAACCGGGCGGGAGACACCGGACATTGTCATGGCCTGCGTAGGAGGAGGTTCCAATGCGGCCGGCATGTTCTACCACTTCCTGGATGATGAGGACGTCAAGATCATTGCGGTAGAAGCCGCGGGCCATGGCGTCAACAGTGGCGAATCTGCCGCTACCACTGCACTCGGTCAGGAAGGTGTACTACATGGCAGCCGTTCCATTCTCATGCAGACCGAAGACGGCCAAGTCATCGAACCCTACTCTATCTCAGCAGGACTGGACTATCCCGGTATTGGCCCGCAACACGCCTGGCTGTTCAAATCGGGACGGGGAGAATACGTCAGTGCTACCGACGACGAAGCCATGCAAGCAGGGCTATTGTTGACTCAATTAGAAGGTATCATCCCTGCTATCGAGAGTTCGCATGCATTGGCCCATTTGGAAAAGATGTCTTTCAAAGGAGATGAAACTGTCGTCATCTGTCTTTCGGGTCGGGGCGACAAGGATTTGGACAATTATATGAAGTATTTTAATTTGTAAAAAGTGATCAAGTTATCAGGTTAACAAGATAACTCGATAACAGGTTCACTCAATAACAACTACGATGCAACTCAACAAACACACAAACGGACTGTTGTCCATATATTTTACAGCCGGCTATCCGACATTGGACAGTACGGTGACTATTGCCAAGGCATTGGAAGATGCCGGGGTTGATTTCCTGGAAATAGGCTTCCCCTATTCGGATCCGGTAGCCGATGGACCAACTATTCAGCATGCTTCAGAAGAGGCACTGAAAAACGGCATGACGCTAAAGGTGCTTTTCGAACAATTGAAAGATCTTCGCAAACACGTTACCATCCCTGTATTTTTGATGGGCTATGTCAACCCTGTACTTCAATTTGGTGTAGAAAATTTTTGCAAGGCCTGTAAAGAAGTAGGAGTCAACGGAACTATTATCCCGGATTTGCCTATGTACGAGTACGAGGAGCTTTACAAGGGTACCTTTGAAGAAAACGGGATCAGCAATATCTTCTTGGTCACGCCACAGACCTCGGAAGAGCGTATCCGTAAGATAGACGCCCTGTCCACAAGCTTTATTTATCTATTGTCATCCAACGCGATTACAGGAAAAAATCTCGAAGTAAAAGATCAATCGGAAGCCTATTTCAAGCGGATCAAGGATATGGATCTGCAAAACCCATTTATTATCGGGTTCGGTATCCACGACAAGAATACATTCTCCAAAGCCACGACCTACGCCAACGGTGCTATCGTCGGCACTGCTTTTGTCAAATTACTGGCCGAAGAAAACTATTTGGAAAAAATCCCGGAATTTATCGGAAGTTTTAAATAGCCTTATAACCTTTTCCAAAGTTCAGAACTTTGGAAAAGGTCAATACCTTCTTCCTTTTATCCCCTTATTGTCATTTACATTCCCTAATGTAAAGCCAAAATCATATTACTTTTTTTTGAACCTTAGGTCACTTTTTTCGTTCCGAAAAAGGCTTAACTTGTCGTGCATCGAACAGGAAAATAATTTTATTTGTTCACTTCATAAAATATAAAGCCATGAAACAATTAGAAAACAAAGTAGCTATTGTTACAGGAGGAGCGTCAGGCATCGGTAAAGCTATCGTAACACTTTTTGTAAAAGAAGGTGCCAAGGTAGTCGTTGCAGATTTAAACGAAGAACTAGGAAAAAAAGTAGTTGACGAATTAGGTGAGGACGCAATATTTGTCAAAGCAGATTCATCTTTACCCGAAGACAACAAAAAATTGGTGGACACAGCTGTAGAAAATTTTGGAGCATTGCACATCGCTGTCAATAATGCAGGAATCGGAGGTCCATCAGCCTCAATAGGTGAATATCCCATAGATGGCTGGAAAAAAGTCATCGATATCAATCTAAACGGTGTCTTCTACGGTATGCTTTACCAATTACCCGAAATCGAAAAAGTTGGCGGAAGCATCGTCAACATGGCTTCTATCTTGGGTCAGGTAGGTTTTGCACAGGCATCGGCCTATGTTGCAGCCAAACACGGTGTCGTAGGATTGACAAAAACAGCAGGTTGGGAATACGGCACGAAAGGCGTACGCGTCAATGCCATAGGTCCCGGTTTTATTGCCACACCATTGGTAGACAATGCCCTTGACAAAGACACGTTGAAGTATTTAGAAAGTCAACATGCCATGCAGAGATTAGGCAAGCCTGAAGAAGTTGCTGAACTGGCACTTTGGTTAGCTTCAGACAGATCGTCCTTCGTGACAGGAGCTTACTACCCTGTTGACGGTGGGTACCTGGCAAAGTAGTCTTTTTATCCCTTTTCCAAAGTTTTGAACTTTGGAAAAGGGATTTCTTTTAGTTGCTATTCACCTGCAACCGGATAGGCAGGGTAAAAGCTACCCGTACAGGACGACCATTTTGAACACCCGGATTCCATTTCCGGGCCTTCTTAAGTAAATTTATTGCCGCCGTTCCCGTTCCATAGCCCATGTCCTTGCCCACTTCAAACGAGGAAAGGCTACCGTCTTCTTCTACGACAAACGAAACCTGTATCACACCTTTGGCTCCGGCATCAATCGCTCCTTGCGGGAAATTGTAATTGTCCGCCACCCATTGTACAAAAGCCTTCATTCCTCCAATGGGTTCAGGCATGATTTCCACCGTCGTAAAAGGTTCTCCAACGCCATCTGCCGATCCTATCAAACTACCGTTTCTCATCCCACGCTCACCTCCTTCTTTCTTTGTCTTCCCAAATGTACCCTTGGGGATGAGCTCTCCACCTTTTACACCATCCATGGTAATATTGCCCGGCAACTTTTTCTTGTCTAGCACATCTTCCGTAGCGACAATATCTTCATTAACCAGGGACTTGTCGGTAGGATTGAGTTCTGTAAATTTAATCACATCCTGCGCCGGAACATCCTGCGCCACCTGCTGTGGCTGTTCCGCAGCCTCTGGCTTCGATGGCTCCAAAGGCGGTTCTATTTCAAGGATCTCCTCCGGTTCGATCTCCACAGCTATAACCTGTTCCTGTGGCGACATTATCACCGGAAAATTGCTTTTTTGATGGGCATAGACAGCACCGCACACGATCAATACAGCTCCACTCACGATACCAAGTGCCCAATTGGTGGCGCGAGGAGCCAAACGGCGCAATTCATAGGCACCATAAGCCTTGTTGCGGTCCGCAAAGATGATGTCCAACCATTCTTTTGCGTAGATATTTGAATTTGAAAACATAACAGTATATTTTTTAGGGTTATCGTATGTTGTTTTATTTCATGATGATAGCAACATACATTTTCCATAAAAAAATACTGAATGAGACTCCCGACGTTTTATAGGATAGTATCCAAAAAAGTAAACATCACCGTCATTTCGACGACGCTAGGAGGAGAACCGAGTGAAACGAGCTCATCGAAGATAACCGAACGGAGTGAGCTCTACGAAGTAAAATCTAGGGCTAAGCAATTTTTCAACTTGTTGAAAATTAGTTAATTTTAATTCATCCATAGATTTTCCTTCGGAGCTGCTTCGCGGTCTCTCTCCGTTCGAAATGACGATCAGAGGAATTAATAGACAACTTTATCAATCCTGCTCCGGAAAAACTTCTGCCAATGGATGAAAAAGGTAAATCTTTTGGCTGTCCAATGCGATACACTTATACCGCTTACGTATTTTCTCCAGTTTTTGGAATGAGCGGCCGTTCTTTAAACAGAAGACACTGTTGTTTTCCAAATCTTCTACATGCTGCGCAGAACTATCTTTTGTATCATAATTTTTCAGTGTACGGTAGAGGTGTAGGTCTGTACAGGAAGATGCCGCAGGATTGTCCATATAGGTTGTTACAGCTTTGAGTATATCGGACGGAAATATCTGGAGTCGGATGAAAGGTTCGATTAACAATTTAAAATTTCTTTTCCATTCGACACCATGTGGTTTTACCCCATTTTTGAATTCATTCCACGTTTTTAGATGGGCAAATTCGTGGATGGTCGTAATCAGGAAAGCAAAAGGGTTGAGATCATGGTTGACCGTAATCTGGTGTGTCTGTCCTCGAAACGGTGCCCGGTAATCTCCCAATTTTGATGAGCGGCTACGGGTGACCTTGAACCTGCAACCTGTATCATTGATCCATTGTGAAATAATGGGAGCCGCTTGTTCCGGAATGTATTTACTCAATTGCTTGCTGTAATCGGGCATAGGTGCAAACTTATGGTTTTAGTTTGAGAGATTGAAAAATACAAGACAGATTATAGTTTGTCATTTTCCGACTAGCCGAAAAATAACATCAGATTTGGAAATATTACCAATTTTTGGTAACTTTATATAAATAAAAAAGGAAAGCTATGGGGCGTAACACTTCAGTATCACTTGGGAGTTATTTTGAAGATTTTGTAGAAAGTCGTATCACGGAAGGTCGCTATAAAAATTCCAGTGAAGTTATTCGGGCTGGGCTAAGACTTTTGGAAGAAGAGGAAAATCGAGTTAAAGCATTAAAAAATGCAATTCAAGAAGGATTAATTAGTGGGATTGCATACGATTTTGATGCAAAAAAACATTTGGATACCCTCAAATCTCACAAAAAAAATAATGGCTAAATTTTTTCTGACCCATAAAGCCGTCGAAGATCTTTCAAAAATCTGGGATTACACATACGAAGTGTGGTCAGAAAACCAAGCCGACAAATACTACAAACTCCTTATGGAGAGTTGTCGAACAATCGCTGAAGATCCAAACAAGGGAAAGAGCTATGCAACGATTGCAATAGACATTCTAGGGTTTCATGTCGGAAAACACATTGTTTTTTATCGTGTGCTCACCTCAACAGAAATTGAGGTAATAAGGATACTGCACGAAAGAATGGATTTAAGAAGTAGAATTACTGACTAACTAAAAAATAATTAGAATATAAATATGATACGTTTTTTATTGTTTTTAATATTGTACATGGGTACATTTAGTGTGTTTTCCCAAGACCTAAATGCACGTGTGGAAGTTTCGTCTCCACAAGTACTGAATGCCAATGCACGTACGCTGGAAGTACTAAAAAAAGCCATATTCGATTTTCTGAACAATAAATCCTGGACAGGTGCAGCTATACAGCCAGATCAACGCATAGACTGTAGCTTCAATATCGTCATTTCGGAGTATGATGGCATGAATAGGTACACGGCTACAGCACATATTGCTTCCGTAAGGCCTGTTTTTGGCACAAACTACAATTCTCCCATATTGAGTTTTAGAGACAAATATTTCAACTTTACCTATACCGAGGGCGAACAACTGGACTTCAACAATGAGCAAAACCTCAGTCCTTTGGCTTCGCTTTTGGCCTTTTACGGCTATACCATTGCAGGCATGGATATGGATACATTTAAGCATATGGGTGGGACGACCATGTTAGGCAAAGCCAAAACAATCGTAAACTATTCACAATCAAGCCAAACCGAAGGTTGGCGTGCTATGGAAGCGACGGACAACAGGTATTGGCTCATCAACAACCTTACGGACAGAAAATATAACCCTTACCGAGAGTTTGCATACGCTTATCACCGGGAAGGATTGGACAAGATGATGGAAAACGAATCCGAGGCTAAGAAAAAAATGAGCGAGTTGCTATTGAAACTCAAGGAGGTAGATCGCTCCAATACAGGCAATGTATGGACAACAGCGCTTTATACCGCTAAATCCAATGAGTTTATCGGCCTCTTTTCCAAAATGCCTGCCAATGAAAGCATAAAAATATATAATCTGCTGGCAGACCTTGACCCCGCCAACCTTTCTAAATACGAGAGCCTCAAGAAATAACTATTTTTGCTGTTTAACTTTAGACGTATATGCTATCAAGATTGCTCATTCAAAACTATGCGCTTATCGACAACCTGAATATCTCTTTTGGCAAGGGATTGAACATGATTACCGGTGAGACAGGAGCGGGTAAATCCATATTGATGGGCGCATTAGGGTTGGTCCTAGGAAACAGGGCGGAGGGTAAGCAGTTTTTTGATGAGCAAAAGAAATGCGTCATAGAAGGTTATTTTAATCTGGAATCCTATGCGCTGTCGGATTTTTTCAGCGAAAATGACCTAGACTATGAAAAAGAAACCATTATACGCCGGGAAATTTTTGTGGATGGCAGATCACGGGCTTTTGTCAACGATTCACCCGTCACTTTGGCGACACTCAAGCTATTGGGCGAACGCCTGATCGATATCCACTCGCAACATGCCACCCTACAGCTCAACACGGAAGAATTTCAACTTTTTGTACTGGACAGCTTGGCCAACAATGCCACACATCTGGAAGTTTTCCGAAAAGAACTCAAAGAATTAAGAGCGATAGAAAAGCGGTTGCAAGACCTAAAAGAACAAGCCGAACAGGCTAATGCCGAATTAGACTACAATCAATTTTTGTTCGACGAATTGGAAAAGGTCAATCCGCAAAGGGATGAGGTAAAGTCCTTGGAAGAGGAACAGCAGCAATTAGAACATGCGGAGGAAATCAAACGGAGTCTGCTGGCTTCGACTTACCTTTTGTGTGATGGTGAACAAAATGTATCGAATTTGCTCAAAGAAGCCCTCCAACAAATACAACATTCAGCCAAGTATTTTCCAAGCGTAGAAGAATTGGCCGAAAGACTGCAAAGTTCATTTATCGAAATCAAGGATATTGCGGAGGAAATCACACATCTGGAAGAAGGCGTTATATTGGATGAAAGTCGATTGGATGAAGTGAACAACCGCTTAAGCAGTCTGTACACCTTGTTGAAAAAACATCGATTGGATTCTGAAAACGATCTTATTGAGCTAAAAGACAGATTGGAGGAGAAACTGCAAATAGCATTGCACCAAGACGAGGTTTTAGAAAAAATAGCCTTAGAGCGCGATCAGCAATCGGAAATAGTACTTGAGTTGGCAGAAGTCATCCATCAGAACCGAAAATCCGTTGTTCCACAGGTCGAAAATTACGTACAGACTACATTAGCACATGTCGGTATGGGTAATGCACAACTCAAGATCGATTTGCAGAAAATGGAGGCACAAAAAATAAATACACGCGGACTAGACAGTGTCCGGTTTTTATTCTCCGCCAATAAAGGCCAGGCCCTACAGCCCATTCACAAAGTAGCTTCGGGAGGAGAACTGTCCCGTGTAATGTTGGCCCTCAAATCCCTGGTCGCTCGATCGTCTGCATTACCGACTATTATTTTTGATGAAATCGACACAGGCATATCGGGTGAAGTTGCCCTGCGTGTCGGCGAAGTCATGGAAAAATTGGCTCACAATATACAGGTTATCGCCATATCGCATCTTCCGCAGATCGCTGCCAAAGGAAACTCCCACTTTAAGGTATATAAAGAAGACAAAGAAGACAAAACCCGTTCGAATATACAATTACTCGATACAGAAGAAAGGATATTGGAGATCGCCCAAATGCTTAGCGGAACCAATCCCGGAGAAGCAGCTTTGCAACATGCCAGGGAGTTGCTGGGATAAATAATTTTCAGCCTTGGGCTTAAACCCAAGGCTGAAAATTATTCTAAAAACTCATCCTTTGCAAAGGTATTTTCCCTTTTATTGAGTTTTCCCGTATTTTTAAAATAGATATCCTGAAAACTTAGTGTATTGATACTATCGACCTTACGGAAGAACTTGTCCGCAGTCACATCGTCCAATGTCTTGAATCCACAAGCCTCCATGATTTCCACGGTGGCACGTAGCGTATTGCGGTGAAACTGAGCCACACGTACATACTTGTCTTCTACATCCAGACCTTTGTAAAGATGTGGACGCTGCGTAGCCACACCGACAGGACATACATCCAGGTTACATTTCAGCGCCTGTATGCATCCAAGGGCAAACATCATTCCCCGTGCACTATAACACGCATCGGCTCCCAATGCAAGTACTTTAAGAACATCAAAGCCCGTCACGATACGGCTGGACACCAAGAGTTTGATATGTTTCTTCAACCCAAAGTTGATCAGCGTCGTGGTCACAAAAGACAAGGCATCATAAAGCGGCATACCCAAGTTGTCGGTGAATTCCAAGGGAGCAGCTCCCGTTCCTCCTTCCGAACCGTCGATGGAAATGAAGTCGGGAAATATCTGCGTGGTCTGCATGGCATAGCAAATATCAAGAAACTCCTGCTTGTCCCCTATACATATCTTAAAACCCACAGGTTTGTAGTTGGAAAGCTCCCGCAAAGTCTGGATAAACTGCATCATTTCCAAGGGGTTGCTGAAAGCACTATGTGCCGGTGGAGACATGACGTCTGTACCCGGAATGACATGCCGGATAGCAGCTACTTCCGGTGTATTTTTTGCCGCAGGCAATATCCCTCCGTGTCCCGGCTTGGCTCCTTGCGACATCTTCAGCTCGATCATTTTGACATAGGGCCTGTTGGCCTTTTCGGCATACAGATCCCCATCAAAGTTGCCCTTTTCGTCACGACAGCCAAAATAGCCTGTACCGATCTGCCAGATAAGGTCTCCCCCATTGATATGGTAATTGCTGATCCCTCCCTCTCCTGTATTATGGGCAAAATTCTGTAGTGCTGCACCTTTGTTCAATGCCGTGATAGCTGTCTTACTGAGTGCACCATAACTCATCGCCGAAATATTAAATATACTAAGGCTATAAGGCTGGCGACATTGACTATTACCGACTATCGTCCGCAGATCATGATTGTCGATATGACAAGGAAAAACGGAATGAGCTACCCATTCATTTCCTACCGCTTGAGGATCGGATTGCATGCCGAAAGCCACCGTCTCCAGTTCGTTTTTGGCCCGTTGGTACACGATGGAGCGCTGTCTCCTATTGAAAGGCCTTCCATCGGTATCCGATTCCCAAAAATATTGCCGCATTTCGGGTCGGATCGACTCAAAAAAGAACCTAAAATACCCTACAATAGGATAATTGCGAAGAATGGCGTGATGGGTTTGTACACTGTGATAAATCGCCAATAATAACAGAGGTACGGGAATGGTCAATAGCCAAAACCACCGTGGGGTAAAAATAATCCCAAATGAAATGATGACCAGATTGATGACAACAATCAGTGTAAGGATAAGTTTTCTAACTGCCATGATAAGCAACTAAATTATTTTTAAGTTACGTGAGTTATGGAAGTGAAGAAGGTTACGGAAGTCTTAATTCTATTTAACTATCGTAACTTTCATCACCTCCGTCACTTTATTTCATAACAAACGTTTGTGTAAAGCCTTTGTTTTAATTTCGGAACAAAATTAGCAAGTATTTCTGTCTTTAGAACGAAAGGGTGTTTTTTTACTTTATTTGCAAACAAACTAGGTTTTCCGTCTGCTTTTGACAATGAAATCTGTCAATTGTTGATAGATTTCGGCTTGTTCAGGATGATTCCTTAAGAACTGTAAATGCAATTCGATAATTTTACGGTCATTTCTTAGTGCCGGGCCAGTCTGAACCTGCTCAGGAATATAGTTTTGTACTTTTTGGGCCGTCTCCAGGATGAGGGGTCTGACGAGATCAAAGTCCAGGTTTTCCTGTTGCAGGATATCATAAGCCATCTGGCAGAGTGCATTGGAGAAGTTGTTGGCAAAGACAGCAGCTACATGCAACGCTAAACGCTGTTTTGACGAGCATAAGAAAGATTTTGATGCTATCTGGGTCATCATGGCCAATAGCCTATCCTCTACCCTTTTGGACGATCCTTCGACAGCAAAAGGTATCTGTGTAAGGTCTGCTTCCACTTTCTTATTAAGGCTCTGAGGAGGATAGATAACTCCGTATTGTCCGAAAGAAGATAAAATATCCATCGGAGTGGATCCGGAAGTGTGGACCACGATGGCTTTGGAATGGGATGGAAGCTGAACCACAATCTCGGCAATAGCATCGTCGCTTACTGCAATGAGGATAAGGTCTGTGTCTATATTCAGCTCTGTCAAGGAGGCAACAGCTTGAGCCGAAACAGTGTCGGCCAATATACGGGCATGTGCCACCGTACGGCTATAGACCTGCGTAATAGCATGACCATGACGGTAGAATAACTGCGCTAAGTGCGTACCTACATTTCCACTACCTATGACAGCTATGTTCATGATGAAATGATTTTTATATCGTCATTTCGATCCCGATGAATCGGGAAGGAGAAATCTATGGATAAGCCGTTTTTCAACCTGTTAAAAATTAACCAATTCAAGTTCATCCATAGATTTATCTTCAATGAGCTCGTTTCACTCAGTTCTCCCTCCGTTCGAAATGACGTTTTGATAACGTTACAATATCTTTTCGAACGCGCTTTATGAGTTACAGAGACCTTGACGACGACCGAGCCTCTTTCACACGACGGTATATAGCCATCAGAAAGCCAATAGTCATGATAATTGTACCACTCCAAAAGAAATTGATATACGGAAACTTGATTGCCTTAAAGACGATCCATTTCTTTTCGGGTAGTGGCTTTTGATAGACCATGACTTCCAGTTTGTCACGCTGCGGATAGATATTCGTAAACCTAAAACGCAATCCTTGCTCTACGACATCCTTATTGAAATCGTACACCGTGCCACTTTTCAATAAATATATGGGTTCTACCGGAAATTCCTTTCCTTCAGCAGAGATTACTTTTATCTTTAATCCCACAATGACATCCTCAGGAGCCAATGGCAGATTTTGCAAATGTGCATTTCTGTTGATCCCTTCGATGACAAAAACTCCGTTGCGATATCGTAGTGTATCGCCTATATTCACTTCATAGGTCGCCGGTTCATCGTACTCTTCGTATCCGGTCTTTTCCCCATCATTGGCGGGAGCCTGCGAATCGAGCGAAGCCGCTGTGATCAGTGTATAGATATCATGTGTCAGGTAGTGTTTGGTCGCAGGTGTACCAATGAGTCCACCCATATCTGGATTGTTTTGGGCAAAAGGGCTCAGTACGAATTGCTCCTTCACCTTCCCCGATTCTTCGTCAATCTTTTCATACTTGATATGGTAATACACATTGGGTGGAGCCACGCTATCCCCTACATAGGTGATCTTGTAATCACCCATCTGCACAGGTTCCCCTTCGGTCAGGAAGAGATTTTCTCCCGGATCGGTAAATTTGTCGCCTTCCTTTCCAAAGTTTTTCACACCGATATATCCACTTTCATTGATGGAGATCACCTCATTCGTCGCCGCAGCGATCAAGGCACCCAACACCAACAGGGCAAAGCCAATATGGGATACCGCCGACCCGGTCAACTTCCATTTGCCTTGGATAGCATCGGCCAATACACGTCCATTGACCAAAATACAATAAATGGATGTAAAGGTAATCAAGATATACATGAGATTCGTGTACAGCTTGGTAAAATACACAACGGCGGCCGAGAGCAGTAAAGCAACCAGCAAGGTGGCCAAAGTAGCTGCCCAAAAACGTTTAGGTTCTGTTTTTTTATATTTGAGGAACTGCGTGAACCCGGTCACCAAAAGAATGACAACTGCAAAAGCTCCCTGAAACTGATTGAAGTGTGCTATAGGGTCAATCGGCGGAGCCACTTTCGTACCAAATAAGGTATTGAACACAGGAATAGAAGTCGTCGCAATCATCTGCACACAAGCTACGGTCAACACCAAAGCTCCAATAAACATCCAAAACTCACGGGAATAGATGTCTTCCTCTTTTTGCGTGCTGGGCATCTCTTTTCTTCTCCACACCAACAAGCCGATCATAATGACCAAAAAGGTTAGATTAAACAGGATCAACTGGCCCGACATACCCAAGCTCGTAAACGAGTGTACGGAGGTCTCTCCCAATATCCCACTACGCGTCAAGTAAGAAGCATAAATAACCAGTACAAAACTCACCAGAGACAACAAGGTAGCCGTAAAAAAACCATGTCCCGAATGCTTAAAAGCCAATATGACATGCACGGCCGCAATCAACGTAAACCACGGAATGATGGATACGTTCTCCACAGGATCCCACGCCCAAAAACCGCCAAAGTTCAACGCTTCATACGCCCAGAAAGATCCCATAATGATCCCTGTTCCCAATATCATGACAGCAAACAATGCCCAGGGAAGACCGGGATTCAACCATTCCCTGTAACGACGTTGCCAAAGTCCTGCAGCAGCATAGGCAAATGGGACGATCATGGAAGCAAAACCTAAAAACAACGTAGGCGGGTGGATGACCATCCAGTAATTTTGCAACAAAGCATTCAATCCCCGTGGACGAATCATGGATAAGTAATTCGGATCAAAGAATATAGGAGCTTCCAACGCATCGCGAAGCAATATAAAAGGCGAGCTACCTATTCTTGATCCAAAGACCTCAACCCCTAGCAACATACTGGCCAAAAATGTCTGGCAGAGCATCACAAAGGTCATAACCGGACTCTCCCAGCTTTTGGCCCTCCATACCAGAACAACACCTAATACATTCTGCCAAAACATCCATAGCCAAAAGCTACCTTCCTGGCCTTCCCAAAAAGAAGAAATAATATAGTGTGTCGGAAGTTGCTCATCAGAGTGCGCAAAAGCGTAATGATACTCAAACAAATGGTTGTAGATAATGTAAAAAAGTACGCTACCAATGACAACAACCGAAAGTGTGTTTAACCAAAAACCGACCCGTCCCAACGTTTTCCAAGACTTTTCTGTTGGATTCTGGGTTGCAAAGAAGTAGCTGATAAAGGAAAGTAAGGCTGCTACGAACGAGAGAACGACAAAAAACTGGCCTATTTTTCCGGGAAGAAGGTTTTCACCTACGTAGTTTACATCCATTATTAAAGTAAAAAAACAAAAGTAAAAAGTAAAAAATGAAGGTATCTCTCCAACTATTTATAATCTAGATAAGCTGTTGTTTCGATCACTTCGACTTCATCTTGATTGTATTTTGACGGGCATTTCATCAAGATCTTTGTTGCACGAAAAACATCGCCTTCCATTTTTCCGGTCAGCACGATCTGTTCTGAACGTTCGATATCCTGTGGCTTCGATCCATTGAAGACGACCTTACATTCCGTACTGTCATTGTCATACATGTAGAAAGAAAAATGATTGGCATCCTTAACCGGATCATAAAACAACTCCTTCTCCTTATTCAACACGCCCACCACGTACAGTTCAGTTTTCTTTTCCTTAGCTTCTGTAAAGGTCGAATATGTGCTCGAATCGGTATAAATGACCATAATCATCGCAATCGCAATCGCAATAATAACAATTAGGATGATAGAACTCTTTTTCATATCGTTTTTCGCATTACCAAAGTACAAAATTACGAAAAGGTAATGGAATGGAGGAATTTAGCAAATGATCCGATCTATTTAGAACTGTTCTAATCTACAGCGAATGTAGAGACGCAATGCATTGCGTCTCTACATTCGCTGGTACAAGCATTACGTCTCTATCGTTGAGGGTGAAAACCTCGCCACCAACATCGCCGCCACTGTATCACCTGTGGCATTCAATACCGTCGCCAACGGATCGACCAAAGCACCGATAATCATGACTGCCGGAACAGCCTCATTGGGAATACCGTACACCGATATCATGAGCATCTCCCCGATAAATCCTCCGTTGGGGATGCCACCAGCGACCATGCTGACCAGTATCGTAATCCCTATAGCTGTAATAATTGTAGAAGGTTCGAAAAAATTCCACCCCAAAATGGCAAATGCCACATATATCTTTAAAATAGAAGATATAGCTGACCCATTTTTGTACAAAGTATTGCCCAAGGTAATGACCACATTGGCAATTGCATCTGGGATTCCCATTCCTTTCGCAGCAAGCAGGTTCGATGGTAAAGTCGCTAAGCTACTACAAGTACTTAGTGCCGTGAGTGACGGTGTGATATTGAATGTCCAATAATCCTTAACCCCTTGGTTTCCGCGCGCAACAAAAGCATAAAATGAGAATACTGTGAAAAAGAAAATCGTACCAAAAACATAATAAAAAGCAAGAGGCTTCGCATAAAAGCCAAATAATTCGGGACCTAAGGTCTTTACCTGATACGCAAAATAAGCCCCCAAACCGATAGGCCCTGCTTTCATGAGCATGTTGAGCATGTTTTTCATGACTTCATTGCCTGCTCTTAAAAATGCCTGGAAAGGCTTCGCCACTTCGCCGCTCTTGCGTACGGCTATACCAACCAAAAAAGAAAAGATGACAAAAGCCAGTATATTCTGCCGGGACAGCAGATCGGCAAATTCCCCCACGGTCAGGAACCGTACGATCTTGTCTCCCCAACCGTCATTCGGATCTTCGGACAAGACCTCCGATAGAGCTGTCGTGTCCTTCATGGCCGTAACCGGGAAAAACCACAATGCAATAGTGGTAAGCAATGCGGCAATGACTATCGTCACAAGAAAAACACCAATCATCGTCGACAATATACGTCCAAGTTGACTATTGTGCTCGATATTGGCAATGGATGAAGCTATCGCAAAAAACAATAAAGGTATGACAGAGACAAACAACAGATTCAGAAATACATCGCCCAAGGGCTTGATCGTAGGAATTAGTTCTGGCAAAAACAAACCGATCAAGCTTCCGATAGTGATACCCACGAGAAGAAGTATAATACTGCTGTAGTTTGTTATTATTTTATTCATATTTGTCATTATGCATTCACTATCCTTAGTGACCGCTACGCTCAACACTAAGGATTTTTCAATGAATAGTAGTCTTCAGACTGTCTATTATAAATGGAGTCAAAGACTCTTCTTCATTTAGAAAATTCGTAGAGGCCCTACGCCGTGCCTCGCCTTTGGCGATGGGAACTCTACGAATAGTAAGCTTATCGAGTACTAAAATAGTTTTTTTGTTTTAGATTTGAATAGGGTGCACGACAAAATGCAGATTATTGAAAAAAATCATTACCATTCCGCTAGTTTTGTCATCCCGAGGTACGAGGGATCTATAACTATTATAGATGTCTCTTATCGTCGACATGACATAAAACGGATATTTGTCGTGCACTCATTTGAATGAAATAAATTGCACAATGGATTTTGTAACGACGGGTGACGGATCAAAAACACTTTACCATGCTGACGTAGGCGAACATTACCATTCCAAGCATGGAGCACTTCAAGAGAGCCAACACGTATTTCTGAAATCCGGGTTGCAGTTTTTTTTGGAAAAAGAAGATAAAAGTTCTGTTGCTGTTTTGGAAGTTGGTTTTGGAACAGGTTTAAATTTTTTGTTGACAGCCGAGTATTGCACACAGCATAGCATCGGTCTGGACTACTGCGGTATAGAAGCATATCCATTGTCTTTGGACACCCTCGAGCAGTCTGGTTATGCTACCTATGTACAGGATAAGATTTGGAAAACCTTTACCCATAATTATCCAAAAGCACTATCTGAGTACGTTCAACTCGATTATTTTGTCGGGTTGCAGATTCCTCACACGAAAGTATTGGATTTTGAAACAGAAAAAAGCTTTGATGTTATTTACTTCGATGCTTTTGCGGCCGTACATCAACCCGAAATGTGGAACGATGCGACATTGGCCCATGTCACGAAATTTCTGAAACCCGGTGGAGTCTTTGTCACCTACGCCATTACCGGAAACCTAAAACGAAGCATGAAAGCCTTGGGCTTCTCCATTGAAAAAGCACCCGGAGCACCTGGTAAAAGGGAGATGCTGCGCGCAGTCAAGCTACACACTGCCCGACACGATGGCGCCAAACCGTCTGGCTAACCCCTACCGCCCCAATAATTTTGTCAAGATCCATATCACAAGGGCTACTACAATAACAACTATGATTATTCCGGACCAAAAGCCTGCTTTGAAAATCCCCTCAATCACCGAACATCCGGTCATCTGTAGAAGGATCAATGCCATAAGAGGTATCTGTATTGCTTTCTTCATCTTGTTATTTTTATTGTATAACAAAATAAAGGTGGGATGGTTTGCCGGGTCGTTCAAAAAATCTTTGTCAATGCGTTATTTTGTCATGTTGACGATAGGAAACATCTTAAATATAGTACCTAATTATAGATTCTTCCTATCGTCAGAATGACAGTTGTTTTTCAAGCAACCTGATGATTTTAGATCTACAGCTTAGCTAAATACTTTTGCACAAAATCATAACTCTTCTTTACACTTTCAAACTTATTCGGGAGATAAATCTGATCCTGCTCGACAAAAGCATAATCCAGTCCTGCAACCTCGGCACTATCCTTTAGCGCTACGTAATCTATTGTGCCTGTCCCCACTTCGGTAAATCTGACCTCTTTAGCATTAATGCTGTCCAAGGGCATACTGTCGTAGGGTTCACCTACTACAGGAGTGGTGTAGGCACGATCCATATCCTTGATGTGCCATAGTGGAAACCTTCCGGGAAATTTGGTAAAATAGGAAACCGGATTAATTCCGGATTTTTCGGCCCAGAAGATATCCAATTCAAAGACAACCAGATTGGGTTCGGTAAACGCCAATAAGATATCCAGCCCTTTTGTACCATTCGGAAAACTGCGGAATTCCCAAAAGTGGTTGTGATATCCCATTTTGATACCCGCCTTTTGTGCCATTTCCCCGGCTTTGTTCAGCTGTTCGGCCGCATATTGATAGTCTTCTATTTTCAGATTATTCAAGTCAAACATCGGAGTGACAGGCGCAATGATATACTTTTGTCCGAGCTTGTGCGCTACTTCAATATATTTCTCTACACTTTCCTTGTCCTGGTGGTCTTTACTCAGATACTTTGAAAGGTCGTAATGTCCGCTATAAGACTGGAGATTGTTATCCTTTAAGATTTTTTGGAGATCATCTACTGTCAATCCCCAAAACTGATCTGTATCCGTATTTAAACCAAAAGTTTCTACATGGCTGTACCCGATCTTGGCGACCGTTTCCAGGGTAACACGGGGATCTGCATCCAGCAGGTCTCTCAAAGTATAGAGCTGCAGACCTATATTGGCAAATGGGCCTTTACCCTTAGCTTTTGTCCCACCACCACATGCTGTCAGATAAGTGCTTCCCAACCATGTACCTAGGATACCTAACCCGGTGTTTTTTATAAAATCTCTTCTGGACTTGTGCATAGGATTATCTTTTATTGAAGAAATAAAGATATAAAAATTGTAAATAAAAAAGGATTCTTGTGACTAAGAATCCTTTTTATTTATAATGTACTAAAGTCTATTTAGACCGTCATGATGTCCTTTTCCTTCAATTCTGCCAATTGGTCTACCTTGACGATATAGGTATCTGTCAATTTCTGTACTTCTGCCTCTCCGGCTTTGATCTCATCTTCGGAAGCACCGTCATTTTTCAGTTTTTTGATAGATTCATTTGTATCTTTACGTATGTTACGCACGGCTACACGACCTTTCTCGGCTTCTTCTTTTGCTTTTTTGACCAATTCCCGTCTTCTTTCTTCGGTCAATGGTGGGATAACCAGGCGTATAATAGAACCATCATTTTGTGGATTCAAGCCCAAGTTTGAATCGATAATGGCCTTTTCAATGGCCGACAACAGACTTTTCTCCCAAGGTTGGATAACGATTGTGCGGGCATCTGTCGTGTTGACATTACTGACCTGAGACAGAGGAGTCGCCGATCCGTAATAATCCACATGGATACCGTCCAACATAGATGGATTCGCTTTGCCTGCACGTATCTTAGTCAGTTCGGATTCGGTATGTGCAACTGCTTTGATCATTTTTTCCTTGCAGTCGTCAAGTTCTATGGATATCAGTTCGTTCATATGTCTATATTTTTTAAACTTCGTTAGCTGACTATAGTACCTACATGTTCGCCATTTGCCAATTTTTTCAGATTGCCTGGTTTATTCATGTCAAATACAATAATAGGCAAATTGTTCTCTTGGCATAACGTGAAGGCTGTCATGTCCATGACATTGAGTCCTTTTTCATATACCTCGGTAAATGAGATGCTGTCAAAACGTTGTGCATCGGGA
The DNA here is from genome assembly GCF_011030405.1 of Parapedobacter sp. SGR-10. Taxonomy (GTDB): domain Bacteria; phylum Bacteroidota; class Bacteroidia; order Sphingobacteriales; family Sphingobacteriaceae; genus Sphingobacterium. The sequence goes on from NZ_JAAJTJ010000001.1 coordinate 239,241, forward strand.
TTTTTTTCAGGATCTGCTGTATAGATGCCGTCCACACGTGTGCCTTTCAATACCGCATCGGCATTGATCTCGATAGCCCGTAGGGATGCTGCAGTATCCGTAGTGAAATAAGGATTTCCAGTTCCTGCACCAAAGATGACGATCCTTCCTTTCTCCAAATGACGAACGGCCCTGCGACGAATAAAAGGTTCACAGATCTGTTCCATCTTGATCGCTGTCAACAGACGTGTTTTCAATCCCACTTTTTCCAAGGCATCTTGCAAAGCCATGCTATTGATCACAGTGGCAAGCATACCCATATAATCGGCTTGTACACGATCCATTCCTGCCTTTTCTGCACTCAGCCCCCTGTATATATTGCCCCCGCCGATGACGATAGCAATTTCTAAGCCTTGTTCATGAATTTCTTTGATATCGTTTGCATATTGAGCAACCCTATTGATGTCGATACCATAATTTTGTTCGCCCATCAAGGCTTCGCCACTGAGTTTAAGTAGGATACGTTTATATTTCATTCGTTGTCTTTTTTGGAATAGTTCCAAAGGCCAAAGATATAATTTTTTTTAGTCTCCCGAATAAAACTTTGCCAAAGTTCTCAACTTTGGCAAAGTTCAAAGGATCAGGCTAAATTTTTTGCGTGATCGATTGCCTGTTGGTAATATTCTTCATATTGTGGCAGTATCTTAGACAGCTCAAAATCTGTAGCTCTTTGATAGGCTGCTTTCTTGAACTTTTCTAATCGATCACAATCCTCCAATATATGGATGGCATGTTGTGCCATACCCTCTATATCGCCAATATCGCTCAAGAATCCCGTCACACCTTGGACATTGAGTTCAGGAAGACCTCCTGTATTGGAAGAAACGACCGGAACACCACACGCCATAGCTTCCAATGCCGCAAGGCCAAAACTTTCGGACGAAGAAGGCATTAAAAACAAATCAGATACAGACAATATTTCTTCGATGGCATCCTGTTTACCCAAGAAGCGTACATCGTTGCATATCTCCAATTGGCGACAAAGTTCCTCCGCATTGCCACGCTCAGGTCCATCACCGACCATCAGCAATTTACTGGGGATCTGTTGGTTGACCTGGTAGAAGATACGAACCACATCCGTGACATTTTTTACTTTTCTAAAATTAGAGGTATGCACCAGTATACGTTCGTCGTCGGGCGCAATAGCTTTTTTAAAGTGTTCCCTTCTCTTGTTGACAAATCGGTTCAAGTCAATAAAATTGGGTATTACTTTTATTTCACGGCTGATGTCAAAAAAACTCAACGTCTGCTGTTTTAAGCTGTCAGATACCGTCGTGACACCATCCGATTCGTTGATCGAAAACGTAACCACGGGCTTGAAGCTCTTATCCCTGCCAACCAAGGTGATATCCGTACCATGTAGCGTCGTGATGACTGGAATATCGATACCATAGGTCTTGAGTATCTGTTTGGCCAAATAAGCTGCCGAGGCATGGGGAATAGCATAGTGTACATGCAATACATCCAATTGTTCAAAACGGACTACATCGACCAACTTGCTGGCCAATGCCGATTCGTAAGGCGGAAAGTCAAACAACGGATATTGTGCAACGGCGACTTCATGATAGAATAGATTTTCCGAAAAAAAGTCCAACCGCGCAGGTTGGCTATACGTGATAAAATGCACCTGGTGTCCATTGGAAGCCAGCCCTTTGCCCAGTTCTGTCGCGACAACACCGCTGCCTCCAAATGTGGGATAACAAACTATTCCTATTTTCATGAAGTTTTGTTTTTATGTGTTAAAGTCATGTCAGTTATGATGGTGAAGATGGTTACGAAAGCCTTAGTTCTCCTTCACTTTCATAACTACCATAACCTCCATCACTTTTATTGCTATATTTAAACGCCCAAATTTAAGTAAGGTTTTTTAATCGTACTGCAATAAATAGGTAAAGTTTGTGTTATGGCAATAGATTTAGAGGATTTACAAAAAGAGGTAACCTTCAAGACTTCCCGTTCAAGCGGAGCGGGAGGGCAGAATGTCAATAAAGTGGAAACCAAGGTCACGCTGGTGTGGAATATCCGGGATTCGCAACTGTTTTCAGCTGAACAAAAAGCCCGGATTGAAGATAAATTGTCCAATCGGATACAAGCAGACGGTTTTTTGCAATTGTCTTCATCCGATAGCCGGAGCCAACTCGCCAACAAGGAAGATGCCTTGGCCAAACTTGTCGATCTGCTCGACAAGGCACTATTGCCTACAAAAAAACGTATTCCAACTAAAATTCCACGTGCGAAAATACTCGAACGCTTGGATCGCAAGAAAAAGCAGTCTGCCAAAAAATCGGATAGAAGGTGGCGGATGGAGTGAAAAAAACTTTCATTGCCACGGGCTTAAGACTGTGGCAATGAAAGTTTATAAATTAAAACTTATGCCTAACGGTCTGCTTTTTCCCGTCTACCGCAACAGAAAAATGTATCAAGCCCTTTTGAGGATCATTTCCGGCTTCTTCCTCAAAAGTGATCTGAGGAGCCTTGCTCCCATTGAACGGATACAGAACTGTGGCAAATGTCAAGGCATCACGGCCGGACAAAGATCACGGAAAATGAAAAAAACCGTGCTGAAGGATCAATTGCCAGATCTGGAAATTTGATTTTGGAGAGCTAGGCAGAGACCGAAATAAGAGTTTATTAAGGCCTATAATTTCTTATTTTTACTATTTTTGTATAAATAAGCAGTTTACAATCTTCTTATTTTTACTATTTTTGTATAAATAAGAGTTTTTATGGAAAAATACAGTATTATTCCTGTAGACAAAATAATCGAAAGATTACATTATGAAAATCCCTGGTGGGTTTCCGGGGAAATCCATTCGTCTTACAAAAGCATGTCCAGACGTCTGTATTTCAACCTGTTTTATCCATTTGTACAAGAAAAGGATATTCAGCGGGCAGTTGTACTGATGGGGCCCAGACGTGTCGGAAAAACTGTCATGATGTTCCATACAATAGATCGCTTGCTTAAGGAAGATATAGGTCCTCAAAAAATATTTTTCATAGGTATTGACAATCCTATTTATCTCCATCTGAGTCTGGAAGATATCCTTTCGCTATGTAAAGAGGCCGTTAAGCAAGAAAATCTGGAAGGTTGCTATGTTTTTTTTGATGAAATCCAATATTTGAAAGATTGGGAACGGCATTTGAAAGTACTGGTCGACTCTTATCCCAATACCAAATTCGTGGTGTCGGGATCAGCGGCGGCGGCATTAAAATGGCATAGTACCGAAAGTGGAGCCGGTCGGTTTACCGATTTCATGTTGCCGCCGTTGACTTTCCAGGAATACATCCATTTAAAGAAAATGGAGCATCTGATTTTAAAAGATTCTATCGTGTATAGTGGGCAACAAATCCCTTATTGCATTACGAGCAATATCAAGGCGTTAAATAAGGAGTTTGTTGATTACCTGAATTTTGGGGGCTACCCAGAAGTAGTTTTATCCGAAAAAATCCAGAGCGATATGGGACGATATGTAAAAAGTGACATTGTAGATAAGGTACTGCTGAGAGATTTGCCGAGTCTTTACGGCATCAAAGATGTACAAGAGCTGAACCGTTTCTTTACCTACATTGCTTACAATACCGGCAATGAGTTTTCGTATGAAAGCATGTCGAAGGAAAGCGGTATCTCTAAAGATACCTTAAAAAAATACCTCGAATATTTAGAATCAGCTTTTTTGATAAAGGTCCTTAATAAAGTAGATATAAATGCCAAACGTCTGAAAAGAGTGACCAGTTTCAAGGTTTATTTGACCAATCCGTCCTTGCGGACAGCTTTATTCTCTCCTGTATCCGAAGTGGACAGCGAAATGGGAAATATGGTGGAAACAGCCATTTTGTCCCAATGGATGCATCGGGAAAATCTGGATCTGACCTATGCAAGGTGGAAAGACAGAAAGGAGGGTGAGGTAGATCTGGTACTATTGGACGATAAAAAATTCAAGCCTTTGTGGGGAGTGGAAATAAAATGGAGCAACCGCTACTTTGACAAACCTCAAGAGTTGCATAGCTTGATCCAGTTTTGTCAAGCCAATGACTTTAAGAGCTCGTTAGTCACTTCCATTGATCAGTCCGGAGTAAAGGATGTTGCCGATCTTCAGTTTACTTTTTTGCCCGCATCATTGTACGCTTATAATATTGGTGAGAATACATTGAAAAAGAAAAGTATAACGGAGTTCTGATAAACTAAACTTAAACCTTATAAAGTTTCTTCCCGCCTTAACGGTTTCGGGCTTTGCGAAGGAGCGGAAATAGAAGTACAAAAGTTCAGTTTAGCACTACCGTACAAACGTAAAGGTTATACATACTTTTGTACTCGATTGGCGAGACTATCCGGGTGATCTTCGCAGGGATATCTCGGTTGCCAACTACCGATATAACGACGATAAGGTGCTATGGGCCAAAACCGGAACGGATTCAGATCAAGTGGCTGAAGAAAATGATGCCAATCCGACAGCAAGACAACCGCAAAAACAAAATTATACGCCCGGCAAATGGGATACGGAGAAATATGTGCCACAGAGCAACCATCTCATCAATAACGACAAGTCCAATGTCAACTGGTATGTATTGCGCTATGCCGATGTCCTATTGTTGTATGCCGAAGCGCTGAATGAATGGAAACAAGGGCCGACAGCCGATGCCTATACCGCCATCAATATGGTACGCAGGAGAGGTTATGGCCTGCCGGTCAATACGAATAGCCCGGCAGACTTGACTGGCTTAGATATGGCCGGATTCCGCGAAGCTATCCGCAGAGAACGGGCTTTTGAACTAGCCTTCGAAGGGCATAGAAAAAACGACCTCATACGTTGGGGTATTTATTACGAAACCGTCAAAGAGACAGCCCAGAGACTGGGAACATGGTGGGTGTCTGCCAATAGTCCGAATTATGCGGTGGCACGACCAGGCTATACGATCAAAGGAAAGCACGAACTGTTTCCTATTCCACAAAGAGATTTGGACATCATGACACAGTTTGAACAGCATCTCGGCTGGAAGTAAATCATTTCATTGCCACGGGTTTAAATCCGTGGCAATGAAACTTATCACACATGCATCCGTGCCAACGGTGCGATATCCTGCCCTACAAACTCCTGCTTCAAGTATTTATGGTACCCGGCGATGGCAATCATCGCCGCATTGTCCGTACAATACTCAAATTTAGGAATAAACACACGCCACTTGTACTGCTCACCCATGTCCAACAATGCCTGTCGCAATCCCGAATTGGCCGATACACCTCCCGCTATCGCAATATCCTTCACACCGGTATGCTTCGCTGCTTTTTTCAGCTTGTTCAGCAAGATAGTCACGATACGATACTGTACCGATGCACAGATATCATATAGATGCTCTTCGATAAAATTCGGATTTTCCTTGACTTTACCTTGGATAAGGTATAAAATAGCTGTTTTCAGCCCCGAAAAACTAAAGTTAAAATCCGGAATCTGAGGTTCTGGCAAAGCAAAAGCTGTCGGGTTACCCATTTGCGCATACTTGTCGATCAGTGGTCCCCCCGGGTATGGGAGGTTCAATATCTTGGCCGTCTTGTCAAAAGCCTCTCCTGCCGCATCATCCAACGTCTCTCCTACCAGTTGCATATCAAAATAATCCTTGACCAGAACGATCTGCGTATGCCCACCCGATACGGTCAGGCAGAGAAAAGGAAAATCGGGCTTGGGGTTATCGATAAAATGTGCTAAGATATGTGCTTGCATATGATTGATCTCAATCAACGGTATCTGTCGGGCCAAAGCAAAGGCCTTGGCAAAAGAAGTGCCCACCAACAGAGAGCCCAACAATCCTGGTCCTCGTGTAAAAGCTACCGCATCTACATCATTTTTTGTTATTTTTGCTTGTTGGATAGCTTGATCTACCGTAGGAATAATGTTTTGCTGATGGGCACGCGAAGCCAGTTCGGGCACCACGCCCCCATATTTCGCATGAATTGCTTGACTTGCAATAATATTTGACCTAATTTCGCCGTCTATACATATAGAGGCTGAAGTTTCGTCGCATGAAGACTCTATACCGAGAATAACAGCCATGGAGGAAGTAATTTTTTAAGGATACAAAAATATCAAAAAAATACTGAAAATAACGTCAATTGTGCTGACCGGTATCATTATACTGGCATTACTGGCTATTTTCTCTCTTCAATTTTCTTCTGTACAGACCTATCTTACCAAAAAGATAGCGCAACATCTCTCACAGGAGTTGGATAGCGATATTTCTCTCGAACGCATATACTTCAAACCTTTTTCCAGTATAGAAGTACAAGGTTTTCAGATAAAAGACCCTAACGGTGTGACCATGCTGCACACGAGGAAGCTACTTGCCGATTTTTCCCTGACTTATATATTGACCAACAGACTGACCATCAAAGAAGTCAAGCTGACCGATGCGTATGTCAACCTGGAAATTTATGCAGACAGTTCGAATTTTTCACGTTTGATACGGTACTTTGCCACAGAGAAAGGTAAAACCAAGCCTAGTAAAAAGAAGTTTAAGCTTGACCTCAACAGGGTCGAGCTTGACAACAATCATTTCAAACTGGTCAACCATAATTTCAACCACCACAACAAAGGGGTTGATTTTTCGGATCTGGATGTGACCGAAATATCTACTGTCCTTGAAAACATCCGGTTGGATACGATCATGCAGGCAGATATACATAAATTAACGTTGAAAGAAAAATCCGGCCTGCATCTACGCCATCTTTCTGCACAAGCCTCCTATTCCGGCCATCAAATGGAATTTCAGCAACTGTATCTGGCCACCAACAGCTCTATTGTACAGGACTACCTAAAGTTCGAATACGAAAGCATGAAGGATTTCAGTGACTTTATCCAAAAGGTACGTATCACGGCAAACCTAAAAGATAGCTACGTAGATTCAAGGGACATCGAGTTTTTTGCACCTACAATGAAATATGTGGTATTCGAAATCGCTATACAAAAAGGCGCTGTAAAAGGAACAGTATCGGATATCAAGGCGCAAAATATACAATTGACCACGGCACAAAGCACAGCTTTGCAAGGCAATTTTACGATCAAAGGACTCCCGGATATCGATAAAACTGTTTTTGATGTTGACCTGCGAAAATTACAGACCACACCTAACGATGTAGAGATACTCGTCCCAAAATTTGCCAACAAGGCACATTTCGACCTCCCTCAAGAGTTGCATCGATTGGAACAGGTCAGTTTTCAAGGGAAATTTCAGGGTTTGTACAATGATTTTCTTGTCGACGGAAAAGTCGAAACAGCTTTGGGCAAACTGGCGACCCGCAGTCAGATTGACATCAAAAAATCATTAAGCTACAAGGGTACGGTAAAATCTGATCTGTTTGAAGTAGGCAAATTTATCCAGCAAGGACAATTGGGCAGTTCTGCGTTGGACCTCACATTTGACGGTCAAGGTCTTATCCTGGAAGATTTGATTCTAAACACGCAAGGAACACTGACTGACAGCCAGATCAGAGGTTATACCTACGACAGCATAGAATTGGACACCCACATTGCGCAACAAACATTGGAAGCCAAAGGAACCGTAACAGATGACAATCTAAAGCTACAGTACAATGCGGTCATTGATTGGAACGAACAAGCGCCCAATTATCTATTGGATGCCGACATAGCCTATGCACAGCTCAGCAAATTAAAATGGCTAAAACAAGACAGTATCATTATCCATCGCGCCAGGATAAACACCAACATAATCGGCAATTCGCTCAATACCATTACCGGGCATTTTGATGCCGATTCTGTACAGTTCAGCACCACAAAAGGTGATTTCCACATCCATAAAATTAACTTTACAGCCGAAGGAAGCCAAGAGGACAGGACATTATTGTTCAATTCGGATATGGCCGATGCCAAGATGTACGGCAATATAGATCTCAATACCCTGGATGCCTACTTCATGTCCTTGGCTATGCGCTATGCCCCGGCCATAGATATCCCGGTAAAGCCCTACAACAAACAAAATTTTGACCTCGAAATCAATGTACGTTCTTTCAAACCCATAGCAGCTTTATTGGATCGTAGTCTAAACCTTGACAATGGCACACATCTCAAAGCCTCTTTTTCTACCGATCGGTACACCGCCAACTTTGTAGCATTCAGCCCGTTAGTAGAGTTCAAAGGCCTTCGCTTGACCAACCTTGCGATACAGGAAAATGCCGATGACAAGGCTTTCTCTCTCAATATCTATGCAGATCGCCTGAATCTAAGTGATAGTGTCTATATCAACCACATCGTCCTCCATAATGTATTGGCCAATGACAGCCTGAATTTCAATGTCATCATGTCCGATAAAAATGCACCAAACTACCTTGATCTCAAGGGCAATATCCACTTTGCCCATCACGCACCGGCCTACATCAAATTTGAACCTTCTACCATCCTGATCAACAAGGAATATTGGAATCTCAACAACGATGCTACCATGCGCGTGTCCAAAGGAAAAATATACCTCTCCAACCTTCTCCTCCAACAAGACAAGCAACAAGTCAAGCTCGATGGTATCCTATCCGATGAAAACGACAAACTGAACGTAGCGTTCAATCAATTTGGGTTAAGCTCGCTCAACGGAATTACCAACCCCTTGGGTATCGAGCTCGAAGGCACGCTAAATGGAAAAATGGAAGTACAATCCATTTTCAAAAAGCCTTTCTTTTCGGCCAATATACAGACCTCCCCCATCATATACAATCAAATGCCTGTAGGCAAACTCGACCTGCTTGCCGATTTTGATCCTCTGACCGGTTTGGCCAATATAGACCTGCAGCTCGCAGATGACCAAAGCAGAGGTATCACACTCGGCGGTCACTACAATTTCTTTGATGAAAATGAAAAACTGAGCATCGAAGGTAAACTGAATGAAGCAGATCTGGCCATATTTCAACCCTTTTTACGCAATCTGGTCTCCGATCTGCAGGGCAAAGGAAACGGGGACATTACGATCAAGGGAACGTTCAAAAATCCTAAGATCAGTGGGATAGCCCGTATCCAGCAAGCGGCATTTACGGTCAACTATCTCCAGACACATTACCGTATCGACAATCAATCTGCTCTCGTGGAGAATAATGCCATCATGCTCCAGAATGTGACGATAAAAGATACACATGGCCGTACTGCAGCAGCTAATGGCATCATCAATCTGACCAATATCGCCAATCCCTATATCGATGTGGACATCGCCGGATCCAATATCATGATCCTAAACACCACCTTCAAGGACAACAACCTCTATTACGGTACAGCCTTTGCCTCAGGCACATTCCGATTCAAGGGACATACATCTGCTATAGACATCAATATCAATGCCCGATCAGAAAACAATACCGTACTGACCATACCTTTCAACAGTGCCATGACCGTGGCAGACAGTGATTTCATTTATTTTATCGGCAAGGATTCGACCGAAAACAAAAAACAAGAAAGAAGATCCTTATTCAAAGGGTTGACGATGAATATGAACATCGCCGTGACACCGGTCGCCGAAATCAATCTCCCGACCAATCTGGGCACGCTGAAAGGCAATGGTGAGGGAGAAATCACCATGAAGATATCCAGTCTAGGGGATTTTGAGATGTTCGGTGACTATCAGGTCACCGACGGTAAATTCCATTTTACTGCGCAGGACTTTATCAACAAGTACTTTGATATCAAAGAAGGAGGGACTATACGTTGGACAGGCAATCCGAGCGAAGCCGTCATCAATCTGAACGCCATCTACCAGCAACGTACTGCCGTAGGACCACTCTACAATGCTGCCGGCCGTGCAGGAGAAGACGAGCGGGTACTGGCACAGGCCGATATGCTCATCAAAGGAACATTGGAACAACCAGACATTACGTTCGACCTTAATTTTCCTCAAAATCCGTATATCAAGGATGAGTTGCAGGGATACCTCAGCGACGCAAACAATGTCAACCAACAGGCTTTAAGCCTTATTGTACGGCGTAGTTTCACACCAAGCTCGACCAATGAAATAGGTCGTGAGGTCAACAATACACTCCTTTCTGCCGGAACGGAAATTGCTTTCAACCAGTTGAACAACATCATTTCCCAATCACTCAACATCAATTTCTTTGACCTCAATATTCGTTCGTTCAACGATGCTTCTGCTTCGGTAAGGCTACTGAATGACCGACTGGTACTGACAGGTGGTATCACGGATCGGACAAACTATCAGGCGACCGACCTGACATTCTTTAGGGAGGGTGTCACGACAGATGCAGAATTGACCTATCGCCTGCGCAAAGACGGCAATCTGATGCTTCGGGCATACAACAGACCGTACACCCGCAACTTTCTGATCCGCATGAACGATGCCGAATATATCAGTGCGTTGGGACTTATCTATCGACAGGAATTCAATAGCATCCGGGAATTCTGGCAAAAGCTGTGGATATGGGACAGCAGAAAGAACCGTCCGAAAACAGAAAGCAAATAAGTATGTGATCTACTGCTTCCTTGAGCTGAACATAAAAAATCAAAGAGTCTGATGTCTTTGAATACTTCTACTGCCACGCATGTACATGTTCTACTTCGGCATTCCCTTTAAAATGATTGGCCAATGCATGAACACGGGCACGTATCATGATTTTTCGACCTTTGATACTTTTTGTAAACACAAGTTCGCAGTCTCCCACATGTTCTTGCCAAAAAGTAGCGAAATCCTTTGCTAATGCCGCATGCTTCCCCAATATTTCGGGAACAGCATGAAAATCCCACTGCCGGATAAGTTGTAGCGCCTTGCTCTTGCGGATAATGATATATCTTGGATTGGCAATAGGGTCTACTATTTCCTGTATCATCTGTACAAACAAAGATTTTTCGTATGTAGTACCTCCATCCAAATGGCAATACACAGCACCTTCCTTGTCGCTGTAGGTCAGCACATTGAATTTTTCAATCGGTGTCGCGAATATCCTGCACTTGCACAGCGTCTGTACCAAAGCTCTTCCGATATGGTATATATCTTTGGAAATATCTCTATATCTGGTATAGTAAGCGAATGTCTTCAAAGCCCGTGAGCCAAACACCACCGTACCTATGCCAAACATTCCCAGAAGCGCATAACTACCATTCACGCCCAGAAATTTGGAAAACTTGTGCATGACCTGACCGGACCATTCCACATAAAACAACACACTGCTCCCCAAAGCACTTACCATATTGCCGATAGTCTTTTGCATCTGCGCGGTTTTGACCCGTTCAAACTGATTAGGCTCAAAAAAGGGTATCTTGATTTCTTCCACGAGTGTCGTACCATAAGGTAGAGCCTTTTCCCATTTTTCGTGCAAGCGGTTACGCTGTGCTGCAACCGTAAACATATGGTCATTGACAGTAGATATCGTTTCGACCGATAGCTGCTGAAAGGGTATTCCTAACCTTCCCAACCCATTTTCAATACGTATACCTTCATTTTCAGAGATGCCCACAAAATTGCGGAAGCGTCGTCGCATGAGCCGCAAGTCTGCACCACCATCATTACTTAGGGGATCAAGACATACAATATGCCAGATATTGCTGGTTTTCTGCGGTTTTTTCAAGGATGTACGGATAGCCCTTCCCCGCATTTGGTTGGACGCTACGAATGAGCCGACAAAACTCGCCAATATCAGGCTGTTGATGGCCGGAGCATCCCATCCCTCACCTAGCAACGCCTTGGTACCGATCAATACCTCTATGGCACCAGACTGAAACAATTCCGTCAGTATATGGACGATCTTATCCCTCGACCGGTCATCTACGTGGACGCTGAAATAAGTTTCGTCATAAGGTAGCCGGGCAATAGTCGGCCTATGGGCCAATCCCGCCCTGTCGGCTAACGTATAAAAATCTGTCAATGCCCCGGCAGGGATGATGACCAATGTGCCCGTCAGCACACCTAACCGCTTTGCATTGCGATTATGGCGTCTCAACTGTTCGAAGATAGAGACTACGCCTATTCTCTTTAAGGGAATCTCATTGTCGGTCGTGCTGCTCAAATATTCTTTGCGCACATAATCCGTCAATATCACCTGTCGCAGATCCTGCCCGAGCTGTGCATATTCGAAATCCACGATACGCTCGATAGCATGCAATTTTGATATGCTCGAAGACAAGTGCTTAGCCATATATTGATGCCCATCAAAACGGATGGTCTTACGATCCACGATTCCGGCCCGTCGTAATTTTGTCAGTAAAGCCGTTCTTTCTTCTTCAAAATTGGCGGCAAAATATCCCTTTTCTTCAAAAAGGTACGCATATAAAAGCTCGCCTATCCATTTTTCATCCAGCGGGGGAAGATCTATAGCACCCTTTTCTAGCGGAATACCCAATAATTCTAAATGTGAGGGCGAAATAACCCTGTCATTTGCCGAAAGGTAGATCAGACAGGCAGAATAAAAAGTCAGATTCTCATGTATATAGTACTCTTGTCCAAACGGGTCGACCATCATAGGATGTTCTTCTATAGCCTTTATCAAAAGTGCATCTGTACAGAGCTGTTCAAAAATCTTACTTGCTTTTTCCCGAAAATCACTGATTTTCTGATGCTCTGTAGCCGTAATTTTGGAGAAATACACAAAGTCCTGATGGGGACACAGGTCTTTTTCGCGGATAAGTTCTGGCACCGATATTTCTGCATCCACAGCCCCATTCAGTCCAGTATACCTACTCCACTCCAATGGCGTGACATCGTAGGGTGGTGTAGCCGTTAGTCCGACCACTTTGGGAGAAAGTTTCGATTTTAAGCGTGTCAGTGTTTGCCACCACTCATTCTTCAGATGATGCGCTTCGTCCAGGATCAAGGTCTGTATCTGCTGCTCTTTTAATTTTCGTACAATAGCATCAAGATTTAGAAAATTTGATTTTTTCCGCTCCTTGACATCAGTTTCATGGGCAAATTCCACATGAATGAGTTCTTCTTTAGTATTGTTGCACGCCGCATGTAATCCCTGATACGTGATTACGGTCAATTGACGTGGGTCATAAATATCCCTCGAAATCCAATGGGGCTCGGCATCCTGTTGGAGGAATAGCTCACAGAATCGTTGTATCCATTGGTTTCGGATAGCCAATGTAGGTGCCAGGATCAAGGTAGGCCTGTTCAAACGCAACATCACTTCGAGTCCAAGTACGGTCTTTCCCGATCCGGGAGGAGCAATGACATGCAAATGTTCATCATGCAAATGGCTGCTCAGATCATCCAATACACGTTGCTGATAGGTTCGCCAAGGATATTTAAACCGTATATTTTCCGGAAAGCAGTCCACACCTGTATTAACCATATTTTTCTACCAGATATGTCCACTCTTCTTGCAAAGAACCGATAAATTCAGGTTGTTGGGCACGATTGTACCAATACCGGGCATTCCATAGATCCCCCTCTACCCGATGCAGGTAAGCATGCACATGAGCGGATACAGGATCTTTCAATTGATCAATAAGGTCATGGGCCGTTTTCCATTCCCCTTTTGCATCATACCACAGGGCTTTTGACTGTACGGGCATCCCTCCCGGTGGATACTCCTGCGACAGTGATTGCTTGAATTCGTCCAAAGTCATACCTAAAAATATGAAAATGCATAAAAACAACAAAATGCTACAGCAAAAACCCAAAGTTTCACGGCGATCTGTGATTTAAATAAAAGCAAATTACTCCTAAATATTTTTTGTTATTGGTATTCGTGAATGCGAAGCATTTTATCTAAGTTTGTTAGTAGTATGCACAAAAGAGTAATTTGGATAGTGGTCATTTTGATAGCAGGTATGATGCCTGCTCGATCACAGGAGAAGGAAACACCTTACAAAAAGGCTCTGGAAGCCGTGGAGGTCAAGTTAAGGGCTGGAGACTTTAGAGGGGCTATTGCGGATCTGGACCAGATCACGACCCAATACCCGGAGGAAGCCGATGTATATTATGCCAAAGGGCTACTGTTGGGTCAAATGGGGGATTACGAAGGCGCAGTCACAAATGCCCGGATAGCTTATGAAAAAGAGGCCAGTTTACAAAACCTCCAATTTTTGATGGATCTCTATAGAGCACGCAAGAATTGGGAAGACCTCGTAGAGCTGTTAAAAGATTTTAGGGCCAAAAACCCTACGATGAGTTTCGTAGGACGTGAGCTGATGGCTACTCTCGGAGGGTTGAAAAAATTTGACGAAGCCTTACAGATATACGACGAGGAAGTAAAAGCAGGAAGACATTCCGATTCGCTGGACGTGGCCAAGGCCGATATATTGATCCGCAAAGAAGATCTGCATGGAGCCACCGCCATACTCAAACCTTGGGATGGAAAATCTTCGTTGCGGCAAGTCTACGGAACGTTAGGCTTCATTTATGGCGAGCAGCGGAAAAACAAGCAAGCTATCGAGGTCTTGGAAAGAGGGCTCAAAATCACATCAGATCCTGTGCTCTATCTGGATCTGGCGGATGCTTATCGAGAAGAAAAGAAACCCCGTCAATCCTACGAAGCACTCAAAGCCGCCTTCAACGCCGAAAATGTCGACTTTGGTGACAAGCATCGTGTGATGTTGACCTTGATGGACTCCGATATGAGGGTTTTCTCACGTGACCAGATACAGGAATTGGCCAATATTCTTGTGCTCAAACATCCACGAATAGCCGAAAGTCACGTGATCAAAGGAAATATCCTATGGCGTAGGGGCAATATTCAAGAAGCCAGGTCCCTCTTTTTGACAGCCGTAGGTATCAGTCCCAATCATGTCGATGCGTGGCGCCTATTGATCAATACCGATATGGCCTTACGCTCGATCGATGATGCCGTACGGCATAGCCATGAAGCCCTCTCGGTCAACCCAGGTAACCCTATGCTCCTTTATTTTGCCGGGCTATCCTACATGATGAAGGAAGATTACGACAACAGCCGAAAAATGCTGGAAGCAGCCTTGGATCAGAGCGGAAACGAAAACACCTACCTACAGTCCATGATATATGGCGCTTTGGGAGACCTGTACCACCAATTGAAAATGGACGCCGCCTCTGATGTCGCTTACGAAGAAGCAATCGCTTTGGACAGCACCAATGTCACGGTACTCAACAACTACGCTTACTACCTATCCGTGCGCAAAAAGGACTTGGAAAAAGCCGAGCGTTACTCCAGAATGTCCAATGAAATGGAGCCCAATTCGGCCACTTTTCAGGACACCTACGCCTGGGTACTGTTTCAGCAGGCCAAATATAAGGAAGCCCTCACATGGATCGAAAAAGCCATGAGAGGAACGCAGACTTCCGCCGTATTGTACGAACATTATGGAGATATCCTCAGTATGGTAGGGCGTGAAAAAGATGCGCTCAAACAATGGGAAAAAGCATTGACCATGAGTAAAGAAAACACTGCAGACATACAGCGAATCCAAACAAAAATAAAAGAAAAAAGATATGTGGAATAAGTGGGCAATTTTCTTCGTGGCCATACTGCTCATTTCGTCCTGTGGTACAAAACGAAAGAGCGCTTCTATATCGAAAGATACACACGGCACGACGGTCACCGTAGGCAATATGGAAATCAATAACCTTGATTTTCATTCTTTCTCCGGTAGAGCCAAAGCTAAGATCGAATTTGCCAACCAACAACACGATGTCACCCTCAATTTTAGGATCAATCGGGATCAGACTATTTGGATATCGGTCACGGCACTATTGGGCATAGAGGTAGCCCGTATCCTCATCACGCCCGATAGCGTGAAGATCTTGAATAAATTGCAGGCCGAGTATATCCACAAGCCTTTCAATTATATTCATCGTTACACCAATCCAGGGATCACCTTCGCAACGCTGCAAGACCTATTCATGGGCAACGTATCGCTCGCATTGCTTCGAACGGATCAACTGACAGTGGCCGACAGTGGGGACGAGATGCAATTGGTGGGTGTCAAAGATCAACTGTCTTTTCAATACAGTCTGAATACCAATCGAAGACCCAAAGTCTTCCGGCTGGTTCCGATGGCCACCGATCAAAGCATGGAATCCTATTACGGAAAATATGCTGATTTCGGCGGATACGATTTTCCGCAAAACCAGCATATACAGCTTCGGGGAGAAAACATGAAAATCAATGCCCAATTGGAATACAACAAGGTTGTATTCAATGAAATTTTGGAATTTCCGTTTTCCGTCCCGGCCCGCTATAAGGTCGTGGAATAAGCTGGATAGGGTATAAATATCCTGTTCTGACCTGTCGCAAGTTTACCAAAGGGTAACTTGTGACCGTCATGTTAGCTGCTTGTTATTTATGGCACACGAAGGGATTATCTTCGATGAGCTCGCTTCGCTCGGTTCGTGCGCCAGTTTGCGTCGGACAAGTTTTTTTGTCATGTATAATTAAAAAGGTGTTAAAAAGTCCAATTTATTAGGCAACTCGTTCAGATATGTTTAATTTTGGTCACTTGGTAAAAAGCTAGTCAACAAGGTATATCATTCGATGGATTGGAAAAAACTATTATTCAGTGTACTCTTTATAATTGCTGTAGGACAGTGGAGTTTTGGACAGAGCAGCGCCCAATTGAAAAAAGAGCTGGAAAAAATCAATGCTGACATTGCTGCACTGAACAAAGAACTAGCCGCCACAACCAGGGAAAAAATACTTTCACAGCGTGAAGTCAATGCCTTAAGCAAACAGCTCAATCTTCGTGAAAGCAAGATTACCGTCATCAATCGTGAACTCGGTAATCTCAGTCATCAAATCAATGAAAACACCAAAGCCATCAATACTTTAAAGGCAGAACTGGAAAAAATGCGAAAAGACTATGAGAAGATGGTCATGTTTGCCTTCCGGAACAAGAATGCCTATAACAAGATGATGTTTATCTTTGCTTCCAAAGATTTTAACCAAGCTTTTAAACGTGTAAAATACCTTCAACAATTCAGCGACGCACGAAAGATAAAAGCGGCTGAAATAGAAAGCACCCAAAAAGAGATCGAATTGAAAATTGCCCGTCTGGAAGCCGACCGCCAGACACAGACCGCACTCCTCAAAGAGCAGCAAAAAGAACGGGATATCATCGCCAAAGATAGGGCAGCACATGCCAACGAACTGCGGCAACTCGTCAAGGAAGAGCGCTCTGTCCAAAGTCAACTCTCCAAAAAACAACAGCAACGAAACCGTATAAATGCACAGATCAAGGCAGCTATTGCACGTGAAATCGCCGAAGAACGGCGTAGAGCAGAAGAAGCACGGCGCAAAGCGGCAGAAGAAGAAGCACGGCGTACAGGCAAGACCGTAGCCGAGGTAGAAAAAGCAACCCCTAAAAAAACAGATAGCGAAATATTACGTTCTACACCAGAAGCCGCTCGCCTTTCGGCCGATTTCAAATCCAACAGAGGCCGGCTGCCATGGCCCGTCTCTCAAGGCAATATCGTCCGAGGATACGGAAGGGAAATCATAGAGGGTATCCCCACCAATAATCCAGACATCGCCATCCGAACCTCCAGCAATGCCTCCGTCAAAGCAATATTTGACGGAGAGGTCGTACAGGCACTGCCAGGAGTAGTCGTGCTCAAACATGGTGAATATTTTAGTTTCTACTCCAATCTGGCAAGTGTATCCGTACGTCGTGGGCAAAAAATATCCCGTGGCCAACAGATCGGTACAGCAGGCGAAGATGCAGATCTAGGGTATCCTGTGGTCAATTTTGGACTCTCTCAAGGGCAAAACGATTTCGATCCAACGCCTTGGATAGCAAGATAGTTACAGGATATTAAATTATTATTACTTATATTTGTATTAGTCGAATTGTATAAAACTGATTTTTAAAAGATTATTATTATAAATATGTTATCATCATCATTATTGTTTATCGGAACCAACGAGATCATTATCATCGTTGTATTGGCTCTTCTTTTGTTTGGAGGAAAGAAAATCCCTGAATTAATGCGGGGTCTGGGGAGAGGTGTCAAAGAGTTTAAAGAGGGTCAGAAAGAAGATACCTCCGAAGCAAAGCCTACATCGTCCAACGAAAACACAACAAGTAATCCATAAGTGGTTACTGCTTAGACCATACTGGAGACTTTCGTTTTGTGCTATCGCACCAAAATGAAAGTCTCTTTTTTTAATTTCCCCTATTCTTATCAAATAATAGTCGTATGAAGTTAAATATATATCTTTCTTTTGCAGCCGGATTATTCAGTACAGTCGGATTTGCACAGGAAATATCTATTGACAATCATAAGGAAGAGCTGCAAAGCTCCATGATAAGCTATATCGAGACATTAAACAACAAGCTGTCTTTTGAACTGGACTCGATCCGCGAGAATGTAGACCCTGCAGTCGAAAATACTTCGGAAGATATCCTCATCCTGAAAAGGCTAAAAAGTATAGCGACGACTATTCCCCTGGAATACAATTCCCAAGTCAAAGGCTATATAGACAAGTACACCTCGGCCAACTACCGTCCCTATATGAATAAACTCTTGGGGTTGAGTCGACATTACTTTTCTATTTACGAGCAGATATTTAGGGAAAATGCTATACCCGAAGAGGTCAAGTATCTATCTCTGGTCGAATCATCACTCAATCCCCATTTGGTATCCACTTCCGGTGCTGTAGGCCCTTGGCAATTCATGTACGCCACGGCCAAAATATATGATCTCGACATGAATAGCTATGTGGACGAACGCAAAGATGCATACGCCTCTTCTTATGCCGTCACACGCTATTTGAGCGAAGCCTACGATCAATTCGACGATTGGTTATTGGCCCTGGCCTCTTATAACTGTGGAAGGGGTTGTGTACAGCGCGCTATTCAACGTTCGGGGCTTCGGAATCCCTCTTTCTGGGAATTGTCACCATACCTTCCACAGGAAACACGCAATTACATCCCAAAGTATATTGCGATGACATATGTCATGGAGATGGCCGACTTCTATGATATCTACCCAGTAGATACAGAATTGGATCTGCAAAGCAAGATGCTCATGGTCAATAGAACGGTGGATCTCAACAAGGTCGCACGGGCTATAGACCTGCCTTTGGATCAACTCAAAAAATACAACCCTGCTTACAAGCATAATATCGTCAACGGTACGGCAGAACGTCCCAAGCGCCTGCTCCTACCCGAAACCTCTTCGATAAACGATAGCCTCCTCTACGTAGCCTTAAACACACAGCCTGTGCCAATAGCTACGTTAGTACAAGAAGAAGCTTTGGCAACCACGCGCCCCTCGAAAAATTACCGTGTGCGTCGTAACGAATCCATCCATACGGTCGCCAAGAAGTTTGGTGTATCGGTACAGAATCTAAGAGCATGGAATGGGCTGAGTGCCAAAAGCAAAATCACCGGGAGAACACTTATCGTAGAGCAACCGATAGATGCAAAACTAGCTTCCAATGTCAAGAAAGCGGTCAATAAGAAAACCGCATCAGACATCGTGTATTACACAGTCAAGAAAGGGGATTCGCTGGATAGGATTGCACAAAGATATAAGGGTGTATCCGTAGCTAAGTTAAAAGCAGACAACAATTTAAAATCCAACCTCATCCGTCCCGGAATGCGTTTGAAAATCAATAGAGGGTAATAATAACATGTAGGGGCAAAAAATCTTTTGCCCCTACTGCTCTTAAAGCTGTATCAACTTCATTTTTGGCACCAATGCTTTCATAATGGCCCAGCCGACAAGGTAGGCCACCGCACAGATGGAGAAAATAATGAAGTAACCCGCATGCACACCTTCAAACCCGAAGAAATTCATATTTGTATTCGCCGAATAATCAAACAGCATGCCGGATCCTTTATTGATAAAGAATGCTCCGACACCGCCAGCCATACCCCCGATTCCTGTTACGGTAGCGATCGCTGACTTGGGAAACATATCCCCGATAGTTGAGAAAATATTAGCGCTCCAAGCCTGGTGGGCAGCTCCGGCAATACCGATGATAATAACCGGCAACCATACAGACACAGTACCCAAAGGTTGTGCAAATAGTGCCAGTAATGGGAAGAAAGCAAAAATCAACATGGAACGCATCCTTCCGGCATACGGGTTCATCCCTTTCTTCTCTACGAAATACGTCGGCAACCAGCCTCCCACGATAGAGAGCAATGTAATCAAGTAAAGCACAAAGATCAATGGCGCACTCTCTGTCGACGACAGGCCATACACAGAGTGTAAATAAGCCGGTATCCAAAACAAGTAAAACCACCACACCCCATCAGTCATAAACTTACCCACGGCAAAAGCCCATGTCTGCTTGTATTGCAGCAATTTAGCGAAACTGACTTTCGGCTGCTCTGTCACTACAGCTTGTACAGGCTCAGCCGTCACCTCTACGCTATCATCCTGATTGATGTAATCGAGCTCTGCCTGGTTCACCTTAGTTTGCCTGTGCGGCTTGTCATACATGAATAACCAAAAGCCCATCCAGATAAAACCTAACGCACCGATGATGATAAACGCAGCTTCCCATCCCCATGCATCCGCGATAAACGGAATGGTAAGTGGAGCCAATAATGCACCGATAGTTGCGCCGGCATTGAAAATACTCGTTGCAAAGCCACGATCTTTCTTTGGAAAGTATTCTGCCGTCGTCTTGATAGCTGCCGGAAAGTTCCCGGCCTCACCGACCGCCAACACAACACGGGCCACAATAAATAAAGTAACGCTCGTCGAAGCAACTAAAGTCGTATTGCCAATTTTTGAAATAACCTCTCTGGCACCTTCAAATCCTACAAACCATTCCCCGGCTAAAATCCCTGACGTAGCTATCCCGCATAGAGCATGTATACAGGCTCCTATAGACCAGATAAAAATAGCCCACAAAAAGCCTTTTTTCGTATCCATCCAATCAATAAATTTTCCTGCGAACAGCATGGAGATCGCATATACCAAAGAAAAAACACCGGCAATATTTCCATAATCCTCATTGGTCCAATGAAACTCAGGTTGTATCCAATCTGTCCAAGTGAGAGAAAGAACCTGTCTATCCAAATAATTGATCGTCGTCGCAAAAAACAATAAGCTACAGATGGTCCATCGGTAGTTACTCATTTTTGTTAAATTCATTTTATAAAATTAATATTTAAAATAGATTTATAAAGGCTAAATGTATTAAATCACACTTAGAATACCTAATTCCAATCCTCTTACTTCTGCTAGCCCCCTCAATCGGCCGATGGCAGAATATCCCGGATTGGTCTGCTTATGCAGATCGTCCAACATCTGATGCCCGTGGTCAGGTCTGAATGGAATCGGCGTATTCCTACGTTGGTTTTCCTCGATAAATATCTTGACCACCGCAGCCATGTCTACATCTCCGGCCAAGTGATCCGCTTCGAAGAAATTTCCTTCAGCATCTTTCTTGACATTACGGAAATGCGCAAAATATACACGATGTTTGATTGCTTCGGCTATCTCCGGCACATTATTGTCCTTGCCGGCACCCAAAGAGCCCGTACAAAAACAAACTCCATTGAAAGCTTTGTCCACGCCTTGTATTATTTTTAGATAATCCTCCTTATTGGATGCAATACGAGGCAAGCCCAATATCGGATAAGGTGGATCATCCGGATGTATCGCCATCTTTATATTATTTTCTTCACACACCTCCGCAATCTCATTCAAAAACCACAACAGATTATCCAACAATCCGTCCAATCCGATGTCCTTATACGTTTCCAGGTTTTTATTGAACTCTTCTACCGTAACATCTTTTTCGCCCGGTATCCCCATCAAAACAACACGTTTCAGTTCTTCTAAATCCGCTGGAGAATATTTGGTTTCATAACGTAGCTTAGCCTCTGCAACGATACTTGCCGGATAATCCTGTTCCGCACCCTCTCTCTTTAAGACATAAATATCAAACACAGCCAAGTCATTCCAATCAAAATACAAAGCTTTGGCACCATTGGGCATTTCCAGATCCAGTTGGGTACGCGTCCAATCCAGTACCGGCATGAAATTGTACGTTACGATATGTATACCACAAGCGGCTAGATTGCGCAAAGACTGCTTATAGTTTTCGAGATACGGCCCCGCATCGGCACGGCGCGTCTTGATCGCCTCGTGCACAGGCACGCTTTCGACCACCGACCAGGTCAGCCCCGACTCTTCGATAATACGTTTACGTTCTTGTATATCTTCCAAAGGCCATACTTCTCCATGGCCAATATGGTGTAGCGCCGTCACTATCCCTGTGGCACCGGCCTGTTTTACATCCTGCAAAGATACGGGGTCATTAGGCCCATACCATCTCCACGTCTGTTCAAATCTTTTATTCATACTTTTATTTAATCCGTTTTTTTTAAACTCCTGTCCAGGCATTAAATCCTCCATCTACATATACCGTCTCCCCGGAGACAAATCCAGCAGCATCACTCAATAAATAGATCAGCGTACCTTCCAACTCCGATGGATCACCCAATCTCGAAAAAGGTGTACCATTGACAAAACGTTGTGCCCTTTCTGTAAAGCTGCCGTCAGGATTGGTGAGCAATGTCCTGTTCTGCTCTGTGAGGAACACTCCCGGTGCAATAGCATTGACACGCACCTTGTCTCCATATCTCAAGGCCATTTCTGTCGCCATCCATTTGGTGTATCCGATGATTCCATTTTTTGCCACAGTATAGCCCAATACCCTTGTAATGGCCTGACTGGAAGATAGAGATCCAATATTGACAATACTTCCACTTCCTTTTTCGGCGATTACTTTACCAAAAACATGTGTCGGTATGATAGAGCCAAACAAATTTAATTCGATAGCTTTGATCGTATCTTGTACATTACTGGCAAACAAATCTTGATCCGGTCCTATCGTAGCACCGGGAATATTTCCTCCTGCCGCATTGACCAAGCCATCGATGGTACCCCATTTTGCCAGCACCTGCTCCCTCGCATCGATCATCGACTGCTCATCCATCACATTGGCCGATAGCGCCAATGCCTCGCCTCCCAATTCTTCCACCATCTTTGCACGTTCGTTGGCCTTTTCAATGCTACGTCCGAGGATACATACTTTTGCTCCGGCCTCGGCAAGCGCTTTTACAAAGTTTTTGCCCAGTATACCGGTACCTCCGGTGACAACGATTACTTTTCCCTTTAATGAAAATTTTTCTAAGATATTCATGTTATAATTGCTAACTGTTTATAAGCGTAAATAGCTCGCAAGATAATGAAGATTAGCCAATTATAGGAACATTAATTACGATAACGATTTCGTGTAGAATTCTATAGAAAAACAGTCTACTATTTCGTTTAATAGTTGTATTTTAGCTTCCGTCATATTAAAAAACCGTAACGATGAATAGTGTATTATGCCTTGGCGAGATACTGATCAGACAGCAGGCTCTAGGCAATTCTTTTTTCGAACCAAATAACAATCTACTCCGTATATATCCAGGAGGGTCAGAGGCCAATGTGGCCGCGACTTTGGCACAAATGGGTACGCCTACGAGCTATTTCAGTGCATTCCCCGACAATGCACTATCCGACGAAATCATCCGTACACTCGATGCATTAAAGATAGATACCTCAAAAGTTATCAAAACCGGAGACCGGATAGGAACTTATATCCTTCTATCAGCCAATGGACTGACAAAAGGCGAAGTGATCTACGATAGGAAGTACTCGGCGTTCAGTCAATTGGATATAGCCGACATTCAAGTGGATAGATTACTACATAGCGTCGATTGGTTGCATTGGACCGCATTGACACCTGCCCTCAATCCACAGATGGTTACCTTGATCCAATATATCCTGAGCGAGGCAAACAAACGTAACATCACGATCTCCGTCGATTTGAATTATAGAAATAGATTGTGGCAATATGGCAAAGATCCTATCGAAGTCATGCCTCAACTCGTGGAATATTGTGATGTGATCATGGGCAATATATGGGCGGCGAATAAGATGTTGGGGACATCCATCGACGAAGCCTTTCATCGACACACACCTACGGAAACCTATGTAGACTACTCCGCGAAGTCTGCTGCGGAGATATTTACTCGTTTTCCCAAGGCCAAACACATTGCCAACACCTTCCGTTTTATGGATGAGGCTCGTCACAATTACTTCTATGGTACCTACCACTCTCGCCAGGACAATGCCATGTCCCGCATCTACGAAACACACGAGGTCGTCGATCGAATCGGTAGTGGCGATGCCTTTATGGGCGGGTTCATCCATGCATTGAAGCAGCATAAATCTCCTCAAGAGATCATCGACACAGCTACAGGAGCAGGCTATCAAAAGCTTTTTGTAGAAGGTGATTTTGGAAATGGAAAATATTGAGAACCGTAAAGAACATACAATCATGAACGAGATATTACAAACCATCGCAAAACATCCCGTCATACCGGTTTACTATCACGATGATAGCCAAACCTGTATCAATGTACTCCAAGCTGCCTACACCGGAGGGATAAGGGTCTTCGAATTCGTCAGTCGAGGTCCCAGGGCCTTGGAAAATTTCCGTATCCTGTTGGAATACAAAAAAACTCATTTCCCGGATCTCCTATTAGGTATAGGTACGATCAAAACGGCAAAACAGGCGGAAGACTTTATCGAAGCGGGAGCAGATTTTATCGTCAGCCCTATTGTATTGAGCAGTATCGCCGCAGTAACACTAGACAAAGGCGTCTTATGGATACCGGGTTGTATGACCCCCACCGAAATCGCTCAAGCCGAAGCTTTGGGTGCTCCCCTGGTCAAACTCTTTCCGGGAGACACTTTAGGACCCAACTTCCTAAAAGCAATCAGACCGTTGTTTCCAAACACCAAATTTATGCCTACCGGAGGCGTAGATGTAGAAGAAAAAAATATACGGAACTGGTTTGATGCCGGGGTATTCTCGGTAGGCTTAGGCTCCAAACTGTTCAATCCTCCAGCCGATGCAAAGGATTATTCCTGGCTATCAGAGAGGGCTGCCAAATTGTTTGGGTGGATCGGTTAAGGGCTACAACTTGACGTCGCAAAATGCGACGTCAAGTTGTAGCAAAAATCTTTATCGTACCCACGCCGCATCCTCGTCATTATCCAATTCTTCCAGACACACCTCCACATGTTCTTTCAAAATAGTGGATAGTTTGACCCCATAAAAGTCGCTGAATATAGGAAATAAGTGATGGCTGCGATCTACGAGTACTGCTGTACGCAACTTTTTGAGCGGAACATCCATAAATACACCCAAAGCATACGTAAATGTACGGCCACTGTTGAGCACATCATCCACGATGATGACCACTTTGTCCTTGGCAATCTCAACAGGAAGGTCTGTATCAGCTTCGAGATTACGTTTGTTTTTTTGGATCGTAACCTTTATAAGCGCGATACTCTTGTCCGTGGCCAACTCCTGTAGAATTTTCTGTAGACGCTGGGCAAATACATAACCACGGTCTGCTATACCGACCAAAACAATTTCTTTTTCCTCAAAATTGTCCTCCAAAATCTGATACGCAATACGGCGGGATTTCTGATGTATCTGTTCTTTGTTTAGAATAAGCGTTTTCTTCGTTGACATTATGATCGGATTTACTAGGCTAAATTAAATAAAAAGTCTGAATGATTCCCATTAACTTTTCCAAAGTTTTGAACTTTGGAAAAGTTCGGGTAATTTGCGGCCGCTAACAAAAAATACTATGCAACTGATATATCGAGGAAAAACAAAAGATGTCTATAAACTGGACAACAACCAAATCTTACTGAAATTCAAAGATGATGTGACAGGCGAAAACGGTGTCTTCGATCCAGGAGCCAACACCGTAGGACTGACTATCGAAGGAGCCGGAAAATCCGGGCTGAAAATGACCAAATACTTCTACGAACTGCTCAACAGCCGTGGCATCCCTACCCACTTTATCGGCGCCGATCTGGACAACGTGTCCATGACCGTCAAGGAAGCGCAGGTATTGGGCAAGGGACTGGAAGTCATCTGTCGCTACAAAGCCGTAGGAAGCTTCCTAAGACGCTATGCGGCCTATTGCCAAGAGGGCCAGGATCTGGATCGTTTTGTCGAGGTCACGATCAAAGATGACGAACGTGGTGACCCTGTTATTTCAGAAGATGCTCTGGCGATGTTGGGCATCCTCTCCAAAGAATTGTACCAGCAGCTCAAACAACTCACCCAACAAATCTGTGATATTGTCAAGGAAGAGTTGGCAAAAAAAGGCCTCGAACTGTACGATATCAAATTGGAATTTGGTTACGACAAGGCAACAAACCAACTCCTTTTGATCGATGAGATTTCGGGTGGAAATATGCGTGTCTACCAACAAGGAACGTATATCCCTCCATTGGAATTGGAAAAGATATTTTTGTCCTAACGGATATACTCTTATCTCTTTCGCAACAATTCTTACTCCTTAAGGCCAAATCGATAGATGCTGGAACTTGTATAAGTATTGCCGGGTTCCAGTATCGTCGACGGCCAGTTTGGTTTGTTCGGCGAGTCGGGATAATGTTGGGGCTCCAGGCAAAGCCCGGCATACTTATGATAAAATATCCCCCCTTTACCCTGTCTTGAACCATCCAGCATATTGCCGGTGTACACCTGCAATCCGGGTTCCGTGGTGTACACATCCAATAGGATACCCGTACGAGGGGAATATACACGGGCAGCAGGCACCTCCGGACTACGCGTGTCACGCAGTACATAATTATGGTCAAATCCTTGTGCCAACTGAAGTTGAGGGTGTAGGCTATCCCGTTGCAATGCGGCTTCAACCGAAATCGGATTTGTAAAATCAAATGCTGTAGAAGCTACATTTTCAATATCTCCTGT
The DNA here is from genome assembly GCF_011030405.1 of Parapedobacter sp. SGR-10. Classification (GTDB taxonomy): domain Bacteria; phylum Bacteroidota; class Bacteroidia; order Sphingobacteriales; family Sphingobacteriaceae; genus Sphingobacterium. Next base: position 266,008 of record NZ_JAAJTJ010000001.1, read on the forward strand.
AGTGATGAGTTCTCCATTTAGTGGTGTATAAGCATCTGCATTTACCAAAAGAACATGATCCAGTATAGCATTCTTTGGGCCACCCGATAAATTAAAAAAACTATGGTTGGTCATATTAATGACGGTCTTTTTATCGGTTTTCGCCAAATAATCTATTTTTAACGTATGGTCGTCTTCTAGACGAAAACTGACTTCAACATGCACTTCTCCCGGAAAACCAGCCTCTCCATCCTTCGATACATAGCGCAACAGCAGCAAGCTATCCGCGACCTGTTCCGCATCGAATACCTGGTTTTGCCATCCCTCTGCACCACCATGAATAGTATGGTTGCCGTTATTCAAACCGAGTGAGACCGTATCACCGTCTAAGGGAAATTTTCCATAAGCAATCCTGTTTGCAAATCGTCCTACCGTAGCGCCAAAGGAGGACGGTTTCACCACATACTCTTGTATATTGTCAAAGCCCAATACCACATCCTGTAGCTTACCATCACGGTCCGGGACCATAATAGAGACTATTCTACCTCCATAGTTCGTGATACAGATCTCCATGCCGGAAGCATTCTTTAAGGTAAACAAATCTGTTTCTTTACCTTTGACTATACTTTGGAAATTCTTGCGTTCCAGTCCGGAAACTGTTTTTTGCTCTTCCCGATGATTGCTACAAGAACACCATATCAATACCAGGACCGAAAGTATGCCTAGGGAATTTTTCTTCATTTCTTTGTTTTTAGAGCCTGTTTAAATTTTATTGCTAAATATTTTATAGCTATTTTGAGATGGATTTTTTGCTTCGTGTTGGCAGATTTAGCGGGCTAAATCAAGAATATGAAGTGAAAAATAGGCTCAACAGAGCATCAAAATATAGCAAAGATAAAGCTAAAAAGACCATAATAAAATTTTCGGTAAAATTTTAGACAGGCTCTTAGACTTACCAATATTACGGATTTCTTTTAACATACATTAGGGTGCACGACAAAATGCAGATTGTTGAAAAATCATTGTCATTCCGACAGCTTGTCCCGAACGCATTCGGGAATAGGAGGAATCTATCTTTGTGGCTAACAGATGTCTCCTATCGTCGACATGACATAAAAACGGATTTTTGTCGTGCACCCATACATTATGTTCATCTAAAAATGTCGACATTCCCATAAAATTTCAATCAAAATCGTATCATAAAAACACGATTTTGTCTCAAAAAAACTTTTCTAGCCCCTAGTGTTTGACCGTTATAAAAACTTCCCCTATTTTTATAAGATAAACCTGTGTGCATGTTATCAAGACTTTGGCTATTTCTTGTTCTTTGCTTTTTCTCTACACTGCTCAGAGGGTCGCCATCGCCATACTATTTCAATCACTTTCAAGTGAACAGGGGACTATCAAACAATGCTATACTGTGTAGCGTACAGGACAAGGATGGTTTTATTTGGTTTGGTACCCGAGACGGGCTGAACAGATTTGATGGATACCGCTTCAAGAATTTTTTCCATGAATCCGAAAACGAAAAAAGCTTGGGAAGCAACCTCGTCCACAGCCTTATGGTACGCAATACAAATGAGATCTGGGTCGGTACGGACCAAGGCATCTACATCTACAACCCCCAACAGGAAGAATTTGCTCGTTTTGATAAGATCTCCAGAAGCGAAACCTTACAGATCTCTGAAGACCGGCAAGGAAATATCTGGTTTATAACCAACAGCCGACTTTACAAATACGACCCCAAAACACAACAAATTGACAATACCTACGCACAGCGTTGGAATGAAAACATCCATGCCTTCTGTATTGACCATGACGATAATGTCTGGGTAGGTCTGAGAGAAAGCATCTGCCATATCGCAAGCGGCAAGCACTATGTATTTGCAAGTGGCAAGCAAATCTCGGGCGGAGTCGAAGAATTGTTTGTAGACAAAAACAATGACATTTGGATCGGAACCTCTCAAAACGGAGTCTACAGATGGAACAGAGATTCAAAAAAAACACAACAAGTCATCAAAGATATCGGCAACAAACCTCTATATGTACGGGATATCGAGCAAATAAATGAAAATCAATTGTGGATAGCCACCGAAAGTGGGCTATTTATGCACGACATCAAGTCACAGCGTACGCTGCATGTAATACATGAAAAAGACAATCCCTGGAGTCTTTCTGACAATGCTGTTTATACGGTATTGAAAGACAATCAAGATGGAATATGGGTGGGCACATTTTTCGGCGGAATAAACTATTATCATCCGCAACACAACCTTTTTGAAAAGATCTTTCCCCGCAATTCGCCCAACACTATCGGTGGGCACGCGGTCAGGGAAATTGTGGAAGATCCGCAAAAAAATCTTTGGATCGGCACAGAGGACCAAGGACTATCCTATTGGGATCAAAAAACAAAAAACTTCATAAATTTTGGACCCGAAGCCGGATTAGCGCATACCAATATACACGGATTGTTGATTGCAGGAGACAGTCTGCTCATCGGCACTTTTTTTCAAGGACTCGATGTCATGGACATCCGACGAAAAAAAGTGATAAAACATTTCGATTCCAACAACACCCATCAAACCCTAAAAAACAATTTTGTCTACCATATCTGCAAGACTTCCAAAGGCAAAATTTTATTGGCCACCGCCCCAGGAGTTTATCAGTTTATCCCTGGAAAGGATCAGTTTATACCTTTCAAAGCGGCTCCTGGATACATCTTTTTTACGTATATATTTGAAGACAAAGACCATAATTTATGGCTGACCACCTGGCGGGATGGTTTGTACAGAGTAGATTCCGAAGAAAATGAAGCTATACGTTTTGTACACGACCCCAAAGACCATACCTCTATCAGCAGCAACCGTGTCAATCGTGTATTTCAAGATTCCAAAGGACAGATTTGGGTGGCCACAGAGAGCGGATTATGCCTCTATCATAAAGAACATGCGTCCTTTAGACGTTTCTCGACAAAAGAGGGATTACCTAGTAATCTGATCTTGGCCATGCAAGAGGATGACCTGGGATATCTTTGGATATCGACTACAAAAGGGTTGGTAAAAATGGATATTCAGTCCCACAGAATTGAGACCTATAGTCTGGAACATGGTTTATTGGACTTGCAATTCAACTACAACTCCGCTTTCAAGGATTCCCAGGGCCTGCTTTACTTTGGATCCTCAAAAGGACTTATCCGATTCAACCCATCTGCTGTCACCGATCTGTACAAAACAGATTTTGACACCCCTATTTATATCACCGGCATACAAGCCAACCAACAGGAGCTGACTATCCAAGACCATAACAATGCCTTGTCCCGATCCATTTTGTACACCGACAAAATAAAGTTAAAATACGATGAGTCGACCATTAGCCTAGACTTTGTTGCATTAAATTTTGCCTCGGCCAATTCCACCTCTTACCTTTATAGACTGGTTGGGTTGGACACGACCTGGACTTTTTTGAGAAATAATGCAAAAGCTAATTTCATTAAAATTCCTCCGGGAAAGTACACATTTGAAGTCATGGCGGCCGATGCCAATAAGACTCCTATCTCCAAAATAAAATCCCTGGAAATTGTCATACTTCCTCCCTATTGGGCCAGTGTCCCTGCTTATATCATTTACGCTTTACTGACCATAGGCCTCATAGGTTGGATGATTTACAATTATGACCGAAAAGTGAAGGATAAGAATAGGCGACGTCTGGAAAAGATTAAGGCACATAAAGAAAAGGAACTTTATAAAGCCAAAATGGATTTCTTTATGCAGATTACCCACGATATCAAGACACCATTGACCCTCATCAAAGCTCCCCTTGAAAAAATCATGGAGGGCAATGAACCTCAAAAAGCAGACAAGTGGCTAAAAACTATTCACCAAAACACCGAAAAGCTACTCTTAATGACGGACAATCTGCTAGATTTCAGAAAAGTAGAAAGCAATCAATTTTCATTAAAACTAAAAAAACAATCGGTGAGTTCCCTCATTTTGATATGTTTACAAGATTTTTCCCCATTGATAGAGAGCAAACAGATCAAGCTGACCACAAAGCTGGACAAGCGTTTATATGCCAATATCGATATCGAAACCATTTATAAGATCCTGTCCAATCTCTTATCAAATGCCTTCAAATATGCGGAAAAGGAAGTTTATATCAACCTGTACAAAACAAGGGAAAAAACGGCTTTCTGCATCGAAGTAAAAAATGATGGGATTTTACTTTCCGACGAAGAGATCATGCAGATTTTCGAGCCTTTCCAACGCGCCAGTACACATTATCGCGTGAAGGGATCGGGCTTAGGGCTGGCATTGGCATACTCATTTGCTTCGCTGCACGGCGGAAAACTGGAATACAAAAAAAACACAGAAAATTTGAATATATTTGTCTTAGAGATACCAATATAAATGCTATGCAAACAGATTTTGAAACCGAAAAATCCATTGTCTTATTAGCAGATGATCACGAGGATATCTTGGATTTTATAGCTGATGACCTGGAGGGCAAGTACGAAGTGGTCAAAGCGCGAAATGGACAAGAGGCTTTAGATTATGTTTATCTGCACGATGTCGATCTGATCGTCAGTGATATCATGATGCCTCAACTAAATGGCTATGAATTTTGCACGAAGCTCAAAGAGAATGAAAAATATTGCCATATTCCTTTTATTATGCTGACAGCAAAGAACAGTTTGCAATCCAAAATAGAAGGCTTGGAGTATGGGGCAGATGCCTATATCGAAAAACCTTTTTCTCCAAACTTTTTAGAAGCTCAGATATCCAGCCTCCTACGCAATAGAAAACATGTGAAAGATCATTTCCAGCGTATGCCGAGCAGTCCATTGGACATCAGCGGACACAATAAATCCGATCAGATTTTCTTAAAGAAGCTCAACAAACTTATTTTGGAAAACATGGCCGACCCTGCTCTGTGCGTAGATATGTTGGCAGATCGACTGTATATGAGCAGGCCGACGCTCTATCGAAAAATAAAAGTACTGTCAGACCTGTCTCCCAATGAATTGATCAACCTCACCCGGTTGAACAAGGCCACCCAGCTATTGGTGGATGGTGAACACAAAGTTTATGAGATTGCGGATCTCTTAGGCTTCAGTACGGCTTCACATTTTTCCCGCAATTTCCAAAAACATTTTGGAATCAGCCCTAAAGATTATGCCGCAAAGCATAAATAACCGTCCTATCTCCGATCTAATCAATCGATAGAATGGAGATAAAGCACTTCGTGCATTTTCTTCAGCTCTACTTCCGGAATTTTGATCACTTTTCGATCATAGGTCATGAGACCGTTAGTCTCGACTTCTACATCCGTAGTTTGGGTATATACACCGGCAGATAGCCCTCTTTTGATAAGCTCGTTCATATCATGGACCAGTTCTCGGTAGCGTTTCTTCAAGGCATCTTTGTTTTTAAAAGATTGGTAGCCCCAGTTGTCTTTATCCTGCCAGGTATGATGCTCTATGGGCAAGCCCAGTCCACCAAATTCACCCAAAGCCAAAATAAATTTATCGCCAAACAGACTAGGATCCGGCATAGCGGCATCCGGATAATTGTGTATATCCAATATATGTCCGGTGTACGAGAAGTTGCCTCCGCTCGCGCTATTGACCAATCTCGACGGATCATAATCCATGGTCCATGCTGTAATTTCCTTTGTCTTGAACTGGCCCCAGGCTTCGTTGAACGGAACCCAAACCACAATACTCGGAAAATTGTGCAAAGCATTCATGATGTGTTTCCATTCCCTTTTGTAAATTGCCTCCGATTCGGCTGTCCTATTCTTGTCATGCACACCATTGGAAATCTTACCGGGCTGCATATCCCACACATTTCCGCCCAGATCACCACTTGGCATATCCTGCCACACCAAAATACCGATACTGTCACAGTAGCTATACCAACGTGCGGGCTCTACTTTGATGTGCTTACGGATCATGTTAAAACCCATTTCCTTGGTTTTGACAATATCAAATAGCATCGCCTCGTCAGAAGGTGGTGTATGCAATCCATCCGGCCACCAACCCTGATCTAACGGTCCATAATTAAAAACAAAATCATTGTTCAGAAATATACGCTGTATGCCGTTCTTGTCTTTCTTCATTTCAATTTTGCGCATGGCAAAATAACTCTTGATCTCATCAACCGTCTTCCCTTTTCGGACGACTTGTATAGCCAGATTATAGAGTTTAGGGTTATCCGGGCTCCACAATTGAGCTTGCGGTATCGACAGTTTTACGGAGTTTCCGACAGAAACAGAGGTTTCAGCGATTATTTTATCTTTATCAAAGGCTACGACCTTCAATTCATCTCCTGCTTCAGCATGCTGTATGTCAGTCTCGACATGCAACACGGATTGATCCACATCGGGGGTGTGCTTGGTATGAGCGATAAAGGTAGACGGTACAGACTCTAGCCAAACGGTTTGCCAGATACCTGTAACCGGCGTATACCAAATACCATGGGGGTTGTTGATCTGCTTTCCCCGTGGCTGAGGCCCTTCATTGGTCGGGTCCCAGACACGGATAGCCACTTCTTGCTTTTCTCCCTTTTTCAAGGATGGGGTAATATTGAATGAGAAGGGATCAAAACCGCCTTCGTGACGCCCCACGTGCTGTCCGTTCACATAGACATCGCATTGCCAATCCACCGCACCAAAGTGAAGAAGAACATGGCCTTTTCTAAGCTGTTTGGAAATAGTAATTGTATTGTGATACCACAACGCTTTGTCTTTGCCGACTCGTTTTCCCACACCGGACAGGGCAGATTCTACCGAAAAAGGCACTAAAATATCTCCTTCCCAATCTGCGGGTACAGTAGACAGCTCTCTATCGACGATCGCATACTTCCAAAAACCATTGAGATTTACCCAATTGTTTTCCCGCACCAGTTGCGGGCGAGGATATTCGGCATGTGGCTTTTTATAATCCAGATGCTCTCCCCACGTCGTTAGGATCTTGCCTTCCACAGGCTTCCAAACTTGTGCCTGTGCCGTGAACCAAATATTTGTCATAAGACATGCAAATACAAAAAATCTCTCCATGAGCGCTTCGATTTCGGTTTATGTCTCAAAAATGCAATATAATACAAACATAAACTTAACCTTTTTATTCAAAATAACGTCAAATCGTCTCAATAATGACAATATGTTATCCCTCTTTAATAGACCTATTGCCAAGTACAGGTAGCAGAGATGGAGGGTGTCCGAGAAGTCAAAAATTCAGTGAACCACCTATAACGTTCCATCTTTCAGCGATTTCACGGCATGGTCCACAGCTCTCGCTGTCAGTGCCATATAGGTCAATGTAGGATTCTGTGTACCGGTCGAAGTCATACAGGCACCATCCGTGACGTACACGTTCTGGCAGAGGTGGAGCTGGTTCCACTTATTCAATAAAGAAGTCTGGGGATCATGTCCCATTCTCACCCCTCCCATTTCATGGATATCATTTCCCGGACGACGGGGATCATCCCTGGTCCTGATATTCGTAAATCCCGCTGCCTCATACATGGCGGTCATCTGCTCGTAATAATCTTGGCGCCTTTGCCAATCATCCTCGGCATAGTCTATGGAGATATGCAAGAGTGGCACGCCCCATTTGTCTGTTTTATCGCCATCCAACCATACCCAATTATTTTCTTTCGGAATAGTCTCGGCCATCATGTGTGAATGTACACGCCAATTACTCCATTTTGAGTCATCCAACAGGGCATTCTTGAGTGCATCGCCCACAGCTTGGGTATCTCGGATCACCGCACGGTTTGCCCCAAATGTAGCAGCCCATCCCCGTAGGAAGCCTGTTTCCTGATGGGTTACATTACGGAAATTGGGGATATATCCCCCTCCTGCCGGATTGCGTCCATCGGTACGGTATTGCAGCAATCCATCGTATTCGGCACTGATCCGAGCAGTATAATTATGGAAAGCCACGTATTTACCCAACAATCCGTTGTCATTTCCAAGTCCTTGCGGAAAACGATCAGATTTGGAATTAAGCAAAATGAGATTCGTATTCAACGCCGAAGCGTTCACAAAAATCACAGGAGCAAAGAAATCCATCTCTTCTAAAGATTCCGCATCGATCACTTTGACACCGGTGGCTTTTCCGGATTCCTGATCATACAATATAGAATGCACTACGGAATGTGGCCGTAATGTCAGATTACCTGTTTTTTGTGCCCAAGGAAGTGTAGATGCATTGCTGCTGAAATATCCGCCAAAAGGACAACCACGCTGGCACAGCACACGGTGCTGGCATTTCACCCGTCCCTGCTGGATATGTATAGGCTGTGGTTCGGAAAGATGTGCGCATCTCGCACTGATGACATGCCTGTCCTTAAAATTGTTGTCGACCGATTGGCGAAAATAATCCTCTACAGCATTCAATGGATACCCCGGCAAGAAGTCGCCATCCGGAAGCGTATACAATCCATCTTTATTTCCCGCTATACCCACGAAACGCTCTACATAGCTATACCAGGGTGCAATATCCTGGTATCGGATCGGCCAGTCTACTGCAAATCCGTCCCGTGCCGGCCCCTCAAAATCATACTCGCTCCAACGCTGTGTCTGTCTGGCCCAGATCAGCGATTTCCCTCCTACCTGATAGCCACGTATCCAATCAAAGTCCTTTTCCTGAACGTAAGGATGCTCATCGTCTTTGACAAAAAAATGTTGAGAATCTTCTCTATAAGCATAGCATCTATTTGCAATAGGATTTGCTTGCTTATCGGCATATACGATCTCTCCACGGTGTTCCAGCTCATACGGATAAAGGTTGGTAGTGGGGTAATCCTTTATATGTACGACGTCACGACCTCGTTCGAGAACCAATGTTCTGAGCCCTCGCTCCGTAAATTCTTTTGCTGCCCAACCACCACTTGCACCCGAACCGATGACTATAGCATCGAAAGTCCGCTCCTTTACACTATCTATATTTAAGTTTGCCATGCTCTCTCGTTGATAATTAACAGATCTTCATTATTATACCCCTTCTACTTTTACATAACCGTTATACCGTCCCGGTACAAGCTCATATTTGATCAAGTTGGTCATAACGTACTTCGAATTCAGATACCCTTGTATTGTCCTGCGTTTGGTAATGGCATAAAATCGCGTGATATCTTCATCCTGAATTTCCGGGATAGCCTCTACAACAGCAAGACGTTTGTCAGGCTCCAATTGTATAAAATCCCTTCCCAACCTATCGTATGCATAAGCAGAAAATGCAGTCAATCCTTTTATAAAGATTTCCTGATCCTCCGGATTATGACAATCGTCCACCATCTTCAAAACAAAAAGATGCAACAGCAATTCCTTTCCGCCAGGTGTATCCGAAGAAGGAATAATGGTTTCAACCAGTTCAGCAAGTAGATTTTCATGCTCCTCCTCAATAACCAGATGGGTCAGTTCTATGGTTACCTTGCCTGATTTCCGATAACAGGCAGGGAGCAAAAGTGTTCCTCCGGCAATATACAATAATCTACGAAGGGCAGTCCTTCTATTTATAATATCTCTATTCATTGGATTCATTTAAAAATCAGCACATGTAGTCCTTCCAAGTTATTGGTCACAAGACTAAACAACAGGAAGACAGGGGAAACTCATTATATAAAACTTCTACAGCTACGGCTTTGACAACACCTGCTTGCATTCCAATAAAATTTTCTGGAGCTTGGCATAAGATACATCCTGAACCCCCGTACCTTCATCTATGGCCAGAGAAGCCGCCGCCGCTGCACTTTGTCCCAGAATCATAAATACTGGTTCCATCCGTATGCTTCCGAACGCGATATGCGAACTGGAGACACATACCGGAACCAATAAATTTGTACATTCCCTTTTTTGGGGCACAAGTGAGCCATAAGAGATTTTGTAAGGACCCTTTTTCGGTTTTACACCGATATCCCCCTCATTCTGTACATACCCATCTGCTTTCACATACCGTTGGACATTATGTGAGTCGAGCGTATAAGACCCCATACCCACAGGATCGGAAATCTCCCGTTCGCTAAAGGTATCGTGTTCCGTCATCACATGCTGTCCTACCATCCGACGGGCTTCTCTGATGTACAACTGATGTGGCCAATGCCCATTGTCGATGAACTCATCTTTTGCCAATCCCCATTTTGCCATTTCGTTCCGCACCTCCTTAGGTACCTTGGGATCATTGGCCAGAAAATACATAAGTCCTTTTTGGTATTCTTCATGCTCCTTGATGATCTCTTTTCTGCGTTGGTAACCGGCTTCGGGATAGTCGTAGTTCATTCCGATAAAATCGGTACTGAAGGGACCATGATTATTTGTGTCGGTTTTGCGGTTGGGTATAGGGTCAAACTTATGGAATGTTTCCCTCCAACCCGAAGCAAAAACCCGTGCCAACAACTCATAGTTATCCGGACTATAATTGTCCGGTTTTGTAAAAGGTACACGGTTGTCCGGATGACTGCTCAGACACATACGAAAGCAGTAGGCCTGCACACGATGGTCACCCGTACCATATACACCAGGGTCATCCACAGAGACCCCATATAAGAGCCCACTGTTCCGGTCTCCCGGCACAACATAAGGACTAATGTCATGTCTGAACCAATGCTGATGGTGCAATACGCCTGTTTGTACACCATTCCATCTCTCTCCGTACACACTATTTGCTTCGCGTCCCACATGATAACTTACTCCCGCGGCTGCCAAGAGATCACCCTCATAGGTCGCATCGATAAACATCTTTCCCACATAAGTGTTCCCACTAAGTGTCGTGATGGAAACGATACGCCCCCCCTCTTTCAGCACTCCCTTCTCCCTGTCCAGCCACTCCTCACGCCGAACCTCCAGATCATATTCTTTCACATAATCCTCGAATACACGCTCTGCCACGTGAGGCTCGAATATCCACATGGTACGCTCATTTCCATCTATAGCAGGAGTTCCTTGTCCTTTGTTGCCATATTCTGACTGTCGCTGCCAGCGCCAGGCCACGCTGTCCTGATAGTGTCGGTACACCCTGTGATAAAAATCACGTGCCAATCCACCGATGACAGACTTATCACCGGTGTCCGTAAAACCAAGACCACCCGAAGACAACCCACCCAGATGTGTGTCCGGCGACACCACTATGACAGATTTTCCGGATTTCTTCGCCTGCACAGCAGCAGTGATGGCAGCCGAAGTGCCTCCATAGATGATCACGTCAGCACGGTATTCATGGCAACGGGTCTCCTGGTACGAAAACAACAGCCCTATCGCAACAATGTACAGTATGATATGTTTCATGGGAATAAATTGTTTTTTAAGATGCTGTATCACGCACCTATTGGTATAGACCATTAAAGGGCCTGATCTGTAAGATCCCTTTAGCTCAAGGTGTCAGACCCCAAGCTAAAGAGATTACAGCTTTTATATAATGGTTTTACGGCTTATCTAGTTAAGAAAAGAATCAAGCAGGCAGGTAAAACGGCAAAAACATTTATCCCATTAGACCTTATAGTATTGCTCCCAGCCTTTAGCCGGGGGTGGCCCTACCAACAATGCGTTCGCAAACTTATCGTTGACAATTTCCTTTTTTACCGGATCAAAGTCTATCTTCTTATTTAACCGTTGCGTAATGACTCCTAAACAAAACACCTGACTCAACGGTCCCGCAATTTCAAATGGAGACCGGGTCTTTTCCTCTCCCTTGCATGCTTTCAGGAAATTGGCAAAATGGTTTGACGGAGACTTAGGTACTTCCGGAAGCTTATTCTTTAGATCATTCGCTTTTGATTCGGGAATAATCTGTAAAGTACTACCATGCGAACCTCCTTTAAACGTTAAGTCTTTTCCGTATATAATCTTTCCAGGATTCAGTTTTACAGGTTCGATTTTACCTGTACTTGGCGGCGGAATATTGGGATCTAGACCAGACACACCATAGCCTTCGGGAATCTTGGGCAGATTGTCCAGTCCGTCGTACCAGGTGATGTCTACAGCCGGCATACCTTTACGTTTCGGAAAATGAAATTTAATAGTAGACGACATCGGAAAGAAAAAAGAGTTGTGTCCTTCCAGAAAAGTTGGGTCAATACTTGTCGGCAGACCTAACTGCAAAAATTCGTGTGCGGTATCGAGAATATGCGCACCCCAGTCACCCAACGCACCCATCCCAAAGTCAAACCAACAGCGCCATTGGCCATTCACGAAATCTTTATTATAGTCATGCCCGAGCGTTTGCATCTGCCATAGTTCCCAATCCAATGTGCTTGGAACTTTTTCCGCCTGCGGGAAATTTTTCATATTCGGATCCCATCCGTGCCAGCGACGTGGCATATTCATATGTGCATCGATCCGGGTCACATCTTTGATGATACCCGCATCTTTCCAGGCTTTAAATTGGAAATAATTGGCTTCCGAGTGTCCCTGATTACCCATCTGTGTCACGACCTTACGTTGCTTTTTCGCTTTTTGCATCATAAGCTCCACTTCCCAAAAGGTCTGTGCCATAGGCTTTTCGACGTACACATGCTTGCCCAGATCCAAAGCGGTCATGGTGATCGCAAAGTGGGCAAAATCGGGTGTACCTATAGATACAGCGTCGATCTGATTGGCCATTTTATCAAACATCACCCGAAAGTCCGTAAACCGCGGAACATCGGGAAACATCTTTAAAATTTTCTGTGTATGTGGGGCTTCCATATCCACATCGCACAGTGCGACAATATTACAAAGCCCGGTCTTGTACAGGTCTTCAATGATGGCTCCGGCACGGTTTCCCACACCTACACAAGCTAGATTTACCCGCTCGTTAGCAGAAGCAAAAGGGATTTTTCCGAGCAGACTATTGGATAGCATCACACCACCGCCGGCCATGGCGGCACGACTAATGAAACTACGACGCGAAAGGTAATGATTCATCTTTTTTCAGTTTAATATGAACTATTTTAACTTTTTAACCTTGATGCTTCTAAAGGACACATTATCTCCATGATCCTGGAGCAGGATATGTCCTTGCGGAGCTTCACCAAAACTATCCCAGTCCTTATATTTACTGAGTGCTACCAGATCACGGTATTCCTTCGACCCACGTTTGTATTCGACCATCTTGATGCCGTTGAGGTAATGGGTCACGGTATTATCTGCCGACACGACTACCCGACCACGGTTCCACTCTCCTATCGGTCTGCGGGCACGAGCATCTTTGTTTGAGGTAATCAGATCATACAGAGAGGCTAATGTACGATTGCCGTCGCGGCCCATCTTGGCATCCGGATGCAACTTATCATCCAGAACCTGATATTCCAAGCCTATCGCGGATCCCTTTGTCTTTTCTTTGAGTGTGACAAAATACTTCACACCACTATTTGCTCCCGGAGTCAATTTAAACTCAAATGATAGATCAAAGACAGCGTATTGATCGCGGGTGATGATATCGCCACCGTTGGTGGATTCGCCACCATCTGACTTCAGCACCGTAATCTCACCGTCACCTACTTTCCACCCTTTTGCAGGGAAAGAATCGCCCCGTACACTTCTCCATTGGCTGGCATCTTTGCCATCAAATAACAAGGAGAATCCTGCCTTCTGTTCTGCGGGACTTAGGTTATTGGGCTTGAGGTTGACGATAAATACATCGTTGGGGAACGGCTTCGTTTTTAAGTTGTTCGTCTGAATACGGATATTTTTAAAATAGACTTTCTTGCCATGCAAGTCTGCCGGAATGCTATGAACCTGCAATCCGATGAAACCTTCCCGGTCTATGGTGTCGATTACGTACGAAGTAGGGACATCATTGATCCAAGTGCGCATCTCATCACCGATCGCTTCAATACGGATATGATTGAATTCGTTGGGTTTGTACGCGGATTTGGCAGATTCATTGAGGTCGAGTGGATAGAGCCATTTGCGACGCGCTTCGTCATAGATGCCGCCCGTCCATGCCCGTTCCGTAGGGTCGATTTCGACTTGTCTACCATAGACTCTGCCTTTTCCTTTATTGCCTTGGGGGTCGAAATGACTCCGTGTCTGTACACCTGAATTGGTTCGGTCACCTTCCAGCTTTATCTCCAGTTCTAATATAAAATCTCCATACTCTTTTTCTGTCACTAAGAAAGAGTTGGGTGTACCTTTTGTCATGGTTCCGACGATAGTCCCATTTTCCACGGTATAGGGGGCATCTCCACCAAGGGTCTTCCATCCTTTCAATGTTTTCCCATCAAAAAGGTTGATCCAGTTCTTGTCGTTGCCTGCTTTGCTTTGTGCCGACAAGGGTTGATGTGAGGCAAAACCTACGGCAAGGGCAACTAAAATCTTAAAAATACTATTGGTTTTCATATGTTTATTTTTTTGTGTTTAGTTTTTTGATAAAAGATAAAAGAGCAAGGAACAAGAACTGACTTTATAATGTCCTTATTCTTTATTCTTTCTGTCCATTTACACTTTCGGCAATTTATAGCCGTTATGATAATGTGCAAATAGATAGCTATTGGCCTGCCGATCTGTAAACTGCCGTTTAGCACGATCCCAATATAGTTTTTTACCCGTCCGATAGGCAATGTTGCCCATTTGGGAAAGTATAGCGATATGTGCCCCCGCTTGGATCGGTGCATGGAGATGCGAACGGTCTTTTTTGGCAATAGCCTGCACAAAATTTGCCATATGTGCATCCAAACCTTTCTCTTTGGGCTTTTGAAGGGCAACGGCTTCCATTCTCCCTTTTTCGGGAATGACTTCCCAACCGCCCCTGTTCAATACCAATGTACCGTTGTCTCCAATAAAGGCGACCCCGTGGCTTCTGCCATATGGACCGAGACCGATGCCTATGGCATGTTCCCACTGTATGCTGAAATCATCAAATTCATACACAACACTCATCGTGTCCGGCGTTTCGGACGCTCCGTCCGGATCGGCAAATTTTCCTCCCGACGCCATTACGGCGACAGGGTCCGATACCTTCATGCCCAATAGGGCATAGTCCAGCATATGCACCCCCCAGTCGGTCATCAACCCTCCGGCATAATCCCAAAACCAACGGAACTCAAAATGAAATCTATTGGGATTAAACGGACGTTTGCGTGCAGGCCCTAGCCACAAATCATAATGTACCCCTTCCGGAACAGCGGTATCGGGTTTCTTGACAATTGTTTTTTTCCAATCCACATAAGACCAAGCCTTGACAGTCCGTATCTTTCCCAATCGCCCTGAGTGCACAAAATCTATCGCATCCCGAAAATGTTGCTGGCTACGTTGCCACTGGCCGACCTGGACAATGCTTGAACTATTGTCCACGGCTTTGACCATGACTTCACATTCCTGCACCGAATTTCCGATAGGCTTTTCAAGATAGACATGCTTTCCTGCCCGCACAGCATCTACCAATTGTAGACAGTGCCAATGATCCGGTGTAGCGACAATGACAACATCTACTATATCTCCTTCAAGCATATCTTTGTAAGAGACAAAAGTTTTGACATCGATGCCACGCTCTGCCAATTCATTCTTACGCTTTGCCAAAACATTTTCATCCACATCGCACAGCGCAGTACAGCGCACATTGGCTTGCTTTAAAATAGCATTCAGATTTCCCCAACCCATTCCATGTGCACCGATCAGTCCCACTCTGAGATCCTGTTGACTGGCAAGCACGTCGGAAAGCGGCATGAAAGAGGAGGCGGCAAAGATGGATGATATCTTTATAAAATCTTTTCTATTCATTATCGCTTTTAATTTTTCAGATCAGAAGAAATTTATAATCCTAATTATTTCGGTTTATACGCTAACCAAAAATAAAGAATATCGGACATCCTTTCCTAACCCGTAATAATTAATTTACGAAAACGTTGTATATGCCAATTAACTTAATCCATTTTCACCGTAGGGCCATTTACTTTAAGTTCCCCATTCTCCTCGATCTGCAGTTCATCCAAAAATACAAGGCGATCATCACCCGTTTTGTTTGTTCTACCGTGATATACACACCAGACTTTTCCGTCTCTATCCTTTAGCAGACTGTTATGTCCTGTACCCGAAACAACGCCTCCGCTGTCCGTATTTTTTTGCAGGATAGGGTTAGCTGCTGATTTTTGAAAAGGTCCTAACGGAGTAGATGCTGTGGCATAACCTACTGCATAATGCTGCCCTCCAAAGAAATTGGCCGAGTACATCATATAATAGGTGTCACCATGCTTAAAAAGAAAAGAACCTTCTGTCCATCTGCGGTTGACTTCCCCGGAGGTTACCGAACGGCTCTCCCATTCGGCCTGCTGATCGTCCATCGAAACCGGCGGTCTTAATAACAATACCGGTTCACCAATGACAGTGGAGAAGTCTGCGGCCAGCTCTACTCCATAAATCCAGCTCTCTTCGATTTCGTCAAACATCTTTTTTTCCCGGGCCCAAGTCGCTATTTCAGACTCTACCGCATGTTTGTAACAGCATCGCGAATAATACAAATACAATTTACCATCCTCGGCAAAGTAGACATTGGCATCGATAATAGGGTATCCCGGATCAAACAAAGGCGCTCCGGTCATATCCTCGAATGGTCCTAAGGGACTATCCGCTACCGCTACGCCTATTTTGTAGTTTTCAAGTTCGTTATTGGGGTTGTTCTTCCAATGCGCACTATAGAACAGGTAATATTTTCCATTTCTCTTGTACACTTCGGGCGCCCAAAAATCCTTTGTCCCCCATGCTTTTTCCTGATCTGACGAATAAACCTGTCCACGTTCCTCCCAATTCTTTAGATCTTTGGAAGAATATGCCCTAAAACCATTAGGCACACCACCGGTTCCGTACATATAGTAAGTGTCCGATTCATCGTCATACACAATAAACGGATCCCCAAACGCGACATCCAGAGGATTGTTCGATTCGTGTACTTCCGTTGTATTCTTTGCGTTGCTATCCGTTCGATGGTGACACGACATAGCCATAAAAACCAGCCCGATCAGGACAAAAAATAATCTCTTCATGATAATTTATTATTTAAAATAAGGTCTATTCTGTGATTTGACACCAGGGGTATCTCCTTTTATGATCGGCCAGTCATCTACCCACTCCACTTTGTCCAGGAATAGCATGCGTCTGCTGGCTCCGCTAGAAACTTTTCCCTGTGCTACATCAATTCCATGGTATAATATCCAGTCCCGATCAGCATCATCGGTAATGATACGGGATCCATGCCCTACTCCGACAAATTTCTCATTCCCTTCGAGCAAGAGCGTTCCATTGCCCCGTTCTTTCAGATCACGACCTTCCTTATCGAGATAAGGCCCTTTCATATCGTCCGCTCTACCCACAACCATATGGTACGTACTTCTGGAACCGTTGCAGCAATGTCCACGCGAACCGATAAAATAGTAGTACCCATTCCGTTTATGTATTACGACAGCTTCCAGATCACCGGCGGCGATCTTAAATTTCTCATGGGAATCCGTGATCTGAAGGCCATCCTTGTGCAATGGGACACCGTATGTACCTTGATGGGGGCCGTTGTCAAAGCTACCCCAAAAAAGATACTTCTGTCCGTCCTCCATCCACACAAAGGGATCAATCGAATTGGGTACACCGATCGATTTACTATCAAAGATTTTACCATGATCCTCAAAAGGTCCATCTGGTCTATCCGAGCTTGCTACACCAATGCCAGGGTTGGGATCATCCCATACAGAATAGGCATAATACAAAAAGTACTTCCCATCCATATAGACTGCTTCCGGTGCCCATATGCCGCCCGATTTTTTCCAATCAGGCAACGATTCAAAAGCTGTACCTACCAATTTCCAGTTGGCTAGATCCCGTGATCTCAACACGGGAACCAATCTGCTCCCGGCACCATCCCCCCAGTCATCCTGTGTACCATACGCAAAGAAGTCTCCCGAAACCGGATCCTTAAGAACAGTGGGGTCAGCCAAAATCGGTTCGAATACAGGGTTGACAAAATACGTCTCACGGTCCACGTCTTTTGAAAATTGTCCCTGTCCACCCATACTGCCCGCACAGGAGAGAAACAAACAAGAGGAAACCAACGGAAAAACAAAAGATCCCAACGATCTGTTATTTTTGTTCATTCTTTTATCGCTACTGCCGACTCTAACAATCATTTAACATCAAAATAATAAGCAAACTCGTTTATAATTGCATCCTAGACTAAGGTCCCGTTGTACATAGCCATACAAAAACCAATGACAAATTTGCAAATTGCTTTCTACTAAAAGTTGCCATTTTAAATCAAAAAAACTTCATTTTGTATCACCGCTACATTCAAAAACCCCATGCTACTTCCAGTTTTTCCAGTTTGAGACAAAACAACAATTTATTGATACAATTGAGCAATTTCTATCCGCAAATATTAATAAACTTTGTTTTATGAAAATCCCTTACGGGACTCCACTTATAAACTGTTTTTACAATGATACATATAAACCGTACACTCATTCGTTATAAAACCCGGCATCCCTTTTTTCTGACAAGAGCAGGATGGATGTCCATGACATGCCTTATATGTTTGCTTTCGGTAGGCATACCAAATCGAATGTTGATGGCCAACACGACCACTGAAACGAAAACCTTTTGGAAGCAGTCCAGAGAAATCAGCGGAAAAATAACCGATACAGAAGGTACGCCCTTGGGAGGGGTCACCATCACTGCCAAAGGAACCTCGGTCAGTACGGCTTCCAACGAACAGGGAGAGTATTCCTTATCTGTACCCAACACAGCCAAGATATTGGTTTTTTCCATCATAGGCTATCAAACACAGGAATTGGAAATCGGCACGCAACATGTCATTGACATATCGTTATCCAGTGAAGTAGATGCACTTGAAGAAGTGGTGGTAGTCGGTTACGGAACGATGCAGAAAAAAGATCTGACCGGATCCGTGACACAGATCCGTCCGGACAACATAGCTATTGAAAATCCCAAAACGGTTCAAGATATCCTACGTGGAACACCGGGCTTACGGGTAGGTTTTGAGACTTCGGCCAAAGGAGGAGGTTCGCTGGAGCTACGTGGACAGCGTTCGGTTTATACCGCCGGAAATCACAATACCCCTTTGCTTATTCTTGATGGTATGTTTTTCTATGGCGAACTTTCCGAAATCAATCCGGACGACATTGAGCAAATCGACATCCTCAAGGACGCTTCGGCCGCAGCTGTTTATGGTGCGAAGGCCGCAAATGGTGTCATTATCATCACGACAAAAAAAGGACAGCAAGGTGTACCCGTTATCAATATGACCACCAATTTTGGTTGGTCACAACTAAGCACTTACCGGGAAAGATTCAGCCCTGATGACTATCTGCAACATCGCCAGGATTGGCTCACCGTCAACACCCATGGGGTGAATCCCGTAACCGGTGCTTATGAGGCATATCAAGTAGGAACTTATAAAGATAGTCCCGGTTACTTTATGCGTCCCGACCAGTTACCGGAAACGGTATCCCTGGATACGTGGCGGAATTACACGACCAATGCTGCCGACGAATCCGACATGAGCATTTGGGCAAAACGCCTTGGTTTTAAAGGAGGGAATGCCCTGGAAAACATACTGAACGGCAAAACCATCAACTGGAAAGACCACGCCTTTCGGACAGGGTTCAATCAGGATTATAACGCAAGTGTCAGCGGAGCCGGAGAAAAGGCAAACTACTACCTCTCTATGGGTTATCTCAATAATGAAGGTGTCGTAAAGAGCGATCAATATCAAGCGGTACGCGCTAATATGAAAGTGAATCTCCATGTGAACAAGTGGCTCGAAATCGGTGCAAATGTCAACTTTCAAAACCGCTCGGATGGCAATGTAGATCTGAATGTCGGAAGCACATTGGAAAACAGCCCATACGCCGATTATGCCGACGAATACGGGAATCCATTGCAGTTTCCATTAGACAATAATTATGATAGACGAGGGTATAACTACGATTTTCAGAAACAATACCTGGAATTGGAAAAAGGCTATACAGTGCTAAACAGTATATGGAATGCGAAAATAAAACTTCCGTACAATATCACCTATACCTTCAATGCCTCACCGCGTTATCAGTTTTTTCACGACCGCTACTTTATGTCCGCCGCACTCCCCGGCTCTAACCCTGCCGACCGGGGTGTAAACCGTGAGCAGGCAAAACGTTTCGATTGGTCGCTCAACAATATACTAAGTTGGGAACAGACGTTCGCACAAAAACATCGTGTAAATGTAACGTTGGTACAAGAAGCCGAGGAACGTCAATTCTGGAGCGACCGCATTGAAGCTCGCAGAATCTTGCCTTCCGATGCCTTAGGATTCCACAACACCCAAAACGGAAGTAAGGAAGACAGTAATTTCTCTTCTAATGACAGCCGGGAATCAGCGGATGGTCTATTGGCCCGTTTGTTTTATTCTTACAATGACCGCTATATGATTACCACATCTTTTCGACGGGACGGCTATTCGGCTTTCGGCACATCCAATCCATACGCCTTCTTCCCTTCAGCAGCCGTGGCATGGACATTTACCAATGAAGATTTCTTTAAATGGAGCAATATCATGAATTTCGGCAAGTTGCGTGTATCCTACGGTGAGAATGGAAACAGATCGCTTGACAACCCCTATCTGGCACTTTCTAACCTTTCTTCGGGAGCAGGTAGATTCCATGGCTATATCAATGACCAAGGAGAACTCGAACTATTGCGTTATCTAATGGCCGAGCGGATGGCCAATCCGGGATTACAATGGGAAAAAACCTCCTCATGGAATATAGGGCTTGATTTCGGTTTTCTCAACAATCGTTTGTCGGGAAGTATAGAATACTATCGGATGCAGACCCACGATATGATTATGCAACAACGTTTGCCGGAGTTCACGGGTTTCCCCCATATTACGACCAATCTTGGACAGGTGAACAATAATGGGGTCGAGATTTCTATCAATACACTTAATATAGACCGGCAGAATTTTAAGTGGGCGACCACATTGGGCTTTTTCTATAATAAGAACGAGATAAAACACCTTTACTATGATTATAAGGACGGAAAAGAAATGGATGATGAAACAAACGGTTGGTTTATCGGACAGCCGATCAGTTCCATCTGGAATTATCGGGTCACGGGAATCTGGCAAAAGGAGGAGGTTGAAGAAGCTGCCAAATACGGGCAGAGACCAGGCGATCCTAAGGTAGCAAATCTGTACACAGCTGATGATAGAGAAAATATAGACGGCACGACCACCCCTGTCTATAACAACAATGATAAAGTGATTCTCGGACAAACAGCACCACCTTTCAATTGGTCTATACGCAACGAGTTTACCCTGTGGAACGACCTCACTGTCTTGGTCAATATATATTCTTATATGGGGCACAAAAGTGTATCGGGCTATTATCTGAACAACGATGACGATGGAGGGCGAATGTCTTTCGGTATGGCAAATTCACCGTCTAAAAATTACTGGACGATTGACAATCCTACCAATGAATATGGACGCATACAAGCTAAAGGCCCTACTGGCGCCGAAACTGCTCCAAAATTGTATGACCGCTCTTTTATCCGTCTCGAAAATATTTCCGTGGGGTATACACTGCCCAAAAGCTGGACGTCAAGGCTCGACATAGGCCGCGTGAAAGCATTCGCATCGGTACGCAATGTCGCCCATTGGTCCAAACAATGGGAATACGGTGATCCGGAGACCTGGCATGCCAACGATAATCCATCAGCCTGGGCACCACGACTCTATACATTGGGACTAAATTTAGTTTTATAAACGCTTTTAATGATGATTGATATGAAAAAGATAGCCCTCGCCCTGCTTACGATGATGGGCGGCACGATATTTTTCAACAGCTGTTCAAAGGATTTTCTGAAACCCGATCCCTTATCGTTCTACGAACCGGCTCTTACATTTACCACCGAAGAAGGGTTACAGTCGGTGTTGGCATTTTGTGATCGCCACATCAAATTATATTATGCTGCCGATCATGGAGAACTGCTTCCGATCGGAACAGAATATATGTTTTCCGATCTCATGGTTTCTGCGGCGACCGATAGGGCCAGAATGCTTTCCGATATGGCCAATGAGCTTACCCCTACGAGCTTAGATATCGGCAGTGACCAACGGTTGTTCCAAAGCCTGTCCCAAACGAACAGCATCTGGCATTTTTGGCACGAAACCTATTACGTCATCATGCAAGCGAATACCGTCATCCAATATGTAGATGATATCGAGACATTGGACGAAGAGACTAAAAATATGTATAAAGGGAGGGCCTATTTCCACCGTGCCTTCCGCTATCTGAATCTCGTATTCCAATTCGGCGATGTTCCTTTGCTTACCAAGGTAGCACAGGTACCCAAATTAAACTACCGTAGCACCAAGCGTGATGCTATTCTGCAAATGATCACCCAAGATATGGAACAGGCCGTGGAGTGGGTACCCGAACAAAGCGAAATGAAGTCGAGGGGTATGGTCAATAAAGGAGCCTGCCGCATGTTGCTCACCAAATGTTACCTCGCATTGGGCGAGTTTGAAAAAGCAAAAGTACAAACGGATATCCTGATTGATCAATCGGGTTATGCGCTCATCACGGGCGACAGCTTCGGCACTTTCAACGATGGTGGAGAACCAAGAACATGGCCTATTACACGCAACATTATCTGGGATATGCACCGTGCAGAAAACAAACTCATTGCCGCCAATAGAGAGGTCATCCTCGGTATTCCCAATCGTGGCTCAGACAAAGAATCCTTTACCAAAATGGTGACGATGCGTATCCTATACCCTTTCCTCTTTGACACCAAGGTAAAAACAAAAGATGGTAAGCAGGCCCTCTTAAATCTAACCCGTAGTCATGCCGATTACAATCCGCAGTACGACTATATGCGGGCAATGGGACGTGGAATCGCTACCTGGCGTCCTACCTATTTTCAGACGCATGACCTATGGAAAGTCAATGGCAGGATGGATGAAACCGATCTGCGCCACAGCTCAGCCGTAGGCAACTGGATCCGGATGGAAGATTACCGCGTCAATAATAAAGCCTCTTCCGAGTTTGGGAATCCGCTTACACTCAGAGATGACAGCGGCAACGAATTATGCAGCGACACGATCCGCCGTTGGTTTGATGTCCCTCATTATAAATTCTACTTGGATGATCCCGTGAATGAAGCCAATATAAATTCCAATGGCTACCAGGGAGCTACAAACGGGGGCATAGCCGACTGGTACCTTTACCGTCTGGCAGAGGCCTATTTGCTGCGGGCAGAAGCCAAATTTTATCTGGGTGACGCAGCCGGTGCAGCCGATGATGTAAATGAAATAAGAAAAAGAGCAAAATGCACCGAATTGTATCAGGGTACAGTAACGATTGGCGATATCATGGACGAACGCGCACGTGAATTGTATTGGGAAGAATGGCGTAATGTGGAACTGACCCGTGTGTCACTTTGCCTGGCACGTAGCGGCAAACCAGATGAATGGGGCAACACCTACAACGTGGACAACTTTGACAAGCAGCAAGGTACAGACCCGAATGGCGGAAGCTATTGGTACCAGCGCATCGTTCATCACAGTTTTTACAACAAATACAATACACCCATTATCGTGGACGCCACAGGCAAAAACGCCATTCTCTATACAATGGACAAAAAGAATATATATTGGCCGATTTTTAGTGCCTCTATTACCGCAAACAGTAAAGGAAGACTGGCGCAAAACTATGGTTATGACGGCTATGATCCGGCTACACCCAAATGGGAAACCTGGGAAGAGGCCATCGCTGACGAAGACAACACAGGAGGATAGCTTTTTATGGCTATGCACATAGTACAAACATTAAAAACATGATAGATACGCGTACACTTCTTTCAGCCTTGCTTACCATATTTCTATGGTGTACCATATCGCAGGAGGTATCGGCACAGGTTCGCGACAGGCAGCATCAAGACAACAAGCCGAACTTTATCATCATTATGGCGGACGATCTCGATGTGCGACAGCTCAGCTGTTATGGTGGAAAAAACCTAGAGACCAGATACATCGATCGGCTTGCGTCCGAAGGGTTAAAGTTCAATTCGATGATAGCCTCCGAAGCGATGTGTATCCCCACACGGGCATCCTTATTGACAGGCTTATACCCCGCACGGCACGGTGCCTATCAAAACCATAAGCCTGTCCACGACGAACTGAAAAGTGTCGTACACTATCTTGGAGATTTAGGCTATCGGGTAGGACTTACCGGAAAAGACCATATGACAAAACCCAAAGCTGTCTTTCCCTTCGATATCATAGCCGGTTTCGAGCCGAACTGTGTGTCTAGAACAGATGTCTATTTTTTAGATAGTGTCCAAAACTACATCATGCAAGGGTCACCCTATTGCCTCTTCATCATGAGCAACAATCCACACGCACCCTGGACAGTCGGAGATCCGAGTGAATTCAATCCATCCGATTTGGTATTGCCGGGCCATTGGGTAGACACCGAACGAAGCCGTACAGAGTTTTGCAAATACCTGGCCGAGGTCAGACGTCTGGACAATCAGGTGGGCGATATCATGCAGATGCTGGAAAAGACGGGGCAACACAAAAACACCATCGTCATTTTTCTGGGTGAGCAGGGGCCACAATTCCCCGGTGGGAAATGGAGCCTGTACGATTACGGACAGAAAAGTGCGATGATTGTCCGATGGCCGGAAAAAGTGAAGGCACAGGTACAGACAGACGCGATCATACAATACGAAGACATCACCCCTACCCTTGTCGATATCGCCGGAGGCAAAGCAATCAGCGGCTTGGATGGAAAAAGCTTTAAGCAGGTGCTCACGAAGCCGGAGAAACCGCACCGGGACCTGGCATTCGGTATCCACAATAATATCCCGGAGGGTCCGGCATATCCTATGCGTAGTGTACGCGACCACCGTTATAAGTTAATTTTAAATTTATTGCCCGATGCCACATATTCCATCAAATGGATGATGAACAACAAAGATCCTAAATTGGTATGGACGTCTTGGACAGCAACAGCCAAACACAACAGCCAAGCCGCCCACCTGACCAAGCGGATATCGACCAAACCTGCTGTAGAGTTTTACGATCTGGAAAAAGATCCGGACGAACTGCATAATCTTGCTGATATTCCCGCCTACCAAAATGTAATCAAACGCTATACAAAACATTTGCATAACTGGATGAAAGAACAAGGAGACCAGGGTGTAAATATGGATACGACATTTTAAACTTATTAACTCATCAAAACAAACCTCTATGTCTAAAAAATCATTTTTACTGTTATTGACAATCTGTGCTTTTCAGTTTTCATTTGCACAGCAAAATGTATTGACCCGTTTTCCAAAAGAATCTACGCCAAAGGAGGTTGGCAAACGATTGGCCTATCATTTTATAAATGGCAGACATGACCTCTATGCAGGCAGATGGATCCATTATGCCGAAGTGTGTACCTGGAACGGGGCATTGGATTATGCCCTCAAAGTGAATGACCGGAAGCTTATCAAGCACCTAAAGGACAAATTCGAACCCTTTTTCACAACAGAAAAAGCACTGCTCCCTCCCAAGAACCATGTGGATTACAATATGTTCGGCAGCCTTGCGCTGAAACTCTACCAGATAACAAAAGACGAACGCTACCGGGAAATGGGACTGTCCTATGCCGATACACAATGGGAAGTACCTGCAAACGCCAAAGCAGAAGAAAAAGCTTGGGCAGAAAAAGGATTCTCCTGGCAGACACGTCTCTGGATCGACGACATGTACATGATTACCGTCGTGCAGGGCGAAGCATACAAAGTGACCGGTGACAAGAAATATCTCGACCGCGCCGCCAAGGAAATGGTGATGTACCTGGACAGGCTACAACGCTCCAACGGATTGTTTTATCACGCACCCGATGTACCCTACTATTGGGCACGTGGCGATGGCTGGATGGCTGTAGGTATGCCCGACCTGCTGCGTATGTTGCCCGCAGACCACAAAGATCGCCCCCGCATCATGGAAGGCTATCTGAAAATGATGAAAAGCCTCAAAAACTATCAGCAACCAAGTGGTATGTGGAATCAGTTGATCGATGAACCCGCCTTTTGGCCGGAAACTTCCGGCACAGCCATGTTTGCTTATGCTTTTATTGTGGGCGTAAAGGAAGGATGGCTCGATGCCAAAGAATACGCTCCCGCTGCACGAAAAGCTTGGCTAGCGATGATTCCCTATATTGACCAACGCAACAATGTAACCGAAGTCTGCATCGGTACAGGCAAGAAGAATGACAAGCAGTACTACTACGATCGTCCGCGCAATGCAGGCGATCTTCATGGACAGGCTCCATACCTCTGGTGTGCGGCAGCTTTATTGGGGAAATAGAAATAGTATTATTGCCGTATGTTATCAGTCTTCAGACATATGAATTGCAGGGTTTTACGAATGCAGCTGACCGTTGCTCTTCTTTCCGGGATATTCTTCGCCCAAGCACAACATCCGGATTGGGCATTAGGGCCTTTTGTACGGCCGGAAGGTGCCAACCCTATTATTTCTCCCAATCCGAAAAGCACATTTTTTGATCCCATGAGCAAACAAAAAGTAGCTTGGGAAGCAAGTGACGTTTTCAATCCGGGAGCTGTAGTAAAGAACAACAGAATCTATGTACTCTATCGTGGCGAAGATAAATCCGGGATGGGTATCGGTAAGCGTACATCAAGGTTGGGTATCGCGGAAAGCAACGATGGTATCCACATGAAGCGGAGCAAGAAACCCATTCTTTTCCCCAACGAAGACAGCCAAAAGGAAAATGAATGGCCCGGTGGCTGTGAAGATCCCCGTATAGCTGTGACAGAGGATGGCTTATATGTGATGCTGTACACACAATGGAACAGGAAAGTAGCCCGTCTGGCCGTAGCGACTTCCAGAGACTTGAAAAATTGGACTAAACACGGGCCCGCCTTTCAGAAAGCGCATCAAGGCAAATTTAAAGACATGTTCTGCAAATCGGGGTCGGTCGTAACCAAAATCGAAGGCGGCAAACAGGTCATTACACGAGTCAAAGGTAAATATATGATGTATTGGGGTGAGCGGTTCATGAATATTGCCACTTCTGACGACCTGATAAACTGGAAACCGACATTGGACGCAAGAGGCCAACTCGATCTGGTCGTAAAACCAAGACAGGGATATTTTGATAGCGACATGACCGAATGTGGTCCTCCCGCTATTATGACCGACCATGGTATTCTCGTGTTGTACAATGGCAAAAACAGAGGCGGAGATGGGAGAGATACCAATTACACCGCCAATACGTATGCCGCAGGACAAGTACTATTTGATCTGAACACGCCTTCCAAAGTTATAGACCGTTTGGACAAACCTTTTTTTGTGCCTACCGAATCCTTTGAAAAAAGCGGGCAATATCCAAATGGCACCGTATTTATTCAGGGTCTTACTTATTTCAAAGACAAATGGTTTCTGTATTACGGTTGTGCGGACAGCCGGGTTGGTGTAGCCATCTATGATCCGAGAACCACTTTTTAATGTTTAACTATACATAATAATGAGAAAAAACCTAGTCAAAGCCTTTACATTGTTCCTCACGGCGGCTCTCCTATCCGTAGCCTGTAAAGGGACAGATGCGCCTGTGCCTGACACAAAAAAACCGGACGACAAAGAAGAGCCTAAGGAGGGAGAACCTGCCTTTGTCACTCCAATAAGCGATCTCAAAGCAGAGAAAACTGAAAAAGCCAACGAACTGCATATCACCTGGACGTTTCCCGCCAAAGTCGATCGGACAGAGATCACCTGTCTACAAGAGGGCGATAACGAATCCAATGCCATTAAAACGAACATCATGAGACCCTCGGACGACAAGGGATCTTTTCGTCTCCATGTACTTCAGCACGGGACATATACGATCTCGGCCGTAGCAATAGACGACAAGGGAAACCGCTCGGAAAAGGCAACGACTATCGCTATCCCTACGCATGAGAACGATGTGCTATTGGTTTTCCCGGAGGGTTCTGACCCGGTGACGGTCGGCACGCGACTTGGCCAACGATTCATACAGACGGTCAGTTCTTCTCCTCATAACACACGTGTCAATTACCCCTATGTATGTACCTACTTAGGTGCATTTTGGTTTGCACAAGCCGTTAACAATGATCAAATGTACAATGATTTGCGGACAAGGTATGACAATTCCTTTTTCTCCGCAAATGCCCCCACCCTCCCTACTCCCGACCACGTAGACAACAATATATTCGGATCCGTGCCGTTGGAGATTTATAAAAAAGTAAAGGACAGCAAATACCTTAATCTGGGAATGGACTATGCCGACAAGCAATGGGAGCTGCCCGCCAATCCTACACCGACGCAGCAAAACTATCACAACCAGGGCTACTCCTGGCAAACCCGTATCTGGATTGACGACATGTTCATGATCACCGCCATACAAGCGCAGGCATACCAAACTACGGGCGACCGAAAATACATAGACAGGGCTGCCAAAGAGATGGCGATGTATCTGGATGAGATCCAACGCCCCAACGGACTGTTTTACCATGCACCGGATGCACCTTTTTACTGGGGACGCGGCAATGGCTGGATGGCCGTGGGCATAGCGGAACTGTTGAGAATACTTCCTGAAGACAACCCCGACCGACCAAAAATAGAAAATGCCTACAAGCTGATGATGTCTACATTGCTGCAATACCAAGCAGAAGACGGTATGTGGCGGCAATTGATCGACAAGAGCGAACTATGGAAAGAAACATCCGGCACGGCCATGTTCACCTATGCAATGATCGTAGGTGTCAAAAAAGGCTGGCTCGACAAAGTAACATATGGCACGGCCGCCCGCAAAGCATGGCTTTCCCTCTTGACTTATATAAACAACGATGACAACATTACGGACGTCTGCGAAGGCACGAATAAAAACAGCAGTTATCAGTTCTATGTAGACCGTAAACGTAATGTCGGCGACCTGCACGGACAGGCACCCATGCTGTGGTGTGCCTATGCCCTAGCCGCGGATTTATAAACACATTTTTTTCAAGGCCGGAAATGAAACATATAGCATGACTAAAACTAACTAAATACCAAATAACATGAAAAAATTCACATTAGCCCTCTGTTGGATCACCGTTGTATTCGGGGCATCGTTATTGATAAACTGTAAAGACGAAAACGTCGAACCTACATCGATCCGTGTACAAAGTGTAAAGATAGCCGAATCACTGAAACAAGGAATAACCGTACAGGCCGGAAGCGACGCGATAAATATCGCGGACAAAGTCACTATCCTACCTGAAAATGCTGCAAACAAAAGGATGATATTTTCGTCAAGCAACAAAAAAATAGCCACAGTAGACGAAGAAGGTCTAGTGACTGCACATGATGCAGGCACAGCCATTATAACAGTGATCGTCGATGGACAAACAGATCAGTTCACGCTGACGGTAGACCCCAAACCTCCTGTCCTTACCAACGAGATCGCTATCAGCGATCCGGACGTGGAGCTGCAGGAAGGAGCTACCGTGGATATTGCCGTTCGGATAACGGTCCTACCGGCAGACGCTGCCAACAAGACTGTCTCGTTCAGTTCCGCTGACCCCAATGTCGCGACCGTAAACCAAAGCGGTACGATAACGGCCGTCAGCCAGGGAACGACAACGATCAGCATCACCTCCGTACAGGTACCCGAGGTGACTGCCACGATCAACGTGACCGTAACGGAAGCCGATCATATAGGAGACTACGACCGTACCGGATGGACCGTATCAGCTTCGCAAAATCCGCTCCCTAGTATTTCAGAAGGCAATCAACTTGAACATGCTATAGACGGGAATGAGAATAGTCGTCTGGCTTTAGTAAGACCAAGCAAATCCAGTTTCGGTGTTAGCGTTCCATCCAAGGAGAATGGAGGTTTTATCTCCTTCACGATAGATATGCAAAAACCGCGAAAAGTCAACTATTTCAGGATCAGACATGTGCCCGGTCTCACTCAACTCCGTTATTACATAATCGAAACCCTGTCAGGAAGCAATGATGGTGAAAACTGGACTACCATAGCTTCAGACATTGAAGTGACCGATGCACCGAACGAGTCAGTTGTCGAGTCTCCGAATATTGTGTTTCCATCTTCCAATTACAGGTATATCCGGTTCTGGTGCCAGAAAGACGAGTGCTGGAAATCCATGAGCCAAGGGGCTACGGCACAGCTTACGGAGATTTACCTGGGCAATCAATAGGCATACGTAAACAATAGCAAGCGAAACATCAAATAAAAACTCAATATAATGTCAAAAAGAGCAATCCTATTCGTATTAGCGCTAAGCTGTTTTCAGCTTAGCGTTGCACAGAAAAACCTATTAACGGACTTCCCTAAAGGTAAAACACCAGAAGAGATAGGCAGGCTTATCGCCTACCGCTTCGTGTATATGAACAATGCACTGCACGCCGGAAAATGGATCGGCTATCCCCAAACATTTTATTGGAAAAGCGGGCTTAATTTTGCGGAGTTGACCAAGGACGAGTTGCTTGCCGGATACCTAAAAAACCGTTTCGAACTGCTGTTCAACAAAGACAAGGCACTGTTGCCGATTCAGAATCATGTCGACCTGAATATGTTCGGCAGCCTCCCGCTTACACTCTACCGGATGACAGCTGACAAACGTTATTTCGAGCTGGGACTCCCCTACGCAGATACCCAATGGCAAGTTCCGGCAGATGCCAAGGCGGAGGAGAAAGTTTGGGCAGACAAGGGCTTTTCATGGCAGACACGTCTCTGGATAGACGACATGTACATGATCACGATCGTACAGAGCGAAGCGTACAAAGTGACAGGTGACCGCAGATACATCGACCGCGCGGCAAAAGAGATGGTGCTTTATTTGGACGAGCTGCAACGTCCGAACGGTCTTTTCTACCATGCGCCGGACGTACCTTTCTATTGGGGACGCGGCAATGGCTGGATGGCTGCGGGCGTGACCGAACTGCTCCGCTATCTACCAAAAGACAGCCCCTATCACCCACGTATCCTAGAAGGGTACCGCAAGATGATGGCAAGCCTGAAGCAATACCAACAACCAAATGGTATGTGGAACCAATTGATCGACGAAACTGATTGTTGGGCCGAGACATCGGGTTCCGCTATGTTTGCATACGCGTTTATCACCGGCGTCAAACAAGGATGGTTGAATGCAAATGAATATGCACCGGCTGCCCGCAAGGCTTGGTTGGCATTAGTAGATTATGTGGATGAAAAAGGGGGCGTATCAGAAGTCTGTATAGGTACGAACAAAAAGAACGACAAACAGTACTACTATGACCGTCCGCGCAGGAAAGGTGATTTTCATGGACAGTTCCCTTACCTGTGGTGCGTCAACGCTTTACTGGAAAAATAAGGAGGGTCTTTTCCAACCCTTCGTAAAACAAAACAGCATACAGCTATAAAGCTGTATGCTGTTTTGTTAGTTTAAATATGCTTACAGAGGAAACGCTAAATACCGATTACCTCACCACTACAGGACGAATAACATCGCCGACAATGCGAATAACTCCGTCCGCTGAAAGCTCCATGTCATTTATATAAGACGTGCGTGGCCCTACACTATTCTCACTTGCATGCGCATGGTAAATGTACTTGAAGCCACCGTCAGCTGTGACAAAAGGTGCGCCATGCCCTGTACCCAGCATTCCGAAAGCTGCAGGCATATCCCTGTGTAAAATGGGATTACCTTCGTACTTCTTCCAAGGCCCTTTGGGTGATGTGGCTGTTGCATACCCAACGGCGTAATCTTTACTTTCGAAATGGTTGGCAGAATATATCAGATAGTACATATCCCCACGCTTCAGCACAGATGGCCCTTCCACAACCGTTCCTTGCTTTCTTTCCCACCTGTCTTGGGCACGGATACATTCCGTTAAAGTCTCTAGTTTGATATCAGTTAGGTCCTCACCCATCTCTGCCACCCAGATCACATTACCACCTGTGAAACGTACAAAGTAAAGGTACGGAGTACCATCCTCAGCAATAAAGAGATTGGTATCAATAGCTTTTTCACTGACAATAGGTTTTTTCTCCTGCTGCACAAAAGGCCCTTCCGGTCGGTTCGATGAGGCTACACAAATATGCTCATCCACGGAATAGAACATGTAAAACCTATTTTTTGACTCCACATAATACACTTCTGGAGCCCAAAACCACCGGTCGCCCCAAGAATCGGATGGAGATAAAGCCAACTTCTCTCCACGTTTCCAATGTTTTAAATCCTTTGATATATAAACTTCAAACCCACTGACTCTGGTTCCATAGGCATAATATAAACCATCGTGATATAATACATAGGGATCCGCTATCGGTAGTCTATCTTCTATGATCTCGACTACCGACGACGTCTCCTCTTTTTGTTCGGGAAGCATCTTCGAATTACTACTATTTTGGCAGGACCAAAACAATGCAACCGCTAAAACAAAACATTTACTAAGCATGAAACTAGGTTTATTTATACATTATGTTTTTAAAACACTGGCATTTCTGTCAAAATTGCAGAAGGTGTTCCATTATCCACCTTAGGCCAACCGTCACTATCCCAATTTACTTTACCCAGCATCAAATTACGTGAGCCCACGGTATTGTTTACATTCTCATAGGCATGATATAACATCCAATCTACACCATTCTTATCAGTTATAATACGTGCATTATGTCCCGGGCCCACAAAGGTCTCGTTTCCTTGCAGTACTATAGGATTGTAAGTCGG
The DNA here is from genome assembly GCF_011030405.1 of Parapedobacter sp. SGR-10. Taxonomy (GTDB): domain Bacteria; phylum Bacteroidota; class Bacteroidia; order Sphingobacteriales; family Sphingobacteriaceae; genus Sphingobacterium. The sequence goes on from NZ_JAAJTJ010000001.1 coordinate 298,699, forward strand.
TATACTGTTATACCGCACATTGAAATCTTTCATATCTACACCGTCACGATTAACATAGGGCCCTGCCAGATTTGTAGATCGCCCCACCACGACTCTATAGGTACTGTTAAGCGCATCACAGCATGTCCCTGCTGAAGCGAACAGGTAGTAGTAATTGCCCCGTTTGTGTACATACGCTCCTTCAAAAGAATCGCCCGCCACTTTGGTTTTCGCGTTCATATCCTTGATCTGCATACCGTCGGCCGTCAGCTCGGTCATGTACATACCGAAGAAGCTGCCCCAAAACAGATATCGTTTGCCGTTCTCCTCATAAAAGCAGGGGTCGATAGAGTTGTGCACCCCGATTTCGGAACTTACAAACAGTTTTCCGTTCGTATTGCCTGCCGGAGGTACAAAAGGTCCCTGGGGCTTGTTCGAAACCGCCACACCGATACCACAGGTCGCTCCGCCGCCCCAGGCCGACAAGGAGTAATACATCACATACCTACCGTCAAAGTGGTTGATATCCGGTGCCCACATACCTACGTCATTCTGGTTCGCATCAGCAGTAAAGACAGGTCTGGTCGTAAATACCTCGCTCGGCGGGCCGATACTTCTCCAGTTGATCAGATCAGATGACCTGTACCCTCTCACGCGACCCGATGTCACATAGGTGTAAAATTCATTACCAACATGGATTACCGTAGGATCCGCATAACTTCCGGCCATAACGGGATTTTTGATGGCTACGAAATCTCCTTGTTCAAGACGTACGGTATATGTCCTTGATGAACCGTCCTCGCCTTCGACGGTATATACAACGGGGTTGGAAAAATCCTGCCGCTGTACACCGCTCACCTGCCTCACGCCGTTGACCTTGACAGCAGACTGGGTCTCGGACAACGTGAATACAGGCTGCAAATCCGTAATATTGACATTCTTGGGAATGGCGATCGTATTGTAGATCTCGCCCGTTGCCTCGTCTATGGTCAGGCCAAACTGTTCCATAATAGGATCTGAAAAACCAAAAGAGCGGAACGTATTCGCCATACCTTCTTTTGTAATCCGGATGACGTACGAACGTACTTTCGAGCCGCCCACGTATAGGTCACAGATCAGATCATCAGTCAGATTGATCTGCCCTTTGCCGCTTTGCAGCTGCACATCGTTGATCTTGACCACGGCATCTGCACGATTGAGCTTAAACTGTGGCACCAGGCTGGCTAGATTGACATAGGTCGGGAATGTTTCCCGGTTGCTGACCGTGCTTTTCCTCGTATTGACGCTCAGATCGTGATTCGTTCCATTCTGATCCACGACAGAGAAGCTGGTCAGCTCTGCCGGCGCATCACTCAGCACTTTATCTTTACAAGCCCCCGTAGCGAAAGCCATCATCAGTAAAGCAAGAATATGGGTTAATAGTTTGTTCATGTTTGTATACTTTATAGTTGTGAGAGTGACGGCTGCTACATTGCTGATAGCACTATGAAAGTAAACTGTGTGTCATCACTTCCATAATCCGTAACTTCCGTCACGCTTTCGTTTTTGATTTTACCACTGTATCTGCTGGTCCTCGTCCGGGATCAACGTATTCAGATCGCGCTGCATGGACAACATGCCCCTGGTCTCGTACTTCAGCCGCAGACCCGGCACAGACGTATAATCCTCAAACTTGTAACCCAGCGAAAGCGTAATGTATATCCGCTTCAGATAAGGCTTGGTAATATCTGAATAATCTTCTTCCATGGTGTAATAAGGCTGTTCTGAACTGGCCTCAAACTTATTATTGTCCGCATTATCGCTCCATATTTCCAGTTTTTTCTTTTGACTGTCGATAGCCTCATCGGTAAACCTGACGAATACCTTATAGTTTTTACGATCCGGATAGTCCACATTCCGTGTCCCGGCATAGAAAAAGACTGTCTCATCGTCTACGACATATGCGCGGTGTGTCTCCACATTGAGTGCCGTACCCTCCGTATTGCCCTCCAGAATAATCTCAAACAGTGCACCATCATACCCCCCGGAGTAGTCATTGAACGGTGCGATGCGCAACATGGCCCTGCGGTAGTGCTTATGTGGATTGACCCGGTAATTGCCCGATGGATTATCCAATATCTGCAAAGGGAGTACCCATTTGTCCGACTCGTCGATATCTGCCAACGAAAATTCAATGGGAATATTTACCTGACTCTGTCCTGCAGGAATAGTAACCGTCTCCGGTATCGAGTAGTATTTGCTTTCCAGAACTTTATAATAAAGTTCCTGCTCTTCGCCAAACTGCTCCCGGTTCAGTATGTAGAGTGTATCCAGATCCAATCCGACGCGTACGGTACGGTCTTCGGTATTGGGCGTCGATCCGCTGATCAGCACAGGAAGGTTGAATGTCACCTTCCCGTCCGGTTTGTAGCGGACGTATGTCCAGCTGACTCCCTCCGTATTGGGCGGAGCCTTGAAAGATACCAGTTGCTCATATTGCTCATCCTCCCATTCGTTGTTGCAGGACGACAGGCCAAAAATGCCGATCGTCATTGCTAAAAACAGTATATATGTATATTTCATGATTTTTGAACTTAAAGTTTATTATTCGGGCATTGTCCATCCCGGGTTTTGTGTCAGTGCTTTATTGCTCCGCAGCTCGTCCCAATGGATCGGCCAAAACCATCTCTTCAGCGAGAAAACGGTCGGTAGGGATGGTACCACCACCGGTGTATGGAAATAATCCGGTTTATCCGAGGTCAGCAGCACGTTGCATCCGTATATCGGGGCCGCTTCTTCGTTGGGAGCATCTGTCCAGCGGCGCAGGTCGTAATGGCGGTGTCCTTCGGCAAAGAGCTCGATCTGGCGCTCACGTTTCAGACTGTTACGAAATTTATCCGGACTGCCATATACCTCCTGCGTATAGTCCGGCAGGCCTGCACGGATGCGGATCGGCTGTATCCCCTGCTTCATTTCGGATATGTCCCGCATAACCGTATGCGTCTTGCTACCGTCATACGAAGGGATACTGTGGCTACCGCTCAGCTCATTCAATGCCTCGGCATAGATCAGCAGCACCTCGGCGTACCGGATAGCCGGGTCTACCTTGGGCTCTATATTCGTCAGGTCGTAGCCGGTATTGGTAGATATCGTACGCGTATCGTTGGGATGTACGTACTTCTTGATACCGATCCCGGTACGTAGCCAATATGTCGTCCCTGTCCGGTACCCATTGACGTTATCAAAATAATAGAATACCTGTTTATTTTTGTTGGCGACATCTTCGGGCAGGGTACCATTGTCCAGGTGCCATACAGATCCATTATAGGCTACCGAAGCATAAAAACGGGGCTCACGGCGCACATATTGCTTGTGTACGCTTTCCCCTTTATATCCCAACTCGGGATAATCGCTTTCTTCATCTGCTGCTACCACACCGGACGGACGTGGTAAGGTATTGTAGCGTCCGGCATAGCCCGGCTGGCTTTGGTACATGCTGTTCATACCGGGTACATCACTCCCATCGTTCATATAATAGGCATCCACCTGTTTTTGGGTCATCCCATGCGAGTTGTACCCTCGTGCCTCTGACCGGGGCAACTGATGCAGTACCATGACACGGATATTTTCATCTCCTTGGTTTTGGCCACGGGTAAAGATCAGCTCCGGATTCTGAAAGGCCGGTACATCCCCGTTGAACAGTGCCCGGTAAGACTCATAAGGATCAATATCCCGCCAACCTAACGGCCAGTTGCTGCTGGAAAATTCCGCATTGTACGGCGGGGTCACTGTGGCTGGATACCCCGGACTGGCGGCGGTCTCCCTGCGATACGCTACATATAGCTGATAGCGTCCCAAGTCGATCACGTCCTTGGCCGCTGCCGCCGCTTTGGCCCACTTGGCTTCGTCATACGTATCCGACAGAAGACGCCTTCCTTTGTTATCGACAAGCGCTGCGGCGACATCCGCAGGTGCTTTGCCATTGAACAACGGGCTGGCTGCAAACAGCAGTACCCTGGCACGGAGGCCCAGTGCTGCACCACGGGTAGGACGGGCCAGATGCGAATTGCCCCGGAATGACGGGAGCGCCTGTGCTGCATCGGCCAGCTCCGCGGCCAGGTAATCCGTGCACTCGTCGTAGCTGTTGCGCGGCAGTGCCAGATCATCATAACTCTGTGTATAGTCCAGACCTTCGTCCGGCAGGATAGGCACCGGACCGAAGTTGCGCATCAGCACCCAATAAAAATAAGCTCGCAAAAACCTGGCCTGCGCCTTCATATCCTCTTTTTCATAATCCGAAATCTCTTCATTCATGTAGATATTGTTCAGAAAGATGGAGGCCTGTCTTATACCTTCGTACGCGGTCTTCCATATACCTAAGCTTTCACCGCTCAGGCCGCTTTCCGTATATTGCCCTCTTTTCCAACGGGCATATTCCTCGTTCTCATCGCCATAGTACATATCGTCGGCAAAGTTGAACATGACAGACTTCTTGCTACTGACATCCTGCATCGCATTGGTGCCCAGATAATAGTAGGCACGTGCCAGCCAGCGCTCGGTATAGTCCCTGCTGGTGAATACATTTTCGAGTGTCATCTGTTCGTCGAACAGGTAATCCGAGTCCAGGTATTTTTTGCATCCGCCGATGACCGTCATCAATCCGATCGCGGACAAGATTATAGCTATTCTTTTCATATTTCGTAATTCCTTATAGATTAACAGATAGGCCCAATGATAACGTCTTGCTCAGCCCGTACTCTTTTCCATCCGGATTGCCCATCTCCGGATCCCAAAGCTTGAACTTGGAGAACGTAAGCAGGTTGGTTCCCACAAAAAACAGACGTACATTGTTCAACCGTGCTCTGTTGACCAGATGCTTGGGCAGCGAGTACCCGATATCCAGGTTTTTAAGCCGCATGTAGGCTCCATTCCGGAGCCAATATGTCGAAGCTCGGTTGTTGTTCGAATTGTTGCCGTATGTAAGACGGGGATATTCGGCATTCGGGTCCTCGTTGACACCCAGTATCCATCGGTTGCTGTTGGCCAGGTCCATCAGCACATTGCCCCAGCCATCGCCGCCCTGAAACATGTAGACCGTGGAACCGTTGATAAAGTAGGTCGATTTGCCCGCTCCCTGAAACAGTACATTGACATCGATACCTTTCCACTTTGCTGACAGGCCGAAACCGTAGATGAGGTTAGGCCGTCTAGTAGCGCCGATAGCGACCCTGTCCGCGTCGTTCACGACGCCGTCACCGTTGACATCCTTGTACTTGATGTCTCCCGGCATCACCTCTCCGTATGTCTGTGTAGGGCTGTTGCGGATATCGTCATAATCCTTGAAGAGGCCTAAGGCCACAAGTCCCCTTGCCTGATCGACCCGATGCCCCTCCTCCAGACTGTAAGCATAAATCGTATTCTGCTCGTCCCGTTCTAATATTTCGTTTTTACTGTATGTGATATTTCCGCGAAAGGTCAGATCTACCGCATTGAACTTTTGCTTAATGTTCAGGTTTCCGTCAAATCCTCTCGATTTCACGACACCCACATTGGCCTTAGGCCAACGATAGTACACATCTTTATTGTTTTCCCTGACTTTTTCACTGCCCAGTCCCACATACGTAGGCAGGTAATCACGCCTCATATAGATACCGTCCCGACGCTCGTGGAAGAGATCCAATACACCCGATATCTTATCGTTCAAGAAAGAAAAATCAAATCCAAGATCTTTTTTGGTAGCGACTTCCCAGGAAACATCGGGCGATGATATCTGCTTGTACCGCATACCCGCCCAAGAGTTGGACGATTGATAATCCCCAAACTGATATCCTCCACCGGTCATTTGGTCAATCGAGTACAGGTAGGGAAAACGTTCGTCGCCCAAACGGTCATTTCCGGTCTTACCGTGCGAATAGCGTATCTTGAACATATCGACCCAAGTAGCATCTTTCAGAAAAGACTCTTCCGCTACGTTCCATGCCGCCGAAAAGGCCGGAAAGAAGCCAAAGCGGTGGTCTTTGTGAAAATTTTCAGATCCGGTATAGCCAAAGTTGAAATCCGCGAAATAACGGCTGCCAAAATTGTAGCTCACTCGTCCGGAAAATCCCTGTATACGCTTGGCAATACCGTTTTTGAGTTCTGTGCCGAGTCCCTGCGTGAATACCTCGGACGATTGCATATATTTGGCCACCGCGCCGAAATGATGCCGCCCCAAATTGCTGTTGTACAACAGGTCCCACTCAAAGAAGTCTCTCCGTGTACCCTCAGAACTAGAAGCCTGTATCATTTTCATTTCTTCGGCTGTACGCGAGAAGACGAGTTCTCCCTGGTTACGGAACCGCTCGATACGCCAGGTTTCCGGCCGCTTGATACGGTATATGGAGTTCCAGTTTTTGGTATCATAGCCAAAGCGGCCGACGAAGCGCAGCCCGGAGGTAATAAAATCCAACTTCTGCTCCAGATTCAACGTGGTCTGTATATTATTGTCCCAGTTTTCGCGGTACCCGGTCATCGTACCCTGCACCCAGGGATTGAGGTTGTCGTCATTTCCGGTCCAGGACGGTATACGTCCATCCGAATAGGTCAACGGCATCATCACCGGGTTATAGCCCATGAGCGAAGTCCAGATGGCTTTGGTCCCCACCCCGGGGTCATTCTCTTTACGCAGCGAACCGGATACGCCCGCCCGCAAGAGGGTCGTCTTCGTAATGTCCATATCCACATTCATCCGATAGGTATATCGCTTGTAGTTGGAATTGGTATTGTAATCCTGCATCGCCTGATCCACCTTGTACATACCCTGTTGGTCGTGATAGGATCCTCCTACGTAATAGCGTGCTGTCCTGCCGCCACCGCTCAGGCTCAGCTGGCTACGGTTACTGTAGGTGGCATCCCGTAGCAATATGTCCATCCAGTCCACATTAGGCAGCAGGTCCGGATCCAGTCCCAGACGCAGGATCTCCAATTCAGCCTGCGAGTATAAGGGTTCCTGATTGCGGGTAGTCTTGGCTTCATTGGCCATGCTGGCATAGGTATAGCCATCCGCAAATTTCGGCAGCTGGGTAAAAGAGCTACGAAAGCCCTCTACCTTGGCATTGATATTGATCTTCCCTTCTTTTCCCCGCTTGGTATTGATCAGTACCACGCCGTTGGCTCCGCGGCTACCATAGATGGCCGTAGCAGATGCATCTTTGAGAAGGGTAAAGGATTCCACATCCTCGACGTTGATCTCGTTCATATCCCGCTCAAAACCATCCACCAAGATCAGTGCCGAGTTGCTCGCTCCAAACGTAGATATACCGCGTATCCAGAACTCGGACACCTCTCCCGGACGGCCGGATGACTGCATCGCCAGGATACCCGGTACCTGCCCGGCCAGTGCATCGGCCATGGAGCTGGAGGGATTGGATTTCAGCCGCTCTACGTCGACCGTCGTGATCGCACCGGTCACCGCTATCCGCCGCTGATTGCCCGTAGCCGTCACGACGACCTGATCGATCACAGAAGCGCCCGACTCCTGCATCTTCACATTGATCTCCATTTGCGTATTGAACAGTATCTCTTGTTTGTCATACCCTACAAAGCTGAAAACAAGTGTCTGAAAACGCTGTACTTTGATACTGTACTTTCCGGCATTGTCTGTCCTCGCCCCCAATCCGGGCACATTGAGGATAGACACGCTCACCCCCGGAAGGGGCTCATCGTTCACATCCGTAACAATACCGGAAATGGTCACTTCCTCTTGTACGACCTGTTGCACAGTCTCCTGTGCACGAGCATACGGACAGCTCACAGCCGACAGGGCAAGCCCTATAAATACTACAAGTTTATTCATTATTTTTGTCGTTAAATTGGTTCTTCTATTCTTCCTCTCTTGCAATTTTGCGGATGATCCAGTTGTTCTTATCACCTATATAAAAACATTTCCGGGCCTCATCATAGGCAATGGCTTTCGGCCCGTTGAAACGTGCCTCCAGGCGCAGGTCGCCGTTGGCGTAACCTTCCGCCCCATTGTTGCCACGTCCGGCAAAGGTGCTTACCCGCCCAAGTGAAGTAAGTTTGCGGATGCAGTGATTGTACTGATCACAGAAATAATAATCGTACTGCTCGCCGCCCAGACTTTCATAATCGGGATTCTTGACAAATACGCCCTGCGCGGGATTTCGCAACCGGGCATTGGTACCTACACCGTCTACATAACCATCACTTTGGGCCGAGCCTGCCACAGGGTACGGTCTCTTGAAAGTCTTCGCAATCGGATCATAATCGCTGCGCAGGATATAATGGTGTTCATAATTGGTAAAATAGGCATATTCTCCCGAAGGGTGGATGACAATGAAAACTGCCGTTGACGGGAAAGGGTTGGCAAAGGCCAGTTTACTTTCACCGGTTGCGAAATCATAACGCCATATTTCTCCCGCACGAAAGATAGAATAGTACATCTCACCGTTCACGGGATGTACCGCCGCACCGTTGACCCCTCTTGCCACCCTGTCAACGACCTGGCTTGATGTAAAATTGGACGAACGCGAAAATACATAAAACGCATTTTTCGTGTCAGAGGCATGGTTTTCCGCGGTCACCAGATCCTGGTCACCGTCAAGTCTCCAGGTCATGACAGATTTGCGACCTACGCCCTGTGTCTTGAAATAATATGCATACTTTTCCTCCAGATCGATCTTACGCGCAGAATTGCTTTCAGCCGCCACATAGAGGTGATTGGGATTCTTCGGATCCAGGGTAAACCAGGTCATTTCCTTGAACGCACCGCAGTCACCAAATGGCCCTTCTTTCTCCTCAAACTGGCTGCCAATCTCGTAGTAGGTACCCACCAGATCCGAAACAAGCCATTTCTTCTCGTAGACAAACACCGCCGGTGCTTCCCCGTGCGCAAGTTCCTCTTCGCCGCTCTCGTCCATCACATACACCTGTACATCCCCGTCGAAAGCCCCGGACGGGACAATGCAATACAAGGCATTACCTTGGACACTGACAACTTTAGCTGTTTTGCCTCCGATAACGACTTTGACCTGAGACGGATCGTTGCCGAAATTGTCCCCATAGATCACCAGATTGCTCCCCGCTCCACCTTCTTTCGGAAGAAAGTCCGTGACCAGCAACGGCTTTGAAGGATCATAAGCTACTGCCTGCTCTTCGCTGCCGACGTCCTTGCATTGCACACAGCAGAGCACAATCAATGCAACCCATATCCCTTGGATCGGCCAACATCTCCTATTGGTTTTATTTACTTCCATAAACGTTTTATATTGGTTAAATTTTCTCTTTGTCTGTTGTATTCATGACTTCCCTTACAATTGATACAGCCAGAGCGTACGCAGGCCTTATACGACAGCTTCACGATCAAAACAAACAATTCATATGCGCGATATAATCATATCGTCTATGCCCCTCAGCACTACGGGTAATCAGTTCAAAAAAACGCTCTAATCCAATGTTTATCTTAACAAAAGCAAGTGAGATGTTTTAGATTTACCTAGTTAGCCGGCCTCATTTAATCATCACTATCTGCGATCTCTAATTGTTAATACAATTTTAGACAAAGACTATGTAAATAATCAGTTAAATTGTCTCATTTTTTTGCATTATTGTATCATCCGATTGCTACTGGGGCATAGCTATAAACAAATAGATATTTTTAATTAATAGAAATTCTATAATATTTATATTATATACAACAAAATGCTTTATCTAAAAAAGCAAGCACATCTGCACACCTGCTTACCAATAGGCAGGCGTGCAGTATCTAGCGTAGTAAAAATGAGGAAAGTGCTAACTAAATCCTCTATTGTCATGCTGACGATAGGAATTGCAAAGCAATCATTCATGCCATTGAACCGAGCATAGCGAACTCATTGATGCCATGAGGAACAGACAAAGATCAATAAAGCTAACACAAATGAATAACCATCTGTTTATGTATGCTTATTAGATTATCTTCGATGAGCCCTTCGGGGTTCCTCCTATTCCTGAACGTATTCGGGACAGGCTGTCGGAATGACAAACTATCTCTATCAGGGTTGCGTACGGGGCTGTGGGGCTGATAAAAAAAACGCACATAATGCACAACGGGTAGTATACTATTCATATCTTATGATAGTCTTTCCATAAATAGATCCAATATTACCAGTGATTTCCACAGGCCAGCCCGTATCATTGAAACGATATGTATAAGTATCCATTCCGTTGTTATCTTCTATGAAGATAGTTTTTGGTTCGGGCAAAAGATCTGTATAATATAAAGATATACTGTGTCCGTTTCTGACAATACCTGGCAAGTCTGCATCTGTCCCCATATTTGCTAAATCGACATCGATCTCTGTCCTCACAGTAGCAACACTGTGCTCTGGGACTACGGTAGATAGATCAAATGGATGAAAGCCCAATTGTTCGTACACTTTTGACAAGTAGTTCGGGTTTGATATATACGTGTACAAAACATCCAGATTATATCTATTGCCAGATGGAGTAGGATCGATTGGCAATGGACCTATCAAATATCCGCTCAATCGTGAAGCCGCCACATCATTGCCTTCGTATCTGTAGTGTATTTCTTCTTCCAGTCCGATACTACCAACTTGGCCCCACATGGATCTCATTATCCTCCGATACTTTATTTTAAAGGGTTTCCGATGTGTTCCCTCATAACTATAGCTGGCCAACAATACACCTCCCATCATACTTTCATTCTCGTTACCTGTTCCGATCGTTTCTTCAACCGGAAACAAATAACGGCTTTTCTGATACAGACTATCCAGATATACTTCCTTAAGCCTTCCCTGACTATCCCAATAGTAGCTAAGTCGCTCTATGTATTCATTTCAAGGCGCTCACCCTTGTATTCTGTAGCGAGACGCGAATAGGCAACTTTTCCATTCGCCCCATAATAAAATACTTTATCGCCAATCTTTTGTATCCTGTCCTGTGCGTCATATTTAAAGGCAACTTTTGTAATTTGATTAATGATAGGACGCGGGAAGGGACTTTGTCCCTCTTGGATGACCACACGAGAGGTATTGGTCAAGCCGCTTTCAATGGAAATAATTTTACTTTCCCAAAAACTGTGATCATCTTTTTGGCAGGAAATGATCCCCAAAAAAAGAATACTATATATTAACCTTCTCATATTTTAATTGGTTATTAAATTGCAATAAAACAAAAATAAGGTTTTTCCCAGATAAAAAACCTTGCCATTTTACTTTTTACTTTTTACATTCATACCATGACTTCTATAGCCCCTCTCAAATTGCTGAAAGCCTCTGCAGGTTCGGGAAAGACGTTCAATCTGGCTGCCCATTACCTGACCCTACTTTTCGCACACGAATACAAATACCGGGAAATACTCGCTGTCACCTTTACGAACAAGGCTACAGAGGAGATGAAAACCCGTATATTGGAAGTCTTGAAAGGGCTGGCACAAAACGATCCTGCAACATGGATCGATGATTACCGAAAGATCATCAGCCGTGCCTACCCCACCCTGTCCCCTTGGGAGCTACAGGAACGGGCCGACAGCATCTATCGGCGCATACTACACGATTACAGCCGTTTTTCGGTCAGCACCATAGATGGATTTGTTCAAAAGGTCATTCGCAGTTTTGCTTTTGAGTTGGGGCTGGACAGCAACTATACCTTGGAAATGAACATCGACAAGGTCAAGGAAAGTCTTGTCGAACGATTGGACAAAGACCTGGACAGGAAGCCCGAACTCGTCGACTGGATCATACAGCTAGCCAAAGAACGCATAGAAGATGACCGCAGTTGGAACTACAAAGGCGAACTGCTTGGCCTGGCCAGTGAAATATTCAAAGAACGCTTTGCCGACTTTGAAAAAGCGCTCTTAAAAATCGGACACGAAAATCTGGATAAGACTTTTGCGGACTATGCAAAAGATACACGCGCTTATATCCGCCAGGTCGAGGAGACTATCGTACAAAAAGCCGGTGCAGTGCATCAGGCCTTTTTGAAAAGTAACCTGACTCCCGACGATCTCAAGCAAAAATCCAGAAACCCGCTCCTCACCAAACTACCCAAGATCGTAAACAAGGAATTCCACGAAATTTCGGCCTTGGCAAAATTGATAGATCAACCTGCAAACTGGTTTCAGCCAAAGACAGATGAATCACCTTACTATACGATCAATCCATTGCTCAAAGAGTTGTACCACTACTATACCGCGCAACAGGCAGATTATATTCTCGCACAACAGTTCCAGAAAAATGTCTATTACCTGCGGCTCATGCAAGAAATGGCCGCACTGCTAAAAACTTACCGGGACGAGACCGGGAGTCTATTGATCAGTGATGCACAGAGCCTGCTTTCGGGTATTACCCAAGATGCAGGGGACAATCCGGCCTTTATCTGGGAAAAAATCGGCAACACATACAGGAATTTTCTTTTTGACGAATTCCAGGATACCTCTGTTGCACAATGGGACAGCTTTAAATCCTTGGTACAAAATGCCCTCGCCTCACCAAGCCTACATACCATAGATCATCTGATCGTAGGCGACACCAAGCAATCCATCTATCGATGGAGAAACGGAGATTGGCGCATCCTGGAGAGTAAAGTCAAAGCACACTTGGGCGATTTCAACGTCGTAGACGACAATCTGGAAGAGAATTACCGAAGCAGCACCGAGATTATTGCTTTCAACAACAGGATATATGCACTCTTGCCAACGATGATCCAGCATAAGCTCAACAGCAACATCGAAACAACCGAAAGCCCCGAACTGCTGGCATGGTGGAGAGCGAGCAACTATGACAACATCATAGCCGATATCTATAAAAACACGGCACAGCACACCCATGCCCACACGATAGAAGGCGGCATCGTCAAGCTGGTCAAGATAACCAAACCGGAAGACGAAGACCGGATATTCAGTGATACTCTTTTTCAAGAATTGGCTATGGCCGATACCATTCGTGAGATACAGCGCATTACCTCCGAGTTATCATACGCTTACGGCGATATCGGTATATTGGTACGCCGCAATACCGAAGCTTCCATGCTTGTACAGGCACTGATGGAAGCCCAGATTCCTGTCGTATCGGGAGATGCTCTGATGCTGGCAGGCAACAGTGCCATACAGTTGCTTATCCACACCTTGTACACATTGGTTGGCTATGAGCAAAACATATCCCTGCACAAAGCTGAATGTCTGGCTCTTTACGCCCGGATCCAAGAAATAGACCTTGCTCCCGAAGCATTCCTTGACCTACAGAGCAAGACCTTAAAGCAACTTGGCGACTATCTCCCCAAAGCGCTTTGCGAACAAGCTCCGCAATGGATACAACTACCTCTTCCCGAATTGGTCGAACGGCTTATCAAGGCTTATGGACTTGATCTCCACAGGGCCAGCTTCGCCTATCTTCTGGCTTTTAGGGATGTGGTCAATACCGCAATACGACAAGGTGAAAAAGGTATCCGAAGCTTTCTGAATTGGTGGGAAAGCGACGGTGTCCGCAAGACATTGCCCTCGCCCGAAGGTATCGACGCCGTACAGGTCATGACCATCCACAAATCAAAAGGACTTGCTTTCCGGGCCGTGTTCATTCCATTCTGCAATTTGAGCCTCGAAGGAAGGAGCAATACTATTTTTTGGGTTCCTGCCCAAGGTACGGCCTATGAGCAACTGGGTTCTATACCGCTGAAATACAACAAAGATCTGGCAACTTCCACGGTAGCAAGTTACTATTTCGAAGAAAGCCTATTCAATCATATCGATGCACTGAATATGCTCTATGTCGCAACGACCAGGGCCAAAGATTATCTATATCTTGCCGTCAAAGACAGAAAATCGACCGACAATCTGACCAATACAGGTGATCTCCTGCTTAAGATCCACGAAGAGCAATGGGATGAAAATGAGCAGATCGCCATCGAGAAACCCATCGCCCGATCTAGCACAAAAAAAGAGATAACCCCATTGGTACTCGAGCAGTATCCCACCACCGATCGGATGTCAAAAATATTTGAACCTTTGGAAGAGCGAAACATTGTACACCTGCTACATATCCACGAGGCAGGGCGTACAGGGACGATCCTACACCAAATCCTTGCTGCTGTCATCCGCACCGACGAACTGGAAGCATGTGTTGATGCCTTGATCGTGCAAGGTATCCTGTCCGAAGAAGAAAAACAGACCTTTATCACATCAGCGACCGAAGTCCTGGAACATCCTGAACTGAGCGCTTTGCTTCGACAAGCCAAAAGCAGATTGGCCGAACGGGCGATCGTCACGCAGAACGGACATCTTCAACGTCCCGACCAAATACTTTTTTTAGAGGACAAGATTGTCGTCATTGACTATAAATTTACCTTTCAGGAAGAGCTTCAGCACGAGGAGCAAGTGCGAAAATATGTCAATCTATTGAAAGACATGGACTATAAAAATGTAGAAGGGTATCTATTCTACGCCGCGAACAAAAAATTGAAAGCCATCTTTTAATACTTTACCACTGTTATGAAACCATTTTTAGAAGAAGTTGCGGAAAAGCTGGTCCTCTCCTTTGGAGAGGAGCTCAAGGATTGTGCGATCATATTCAATAACAAAAGGCCGGTGATCTATCTGAACAACCATCTGGCAGAGATCCTACAAAAACCATTCTGGAGCCCTGCAACCTTTACCATACAGGAATTTTTGGCCCTCTCTACCGATCTGAAAGTGGCAGACTTTTACACACAGTTTTTTACCCTTTACGATATTTTCAATAAATTATTGCTGGCCGAAGGTGGAAGCCAGATCCCTATGGACAAGTTCTTTCCGATCGCACAGACTATCCTCAGCGACCTTACCCAGATCGATATGGACAATGTACCTGCCCAGCAACTGTTTAAAGAATTAGAAGATATTGCCGTGATCGATCAACAATTTGATTTTCTGACCGAAGAACAACATGCTTTCCTAAGCCAATTTTGGCTATCCTATTCCGAAGGAAAGCACAAAAAGCAACAGGAAAATTTCATCCGCATGTGGCGTAGGATGCCCCGATTGTACAATGATTTCCATCGCGACCTCCAACAAAAAGGTTGGATCACCCAAGCGCAGGTCTATCGGCAGTTGGCCAACGGCATTTGTTCAAATCCCGATTTTGTCCAATCCTACAAGAAACTCATTTTTGTTGGGTTCAATGCTTTAAGTCAGTCGGAAGCGATCATGTTCCAACGTTGGCAACAGGAAGACAAGGCTATCTTCTTCTTTGACACCGACAGCTACTACCTGACAGATCCTTTGCATGAAGCAGGGCTGTTCCTGCGCAAGAATTTCGTACAATACGGTCTACACAATCAACTGGACAACGAACGCGCCTTTCTCAATTTCCATACGGCAGAAGCTCATGTCTACAAAGTACAAGGGCAAAGTGCACAGGCCAAAATCCTCAACACGGTATTGCAGGAAGATTATCAAACCCTGTCCCAAAACCCCACTTACGGAGATACCGCCATCATACTCGCGGATGAAAGCCTACTCGTCCCCACCTTGCAGACCATTCCTTACGAACATACACAGGAGGGCATTAAAGGTATTCCCATCAACCTGAATATGACCATGGGGATCAGTTATGTATCTTCACCGCTCTACGGATACGCCGACCTGTGGCTGACCGTACAAGGATACCTCCAACAAATGGAGGAGCAAGAAGCGACGGTTCCCTACCGATTGGTCGAACTCTTCCTCACACATCCTTTGAGCATAGTCCCCGAACACCTACGCCAACAAATGAGTACCGAATTGGTGAACGAACAACTGGCTCATATCCCCCTGTCCCGACTATTGGAGCAAGGCGGTATATTCAACGTCTTCTTCACCAAGGTAGCTGATGGAGCTACACTGGCCAAAGGCCTGCGAGGAGTCTTGGAATACACCCTGCGGGATTTGTTGCAAAGCAATCGTCTCACAGAGATAAACGCCAACTTATTCAGTAAAACCCTGCAAGAGCTCAACAGGCTTCACGATACATTACAGCACTATGCCCAAGGGCTGAGTCCGGAACATAAATTTGTCACGGCACTGATCCAGCAGGCTTTACAAAGCATAGCCGTACCCCTTTCCGGGGACCCGCTGTCCGGTCTACAGGTCATGGGACTCCTCGAAAGCCGAAACCTCAATTTTGAACATGTCGTCTTTGTTGGTATGAACGACGGTACATTACCAAAAAACACCACGGCCAATTCCTTCATTCCGGATAGCCTCCGTCGGGTATTTGGTCTCCCTGTACTCGAAAACCAGGATGCCATATCCGCATACATTTTCTACAGGCTGGTACAGCGGGCAAAGAAGGTAAGCTTTGTGTACAACAGCCTGACTGATGAAAGCAATACCGGGGAGCCTAGCCGCTTTCTCAAACAATTGGAATACGAGAGCAAGCTCCAGTTCCACTATCACGAACAGCATGTGGCCATCGAGGTCGAAAAAGTACAAGAACGAGAAATCCAAAAGACGGACGCTATCCAATCCAAATTGGATGCCTATCTACGTGGCGAACGAACTTTATCCGCATCGGCCCTGACCACCTATATTGCCAATCCATTGGACTTCTTCTTCAAGGAAATCGCAGGAATCAAAGAACCTGATGAGATCAACGAAGTCGTCGAGGCCAACCATTTGGGAAGTATCCTCCACCAGACATTGGAGGATTTTTACACAGCCTTGAAGATCGAAGATCCACACATCACCGCACAGCGCATTCGGGAAGGTCGAAAAAATTTAACCCCCTTTATAGAAGAGAGTTTTCTGAAGGTCATCTATCCCAACCGAACCGATAAAATACGATTTACGGGTATGCAGCGCGTCATCATGGCGATTGTGGCGGAGTACTGTCACATTATCCTGGATTTTGACGAGGATAATGCTCCCTTTACGATTATACAGATGGAAGAAAAAATGGTTGTGCCCTTCGACTTCGCTGACATTGACGGCAACAGACAGACTATCCTACTCAAAGGGATCATAGACCGTGTACAGTTGAAAGAGGATGGTACAACCCAAATCGTGGATTACAAAACGGGCAGTGACAAGGTAAGTTACAAGAGCTTGAGCGAAGCCTTCGATACACATAGCAAGAACCAGAACAAAGCCCTCATTCAGACACTGTTCTACACCTACGTATTCGAGACGGCAAAACAGATTTCCTGCGTAGAACCTAACCTATATGTCGTTCGTAAAATGAAGAAAGACGGAACCTTGTTTCACACCAAAATCGTCGTAGACGAAAACGGCAAAACGAAAAGCATTCCTACGAAACTATCTGCTGAATTTTTAGCCAGTCAGAAGACCGAATTTCTGGACTTATTGCGTCACAAACTCCGGGAGCTCTTCGATCCCCACACCCCGTTCTACAGAAGCCAACATGAAGATAATTTTAGGTATTCGCCGTATAAAGGTCTATAAATAAAAGCAGCGATGGGATTTCAGATTCCATCGCTGCTTTTATTTGTTATCTATACCGCTTCATCGCTCGATCGGCACGTTTTCTAGCCGTACCGATTTTGTAATGGAGCCATTTGTCCTTAAAGATCTTGCGCATGGTATCGTCGAAATGACGCGTAATGAACAAGTTGCGTGCACCTTTGAGCTTCTCACCAAAAGAATTGGCCAAGGCACGCACCGAAATGGAGTATCCCTCTGTTTCGTACTGAATGTAGTGCCACCAGCCCGCAGGCATGTACAACGTCTCTCCGGGACCGATCACGGCTTCGTAACCGTCCAAATATCTCAACGCCGGATATTCTTCAACACTGCTTGTCTTCAGATTGGCAATACTATGGAAGTTGTACGGTAACTTGTACATCAGATCCGACTGCTCATTCGGAAACACCCAGATACGTTTCTTACCTTGAATCTGCGTGATAAAGACATGGGACATGTCTATATCAAAGTGATTGCGTGTTGCCGAACCCTCACCCCCAAAAAACATAAATGGCAAGCCTTGCAATACCTTACCTCCTGTAGGATCATTATAGATCACATCCTTCTTCAGTTCTGGCCGGATCTTCAACAGATTGAACAAAAACAAGCGCAGTTCCGTAGGTTCGGTGCTGATCTTGTCCAAATACTCTGCAAAACTCATGCGTCCTATCGGTGGACTTGCCGCATGGTTTTGAGCTTCCTCTTCACGGCCGTAGACGTCGATCTGTTCGTTACCCGCTATTTCTTTAAAATAGTCGTAACTCCACTTGCCCCAGCACGGACTATCCGGACTGATAAAGTCTTTAATGATAACGGGCTGACCTTTATTGAGATAATCCCTCACAAAATCCTTTGGAGCGACACCCGAAATGCTATTGACAGGTTTCAGTTTCACAAGCTACTTAATTTAAATACAACACTTAAACATTTCTTCTAACCGCATATCATTGATACTTGAAGGATCTGTATATAGTACACTCCTCAAATAACCAATACAAACTTAAAAAAAAATATTTCTACATTTCAAAGTCCAGAACACATTTTCCAATATTTATTTAGAAAAGTTCTAAAGACCAAGTTGTAGAAATATTTTGAAAAAACAAGTGATCGTAATCACTTAATTGATTAATAAGACCATAGGTCTTGTTCAAAGTCCATCAACGTCTTTTTGATACGCTCGGATTCAAGAAGCCTTTCTATATCATTTCCTACATAATCCTTGATCCTCAGGTCTTCGGTATTGGATTGTTTGATGATATAACTTGCAAATATCCTTTTGATAAATACATCGTCGTAACTCAACCCTGTCGCATCATTATGCCGGTTCATCACCTCTTTATTGACCAACACATGCCTGGCTTCGGGAAAATAAATCCAAAAAGCAGGGATAGGATCGATCTGAATGGTGGGATCGTTTTGCACTGGAACAGGTACTTGTTCATTGGCCGTATTGTTTTCGCCCGTATTTTCCGGTCGTGGTGCAAATGGATCAAACGGATCTGCACTTCCTGTATTGCCATCACTGACCGGAAGCGCATCTGCACCCGGTATGTCCGGTGTGATCAACGGTGCGATCCCGATAATACGTGGCTCAAATACAGAACGTTGTTTGTCAAAAATCCAATCTTCCTTGATACGAAATTTGAGGACATTCTCTCCACTGAAAGCACGATTTTCGTAATGGGAGCTAATCACCTCATTGTTTTCATTAAACTGCTCTACCAATACACTGTCTCCTCCCAACCTTGCCATGACCTGATCGATGGACAGTACCGCCATATGCTCAAAATTGTCCCCCGTAGGATTTTCTTCCGTAGGCGTAGGGTCATAGGCTGTCAGCTCCCCTGCCTGAATGGCATTGACCAAGATGTCCATCAGCCTCGATTTAGGTGATGCAAAAACTTGGTTCAGCTTTTCACGCAAGTCGATCTCTCTCCATACCCGCTTTTGATAGGCAACATCTGTCTGTCGAACAGGTGCATAGGGGATTACTTTACGGTTTTCTATATCGGACTTGACAAAATAGCCATCCACGGGCTTTTCCATAGGCACAGGACTGGTGCTATTGGAAAGATTGGCTTGCTGCGCAAATGTAGGTAGAGAAATACCTAAAGCTATCGTTAACAAAAATATTATCTTCTTCATAGAATTCCCTTCTATTAGTTCGTTACTTGGAACGTAATGGGGTTCAAGTTTTGTGCCACACCGTCCGGCCCTACCCCTACAATATCATAGATCATGACGACCGATCCTGAGGTCAATCCACCCAATGCGGTTTTCATCTGTCCTGAAAAATTATTTCCAGAGGCGGCGAATACCAAAGGATCTACCCTCGGCTTAGCAATATACATGTTAAATTTGGTCACCGAAAACTTCGCATCAAAATCAAAATTGTCTAAGGCGGCCGACACGACAGTCTGTCCACGCAATTGTGCTGCCGAAATCCTTCCCCCATCTTTACCTGCTACACGCGCAGTGGGTCTTGGAATACGTTTCACACGAAACTTGGAACTACCGAGATTCTGTACCTTTCCATCGATCGTAGCGGAGACATTCAGTGTGACATCACCGGGAGACGACACCCGTGCGATATACTTGGCATCTCCCCGCGAAGTGAGATTGACCCCTGCTCCGGAGACTTTCAAACTCTCTGCCGGAATACCGGGAGCCGATATGGAAATAGGATTGTCTACCCCAATGTAAAACACATTCATTGCATCCGGGGAGACTACCGCAGATGGCTTAGCCACCTGGAATGTCATTGGCTCTGTTTCATATACCTTGACTGTGCCATCTGTCTGTTGTACTTGGATAGAGCCTTTCCAAGTGTGTGTGCCTACACCCGGGGTGACTGTATAGGTACCCTGTCCGTCCACAACAGGTATAGACGATCCGTTTACGGATATCTGCGGAGTAGATTTCGAATCGTAAGCCGTTAGGAATACCTTGGCGGTGTAGGGCTGCCCAGCAATCAGATAGGACGTTGGAGCAACGGCCACTGCCGCAAATTTATCCAGATTGACTACAGCCTGATCCATTTTTCCAAAGATATGTTTCACGACAGCCGACTCGGCATTTTTCGCATCGGCATGGATCTTCTCCAGAGCCGTGATTGCTGCCGTCAATGGTATGCCATCGCCAAAGTTGACTTCTTCCCAACTTCTTTTCACTCCTCCTCTTGGTTTAGGATCCTCAGCGGACAACGAAAAATTAACTTCATTGTTTGTCAGTTTTTTCAATTCTGCCGCTGTAGAATTAATCATCTCACGCAGTTCCTTACCCCTTTTCTGATTGATCATCAAACGAGCTGAGATATCGGTACTGCTCCGAAAAGTAACATCTCCTGTCTCTTCATTCATTCCTCCACCCTCTTGCGTAAGCAATTGATCGTATTCCTCGAGCTTTTCCGTCAGCTTTGCCACCAATTGTTGCGCTTGTTCGGCCTTATCCAACAATGGCTTGGCGCGCTCCGGGTTCTCCTTCATCTTCGTCTCCCGAAAAGCCAAAAACATATTGTCTATACCCGCCTGCGTATTCTGTGTTGACGTATTCAAGCTATTCCCAAGATTTTTAAATGCATCGAGGATAGAATCACTTACATTTAGTGCCACTAAGCCGAGCAGCACCAAATAAAGGATACCTATCATCCGCTGTCTTGGTGTTTCTTTATGTCCTGCCATAATTTTCTATGCTCCTTTTAAAAATTTAGATACAAAGAATATTAGGACCGATTAGCACTCATCGCAGACAACATGTTGCCGTAAATCGCATTTAATGACGACAGGTTTTTATTGAATGTGCTTACTTGCTCTTTAAATTGCTGCATGTCGGCCGCTGACTCATTAAATGTCTGTAGATCTGCAGCAGCACGGTCAAAAGCATGGCTCAGTTGCGAAGCGCCGATCGAAGCAGCATTCAGCTTGTCCGCAAACTGATTTGTTGCTGAGGCTGTATCAGCAACCTTAGAGATTGCCGCCACTTTGTCTCCAAAAGTCCGAAGACCGTCACCCAGATTCCCGATGAGGTTTTCATCGATTTTAGCATCTTGCAGCAATTTATCCAACGCAGCTGTATTTCCTATAGCGACAGGTTGAGCAGCTACAGAAGCGGTACGCTTCGGCAATTCGCCATTATAGTCTTCATCCAGTTCCGGATACACCCTTGTCCAGTCCACCTCTTTCTCGGCAGATATGAATCCCATGATAAAAAAGAGGACAGCCTCCACCGCCAGACCGACTCCAATCATCCATTCGCCACCTTTAAAGTGCAATATCTTAAACATCAAACCAATAATAACGACGGTAGCCCCCCAATTGATGAAGGTATTGATCCCAAAGCCAAACTTCTTTTTCTTTGCCATGTTTTGATAAAATATATTTTCTATGTTAATGAGTCACTCCCGGAAAATTCGTTATCGACCTAAATCCGATATAAGATTTCGCCGTATCCTGGTATTCGTACTGTCTCGTCCCATTCTGCAAAAAGAAGCCTATATCTTTCCAGGATCCTCCCCGCACCACTTTACGCTTCATCGCTAAAGGATCGTCTGCTTTAGCATGATGCGTATAAGTCGGGTTCATATCATGCACAAACGAATAAGCCGATTCGTTATAAGTAGATTTAGTCCATTCGGCTACGTTGCCAGCCATATTGTACAAACCAAAGTCGTTGGGAAAATAAGAATAAACAGGTGCGGTATATGCAGCACCGTCATCCATATAGTTTCCGCGCCCCGGTTTAAAATTGGCCATCAGACAGCCACGGGCATTACGTGCCGTAGGTCCACCCCAGGGATACTGCATCCCTACCTTACCTCCCCGGGCAGCATATTCCCATTGTGCCTCTGAGGGCAGTTCGTAGTCCAAACGAGGCTGTTGCTTGTTTTTATATGCTGCGTTATTGAATAGGCGGGTTCTCCAGACATTGAAAGCCTGTGCTTGTCTCCACGTGACACCGACTACAGGGTACTCGTTGTACGACGGATGTGAAAAATAACCGTTCACCATAGGCTCGTTCTGCGCATAGCTAAAGTCGGCGAGCCATACTGTGGTATCCGGATAGACAAACATGGTATCACGACGTATAAAATCGGACCTTTTCTTTGTTGGATTACCTTTTGCGGCTATGGCAGCCTGCAGATCATACCATTCATAATGATAACGTAGCAAGTTGGGGTCCAATTCGTTCTTGCCGAATATCCTGTCCTCTCCCTGATAGTACATGCTACTTATCTTTTCCAATACATTAGGATCCTTAGACTTCCATGGGGAGTTTTTGTACACTTTGTCCCAATCGATGTATCTTTTATCGCCATTGGCCGATTGTATGAAATAAGTATCATCCCCAAGAAAATTGTGGATCAACACAGAATCTCTTACCCAAAATACAAACTGTCTGTATTCGCTGTTGGATATCTCTGTATCATCCATATAAAACGGAGCAATGGTCACCTGCCTGTTTTGAGCGGTCTGCGAAAAGGTAATATCTTCGTCAGACTGTCCCATAATAAAGGTTCCTCCCGGGATCAAAACCATACCGTGAGGCGTTTTATTCGCCTTCAGTTTATTCAACTGCACCCCTACCAATTCTCCTGAATTCCCTGGACTCTTACAGCCCATTTGTAACAGGATCAATCCTGCAAACAGAAACACATAACAGGCAAAATTGTATTTGTTAAAGTTCATAAAAATTCATCTAGCTAGGAAAACCATATGTTTTCGAGCCTCTAATATACGCTTTTCTAAGTACGCAAATGTACAGGATAATGTTTTACTTTGTTTAGACTTTACAAAAGAAAATAAAATTATGTAACAATCTATCCACTTTTAACATCTTTTAACAGTTGTTTCAACAATAAAAAGCAGCACTCCGTACTGCTTTCCTTTTATTTGTTCACCTGCTTTATATACTGCTCTACAGCCATAGTCATACTTGGTGCTGTCGGTGTAGGTGCAGGGATATCCAATATCAACCCTTTTTCCAACAAGGCCTGCTGCGTACTGGAACCAAAGGCAGCTATCCGCGTATCATTTTGGACAAAGTCCGGAAAGTTTTCGTATAATGACTGTACGCTGGATGGGCTAAAGAAGACGATGATATCGTAAAATACGTCCTTCAGATCGGTGATATCACTGATGACGGTACGAAACAGCACCACAGGTGTAAAATCGTATCCATTGTCCTGCAACCATTTTTGTGTTTCCTCATTGGCTACATCCGAACAAGGGAACAGAAATTTCTCGTCACTGTGCTTTTTAAGTACTTCTTCCAAGTCTTTGGCCGTCTGCTTGCCGAAGAAAATCTTACGTTTACGGTATTGGATATACTTTTGGAGGTACAACGCTATGGCTTCAGAAATACAGAAGTACTTCATATCGGCCGACACTTCAAAACGCATCTCTTCGCATACTCTAAAGAAATGATCAACCGCATTTTTACTCGTAAATATCACGGCTGAATAGTCCGCAAAGTTGATTCGCTCTTTCCGCACATCCTTTGCCGAAACTCCTTCAACATGAATAAAACCACGAAAATCCAACTTGAGATTATACTTCGAAGCCAACGTAAAATAAGGTGACTTGTCGTTTTCAGGCTTAGGCAAAGTAACTAATATACTTTTCACTTTTTTTGCTCGCGCAACATCAATCTGCATAAATTCTCTCTTTAATTTAATGGCTTAGCATCTTCACTAAAATTAAAATCGGTGCTATTTCTAAGGTGCAAAGATAAAGAATTAAATAAAAGATTGAAAACTTTAGTTGCCCGAGCATGTGGAAGGCGATCGTAAAGAACCTGTATAAAAACAGTACAGACACCGCTCCAGAGAATAAAATTAACAAAAATTTAAAGTAAAAAACAGGTACAAAAGTAAATATCAACAGACCGGGTATAAGGATAAGCATACTATTGAAGTAAACCAGATACAACACCACAATATATTCCCGCACAAGCCGCTCGATTTCGAAGACAGAACCTATCAGACGTAGTACAAGGATTTTTGCGGCAAACAACAAAGCCACAGATCCCGACAGCCTAAAGAAATTGGACAAAGACAATACCTCCATATCCCTAAAAGCCGACACATACACCAATAAGAAAAGTGCCAATGAAAAACTGAACAGGATATAGAGAAAGATATAGGGCCAAGACGTCAATACACTGTCCTCTTTGCTGATGTTTTGCAAGACCTGCTTGTCGTAATATGCCTGCACAATATTTCGGAATAAGGATGTAAAAAAAAGACGTACCAGACCTATGCCTAAGATCAGCAACAACAATACCACGATCACCCAAACCGGCCGTACAAATTTGGTCACAGCCACTTCTGCCGCATGACCTGCTTTTGCCTCAGACAAAGAATCCATGAAGCCCATCCATCGGATGAAATCATTGCCTTCTACAACAATGTGTTGCCGCAGGCTGTCCAATAGCGGATTGGCTCTTGCCTCATTCAAAAAAACGTATTCCCGGGACAATGAATCGTGCACATGCCGGACATAAGCCAGTGAATCGATAGCTGATGATGAAGGCACATTTTGGGCGAAGAGATGCAAAAAATTGAAAAAGAATAAAAAGAAAAGGATTGAAAAAACCTTTTTTTTGCTAACTTCCGTCAATTTTAGTACCATGTGTTTCATGCGCAATCAAAGGTATGATTTTTTAGTGGTATCTAACTAACGCTAGCACACGAATCTAAAAGCTAGCGCACGAATCCTTTCGTGTGCTCAATTTATTTCAGTCTCCTTTTCATTCTACTACAAGACTACGCTATCTTTGTATGGAACAATCCTTGCGATGCATGAGCCGAAAATATAAATTTCATAATCCCGAAGGGTTATATTTTGTTAGTTTTGCTGTAGTTTATTGGATTGACTTATTCACAAGAGAGGAATATTGTTCTATATTTATCGATACACTCAAATTTTATGCAAAGGACAGACTCGAACTATACGCCTACTGTATCATGCCTAGCCATGTCCACATGATCTTTAGGGATAAAAATAATAAACCGGAACTTTTATTGGGCAATATCAAGAGATATTCCTCGCAACAGATTCAAAAAGCCATTGAAAGTAACGCTGAAGAAAGTCGAAAAGACTGGCTACTCTGGATGATGGTACAGGCAGCTAACAAGGAAAAGAATGTAAACAAAAGGATGTTATGGCAACATCATAACAAACCAATTGAACTATGGAGTTCCACTGTCATCGATCAAAAGGTAGATTATATTCACGACAATCCTGTGAAAGCAGGCTATGTAACGAAGCCTTGGCATTGGAAATATAGTAGTGCTACTAATTATGCTAATGGACTAGGGACGATTGAAATTTGTGATATTGGTTAAACTGGAAAAGGTCGGGCACACGAAGGGATTCGTGCGCCAGCATAAGAAAAAAATCTTACAACATGACAAAAGAACATATCACACGCTGCCCTTGGTGCGGAGATGACGCCGAATATGTCAAATATCACGACGAAGAATGGGGCAAACACACGAAAGACGAACAGACACTTTTTGAATTTCTCATACTCGAATCAGCGCAAGCGGGATTGAGCTGGCTCACCATCCTACGAAAGCGGGAAGGATACCGAAGGCTTTTTGCAGACTTTGAAGTACAAAAAGTAGCCCAATTCACAGAAGGGCAAATAGACGAAATAGTCCAGGATCCGGCCATCGTACGACACCGTGGCAAGGTTGCCGCCGCTGTACAAGCTGCCCGCATCTTTATAGACATCCAACAAGAGTTTGGTAGTTTTTACAACTATCTATATAGTTTTATGCCCAATGGCCAACCTATTGTTAATACACTGGAAAGCCTACGCAATGCCCCTACTTCCACACCCGAATCTGACGCCATCGCAAAAGACCTCAAAAAACGCGGTATAAAATTCTTCGGAACAACGATATGTTATGCATATATGCAAGCTGTAGGCATGGTCAATGATCATCTTGTGAACTGTAGGTTTAGATAAGAGGATCTAAAAAGCCGTCATGTTGAGCGAAGTCGAACACATCTCAATCTAGTAAAGCATTCACTATGAACGAGATCGTTATTCATACTATGTCTGTTTTCAAAGGCATTCATGATTGCTTCGCAATTCGACATGCTCAGGATGACGAACTGGAAATTCAGGGCTTTTTAGACACCTTCCTATAAATATCGGGAAGATTACGGCATTGCCCGTTATAATCCAATCCATAGCCTACCACAAATTCTTTATCCACCTCAAACCCAACGTACATAATATTGTCAAAATCATATTGTAGACAAGAGGGCTTAAGCAGAAGCGTACATACACTGAGACTCGCTACTCCCGATCTTTCCAAACCCGCCAGCGTATGTCTTAACGAGGTTCCCGTATCCACAATATCCTCCACCACGATCACATGTCTCCCCCGAAGATCGATCCCCAAACCGATCAGCTCCAGTACCTCACCCTTGTCCATCCCCTCGTACGAAGCCAGCTTGATAAAAGACATTTCACAAGGAATATGGATCTGTTTCATCAGATCGGCCATGAACATAAAACAGCCATTCAAAACGCCAACAAAGACCGGGTGTCGGGCCTCATATTTCATACTGATATCGATCCCCATCAAACGTATCCGTTTTTTGATCTGTTCGTAATCGATAAAACGTTCGAAACGCAGGCCGTCTATTTCTATGTGATCCATAATTATTTTTCTTTGCCAAATAGCTTGTCCAGGATAGATTTTTTCGTAGCTTCTTCCGCTTCTATCTCGCGCATGGCCCTTTCGTGATCCTCGACCACATCTTGGTTCGCTGTATCTGCAGTATCTACAATAGCCGGTGCCGCAGGTCTCCATCGAGGTTGCAACAATACTTGATAAAAACCGTAGTACTCCGGCACTTCTACATTGGTCAGATCCCCCACTTTGGTCATGATATGTCCATACGTATTGAAATGCCGTTGTACCCAAGGCTTCAAATGCCCAGTATGGTCAAACGAAGAAAGCCCCGTCTTGGGTCTGGGAATAATGCTGGATAAAAACAGGCTCTCACCCAAGGTAAGCTCCTGCGGTTTTTTCTGGAAATAATATTCAGCTGCCTCCGCGATACCATACACGTTCCTGCCCCATTCAATAATGTTGAGGTAAATTTCAAACAGTCGATCTTTACTCACCTCTTTGGAAGCTTCCATGAGCCACACCAACAGGATCTCCTCGATCTTTCGATCCATGGTCTTCTTCCTGTTGAGGAAAACGTTCTTCACCAACTGCATGGATATCGTACTGGCCCCTCGTTTGAATTTCCGTTCTTTGAGGTTGGTCGAGATAGACAGTTTGAACGCCTCCTCTTCAAAACCATTGTGCCTATAGAAAAAAGGGTCTTCCGTATTCCGGACTGTCGTCTTCAGTACATAAGGTATCTGCTGTAGAGGTACAAATTTCGGATTTTGAGGACCAACGACGATATTTCGCACCAAGGTGGTATCCTCATATACCGAATGGACGAATGGATACTTCAACGAATCTACACGTGCTTTACCCCATTTGATGACTTTCAGGTCCTTGTCGTCAATAGACGAACGAAACACGATATTGTCCGGATTGTCAAGCTCTATCGCAAAATCTAAATCGTAAGCGATATTTCCAGACACCTCCACCCCTTCCAACGATTCGAACAAACCTTGCGGAATAGCGTCAAAAAAATCCTGTGCCGCAAATACTCCTGTATGTACAGATAGTTCTACTTGTCTTTTCGGTTTTCGCGTGTATTTGGCTTGTGGACTTACGGTGAATTTTTCTACCGACACCGAAGAGCCCTTGCTCAGTGCTATATAGTCATTGGATATATCAAAGCCTCCATCGAGCTTGATCTCCGGCACGACAATATCCTCACTGGACAATCGACGGTGATTAACCAATAGGTTGTGCGATTCTACTTCGCCTTCCAGACTGAGCAAATCTTTTGCCTGTCGCTTGATAGGGTGCAAGTCGAATATCAACTTATCAAAACTGACTTTGAGCCCATACTTACGCCGTAAGAACGGAAGTTCCGTTCCTTTTTCCTTGGCTGATATCTCTACGCGCAGCTTCTGTCTGCTGCTATTCACATGACCTTTCAGCATCCACTCTGCATCATGTTCATTGAGAAACAAAGACGTTTCAAAATCTCCTCCACTCACTATAGCTTCGGGAACACGGATTTTTTGTGTGCTACCTGTATCGCTATAGGAAACCTCAAAATCCTGTACCTTTAAATTTTCCGGCACTAGCGAAAAAAACTGCTTGGCCAGCTTTTCTGTCCATTCTGCAAAATTCTTTTCGGAGGGCTGTTCTATCCGCACACTATCTTTATCCTTCTTACGAAACAAAAAATCATAGTTGCTGGTCGAATCGCCTTTCACAAAAGACACCCTTCCTTTTGTGACATCCAGATTTCCGATCTTGATCTGCCCCCAAAGCAAGGGTAATATACGGATGCGGACTGCCAGCCGTTGCATTTGGGCCAAAGTGTCTCTTTGTTCAGGTACGATGGCCATATCCTCAAAAACGACCGTTGTCAGCCCATCAAAGCCATAGCGTGCAGTATGCAAGTCGACGTGGTACTCCTTTTTCAGCTTATGCTGTACCTTTACCATCGTACGGCGAAGAATATCTCCCCGCTTGGACAATCCTACGGCAACTCCTATTCCTAACAGCACGATCAATGTACCCAACACCACAATCCATACTTTCTTCTGTCTGATAGTCATCTTCATACACAGCTAAAATAAGGAACTTTTTCAAAGTAGGGGTATTTTTTTTGTCCACGTAGGAATCCATGCAGGGTATATTTGTTTTGTACGCACGAAAGGGTTTGTACGGGACAAATGCTAAAATAATTATTTTTAATGTTATGAATGGTGTTGGGTCGAAAGGGAGGATTTTGTTATACACTTTTATGCGCCTCTCTCGCCGGCGCAGGGCGACTTCTTTTCTCTTGACAGAAAAGAAGCAAAAGGTCAAGACTGTGTGTAGCCTGTTCAAGCCGCCACGCTTCGCTATGGAAGCGCCTTTTGATGTCTCCCCCCCACAATCCCTTCCCAAAGACTGAAAGGCTTGCATTGTGCCGGATGTACGCCATCAAGACCATAGCTCCACGGTCTTGCTTTCCATGCTACACAAGGCCTTTTTTGAGGATAGTACTTTTTACGCTGGCTTGCAGACAACGTCTTGATATGTAGGTAAAGCTAGCCGTTGTGGAAAGCGCAACGCCCATTTCACCAGCATCGGCAGGAATAGCCCTGCAACGGGAGGCTGTACGTTGGGACGCCCCTAGCTCCGTTCAGTTTTGTCGACAGGACTGTGTGCAATGGCCCTAGGGAGACAAAACTAAGGGCATCAGTTCAGGGCTATTGAGCATCGGAATTGTGCGACAGGATGCCTTGAAATGGGCAAGCCTTTTGGTAGTTATGGATCAGTGTTTGTTTTCAATGGAATCCATGAACCCCAATTGCAAATTTTCCTTTTCCCGTTTAAAAACATCAAAATGACACGATTATCTCTTACAATCCGTAACTTTGTAATAATATATATTTTCCCAAAAAGGCTGTCCTTACCTTTTTGACTTTTACTTACGCAAAACCATGATTACAAAAGAGCAAATATTACACGCATTGAGCCATGTAGAAGAACCGGATCTGAAAAAAGATCTGGTGACGCTGAACATGATACAAAATATCGAAATCTATCCGGACAAAATTAAATTCGACGTCATACTGACGACACCGGCCTGCCCGCTCAAGGGACATATTGAACATGCCTGCCGAAATGCTATTGCGCTTTTCGTGGACAAAGATATCGCCGTGGATATCAACATGACATCACGCGTTACTGCTGTAGACAGCAACCAGTTAAAAGGTATCAAGAATATCGTTCTGGTTTCTTCCGGCAAAGGTGGTGTAGGAAAATCAACAATAGCCTCCAACCTTGCCCTAGCCTTGGCCGCGACAGGAGCTAAGACAGGTCTCCTGGATGCCGATATCTATGGACCATCGCTACCGATTATGTTTGGTCTACAAGGCGCCAAGCCCGCAGCGACACAGACACCCGATGGCAAGACCAAGATAGAACCCATTGAAAAATATGGCCTCAAATTATTGTCCATAGGTTTCTTTACCGATCCGAACCAACCTATTCCTTGGCGTGGTCCTATGGCTACATCCGCCATCAAACAATTGTTCAATGACGCCGAGTGGGGAGAACTCGACTACCTGGTCGTGGATATGCCTCCCGGCACAGGGGATATACACATTACCGTTGCACAGACGTACCCCATAGCCGGAGCCATCATTGTCACAACACCTCAACAAGTCGCTTTGGCAGATGCTATCAAAGGCATGGCCATGTACCGTATGGAGGGCATCAATATCCCTATCGTCGGTATCGTGGAAAACATGTCTTACTTTACGCCTGCCGAATTGCCGGACAACAAGTACTACATCTTCGGAAAAGATGGTGGCAAACGTTTGGCCGAGGACAACCAAGTACCTTTCCTTGGGGGGATACCACTGGTCAAATCCGTCGCCGATGCCGGAGACAACGGTTTTCCGATCGCCTTGGATCACGACGATCCCACAGCAAAGGCTTTTGCCGATCTGGCCGGAAGGGTCGCACAGGAGTTGAGTATACTGGCAAATAGGTAAAAACGATAAAGACTTCCGAATTTTTAAGGACAAAGCTGATGGGTCGCCGCTTGGAAACCTCGGAAGTCCCCTATCTGTTAAAAAATCTTAAATCCAACAGCCGGTTATACTATTGGCGTACAACTCGCCGTTATAACAGTAATTTCATATTTTAGGTTAATAATTGGTTTGCAAAAAATCCCGTAGTTCCCCGCTACGGGATTTTTTTTGTGACCCCAAATATATCAACCTCTTTTATCGTTTAAGTGTAGCGATATCCATATAGAACCCGTATCTTAACTAATATTACACCATAAGAAACCAAATAAAATCCACATGAAAACAATCCTCCGCATCATCTTAGCATCGGTACTAATTACCGCTACATCCTGTGACAAAGAAGAATTAGCCTATCAGGATGAATATGAAAAAAGCTATAAGGCATGGCTCGATTTCAAGAAGGAATCCAACAATAGCTATGCGTATACCATGTTACGCTATCACGACGAATTGATATCCACCCTGACAACCATAACGGTGGAATCCGGTACGGTCATCGGCAGGGAATTCAGATACCATTTTATCGGCAATGTCGCTATGCCCGAGGGAGGTTGGGATAAGCAAACAGCCATCGACGCGTTCAAATCCTTCGGATATTCCGTTGAATGGTATAGCCAAGAAAATCTATTAGACCAGTTACAATGGACAGAAAACAGGGAAGAGATCGGAACACATCAATATGGTGGTATCTGGACATTGGACGAAGTGTACAAACTCGCCAAAAACAACTGGTTCGTAAAACGAAAAAATGCCGAAACCTACTTCCGAGCTGATAACAATGGAATGATCTCCAGTTGTGGCTATGTAGAGAACGGATGTTATCACGAAGGATGTTCCGAGAGTTTCATCCGTATTGTTTCCATCGAAAAACTCAGTGACTAACTGGCCCTTGATATTTTAATAAAAGGAGGTTGTCTTTTGGAGATAGCCTCCTTTTTTATTATTTATTCATATGTATTGGTAGTAACCTCCATTCAAAGACATGTCAATACTCCATAGACATTGCGCTACCTTTACCAAAGACTACAGATTTTACAATGGGACTCCCCCTAATATGTCACAAGCTTGTATTATAATAATTGGTCTGCAAAAAATCCCGTAGCTCCCCGCTACGGGATTTTTTTTGTGGTCACTTATTGTCATCAAGCCATTTTTCATATTGTTACGGATGAATCCACCTACAAACGCAATCTAAAGAATGGCTGACTCTATCCGATTTGTCTGAATAGCGTAGACGAATATCTTGAAGAAGATATACGGATGGCGTTGGAAGAAAGCCGACGGCGTGGACGTATCTCGTTATGCCTTCATAGTAGTGATGAATTCCTTTTTGAATAAAATGATGGCCATAAACAGGATTGCTTCTACCATAACGCGACTACTGTTTAGGATAAAGTGCATGTACACTGTGATATAGTATACAGTGTACGTGGCAAAGAATGCAGCGTTTGTTGCAAACTGTACTGCGTTTACGGCAGACGCACTACGGTTTGTTGCAAACGTAGCTGTGACATATCCGTTACCGACCTGTTAGCTTCCATGTGTATTGACTTTTCGATAAAGTGGTTTGCCTTTTCGGCAAAGACTGTTGAGTTTAGGGTGAAGTATGAGCTGTTTATGACAAACTGTATGCTGTCTATGGCGAAAGCAAAGCTGTAAATGGGGATGTCATGATTTTTTTCGGACAGTACAAACAAGATTGTTTATGACATGGATAAAGAAGCTTTCGTTATTAACAAAATATACATTGTCACAAATGCATTTGCCCAGCTACTTTTACGATCATGCCTATGCACATGGATCGCAACTGCTCTGTAGATAGTACCCGTAAATCATGGGGACTGGTCAATGAATAGGTTACTAGCACCCAACATCATTAATTAAGAAGTTAACCGTTCCTATATGTACCAAATTATCTAGGTTTATTAATATAGATAGATATAAAGTAAAAAAGGCCGCACAACCAATGGTGTACGACCTTTTTATTTTAATTATTCTAAACTATTCAGCCCACCACACCGGAACATCTAATGCTATAAACTTTGCATTAGGATTATACAGTGTTGTTTCTTTAGGAAATGGTAATCGCTTAGGTATAACATTCAACATCGCTCCCACAGATTGCGGACGTGGAGTAAGTGCAGGGATACCTGTACGTCTAAAATCATTGTAAGCTTCTATTGATTGATTAAACATTGCTACCCATTTCTCTGTCAAGACTTCTGTCTCGGATGGAGAAGTATATGTTGCGATAGCACTACCATCATTTGCTCCATTAGTCACATATTCCACAGAAGCTTTTATAGCATCATTTAGTGCACCAGAAGCATCTCCTCCAGTTCTTGCCAATACTTCTGCCTCAATAAATTTAGCTTCGTAATACGTTACGATTGGATAACTATGGGCCTCACTAAAGAAGCTACCTGATCCAGATATATCAGGATCTATTGCCTCCTGCGTGATATCTCCACCAAGATATACACCTCCCTCATTTTTAGTTAAATAGTAAGAAATACGCGGGTCACTTGTAGAATTCAATCTATCTACAAACAATTTGCTGGCACCAATGTACCCTGGTCTCTCATTTTGAAAAGCTCCCCATTGATTTGGGGCAGTTGCATCGTGCACAGCTTCGGCATTCTCACTATTAGCAGATATTCCTTTTGACAAATAATCCAAAATCTTAGTATTATTATCTGCTTTATTGGAAAGTCTATTCAGGTATCGTGCCCTTAATGTATAAGCAGCTTTTGTCCACAGCTCAACATCACCTTCATGAATTAAATCATCTTCAGCCGGAAGATATATATTTTCATCTTCATTACGCTCGAAATCAGCTATTGCTTCTCCCAAGAGAGCATCTATACTTGCATAGATGTCTTGTTGCGAATCTAACTTCGGTGTTCGTATTCCTTCGTCTATGCGAAATGCTTCAGAAAAAGGTACATCGCCCCATAAATCTGTAGCCATACCGATGGTCATTGCCATAACTACTTTTCCTATACCTGCGTAATAAGGATTTTCATCACCTGCTTGGTTAATCATTATTTTTGCATTATGCATAGTACTTACATATAAACCTTCCCAAGAATTGGCATAGTCACCTTCCGTAATAAAGTAATTTTGTACGTCTGAATATTGATTACTCAATCCTACAGAATGCTGCACAAAGATACTGCTTTGGCGAGATAATTCTCCCTCAAGATTCGCAAATACATTTACTTCCAATGCTGTTAACAAAGTGGACAAAGTCGCACTACCAGGTTCGGTCGGGTCGATATACAGATCATCCCCGGTCTTGCATCCAACAAAAAATGTCAGACATGCTATATATAATATTTTAAAATACTTTTTCATGTTATTACGAGTTTTGAATTAAAAACCTATACGCAAATTGAGTGAATACGAACGAGTTCCTGGATTATTGTAATAGTCATATCCTGCAAAATTCTGACTAGATCCAGTTAAACTTGTTTCGGGATCTACTCCTTTGTATTTTGTAAATAACAAAGGATTCCTTAAATTCACTCCCAATTGTAGATAATCTATGGCTTTCGAAATCTTTTTGAAACGATAACTCAAATCCACAGATCTCAATCTAACCCATGATCCGTCCTCAATAGCTATCTCTGAATTCGAATTTCCTAGATAACCAGAACCAAAATAAAGTTCACTACTTATGGGAGTTGTATTTTTAGTTCCATCCGCATAAACACCATCAATTACGTAGGTTCTGTCTCTGTCTGCTGTAATATCAGCTCTTCCTCTCTGAACCAATGTTGCATAGGTACCACCCCATATTTTTCCACCCTTTCTTATATCCCAAAGGAAAGAAAATGAAAAATCCTTATACTTGAATTCATTATTGATATTCATCAGCCAATCCGGAATAGTACTACCTACATTCCCTAAAGAACTCTCGTATTCAGGAAGACCATTTGACGCAATAATGATATTGCCATTGTTATCTCGCTTAAATCTTTGAGAATACATTACTCCGAAAGGTTCTCCCACAATTGCATAAGATTGAGGAGCAGCAAATGCTGTACCGATACTCAGTTCGGACACGCCTTCTGCCAATTCCAATACTTCATTGTCATTTGTCGACCAATTTACCCGGGCATTCCAACTAAAATCAGAAGATTTAACGATAGTACCTTCCAGACCTAACTCAATCCCCGTGTTTCTCATCTTTCCGATATTATTATAGAAATAAGAATAACCTGTGGTTGGATCTATTGGTTGCTGAATCAACAAATCCGTAGATATCTGTTGATAATAGGTAAAATCTAATACTAGTCGACTCTTGAAGAACCTCATCTCCAATCCAGCTTCATATCCCTCATTCCTTTCTGGACGAAAATCATCTGCAACGGTTAAAGAACTCATAGCAAAACCTGTCTGTCCCATATATGGGAAAGAAAAGCCATTGGTCATTCCGTCTGCAATAAACGGAACGGTAAAATATGTTCTATCAGAATATATATTTGGAGAGATACCAACATTAGAATATGCAAGCCTAATCTTACCGTAGTCTACAAAACTAGAATTGCCCAATAGATGCGAGAATACATATGAGATATCCGCCTTAGGATAGAAAAATCCTTTGCCATCTTTTCCAAAAGTAGTAGACCATTCTTTTCTACCTGTCAAGGTCAAAAATAATAAATTTCTATAATCGACAGTAGCATCCAAGAATATAGCTTTACTATTTTGGTACTCTTCGTTATTACTTGTATATAAGTCCTTCGCAGAAGCTAAATTATAGTAACCGGCCAAACTTAGATTTCTACCTCTTCCAAATAGAGATGAATATTGCTTATAGTTAAAGTTTCCGCCTAAAAGGGCATTTAAACTGAAATCTGGAGACAACTCTTTATTGTACTTTAGCAATAGATCACTATAAATATTCCGATAATTCACATCGGTATATTTCACTTCTCCCCATTGCGCTGAATAGTCATCCCCATTTGACCCTACTGCATAGATTTGTTTACCGGATGTGCCATACGAGTCTAGTCCAGTTTTCCAATTAACCGAAAAATTTTCATCCAATTTGATATCTGTATATACATTTCCTACAATACGATTGTTTTCCTCTGTATAAGGGTTATATTTTGCTGACCAAAGAGGATTATCATATCCAGCAAAATAGGTTTTCTGCGTACCATCCTCCTCATTTTCATAGTCTGCAATATTAAACTCTGCAGGATTTCTCAACAATCCCAACATAACTCCCGCTGTATTGCTACCATTTTGGGTTGCCCTTGTATTGGAATTGGTATAGCTCAAAGTTCCTCCAACATTCATCCAATCCGATAGCTTCGTATCCGAACTCAAACGTGCAGTATAACGGTTGAACTTAGAGAAAGGAATAATACCTTCGTTATTTGTAGATCCAATGGAAAATCTAAACGAAGTCTTTTCTCCTCCAGATGTAATAGCTAGGTTATTGTTATAATTTTTTCCGGTTTGGAAAAAATTACCCAAGTTATCATATACTTGCGTACCAGAGGCTTCCAAATCTGGACCCCAGCTATTGGGCGCTGTAGCAGAATATACTCCACCTGCCCCTTGACCATACTTGCTTTGTAATTTTGGCAATTTATTGACTTCTTGGAGTTCCAGCCCGGTTGAGAATGTAATTCCAAGACCCGACCCTAATTTCCCTTTTTTTGTAGTATAAATTATTGCCCCGTTTCCTGCTGCTTGTCCGTAAAGAGCTGCAGCAGCTGGCCCCTTTAATATAGTTACAGTTTCAATATCCTCCGGATTAATATCCAATGCCCTATTCCCAAGCTGCACCCCGGCCAAAAATTGGTTATAAGGGTCATCCCCTGCCCTTGGAAAATTAACACCATTGTCAATTGGAACCCCATCGACAACTATCAAAGGTTGATTGTCACCCGAAAAAGTTGCGGGACCTCGTAACACAACTTTTGAAGAAGCTCCCGGTGTACCACTGGAAGAAGTGATCTGTACTCCCGTAGCTTTGGCAGCCAAACCTTGAATAATGTTAGATTCGCCAGATTTTACTAAGTCCTCTCCACTCACATTGGAGACAGAATAACCAACAGATCTCCTATCTTTGGAAATTCCCAATGCTGTTACCACCACTTCCTCTAGAGCCTCCGAATCATCGACCAACTGCACGTTAATCACAGCCTGATTGCCTACCGTAACCCGTTGGCTTGCATAGCCAATGTACGAAAAGCTCAATACCGAACTATTCGATACCGAGATGGAATAATTTCCCGAACCGTCTGTCTGCGTGGCTGTAGTCGATCCTACTACCGACACAGAGACCCCACTGATGGGCGACCCGTCTGTAGCGGAGGTGACCTTACCACTCACCTGACGATCCTGCGCGTAAGATACCCCTATCAGGAATACCAGCGCAAAAATTGAACTGAGTAATTTTTGTTTCATGTGTTTGTTGTGTTAGTTAAAAAAATCCTGCCTATAGCAATAGTTAGTGACGAATATGTGTTAAAAAGTGTTAAACACAAGGGCAAATATATAACACTATTATTACAGTTACAAATAATTTCAAAAAAAAATAATGCATGCATAGTATATCGACTACATAATCTTCGGCTCTTGTGTTAGGAGATAACAATGTATTATGAAAAAAGTTTCACAAAAAAACCTATAAGGTTTGGGAACCTTATAGGTTTATGTATTGCTACAAGAAAGGTGTATAAAAAGTACGTTTTACCTTTTTTTGTCATTCCGACAAATAGGAGGAATCTAAAAACAGACTATTATAATCACGTATTCAGATCCCTGACTGCCGTCAGGCAGGGTTTGCAGATCCCTCCTATTCCCGAATGCTTTCGGGACAAGCTGTCGGGATGACATTAAAGAACGATTTTGCTTTATTTTTCGTCCTCATTTTAATACTGCCCGGTATTCAGCATGACCAATGTACAGGCTTCAACAGGTTCGATCCCTTGTTCTTCAAGCATCTTGACCAATTCAGGGTTTTCTGCACCGGGGTTGAATATGACCCGCTTGGGTTTTGTCTGCAATATATAGTCGTAATAAGGGGGTTGATTTCTGGGGCCTACATATAATGTAATCGTATCTACGTCCGAGTGCAGGGTGACAGGAGGCTCTATAGCTACTCCGGCGACTTCACCGACTTTTCGACCTACATTTATTATAGGGTATCCTTTCCGAACCAGCTTGTTTGCCACTAAATAAGAGTATCGGGCCGGATTGGTACTCGCTCCCAGTATTAAGGTTTTTTTCATATGGATAAATTTATTATTTCTATAAATCCGTTCATCAGCGGTGTCTACCAGACTTCTGCCAAGGATGGTCAGAGACCACTGTATAAAGTTATAATTTTTTTTATTGTTCCACAAGTTAGGAGGAGAATAACGCAGGGCAAGGGTATCTTATTTTATGGATAATATAAATGGAGGAATAAATTAAACAATTTTTCTTTGGCCTCAAGCCGGCCAGGCTCTTCTTTATTTCTTGATAAATAAAGAAGCAAACAAATCAAGACTGTTCATCCTCTCATCGATCCGGCTCGCTACACTACGAAGCGCGTTTTTCACAATTTGTTTGTTTTCAAAGGCGTTCAAGAGCTCGCTTCGCTCGGTTTTGATGTCTCCACAGCTCAATCCCCACCACAAGGACTTAAAATGCTTGCATTGCACTAGATGTAAGCCAGCAAGACCGTAGCTCCACGGCCTTGATCTCGATATGCTGAAAGGTCGTTCTTTGGGATATTGCTTTCTATCCAACAGTCTGCAAATACCGTATTGATATGCAGGCAAAGTAGTTCCGTATTAGACAGTGTTCGTCCATTTCACCAGCATCGGCAGGAATAGCCTTGCAACGGGAGGTTGTGCGGTGGGATGCTCCTGGCTCCGTTCAGTTTTGTCGATGGGACTGTGGGCAATGGCCCTGGAGAGACAAAACCAAGGGCAGCAGTTGCAGGGCTATTGAGCGTGTGGATGTGCGACAAGATGCATTGAAATGGACAAGCCTTTTGGTGACTTTTGGGCTTCAAAAGTCACGAGGCCGTCCGCCGGCGAAGACGGAAAGGTGGTGGGATGGAAAAATGCAGTTGTCTAAAATAACCCTCCCTTTATTTTTATCAAGATCACCATCGTCAAATAAAGTAGGTAACCGATCAATATTTTTTTTAATGTTCCACAAATCCTCCCTGGGCATCATAGGCATTTTGTCTCAAAATGGGCATATCCAAAATTCTATACAGATTGTCCAGGTTATTCAAGCTACCGTTCACCATATTGGACAATAATACGATCGTGATATCCTGTGTCAGGTTTCGGACATAGAGATTCTTAAACCCATGCCACCAGCCGGTATGGTAAACAACCTGGCTATTTGCAGGAGAAAACGTACGCCAACCATATCCATAACTAAACACACCACGTTTGGCATCGCTTCTAGGCACATAAGCGGAATCCAGTAAATTCACCGGAAGCAACCTCCCTTCTTTCAAAGCGATATCCAGCAAATACATATCCTGTACAGTGCTGTAGATCCCTTTATCCCCTACCGGGCCATCCAGATAATCCTGTACAACCGATCTCCGCCATATCCGGTCATGGCCGATGACATCCGTCGGAATCTTATCGTACATTGCTCTCGATAAGACAGCTGTATGTTTCATACCTGCAGGTTTGAAAATATGTTGCTCCATATAATCGGCAAAACTCTGACCTGAAGCTTTCTCCACTATACCGCCGAGCAACATATAGTTAGAATTGTTGTACTGAAAACGGCCATCTGGCTTTCCATACCGAGCCGGCTTATGTTCGATCAATAAATTGATAGCATCCATATTACTCATTCCCTTCTTTCGGTCTTTCCAGACCGTTTCCGAAAAATATACATAATTGGGTAATCCCGAACGATGGGTAAGCAATTGTCGGACTGTCACCCCTGGATACGGGAAGCCGGGAAAAAAAGTTTCGACCTCCTGGTCAAGGCTTACTTTCCCCTGATCCATCAATTGCAATATGGCCAATGCAGTCATCGGCTTGGAAACAGAAGCCAACTCAAATCTGGAGTCGATTTTCAAGCTATCCTTATGAAGGTAATCTGCCCATCCAAAACTATTTTGGTAAATGATCTTCCCTTTTTTGGCAATAAGTACATTTCCATTAAAACCGGATCGGGTATGTAGATTGTGCATAAAAGAATCGATCTGCCTATCGGCTTCGGCGGGATTGTACAACAGAGCCAGGCTATCCAGCTCACTTTGCTTTTTTTCAATTTTCTGTTGCTTTTGTTCTGCACTTGAACAGGATACAACGGTATAAAATACTAAACCAACTATCAAAAATAATGGTAATCTCACAGGTAAAAAACGTTTTAGCTATCTAAAAATAAATATAGGAATAATTGCAACAAACAGGCATCCGGTCACGATAAATTTACTTTTTAATCAGTATAAAAATCCAAACAGCCACACAGGGATCACATTCCCATACCCTACCTCTATCTCATCTCTTGCTATATAGGCATTATCCAATCCCAAAATCTGCTTCTTTGCCTTATTTTTTCCGCCTACTTCTATGGTGATGGTATTATCAATCAGAAAGTCAGCCTTTTCAGACAGATTAACAGTATGCAATCCCGCCAATTGATTCAGAAAAAAAGTTTCACGTACATTTCCTGTTTTTGTGTTTTCTTCGGCCAGGGCATATAGCAGATTGGTATTATTGAGATATAGTTTTTCGGGCTTTGTCAATACTCCTATCCCCGAAGTATTTTTATACAATTCATGAACAAGACCTGCACGTGCTAATATCTTAATGGCATGTACCAAGCCATTGCGTGTCAATCCTACATGCTCGCTCAATTTTGAGATATTAGGCGTAAAAGGTACACTTGAAGCAATCGCTTTAAGCAATTTCTTCAATTTTACCAATGTTTCATACGCTAAATGCTCTACTGCATTGACATCTATTTCTATCGTCAGATTGATGGTGTTCAATAATTTCTGCCCATAAGCTGCCTCATTCTCTTTGTAATAGGGGTATACTCCTGTTTTGAGGTATTTATCAAATAGCGGCAAAGGCTTCAGCTCGGCCATGAGCTCTGTAGCAATATAGGTGTGATGCTCCAAAAGATCGGCCAAGGCATACACCGGGAGATTTTTTCCTATCTCAAACG
This sequence comes from Parapedobacter sp. SGR-10, assembly GCF_011030405.1. Classification (GTDB taxonomy): domain Bacteria; phylum Bacteroidota; class Bacteroidia; order Sphingobacteriales; family Sphingobacteriaceae; genus Sphingobacterium. Next base: position 339,944 of record NZ_JAAJTJ010000001.1, read on the forward strand.
CGATAAATTCCCGGAAAGACAGCTCTTTCAAATCATAGCTCACCGCTCTCCTGCTCAGATCGGACTCTGATCTATATATCTCAAGAATGGAAGATGATGTGAAGATAACGTTCAATTCCGGGAAATTGTCATAGATCAACTTGATTTCTCTCGACCAATCGGGATACTTATGCACTTCATCCAACAACAAATGTGTCCCTCCAAATTGGGCAAATCGTTTGGCCAGATCGTACAATTTGTTTTCGTAAAACCAGATATGGTCCAAGCTCACGTACAGGGAGGACTGAGAAGCAAAGAGTCGCTTTGCCCATTGCAGCAAAAGGGTTGTTTTGCCTGATCCCCGGGCTCCCTTGATCGCTATGAGCCTATTGGAAAAATCGACTTTTTGATAGAGATAACGTCGGGTTTTATCACTTGTACGAACCAATTTTGCTTGATGTTCCAACAATAAAGTTTCCATTTATGCTTATTTTAAAGAGCAAATATACAAAACAAATGCTCAAATAAAAGAGCAATTATATTGTATTTTTGCTCTTTTTAAAGATCAATATATAATTCAGGCTGTCTCAAAAGTAAAGCAGAACCGTACAATTTGTCATTCTGAGGCTTACCGACTGCGAAGCAGGCATCAGGGACGTGTTGGTGGTCGTGGGGCTGTCGGAATGACAAAAAGAGATTATACCAGACCTTTTGAGACACCTTCTACTAAGCATAAACATAAAAAAAGCCGCTTTGTACAAAGCGGCTCTCCAAATTATCCCAGTATAAAAATCTACGCCAACAAACGGATCGGTGCTTCTAACAAACCTTTCAACGTTTGTAAAAACTGTGCTCCGGTAGCACCATCCACTACACGGTGGTCACAGCCTAATGTCAGCTTCATGATATTTCCGGGCACTACCGCACCATTTTTCACAACCGGCACTTGCTGAATCGCACCTACCGAAAGGATTGCACCATCCGGAGAGTTGATGATAGATGTAAACTCATCGATACCAAACATACCTAAGTTGGAAACCGTAAACGTAGATCCTTCCCAATCCGAAGGTTGTAGTTTCTTCGCTTTAGCTTTGCCTGCAAAGTCTTTGACTTCTGCTGAAATATGGGAAAGGGATTTGCCATCTGCAAAACGTACAACCGGCACCAACAAACCATCTTCCACAGCCATGGCTACACCAATATTCGTATGCTCGTTGAATCTGATCTTGTCTCCTTGCCATGAAGAATTCACGGCAGGATGTTGCTTCAATGCGATAGCTACTGCCTTGACGACGATATCGTTAAAAGAAACCTTGATCGGAGCTACCTCATTGATCTGCGCACGGGCAGCAATTGCATTATCCATATCTATACTAACCGTCAGATAGAAATGCGGCGCTGTAAATAAGGATTCTGCCAATCGACGGGCAATCGTCTTACGCATTTGCGAAACGTTGGCTTCTGTATACTTTTCTTCACCGACAAATTGCGGAAGCGTAACCGCTTTGACCTCTGTCGTAGATGCGGTAGGAACTGCTGTTGCAGCTGTTTTGGCTGATGGCACGTAGTTTTCGACATCTTTTTTGACGATACGCCCACCGTCTGCCGAACCTTGCACTTCATTTAAGTTAATACCTTTTTCTTTCGCAATCTTACGTGCCAAGGGCGATGCTTTGATACGCGAATCATCCTGCGAAGAAGCAACTGATGCAGGGGCTTCTTTCGAGGCTGGCTCAGCTGCTTTTTCTTCGGCCTTCGTTTCTTGTGTCGTAGCTGGAGCCGATGCCGTAGGTTGGTTCAACAATGGTGTAACATCTGTTCCGGCAGGCCCTACGATCGCAATGATATCATTTACTTTGGCGGCCTGTCCCGCTTCTACACCGATATACAACAATGTACCTTCAGCATAAGCAGTGACTTCCATTGTCGCTTTGTCGGTTTCGACATCAGCAATGGCATCATCCGACTTGATGGCATCACCGACCTTAAAATTCCACTGAGCGATGACACCTTCTTTCATCGTATCGCTCAAAAGTGGCATGGTGATCACCGTGCAGTCTAGATCTTCTGCGGAGACACTATTGCCAGAAGATTCTTGACCAGAAGCCTCTGCTTTTTTTTCTTCCTTTGGTTCTTCTGCTTTAGGGGTCTCCGAACTTTCAGCATCCAGTAAGGCTTTGTAATCTTCCCCTTCGTCGCCGAGGATCGCTATGACAGCATCTACTGCTACTGCTTCTCCCTCTTTCGGACCGATATACAATAAGGTTCCTTCTTGATAGGACTCAAAGTCCATGGTCGCCTTATCTGTCTCGACCTCTGCCAGAAGATCCCCGGAATTCACTTTATCTCCTACTTTTTTGTGCCATTTAGCGATCACACCTTCTGTCATGGTATCGCTCATTTTCGGCATTTTTACTACTTCAGCCATGTATTTTAGTAGATTATTCTTGTGTTCTTAAATAATACGTATTACCCATGATTAGTCCATAACAAATGGATAATCTTCCTGCACATAGATGTCTTGATACAATTCGTCTACACTCGGATACGGAGACTCCTCTGCAAACTTAACAGAATCTTCCACAATTTGTTTGGTCTCCGCATCTACTTTTTTGAACCATTCATCATCTGCGTATTTATTTTCCAGAATGGCATGTTTTGTACTCAATAGCGGGTCTCTGTCTTTGTAAGCCTCTAATTCCTCTTTTGTACGGTATTTAGCAGGGTCGGACATGGAGTGCCCTTTATAACGATAGGTGCGGATTTCCAAGAAGGTTGGTCCTTCTCCGGCACGTGCACGTTGTACAGCTTCGTCCATCGCCGTGTGCACAGCTACCGGATCCATACCATCTACGGGTGCACTTGGCATATCAAATGCCAGACCTATTTTGTAGATATCTTCCATATTGGTCGTACGTTTTACCGAAGTTCCCATCGCATATCCGTTGTTTTCACAAACAAAGATGACAGGAAGCTTCCACAACATCGCCATATTGAAGGTCTCGTTTAACGCGCCTTGACGCACAGCACCATCCCCCATAAAACAGACATTGACATTATCCTTGCCCAAATATTTCTCCGCAAAGGCAATGCCTGCACCCAATGGAATCTGGCCACCCACGATACCATGGCCACCCATCATACGGTGTTCTTTGGAGAAGAAGTGCATCGAACCACCTTTACCTTTCGAACAGCCTGTGGCCTTACCATAAAGCTCAGCCATACACGCATTGGCAGAAACACCTTTGGCCAAAGCATGGGCATGATCGCGATAAGAGGTGATGACAGTATCGTCCGGTCTTGTCGCAGAAATCGTACCTGCCATTACTGCCTCTTGCCCAATATATAGATGGCAGAAACCACGAATTTTTTGCTGCCCATAAAGCTGGCCGGCCTTCTCTTCAAATTTACGCATGAGGAGCATGGATCTGTACCACTCCAAGTATGTTTCTTTCGTTATAGGTGTTGAACTCATTTTAAAGTTTATTTCTTACTAAATCGACCACAAAGCTAATAATTTATCTCGATAAAAAGGAGACTTTTCATCGTGGAATTAGGTAATTTTTATCATATTTCTGGAAAGATCATGAAAAGCCTATAAGGCTTTAAAACTCCCAGAACTGTTCTTAGAGTTTCTCAGGGTCTCTAAGAACTTTCAAAATGGATTGGAGTCTGAGACTTCGCTTTATTGTCAATCCGTAGTGGCCACTCCGCTCAATACTACGAAATAGTATACGATCAGCCCCGTCTAAACCAGCTTCTCCACCAATTCCTGCTCACTTACTTTAAACTGCTCTCCACTAGCCATGTCCTTGAGTGTAAACCGGCCTGTCTCCATTTCTTCCTCTCCCACGAGCAACACATACGGGATGCCTTTGCCATCGGCGTAGCTCATCTGTTTTTTGAGCTTGGCAGCCGTTGGATATAACTCTGCCGCGATACCTGCGGCACGCATCCGGAATAGCAACGGGAGCGTCATCTTTTCAGCCGGTTTATCAAAATTCACAATGAGCAACTTCGTATTGGACACACGCGCGTCGGGATAAAGCCCCAACTCTTCCAGCACATCGTAGATACGATCTGCACCAAAGGAGATACCTACTCCGGTAAGCCCTTTCAACCCAAACATACCTGTAAGATCATCATACCTACCGCCACCACCGATACTACCCATAGCGACCTCATGGGTTTTCACCTCAAAGATGCAACCTGTATAATAGTTCAGACCCCGGGCCAAAGTAATATCCACTTCGACAAACTTGTCCAAAAGCTCTTCCGAACCTGTGAACGACCGCACATACATAAATACCTGCTCAATTTCCGCAATACCTTGCAACCCTTTTTCGGACGAGGCCAACACTTGTTTGAGTTGTTCCAATTTTGAAGCACTACTGCCTTCCAATAGAATGATCGGCTTCAAAATATCCAGATCTTCACTCGTAAACCCTCTTTCCAACAACTCTTTGTTCACTCCCTCCAAACCTATCTTATCCAGCTTATCAATGGCCACCGTCATGTCCACAATCAATTCAGGCTTGCCGATAACCTCTGCAATACCGCTCAATATCTTGCGGTTATTGATCTTGATCGTAAAATCTTTCAACCCCAAATCTTGCAGAGCTTCCTGATAGATCAAAATAAATTCGGCTTCATTCAACAGACTTTCTGATCCAACGACATCCACATCACATTGATAAAATTCGCGATAGCGTCCCCGCTGCGGCCTGTCTGCCCGCCATACAGGCTGGATCTGAAAACGTTTGAAGGGCAGGTTGATATCGTTCTGGTGCATGACGACATACCGGGCAAAAGGCACGGTAAGGTCATAACGCAATGCTTTATCGGTAATATGAGGAATAAGTTTGTTAGATTGTTTTTCTTGTAGCAGATCTTCCGGGGCTTTGGACAGATAGTCTCCTGAATTCAATATCTTAAATATTAATTTATCCCCCTCGTCACCATATTTTCCGGTCAATGTAGAGAGATTTTCAAAAGAAGGGGTCTGGATCTCACTGTATCCAAATTTTTTGAATACAGTCTTTAGGGTATTGAAAATATAATTTCTTTTCTCCATTTCCAACGGAGAAAAATCACGTGTACCTTTCGCTAAAGATGGTTTGATAGTTGCCATAGCGCAAAGGTAAGATAACAAAGCGAATTATGAAATTGTAGAGACGCAACGCATTGCGTCTCTACAAATTTACGGTTACAACTTCTTAACGCGGATATTCCTGTAGAACACCTCGGATCCATGCCCCAAAAAGCCAATATGGCCAGAAGTCCTGTTCAATCCCGGATGATCCTTTTTGTCCATGGTGCCATTTTTGGTAGCTTCCTTGATATCGCCATCTACAATGACCTTCCCATTCAGAGTCACTTTGATCTTGCTCCCTTGGATACGGATTTCTTCTTCGTTCCACTCACCTAAAGGTTTTAAAGCTCCTCTTTTCGCTGGGATAATCCCATACACGGATCCATGGTACTGATAGGGTTTTAGTTTCTTGTACACATCGGCATTATCGTCCAACACCTGGATCTCATATCCCAAATAAGCGGCATCACCTTCTAATGGTGCACGGATACCGATTCCGTTATTGGCACCGGGAGTAAGCTTAAATTCAAAACGGTAAACAAAATCAGCATATTCTTCTTTGGTGTACATATTCTTGCCAAATTTCGCATTTGGATTGGCACGGATAAAGCCCTCTTCGTTGATCTCATACGCTGGTGTAGAAGTCCACTTGTCCAGATTGGTACCATCGAACAACATTTCAAAACCTTCTTTTTTCTCCTGATCACTCAGCGAAAACACCTGTTTTCGGGGCAATTCTTTGACAAAGATATTTCGATACCATACTTTTGAGCCATGCGCCTGCAGTTCTATTTGTTCTACAGGAAAAATCGGCTGCTTACGGTCCCAAAAATTTTCCAGGGTTACACTGTCGACGACCAGCTCTCCATTCAACCATACCCACACCTTTTCACCAACCATTCTGATCTTGAATGTATTCCATTCACCCAAAGGATTATCTGCAACTTTAAGGGGTTTAGATTCATGCTTCTTGTTGTTGTACAATCCTCCCGATCCAACTTGTGCACCGACATTGGTTCGTGAAATATCCCAAATCTGTACTTGCGGAGTACCTCTTAGATAAACGCCCGCATCAGGTTCTTTACCATTCTTGTCCAGTTTCCAATCCACCAACATCTCAAAATCCCCATACTGCTGTACCGTAGCAATGTTTTTGCCTTGTCCACTAAAAACCAGATCGCCATTGATTGCGGACCAGTTTTCGCGCATTTCCTTATCCGCTACAGCCTGTCTTTCTGCCAGTTCTTTGGCAGACATCTTTGCCCTTTTGATCGGATTTTCGACAAGACCTTTCCATCCTGCCAGGTCTTTTCCATTAAAAATCGAGGTATAGCCTTCTCCACCAGGCATCTCGGCCAGGTGGCGCACAATCGCTTCGCGTAGATACGAACTCTCACTGCCCGACAGATTACCACTAGCCGTCTCCAACCATTGACGCACATCCTTGCCAATGTACGACGGATTGTCCATAACAATATTCATCACCACGTCCGTAGCTGTTCCTTTGAGCTTGGCATCGTTCAAGAATCCGGCAGCAAAAGCCAATGCTTGGTAAGTGCCCGTTGCTTTCATGCTGGACAGTGCCGATTTTCTTTGCGCATCGGTCTTTGCCAATTCGAACGCTTCGCGCAGGAGTAAGGTTTTCTGTTCATCCTTGACCGTACTGGCATTGAGCTGCTTAACGAAACCATTGAAGACAACCCCGAAATTCTTTTCATCTTTTTCCGCACGCAATAGTTGTGTCAAAGCAGGGAGAGAAGAAGTATTCGACCAAGAGGCCAAAGCACGAGTAGCATCTGCTTTCAGCGGATTGTCACTACCTACATATTTTTCCACTGTCTTTAAGGATGTGGCGCTTCCCTCTCCGGCAAACACAGGAAAATACCGGGCTCCGGATGCATCGGTAGATTTCTCCGCCTGGGCCGCTAGACGCCCCACCTTCGCCTCTCTATCATTGGCATAACGCAAGGTAGCCACTGTCGCTGCCTGCGCATATTTTATTTGTTCGCCCTCGGCTTTGCTTAATGCCTCCACCACACGGTCATAATCACCGTCAGTAGCTACAGCCGGAAGAGCCTTGTAAGCGGCCAATTTTACTTTTGCATCTGAAGTCTTCCCCAGCAAGTCAAATACGGCTTTGGCCGACTCTGCGTTAGATCGTTGGGCCAATACCTCCAGCAATATCAACTGTGTATTCACATCGGAGCTACCAAGAGCTTGATTGACATGGGAAACGACATCTGCGCCCTTAGAAGTCAGCAAAATAGTTTTGACAGCTGCTTGTTCCTCCTTGCTCGCGGCAGGCAACTGTGCCAAAAGAAAAGCAGTGTTATTGTCTTTGGACAATACGGATAGCGTATGGAGTGCCGCTACTTTTGCTTGTGTATTCTTTAAGGACTTATAGTTTTTCTCAATAACCGGAAGAGCCGTTTCTGCATTTTTATCCGCGAGGAACAACAATACACTCTCCTGTGCTTCCGGACTAAGCTTCTTCAGAGAGGAGGCCAACTTTTTGACATCGGAAGCCGAAGCCTGATCTTCCAGCAGGTCCAATGCCACATTGCGCAACACAGGATTGCTATTGGACGTTAGTTGCAAGAGTTGTTTTTTCTGTTTTTTGGAAGGGTTTAGTTTTGCCAGCACTTCCAAAGCTCCCACCTTGGCACCGATGGCTTCCGGGTCATTGGCTTCGGTAAAGAAACCAGTGGCCAGTTTCACCGCTGTAGCCTTATCCCCTTGTGCTGCAAGATGATTTGCATAATCCAGCGCCAACCCTACTGTATTTGCCTTGTCAAATTTATAATTGACAGCTTTCGCCTTATTATAAAAGGTATCGTAGGATTTTGCCGTACCGACCTTACTCAACGTAGTCAAGGCGACGCGTTGGAAATTTTCAGCATTGTATTTCTGCAACAACGCTAAAATTTGATCCTCCACACCTTGTCCTTTGACCTCTCCTAGCGCACCTACAACAGCAGTAGCCACTTTCTCGTTGCCTGCTTGTTGCAGACCTTGACGAAGTGCTTCCGCGGCTTTCTCCGAATGGATACCACTCAACACCCTGGCAGCTTTTTCAGCCAGATAGTCGTCTGATAGGTAAGAAGACACTTTGGATATAGCCTCATCCTTGGCACAAAATTTCAACAGCTCCAATACATAACCTTTGTTGTTCGGGTCTTTCAGCTGATCCAAAGCCTGCAACAATCCCTGCACATAGGTTTCGCGGAGCTGCTCTTTGCCGGGCTGCATGACATACAAAGCGTACGAATTGCTGGCATATTCGATAGGAGCATTGTTGGAACCCTGTCGTTTAAGACCGGTCAATAAAGTTGTCACATCACTGGAAGTAAAACCTTCGAGCTCCTTCATCGCAGACAAGAACTTGATCATTTCCTCAGCAGGCTGCTGGGCCAATACATCGGCAACTTTTGTGGCCGAAGTCCGATTGGCAGGCTGTTGTGCATATACTGCCGTTTGCAGCAGCAATAAAACAGATATAGTATTAAAAATTCTTTTCATTTTACGATAGATAGATTTAGATAGTCCAGGGACCTCTCATGGGTTGATAAATTAGTCTATTGGCCGCTTCGTCATTGACAAACTCTTGTTTGGCCGAATCAAAATGTAAGGTTCTGTTCAACCGCAACGCTGCCAGCCCCAGGTTGACCAATGTACAGGAGTAATAACCGTTCTCCTCATTCAGTGCAAACTTCTGCCGTGTCCGTATAGCCTCCAAAAAGTCTGTCATTTGAGGAGCCGGATCGGGGTACTGTGCCAATTTCCTTTCCAAATCGGGTATATCGGATACAAAGCCTCGGAATAATTTACCTTTAGGCCCTTCTACGTAGGCTTTGCCAACTTCTGTGCCGGCACCATCCAGGATAATCTGACATCCATCGGCATACGTATACGTGATTTTACGCCATGTACCTACCGCGTCAGAATGCTGCTGAGGAGCGTCTATCTCTATTTTGACAGGACTTTCATTATCCTTGCCCAGAAAGTATTGCACAGGATCGAGATAATGCTGTCCCATATCGCCCAGCCCTCCGCCATCATAATCCCAATATCCACGGAAAGTGGTATGCACACGGTGTGCACTGTAAGGCTTATAAGGGGCCGGCCCCAACCACATATCATAATCCAGCTCCTTAGGAACCTCTTGTACAGGCAGGTTCTCTTTTCCTACCCAATAGAATTTCCAATCAAAACCCGTATGCTTGCTGATGGTCACTTTAAGCGGCCATCCTAACAAACCTGTGTCGACTACTTTCTTGATCTTCTTTACAGGTACATTCATGCCGTAAAAATTGGCATCGAATCTGAACCAGGTATTCAAGCGGAAAATATTGCCGTGTTGTGCCACGGCTTCTTTTACTTTTTTACCTTCGCCTATGGTACGGGTCATCGGCTTCTCACACCAGATGTCCTTGCCTGAGCGCGCCGCTTCGATAGCCATGACGCCATGCCAGTGCGGCGGGGTAGCAATGTGTACGATATCCACTTCGGGATTTTGGATCAGTTCGCGAAAGTCATGGTGCTCCTTGATACCGCCACCAAGGGCTGTCTGTGCGCGTGCCAGATGGCGCGTATCCACATCACAGATAGCGACCGTCTTTGTGCCTGCATATTTAAAGTGTCCACGGCCCATCGAGCCGACACCGATTACCCCTTTGGTCAAATGGTCACTTGGAGCCAAATAGCCTTTTCCAAGGACATGCCTTGGTACGATTGTAAACGCTGCTGCTGCGAGCATTGACTTTTTCAAAAAGTCGCGTCTGGAAGTTAAATCTGGTTTAAACATCTATAAAAAAATTAATGTGTTGAAAATCAATTTACTATATTAAAATTATGCTCAAAATATTTTTCTATGGTATGTCTTACCAATCCCTTTGCATATCCATTCACATCAAGAGACGACAGTTCGACCGAACAGCCTTCGCGTATAGGGTTCATGGTATAAGTATTCAGGCTTTGCTGTATCGGAATGGTAATAAGTGAGCCCGCTTTAGCAAATTTGCCACTCAATACGATCGATTCGGGATTGAGTATCTGTATCAACATCGAAATAGCTTTTCCCAGGTTTTTGCCCAGAGCAGATATCAGATCAATAGCATATTGGTCCCCCTTATTGGCTACTTCTATAATGTGTTGCGGTTGCAAATGCTGTATATCGACCATCCCTTTTAACAAGGTGGGTACACCGGCCTGAATATCTGCCTTGGCCCGATTGACCAGGTACACGCCCGAAGCGATAGTCTCCAAACAGCCTCGTTTGCCACAGTAGCACAGATCTCCATCTTCTACAAAGACCATATGTCCCATTTCGCCCGAAAATCCATCATTACCCATATAGACCCCGCCATTGCTGATGATGCCCAAGCCAATACCCCAGTCCATCAAAATGACCAATACATTCTTTTTTTGGCGAGCTGCTCCATATGCTAATTCGCTGAATGCAGCGGCCTTCACGTCGTTGATGACGACCACGTATTTGTTGAACTTTTCACGCAAAAAATCACCTAAGCTGAAACCGGGAGCCGTATAAAAGGTATGATTGGTCAGTGTATTTGAATTGACCAATCCCGGCATATTGAGACCGATGGCCGAAATGCTATTCAAATCTACGCATAATTCAGCTATATACCTATGGATGGATTGCACCAGATCGTCTACCCTGCAAGCCTCTACACTGATTTCAAAAGGGTAGGATTTGGGACGGCAGACCACATTATTATTGTTGTCCAAGACGACAAACCGGATTGAAAAGCGCTCTATCTCTACACATAGTACGTTGAACACACCGTCATTGACTTGATAGAGAATGGGTTTACGTCCACCGATCGACTCTCCTTTTTCCTTGGCGACCACCAAGCCGCTCTCCTGCAGATCTAAAATAATACCGTTTACCGTAGGAAAACTCAGCCCCATACCCTGCGATAGGTCGCCCACAGCCATCTGCTCCTGCCTAAAAACTGTTTTCAAAAGACGCACCTTATTTAATGCAGACTTTCTGTTCTTTGCAGATTCCGAATCATTTGCTTTTTCCAATAAATCCTCGAGCACGTGCATAATTTAAGTTTGTGTAAAAATAATCATATCAAATGCCAAAAACAATATTGTTTTTAAAAAATTACAAAAGTTTACTTATTTTTTTAATAAAGACAGGGTTATTATGTTAAAATTATGTATTGGGAACAAGCATCGCTATGCTTATGCTTACGCCATATAGGGGTATATTAAAATACATATTGAGAATCGGTATTATAAAGGGTGTCTAAAAAACATCTCCAATCATTTGTCTTTCTTCTCAATAATACTTACCTTTGCCACTCAATTTTTATAACATTCATACAAAAAGAAAATGAAATCAATTGCTATTAGCGGTTCTGTAAGACAGAACGTAGGGAAAAGAGATGCAAAGGAATTGCGTTACGAAGGCAAAGTGCCAGCAGTTCTTTACGGTGGCAAAGAGCAAACGCACCTTTCTGTATCCGCAGCTGATTTGAAACCTGTTCTTTATACGCCAGAGGTTGTGTTCGTAGAATTAGACATCGAAGGCAAAAAAACAAGGGCAATCGTTCAAGAAGCACAGTTCCATCCATTGACTGATCAAATCAGACACGTAGACTTTCTGGAGTTGTTTGATGACAAAGAGGTTTCTATGCACATTCCTATCAAATTGACCGGAACTTCTCCAGGTGTCAAAATGGGGGGTAAATTGGTGCAAAAGCTACGCAAACTGCGCGTGAAAGCGTTGCCCGGCAATATGCCACAAGAGGTAGAAGTACCTATGGAATCTCTTGAAGTAGGTAAGTCTTTCCGTGTAGAACAAGTTCAACTGACAAATGCTAAGGTATTGAACAATGCTGACGATACTATTGTATCTGTTGTCATGTCCCGTGCGCTTCGTCAAGCAGAACAAGAAGCTGCAAAAGCTGCCAAAGGCGCTAAAAAATAGTTAAATATACGTATTGCGTATTGAGACATTAAGCGATATAATCAGATGAGAAGGCATTCGTCAATTTTTGGCGGATGCCTTTTTTCCTTCTGACATCTCTATACGCAATACTCAATACGCTGTACCCAATACTCATTACAATTTCTTATTTTTACACCCATGAACTTTTTGATCGTCGGACTCGGAAATATAGGAAAAGAATACGTAGACACCCGCCACAATATAGGCTTTATGGTAGCTGACGAACTGGCAAACCAAGCAGGCGCAAGCTGGTCTACCCTCAAGCACGCCTATTATACAGAGTACAAACAACGTGGCCACAATGTATATGTCATCAAACCTACTACCTACATGAACCTCAGTGGCAAGGCTGTCAACTATTGGATGCAGCAGCTGAAAGTTCCTATCGAAAATGTATTGGTCATCGTAGACGATCTCGCCATTCCATTTGGTTCCTTACGTGTCAAACCCAAAGGGTCTGCGGCAGGACACAACGGCTTGAAATCCATCGAAGCGCTCTGCGGCGGACAAAACTATCCGCGCCTACGCTTCGGCATAGGAGACAATTATGCTAAGGGTCGTCAAGTAGATTATGTATTGGGACCTTTTGACAAAGAGGAGCTACGCGAACTACCAGCGCTCATCGAACATGCTGTCAAAATGGTCAACAGCTTTATCAATATTGGCATCGAACTGACCATGACCAACCTGAATACAAAATAGTATTTAACCGCCTGTGGCACCTACATTGTCCCCATGCCACCTTCATGGACTATAGGGTATGAACAGGGAATATCCATTGGCCATTTCTATCATAAAAAAATAAAAAATGTCTTTCTTATGTAATATATATTCCGTAGTAATTCGTATATTGAGACACATTTTTATATTTGTTATAAGTATACTAAGAAATTATGTCTGAAAAAGCGTATATTAAATTAAACAATACCGAGCTTGAATTGCCTATCCTAACAGGAACAGAGAACGAGAAGGCAATCGATATTACGAAATTAAGAGATCAGAGTGGTTATATCACGTTAGATGCGGGCTTTAAAAATACCGGTGCTACCAAAAGCGCGATCACATTTTTGGATGGTGAGAGAGGCATCTTAAAATACCGTGGTTATAATATTGAGGATTTAGCCGAGAGGTCAACTTTTCTGGAAGTAGCTTATTTATTAATATACGGAGATCTTCCCTCCAAAGACAGATTAGAAGAGTTCAGAACAGACATCAAATCAAAGATGATGGTACACGAAGACATGAAAATGTTTTTTGCCGGATTCCCCTCCAAGTCCCATCCTATGGGGCAGCTTTCCTGCTTGGTAGGCGCACTTTCGGCTTTCTATCCGGAATCTTTGAACCCTAATATGTCCGAAGAAGAAGAATACAAGACTATCATCAATCTGATCGGCAAAATGCCTACGATTGTTTCTTGGATTCAAAAAAAATCATTGGGTCATCCTGTTGTCTACCCCAAAAAAGATTGGGGTTATATCGACAATTTCATGAACATGATCTTTGGAGAAGTAAACTGTGACAAGGTATTTGACGATGCTGTACTGGACGCTATGCGTGTCTTGTTGATCCTGCATGCAGATCACGAGCAAAACTGTTCGACATCGACAGTGCGTATCGTAGGCTCTTCCAACGCCAACCTGTACGCTTCGGTATCTGCAGGGATCAATGCTCTATGGGGGCCGCTACATGGCGGTGCAAACCAAGCTGTGATCGAAATGCTGGAAGATATCAAAAACGACGGCGGCGATGTCAATAAATATATCACCAAAGCCAAAGACAAAAACGATCCTTTCCGTTTGATGGGATTCGGTCACAGGGTCTACAAAAACTTCGATCCCCGTGCCAGAATCATCAAGAAAGCCTGTGACGATGTGTTGGAAAAATTAGGTGTAAACGATCCGGTACTCGACATCGCCAAACAATTGGAACAAGCCGCCTTGAGCGATCAATATTTTATCGACAGAAAGCTTTATCCAAACGTGGACTTCTATTCCGGAATTATCTACCGTGCATTGGGCTTCAAATCCGATATGTTTACCGTATTATTTGCCTTGGGCCGACTTCCGGGCTGGATTGCGCAATGGAAAGAAATGCGTGACAACAAAGAGCCTATCGGCCGTCCAAGACAATTGTACATTGGAGAAACCGAACGCGAGTATGTTCCTCTGGACAAGAGATAAAAAAGAAGTCCGCCGATCGGCGGACTTCTTTTTTATCTCTTATTTTTCCTCCTCCCACCAATCGCTCTGCTGCAGATCATCGATCTCCCGCCTATCTTTTTTCGTTGGTCGTCCTGTCCCCCTATCACGTTTCAGCACAGGGGCATGAAAGACAGATTTGAAACCGTAGGTCTCTTCTACCGGTGTATGATCTTCATAAAACTGCACCGCCGTCTTGGCATCTACCCTACGTTCCAACAAACCCGTGACCAGGATCTCCTTACGCTCTATCCCCTTTTGGATCGTATATCGCTCACCTACCTTGACCACATACGAAGGCTTGACATTCTGCCCGTTCAATTTTACCCGTCCAGCCTTGCATGCCTCGGTCGCCAGACTTCGTGTCTTGAAGATACGAATAGCCCATAGATATTTGTCTATTCGAAGCTTTTCATTTTCATTTGCCATAATCAAAAATAAAGATATAAAGTCGCATAAGATAGTAGGGGCGAAAAATTTATCTTCGATGAGCTCGCTAAGCTCGGTTTTCGCCCCTACTTATTAATCCAAAGTAAAATAAGACGTCCTTATCCTTTCCCATTTCTCAATAAAAATCAGCATATTTCCTCTGAAAAAACAAATCTTCAAAGGCAGAGGAGAGATCGATAAACCTTTTTTATATGCACCCCAATCATATTGCATATAAAAATGAATTTATCTAAGTTTGTAAGTCACAACAAATAAGTATATAAATAAAAAATGGACTTACAAAAAGTAAAAAAACTTATAGAAGAGGCTTGGGAAGACAGGCAATTATTGGAATACAAAGAATACTATGAAACCATTCAGGCCATCATCATGAAGCTGGATAATGGCGAATTGCGTGTAGCAGAACCTATCGGGGACCGTTGGCACGTAAACGACTGGATCAAAAAAGCCGTTATCCTTTATTTCCCGATCCGCCAGATGAAAGAAATCGACAACAAGCCTTTCGTCTACCACGACAAAATGAAGTTGAAGACAAACTACAAAGAACTCGGTGTACGTGTCGTACCGGGTGCTTCGGCTCGTTATGGTGCATATCTGGCCAAAGGTGTCATCATGATGCCTTCCTATGTCAATATAGGTGCTTATGTAGACGAGGGAACGATGGTGGATACCTGGGCTACTGTTGGATCTTGTGCGCAAATCGGCAAAAACGTACATCTTTCCGGAGGTGTGGGTATCGGTGGTGTATTGGAACCTGTACAAGCGGCTCCCGTTATCATTGAGGACAATGTATTCGTAGGTTCCCGTGCCATCGTGGTAGAAGGTATCCGCGTCGAAAAGGAAGCTGTACTAGGCGCCAATGTTGTCTTGACTGCCTCTACCAAGATCATCGATGTATCTGGTGCTGAACCTGTAGAATACAAAGGCTATGTGCCGGCACGTTCGGTTGTCATTCCCGGTTCATATACCAAAAAATTTCCCGCAGGAGAATATCAGGTACCCTGTGCATTGATCATCGGCCAACGTAAGGAATCGACCGATAAAAAAACTTCATTGAACGATGCTTTGCGCGAGCATAATGTAGCAGTGTAATTTAGCTGTAAGCTCTAGGCTCTAGGCTGTAAGCTATAAGACTATCGCCTAAAGCTTACTGCTTAAAGCCTATAGCAAAAAACAAACAAAAATGCATATCGACAGAGCAGATCTGAATCAAGCGTTGGAAACCCTTAAACAAGGAGGGCTTATCCTGTATCCTACCGATACGATATGGGGGATCGGCTGTGATGCGACCAACACGGACGCTGTGGAGAAAGTATTTGCCCTCAAGGGACGGGACAAAAACAAAAGCATGATCGTGCTGTTGCACAGTGACAATCAGCTGGCCAGCTATGTACAGGAAATTCCCGATGTAGCCTACGAACTGATCGAGGTCACGGATCGTCCCTTGACCATTATCTATTCACAGGCCAAAAATCTCGCCCCCAATGCCATTGCCGAAGACGGGTCTATCGGTATCCGCATCGTCAACCATCCCTTCTGCCAACAGCTTCTGCAACGTTTCCGAAAACCCATTATATCCACGTCTGCCAATATCAGTGGCTATGCTACTGCGGCAACCTTTGACGAAATTAGTGAGGATATCAAAAAACGCGTAGATTACGTGGTAAAATTCGGCCAAAATGATCCTACAAAAGGTGTTCCCTCCGTGGTGATGAAATTGGATCCAAGTGGAAAATTTGAATTTTTACGTAAATAAATATTTTTGACGTAAGAAAACAGATATAATACTATTTTAAAAATCAATAAATGCAGATACTTACATTTAATCAAAAAGTCGCCTTAGCGGGTCGGCAATAGCAGGAATGGTGAGACATTGTGCCGAGCCGGTACAGCGACGAGTTTTTTGGTTACTTTTTTGCGGAAAAAAAGTAACTGCCCGCCCGGCATGAGGGCATTTTGAATATATAATAAATAGTTTCCAAACATGAAAAGATTATTCATCTTTCTCTTTTTTTTGATGGCTATCCTCCACACGGGGATCGCACAGGAACGCAAGGCTCCCCAATCCGCAAAAGTAGGCGTCAACTATGGACAAACTATTGAAAACAAGCCGGCTATAACAGTCAAAAAACTGGAAAGCAGTTTGAATACATCGGGTAATTTTTCGGGCAAAGTGACCGGTAAAGTAGCCTCCGTATGTAAAATGAGCGGTTGCTACCTTACCTTACAAAATGAGAGTGGTGATAATCCTATAATGGTCCGCTTTGCGGATGATTACACCGTTCCGGCAGACCTTATCGGCAAAAATGTTGTCGTACAAGGCACAGCTACAGTCCGTAACAAAGAAAACAAGGAAACCAAACAACTCCAAAAAGCCATCACGATGATTGCCGATGGGGTATTGGTCATTCAATAAGGTATTACATGCCCTATTTCAAGACATATCCAACCCAAAGTATACGTGTCGGAGATAGACTGTTGACCTTCGAAAAGCCTGTTATTATGGGCATTTTGAACGTCACACCCGACTCGTTTTTTGATGGAGGACAGCATGCCACAGTAGATCATGCGATAGCGCATACACGTCAAATGCTAGAAGAAGGAGCAGATATCATTGATATAGGAGCATTTTCTTCCAGACCCGGAGCGACGACCATTTCTACGCAAGAAGAAATAGACCGTTCTGTTCCAGTCGTCGAGGCTCTTGCCAAAGAATTTCCGGACATAATCCTATCGGTCGACACTTTCCGGGCTGAGGTAGCCAAAACCTGTATCGATGCAGGTGCTCATATCATCAATGATATTTCAGGAGGAAATCTGGACGAAAACATGTTTGCCACAGTGGCGAAACTACAGGTCCCCTACGTTCTGATGCATATGCGTGGTACGCCGAAAACCATGCAACAACTGACAGACTATACGGATATAGTGACCGACGTAGCTACCGAGCTAGGGCAACGAATAGCCGCTCTGCGAGCCTTGGGTGTCAAAGATATTATATTGGATCCGGGCTTTGGTTTTGCAAAAACAATAGAACAGAACTACGAATTGCTACTGCGGACAGACGAATTGCATTACTTCGGTTTGCCTATGCTTGGCGGTATCTCCCGCAAATCCATGATTTACAAAAAATTGGACACCACTCCCCAGGAAGCACTAAACGGAACGACAGCATTGAACACCCTCCTCCTCGAAAGAGGTGTACATATCCTGCGCGTACATGACGTGAAGGAGGCTAAGCAGCTTATCAATTTATTTTTCTGAATAACTCTTTAGTTTTTCCAAAAACACAAATGGAAAAACTAAGAGTTATGGTTACTTACTCCCCATAAAAATTAATATCTCCAAAAACAGCGTAAGCTCCATTATTACTTCCACGCACAAAGTCTACACGTACATAACGTGCCGTATGCGTATAAGGCAACTGGTACATCTGCTCCCCATCCACCGTTCTATTAAATTCAACTTTGAATATCGGGTTGGGATCTGTACTCGCATTTTTATACATATACGGCCCCGTATAGGTAACACCATCCTCACTAAAAGAGATATTGATATCCCAGGAAGAATTTTCATCGTTACCTAATCTTCTTGTAAACGTAAGGGCCGAAAATCGATGGATTGTCTTAAAATCTACAATGATATGCTGTCCTGACGGATTATTGTTGACCGTCACTCTTTCACTAGAACGCCAATAGGTAGCCGGATTATTATCCAGTAGATTAACCGCAGGCTGCCCACTTTGTTCGGAAGAAGCCGTAATCGTCCAACCTTCGTTCTTCAATCTCCGGTAAGCCTTTTCCAATGCCGTCGCCGACAACATCCTAACCAATGTACTGCCTTCTCCTTCGTAAACTAAACTCACGGTAAAAGTATATTGCTTATTCAATTCCAACCCTCCCAACGAATATTCCTTACTCAGACTATTGGCATCGATAGTACGAACCTGACCCTCGTATTCCAAAAGGATCATGGCAGGAAGGTTCTGGGTGTTTTCCCAAAACACCCGTACACCATTATCTCCGCCATGGATCTCTATGCTGTTCAATATATCTGCCAGTTCATCGGCTGCTTCCAACGAAACTAATTTTCTACCTTTCACACTTGCCTCCCTAGCGAATCGACCGCTAACTGAAGAAAAGGCTTTGATATAAAACTTATATACCTCTGCATTGGGGATGTTGATACTGACAGCACTGTATCTTTCATTAATAGTTTCCGTAAGCATTTTCTTCTCTCCTTGAAGTGTATAGGAAATTTCCACTTTATCGTAGTCTCTGTCGTCCGGGTTTTCCCACGACAAGACAATGCCCTCCATTTGGGAAATAGCTTTCAGATTCTGGACTCCGGATATAAAATTTTCCTGTACTGCTGGTATCTCATCCTTGCAGGCACCTAACGCAAATAAGACGCACCAAAAAGCCACTAAATATCTATACTTCATGATTAATCGATTTTAATAAATTGAACTTTCATACTTCTGACATCCAACACGATCGTATACCTACCTGCCTCTCCCGGTTGTACCCGCCACTTCCAATCCGGGGCAGAACTAGCCTGCACATGAAGATCTGATAGGATCGAAGCTTCCGGCCGCCATGGTCTTAATTGCAATGTTCCGGATGAAAAATTAGGTTGTGTCGAAAACTTCAGTTCCCCCCCACTTCCATCCGGATTCTTTCCGACAAGCTGTGTGGTTATCGTACAGATATTTGGTTTAAATACATCCCATACCATAACCGGTGGCGTACTCCATGCAGTCGGCGTGGCCGAACCACCAAAATAAATGTTCAGATAGGGGACTTCCTGTATAGCAATCTTTTGATTGATACGATCCAATATAATCGCATAAACCCCTTCCTCGTTCACGATAAAGTCTTCACCGGGTTGCCCTTCGGATTCCATCAAGACGATCTCATCCCCTTCTCCCTTGCCATACGCCGGATAGGGTTGATCCATGACCTCCGCTATCTTAAAAGAACCTGGATTGAATTTACCCCGCCAGGAATAGATTTCTCCAGGCACAACTTCCTGCATCTCGACCATATTTGCCCCAACCGTTGCAGTCCCGTAAATAAACAAAGAACTGGATTCGATCTGATAAGGTGTCACCAATATGGAAAGCGTAGAATACAGAGGTTTGACAAACTTCTCTCCGGAGGCCACCTGTGCAATGACCCGGATACTGATAGACACGGCATCGGATTCGACCCGTTGCCAATGGTTGCGTAACAGTTTTTCCAGATCTTCGTGCGTATATGTCTTGAAATATATACCTTCGGGCATTTCGATGGTCGGGATAGATGTTGTAAAATCATTTGCAGTCACATCCATTTTAAACAGATATTTGACCGGATAATGTGCTTCTACTTCTTTAAGCGGTTCCCATGTGACCAATAGAGCTTGTTCCCGCCGTTTGGTCGGATCCAGTACGATCTGATGATCCGAAACTTCCAAACGTATGGCATCGTCTTCTCTGTATTCGGCTATTAGGTCGTCCAATACAGGTATAACGACCGATTCCTGTTTACACCCCACCAGCAGTATAGACATACCGATAAACAACAATAATCTTTTCATATGTAAATAATTTGTTTTTTAATGGCCATATGGAATGTCCAGATTATTTTTATTCGTGTTTGTGTTTTGCAATCATGGACATTTCATATTCCTTTTTATCATTAGAATTGTACCTTGATACGTACTGGCAAATGATCCGAAGCGATATTCCCGGTCGTAAAATCATCCTCTATAACTTTGTATTCCAACACATGGACTTTTCTGGACACAAATACATAATCAATACGCGAATTAGGACTTGTCGACAGATTGTAACCATAGTACGTTCCCTCCGGACCTGTTGCAGGTGATTTTGTAATAGGTTTCGAATCCCACAAAAATTTAGTTCCTATCAATGTCGTCACCGGCTCACTCGATGGTTCCGAATTCAAGTCACCCGTCATCATGACCGGAAAATCTGTCGCTATTTCTTGAATCTTTTCTAACATCAGCTTAGAAGATTCGACACGTGCGATATTCCCCTGGTGGTCATAGTGTGCATTGAATACAAAAAAGATCTTACCGGATTCTATCTCCCTAAATTTTATCCAAGTACAGATACGTCTTATTGTTGCATCCCATCCACTGGAAGGTATGTCGGGAGTCTGAGAGAACCAAAAAGTGCCTTGCGCTTCCACTGCAAATTTATCTTTCTTATAGAGTATAGCACACGTTTCACCTGCCGATACCCCGTCGTCTCTACCTACAGCGACATAAGCATAGTCTTTATCTTCCACGACATCTCTGATCTGGGTCATATACCCCTCTTGTGTACCTAGAATATCAAAATCATGGTCATCGACGATCTTCCTTACCCATTGTCTGCGACTCTCCCAATGCAGTTCGCCTACGTCGGCAGTAGTCTGTAACCGGAGATTATAGGTTCCTACGACAACCTGTATTTTATCGGTATCGTCTCCTCCATTCTTCGCCATATCATCATCAAAATCCCGCATCAATCCCTCTTTGCCCGAGCAACCGGACAGTAGGAGTAATAGCGATAAAAACGGCATATATATCTTCATATCTCTCATCTTACCAATATTTGTTTTGCACTAAATTTTCGTTATTGTCTCTGTAGTTTTGATAGATTGGCCAAAAATAATTGCGCTTCGTCCACGATCGGGTCATATAGGCCGTACGTTGGTAAAAACTATTGTTGCTCGCCGACCGATTCATACCATAGATAGGGGCCCGAAAAATATCCTCGGCAATCTTCCAACGACGGATATCGTTGTAGCGGACATCACCCTCCATCGCAAATTCTACCCGTCTTTCCCGACGGATGATCTCGCGCATAGTCCCTTGGTCAGTAGATATATCGATCTGTCCGGCACCACTACCATAGGTTGGAATGCCTGCTCTTTCACGGATCAGGTTGACATATTTCAAAATATCGGCATGGCCCGGCGTAACCTCATTCAAAGCTTCAGCATAGTTAAGATAAAACTCACCTAATCGCAAGATGATAGCGGGCTGATAAGGCACATTGTTGTTCCTTGGATCAGCTTCTGGATTGACACCCTTTCTATTCAGATACCCGCTCTGTGGTGAGTCATGCGTAGGCCCTCCATCTTGCCCACCATTTTTAAATTGTGTCGTTCTATTGGCTCTAGGTATCCATTGGTTATCGTGCCACAGCGTGATATAAAAACGAGGTTCTCTATTCACATACATATTATATGTACCTGTCTCGGACACCAATCCCTCAGTTCGCGCACTTCCTCCTAAATCATATTTAGTGTTTGGATAAATGGTTTGCGAGGTGCTGAATCCTGTTTCTACATAACCCGAGGTAGGGTCATTTATTGGCAACCCATTCTTCATAAAGAAAGCATCCACCAGATTTTGGGTCGAACCATAATAGCCCGAACCACCTGCATACCCTCTGGGATTGCTCACACCATTGTACCAGTTGCGGGAATTTGTTGCCCGACCGAAGATAATCTCTTTGTTGACGTTAGCTGTTTTGAGGAACAGATTCTGAAAAGAAAGGAATGGATCGATCCGTCCATTTGGATAATATTCCCTATACAGGTCGTAATTACCCTCTTCGGCTAGATCCAGAAAATCACGCGTAGCTTCTACGGCTTTTGTCCACTTCGAGGGATCATACGTTTGCGAAAACAACAATGTACCATCCGGGTTCTTTAGATCTGCATATTCCGTATTGCCATTGTACAAAGGACTGGCCGCATACAACCAAAGCCGGGCCCGAAGTGCCTTACAAATTCCCTTGTTGGGCCGCCCAAACATCTGATCTGCATTACTGTAAGATGCAGGAAAGAAATTAGCTAGAACTTTGTATTCATTGTCCAGCCAGTTCACGATCTCATCGACCGGAGTACGCGGTACGATGACCTGCTCCAACGGTGTATCTGCTCCGACCAATTCTGTTATCAGCGGAAAAGGTCCGTACACCTCCAACAGCTTATGGTAGTAGAAAGCAATCAAAAAACGGGCCTCCATCTTCATCTGCTGCACCATGACAGCCGTCTGTCCTTGTGCCTCCAAAGGTTTGACATTGTCTATAAACAACAGAGCCGAACGCACATCCTTATAAGCATTGCCCCAGATATCTACAGGTGGCTTATGCGTTGCACTGACCGATCCCTGATTGTTGGCCACGACCCATTTCCAGTAATCATTGAACTGACTCATCGCGATAGCGATCTGCGCATCGTCCGAGAAAAACGTACTGCCCCACTGCCGGGTATAATCCATCAACGGATCGGGTACCTTATTGTATATTGCTGCTAGCCACTCTTCAGTACGTACTCGGTCATTGAACACCATTTCCATCGTAATAGCATCATCAGGCATCTTATCCAAAAATTTGTCACAGGACATCATACCCCAAAACACCGTGACGGTCAAAATCTTATATATTATTTTCTTCATTGCTATCCTTTAAAATGTTATTTCTATCCCTCCAGACACGATCCGTTGCAACGGATATTTCAATCCGTTTTGCGAGCCAATCTCGGGGTCCCACATCTTGAAATACGAGAAAGTCAACAAATTACTTCCCCGCAAAAATACCCTCGCGTTTTTCATCAAGAGTTTATCCCTGGCTGTCTGGGGAAGTGTATAGCCTACCTCCATATTTTTCAGCCGCAGATAGGACGCATCTACCAACCACCAGGTCGAATAACGCATATTATTTGAACTTTGGGAGCTCGAAAGACGTGGCCATATCACATTGCTCGATGGATTTTCCGGTGTCCAACGGTCATCTACATTCGCATAGATATTGCCCGTACCTCCACCACCGCTACCCGGCACCAAAGTCGCTCCCTGCATCATATTGGTAAAGTCGGTTGCACCCTGAAACAAAAATCCCAAATCAAACTGCTTATACCTCGTATTGATACCAAAACCGAAGATCTTCTGCGGAACATAAGGTTTACCAATTGCTGTCTCGTCGTCACTATTGATGATTCCATCGTTATTCAGATCCTTATATTTGATATCTCCTGCACGCACAGGGCCGTATGAAGGCTCAGGAACATCCTCCCGCAGGAGATTCTTGGATTCGTCATCAAAATCCGAATAAGAATACAGACGTTCGGCAACCAATCCAAAATGCTGGTTCAGCGGACGCCCTGTCCTCGCCCGGAAAGATTGCTTGAGATTTTCCGACTCATCGTATTCGATGACTGTATTCTTGGCGTATGTAAAATTACCTCTTGCCGAAATAAACCAATCGGGCGAAAAGCTGTGGTTGACCAGCAACTCTACTTCAAAACCACGATTGTCTACACGACCATAATTGGCAAAAGGCAATAGGTTATAACCTGCTGTCTCTGGAATGGTCTTCCGGCGCATAAAGATATCCCGACGCTTTTCGTTGAACCAATCCACCTGTACATGCAAGGCATTGTTCCACAAGCCCAATTCCATACCGACATCCAGCTTTTCGGCCGTTTCCCAAGTCATGTTTTCTATACCAAATTCTCCTTCGCGCCATCCTCCATAACCGAAGTTGTTAGTATAACCGAAAGAATATCCACTGACACTTTCAATCGTAGAGAGATAGGCAAACCTACGGGTATCTGCTGTACCATCTCCCTGTATCCGATCATTGCCCACCAACCCCCATGATCCACGAAATTTCAACTTAGAAACCGTACCTAGCAAAGGTTCAAAAAATCGCTCACTGGAAGGCATCCAGCCCACAGCAAAAGAAGGGAAAAAGCCAAAACGATAACCACGCTTGAAGTTTTCAGAACCATTATAGCCAAAATTGAATTCGGCAAAATAACGATCTGCATACGAATAGGCAGTCCTTCCGGCGATACCTGTATTGCGGTAGGGAAGTGCTCCTATAGCCTCGCTGACACTCTGGTCAACATAATCCCGTAGATTAAACAAAAACAGTCCGTCCAGATGATGTACGTTGTTCAAGGTCTTGTTATAGTTCAGACGGCTTTCAAAATAAATGGTACGATTGCCGCCCGAAGTCCGGCTATAACCCAAAAACTCCTGACCATCTTTCCCCACTTCCGAAGTAATCAATTCACCTATATCGTTTCGGCCAATGGCAATAAAATTACGTGGAGTCTTTGTCCGGCGTTGGTCATGTCGGTTGAATGCATCAAAAGAAGCCAGTACACTACCTTTTAATCCATCCAATACAGGCATCAATAGACCAAAATCCTGCACCACGTTGAGCTGTGTCTCCAGATTGCTGTCATATCGCAACTGGTATCCGGTCTGCGTGGCATCAGACCAGGGGTTGTACCGAGCTTCTATACGGGGAATTTCTCCATTGGAATAGATGATCGGATGTACATAAGGCGGTGTATCCATGGCATGGCTGAAGATCGTACTAATACCTACACCAGGCGCCTGTCGTTCCGTGATATACCCACCAATACCTACAGCTAGTTTGGTCGAAGAGGTCAGATCCAAATCCACATTGCTCCGTAAATTGTATTTTTTCAATCCCAGTCGGGAATCATAATTCTGTCGATCATCAACGGCAATCATACCCGACTCGTTGAAATATGCCGCCACCAAACTGTATCTAAGTCGTTCACTTCCTCCGTTGACATCCATACTCAGACGGCCATTGCCCGAAAAAGGTGTAGTCACAGCATCCATCCAATCAACATCGGCATACAGATCCGGATCGTAACCTATACGCGTACGATGAATTTGCTCATCCAAAAACAGGGGAGCCAATCCTGAATAGGAATAAGCTGTATTGATGGTTTCCATGTACTTGGCCGCACCTACAAACTCGGGCAGCTTGGTAGGTTGAGACAATCCATAATCCGTCTTGACAGTAACGCGGGGCTTACCCTGCTTACCACGTTTGGTCTGTACTAAAATAACTCCGTTGGCACCACGCACCCCATATACTGCCGTAGCTGTAGCATCTTTCAAAACAGAAAACGATTCAATCTCTTCCGGCGAAATATTGTTCAAGCTTCTCTCTATACCATCGACCAATACAAGAGGGGTTGTATTGGCCCCAAAACTGTTCATACCCCGAATCCAAAAATCAGAATTGTCATATCCCGGCTCACCACTGCGCTGTACCGCTATCACGCCCGCTACCTGTCCGGCCAGACTATTCGTGATCGAACGGGTCTGGTTCGACTGCAACACCTCAGGTTTGACGGTCGATATAGCACCGATGACGCTAGCCTTACGTTGGGTACCATATCCGACGACCACAACCTCACTCAACGTCTCATCTGTTTTGACCAGTACCAGATTTTGTGATCCCGTATTGAACACGGTATGCTCCATATCCTCAAAACCCACAAAACGGACGAGCAAGACATCTCCTACTTTGGCATTGATGACAAAATTTCCATTATCATCTGTACTCGTACTCACACCGGCGCCTTTGATCTGTACGCTGGCACCCATGAGCGGTTGGCCTTGTGGATCCTTTACCGTTCCGGTCAATAGCCTTTGCCCTTGTGATTGCCCACTTGCACTTTGTGGTTTACGTGAAATGACAAAGCTGCCTGACTTTTCGGACAGTCGATAACCTTTCTCGTCCAGCACCTCCGACAGCGACATCTTATCGTAGCGTTGCTGTACCTGGATTCTGGATAGTTCTTCCGGGTTGTAGGCAAATTTTACCTTATGCTCACTTTCGAGCCGGCTAAGAATGTTCGTCAAACTTTCGCTACTCTTTGTCATCTGTACCCTGAGCAGTCTGCTGTCCTGGGCAAAGGTTGCAAATGACCACAGGACCAAACATACGCTTAGCATAAACGAATTTCTAATCGTTCTGAATCTCATTTAAATAGATTTGATTTTAGTGTTGAATTATTATTCTATGGTCATTGATCGAATACGTATATCCGTACATTTCGCACAATATATCTACGATCTCGATGATACTTAGATTTTTGTCAAATGCTGCTGTACACTTTACTGCGCCATCTAAATCTGCTGCCAGCCGAACTTCTGTATCGTACGCCTGATTGACCGTGTGCAGTACATATTCTAAATTTACATTGTCGAATACCAATGGGCTGACTCCTGCACCGTACAGATGTACTTCATCATCTACGACCAATGAGTCTCCCCTAGAAAGGATACCCAATATTTCTTCGCCTCTACCTACCGTCACACGGCCTTTTTCTACGGCTACGCTATATTTCCCCCTAACATCCCTAACGGTAAACCGTGTTCCGAGGACTTTGGTAAAATAACCGGATTCAGTCTGTACAAAAAATGGTGTTTTGCTCGGCATAACAGAAAAATCAGCCTCACCATGCAATACAATAGTGCGTGACTTGTCCGTATACTCCAACACTTCGAAACTGCTGGAACCATAGAGTATGATCTCAGAATTATCCGGAAGCACATGCCTGGAAACCGTCTTTCCTTGTTCTATAGCCGCAGTCAGGACAATATTATCTGTGAAAGGTTGCGCCCATTGATAGACAAAATATGCACCGCACACCATCAATAGTATAGCGGCGTATTTGAAGAACGGTCTCATCCTATAGACTATACCTGTCGTTTTCTTTTCTTTTTCCAAAAGTTCGTGCAACAAGTCTACTTCGTCTTCCGAAAGGTTTTCAATCTGCTCAAATATATTTTGATAGATGTTTTCCAGTTCTTCACTATCCTCACTACGTTGCACCAAGTTAAGGAAAGCTTTTCTTTGCCGGGATGTCAATTTTCCATCCAGAAAGTCCCTGACAATGCGGTTTATAGGATTTATTCTCTTCATTCTGACCTATAAACGAATCAGAAGAAGAAATCCCTCATATTTTTTTAAAAAAAATAAAAGACCTATAAAATTCTAAAAATAAACGGGAATTAGACACTTTGTCTACGGCGAGTACAAGACTTTTCTAAGGTTTAGAACAAATAAAATGCGATCACCGCAATAGAAATATGAGGATAATATTTCCTTAAATAAGATTTTACAGACTTGGACATCTGCGTCATATAGCGTTCCAATGTCTTAATATTGACATTAAATTTTTCTGCAACTTCCTTATAGGGTGTACCATAAAGTTTTATCTCGTAGAACATGTCACGTTTTGCTTCGTCATAACTGCATAAAGCTTTTTTGGTAACCTCCAGTAGATCCTGGTAATCGATCATTTCCTGTAGCGATCTATCCTCCTCCAACCGATCAGCAAAAGAAGCCTCGCGCTGTATCTTCCGGTACTTGTCAATCCATAAATTTCGGGATACCACTTTCAGAAATTTCATTCTAGACGCATCGTGCTCAAAATTGTCCCACGACAACCATAGCTTGGTAAAGGCTTCCTGCGCCAAATCTCCGGCAGTTTCGTCGTCTACCCCCACAAACACTAATGTCAACCTTACCTTTGAAAAGTTCTTCTTATAAAAGCCTTCGAATTCCGTTTTTGGCTTTAAAGACACGACTTTATTTTCCCTGGTATTTTCCATTAGATTCTCAACTTTACGGCTTTTCAACACAAAATAATCTTTGCCATATGAATATACCGTAAACAATTGGTTAACTTATCGGCACAATGATACTACTTTATGCCGATATTTCAAAAAAGAAGAAAAAAAGCAAAGGAGCAAAGAATAAAGACTAGTTATAAGCCCTTGTTCCTTGCTCCTTTATCATTACTCTTCTTTGTAAAGACAGACACATTTAGTAAGTTTGCTTCACACGATAATTTACGACCATGAAGATAATAGCCGTAGGCCGCAACTATATCAATCACGCAAAAGAACTCCATAATCCTGTCCCCGAAAAGCCCGTCATCTTTCTCAAACCCGATACAGCCGTATTGAAGGACAACAAGGATTTTTACTATCCTGATTTTTCCAAAGACGTCCACTACGAAGTGGAGGTCGTACTGCGTATCGCCAACGAAGGGAAGCATGTGTCCAAGAAATTTGCACATAGATATTATGATGCTATTGGATTGGGCATAGATTTTACTGCCCGCGATATCCAAAACCAACATAAAGAAAAAAGGCTACCTTGGGAGCTTGCCAAGGCCTTTGACCACTCAGCTGTCATCAGTCCACTTATTGCCAAAGAAGAATTTGAAGATATACAAAACCTGTCCTTCTCCTTGCAAAAGAATGGGGAAACCGTACAGAAAGGTAATACGAAAGATGTCATTTTCAGCTTTGACGATCTCATCGTATTTATCTCACAGTACATCACCCTGCGCAAAGGCGATTTGATCTATACCGGAACACCCGAAGGGGTAGGGCCTGTACAGATCGGTGATAAATTGGAAGGTTTTTTGCAAGAAAAACAAATGTTCACATGTTATGTTAAGTGATGAATATTTTTTAGTACAATGAAAAAACAACTTTTAGCTTTCTGTTTGGGACTATCTACCCTAATTACTCACGCCCAAAACAAGGCTATCATCACATCACGTGACTATCCACAAGGCTATTTCCGCAATCCGTTGAACATCGCTCCTGATGCTTCCGGCACTTTCGGCGAACTGAGGAGCACTCATTTTCATGCTGGAGACGATTACCGCACGCAACAGAAAGTCGGACTGCCGCTACATGCTGCCGCAGAGGGATTTGTTTCACGTGTGCGTGTACAGATCGGTGGAGGAGGCAATTCGGTATATATCGATCATCCCAATGGCTATACGACAGTATATCTACATATGGACAAATTCAACGATGCCTTAACGAATATCGTACGTGCGGAGCAATACAAACTCAAACGCTTCGATGTAGACATCACGCTTCCTACAGGTCAGGTCAAACTGACCAAAGGGCAATACATCGGCAATGCCGGAAATACGGGAGGTTCGGCAGGTCCGCATCTACACTTCGAGATACGGGACACCAAGACACAACGTCCGCTCAATCCACAGCTTTTTGGCCTACGCTTTACAGACAATTTTGCGCCGACGATCAATGGTATCACTGTTTATGATCTCAACGACAGGATCTTCAACGAGCATACACCTCGTCGCCATCCGCAGGTCAAGGCCATTCGCACCGGCCATTACGCACTCGCGAGCAGTGCCCCCATACCTGTCAATGGTAAATTCGGCCTCGGTATCAACACCATAGACCGGCACCGCGCAGGTGGTTTTCGAAATGGCGTATATTCCATCGAATTGTTTCTCGATGGCCATGTCATATCCACTGTAGTATTTGAGGAACTGGACTTCAACACCAGCCGTGCTATCCATTCCTATATAGACTATGCCTATTGGAAACAGTCAAAAGCCAAAGTGCAAAAAAGCTTCAAAGATCCGGGTAATCCCATAGAGATATTCAAGCACTTGGAGCATGAGGGTATTATCGAATTGAAAGATAATGCCGTACACGAGATCAAATATGTGGTTAAGGATGTAAAGGGAAATTGCAGTGAATTGAATTTCAAGGTACAGAACAGCAATGGTTACCAACCAAAAAGCAACCCTATCAGAGGTGAACAGTTTGCTTACGACAGAGCCAACTCTTTTTCCGCATCACATGTGAAGGTGGATATGCCTGCCGGAGTACTGTACAGCGATCTGGATTTCGTCTACCAGCCGAGTGCTCCCATTGCCATGGGCTTTTCGCACGTACACCACATTGGCAACAACCTTACCCCCTTGTTTACCACATATAACCTCCGTATCAAACCAACACACCTCCCCGCACATCTTGAAAGCAAGGCGCTGATTGCTTCGGTAGAATCCGGATCGGAAGGTGGGAAGTTTGAAAATGGGTGGGTGACGGTCAATACACGCAACCTGGGTTCATTCTATGTGGCCGTAGATACCATACCTCCAACCATCACCGCACGGAACCTGACCAACGGCAAGAATGTAGCCGCTCAGTCTAAGATAGATTTTACCATTTCGGACAATTTTTCGGGCATACAGTCTTTCAATGGATATATTGATGACAAATGGGTACTGATGGAATACGATTCCAAAAATCGTCATCTGTGGCATAGATTTGATAAAGATCTCGCCAAGGGATCCCACAAATTCCGTTTGGTAGTCAAGGATTGGAAAGACAACGAACGGGTTTACGAAACATCTTTTGTTAGATGAGTGGTAAGTGATAAGTAGTAAGTGGTAAGTTTTTATGCATATATAAAATTTTAGTAGATTAGTAACTTAACTAAAGCTAACGAGTTATGAAAATACTGAAATTTGAAGACCTTATTGCTTGGCAAAAAGCCCAAGATATAGCTGTGGATGTATATATGTCATTCACAGAATTAAAAGATTGGAGTTTTAAAGATCAAATATACCGTGCCGTGGTCTCTATTTCCAACAACATAGCTGAAGGATTTGACAGACAAAGTAAAAAAGAATTTGTTAGGTTTCTGTATATTTCGCTAGGTTCTAATAGTGAAGTGAAATCAATGATTTATTTAGCGCAAAGATTAAATTATCTAAACAAAATCAATGCAGATATGCTTATTGAACAAAGTAGAGAAGTATCTAAAATCATTCGGGGTCTGATTAAATCATTGCAACCGCCTAACAACGATTAACCTGATACTTACAACTGATAACTTACCACTTAATACTATGACACTACAAACAGGCGACAAAGCGCCAGCAATCACCGCAAAGAACCAACATGGAGAAATCGTAAAATTATCGGATTTCAAAGGCAAAAAAGTCATCCTATATTTCTACCCTAAAGACAATACACCGGGATGTACCACTGAGGCCTGCAATTTTCGGGACAATTACCAAAGCTTACTGAATGATGGTTTTGAAGTGATCGGCGTGAGTATCGATAGCGAACAATCTCACCAAAAATTTATCGCTAAATTCGAGCTTCCCTTTACACTATTGGCCGACGATGACCAAAAGATCGTCAACGACTATGGAGTTTGGGTCGAAAAAAATATGTACGGCAAAAAGTATATGGGCACGGCACGAACTACTTTTGTCATTGATGAAAATGGCATTATCCAGCATATCATCAAGAAAGTGAACAACAAAAATGCGGCACAGCAGATCAGGGAGCTGTATACGTAATCTGAAAAACCTACCGGAGCGATGATAATCCCGGTATGTGCCTATGGATACACGACAGATTACCCATGGTGAGCTCACTTTGTGTTTTTTGTCGTGTCTCCCTGTCTACTCATTTCCCGCAGTCTCCTCTTTTATGTTTACTTCGTTTCCTTTGAATGTCACTTGTCCTTTATCGGGTCACTATTTATTTAAGGAGTAAGCTAACAAATAACACTCTCCGTATTCGAAATATATGTTAAAAAGTATTTTTTTTAAAACAAAAAATACTATGTCAGCATTATATATTCAAGCACTAACTAACAATGCTATGAAAAGAATTCTATTCTCCATTTTATTGGCGGGCCCCTCACTTCTTTTTGGTCAAGGCTCGCAAGTCAATACACAAGGTATAAAAGCGTTGGGGATGTCTGGTGCAGGCTCAGCTTTATTCGTGGATGAGAGCAGTATATTTTACAATCCAGGTGCTCTATCCAAGATGGAAGGCAATGCTGTTTCCGTAGGAGGGTCTGCTGTAATGTATCGTTCCGCTTTTCGGGAAACGGGCAGCGCGGACACTTACCATACCAAATTCCAGATCTCCCCTCCTTTTTCCCTATTTACTACTTTTGGCCCTAAAGAATCTTGGTGGAAAGCAGGATTAGGCGTATACACGCCCTTTGGCGGTGCGGTAGATTGGGGAACCGAATGGCCGGGAAGGTACGAGCTCAATAGCCTTCAGCTACGTGCGATTTATATCCAACCTACTTTAAGTTTCAAGCTGACCGACCAGTTTAGTGTCGGTGGTGGATTTGTATATAACATTGGGTTGGTGGATTTGTCGAGATCCCTGCCTGTATTCTTTGCCGACGGATCACCGGGACAGGCACAGCTATCCGGTACAGGTACGGGCATGGGGTTCAATCTGGGGGCTCACTACCATCTGGATAATGAAGTTGCTATCTCGCTGAGCTATCGATCCAAAGTCGTCACCAAACTGAAAGACGGCGACGCTAAATTTACCGTACCGACATCCGTTGCGGCCTCATTCCCAAATACGACATTTGACGCAGAACTTCCTTTGCCCGCATCTTTTAATCTTGGTATAAGCTTCCCATTAAGTCCAAAAGTAGATATAGCCGTGGATGGTACTTTTATCGGATACGATGTGTACAAAAGTCTTGACTTCGACTACAAGGACAATACACCGGTCCTGCAAGATACTCATCAACCAAAAAAATATGAAAATGCTTTTTCCGGAAAAATAGGGATAAATTACAAAACAGGTGATCATCTCGCCTTAAGAGCAGGTGGAGGCTATGTGTACACACCTGTGAACGGCCCTTACGTTTCGCCCGAAACACCGGACAATAACCGGATAATGGGCTCAGCAGGTTTCACATACAATATTTCGGACAAATGGGACATTACCGGTGCGTATGTTTTTCAAAGAATACAGGCTCGCACCGTCACAAGTGCTACTTCCGGTCTCAGAGGGGCTTATAAGACAAACATCCATGCTCCAGGTCTATCATTAACTTATAAATGGTAACTATCATGAAAAAATCAAATACAGAAATCAGCTTTTTCTTAAGTTTATTCGTATCTATATTATCCGTATCCTCTTGTGCGCCAGATTTTGACGACTTTGATCAAAATTCATCAGGTCAATCGCAAGTAGATTTTTCCAAATATATAGCCGTAGGTAATTCGTTGACGGCAGGTTTTGCAGATGGGGGCCTCTATCTCGAAGGACAGCAGGCAGCTTTTCCCAATATCATTGCGGCACAGTTGAAGTCTGTCGGAGGAGGAGAGTTCATGAGTCCTTTTTTCGCAGAGGAACAGTCCAACGGTTCCGGATATATCCGGCTGAAAGGCTTCGTAAATGATCTTCCGGTTACCGAGAATGTTACGGACAAGCTGGCAATAAGAGGAATGTCCCCTACTCAACGTCCACTCTACACAAAATATACAAATGAGATACAAAATCTCGGTGTACCCGGCATGCGGCTGGACATGGCCTTTGTCGCCGGTGTAGGTAGTGTGTACGGCAATTCTTATTTTGAGCGCCTGCTTACGGATGATAAAACAGAGACAGAGACATATTTTAATTTTGCCACAACCAAGGGGCACACATTTTTTAGCTTTTGGCTAGGAAACAACGATGTACTCGGATATGCGACCAATGGAGCCTATCATGATCCCAATGACCCTACCACTGCATTGACAGAAGCAGGATTATTTGCCAATTTATACACCAATTTTATCGAGGCATTGACTGCCGGAGAACGAAAAGGAGTCGTGGCCACCATTCCCGATGTCACGGTAGTACCTTACTTTAATACGGTAACTACTGCCCGCCTGGAGGCAGGGGTAAGTGCTGCTACGCAAGGCCAGTTTTCTAAAATATACATCACGACCAGCAATGGCGTACGGATGGCAACTGATGAAGACTTGTTTCCTCTGACCTTTCCTGCGGACACATTGGGCAAGGCCGTAATCTTTGGCAATCCGGCCACGGCGGGCTATGGTCTGATCGAACAAAATCCGCTACATGACAAGTTTGTATTGGACAGAGATGAAGTCATGGAAATCACCACACATATCGAGACCTTGAACAATACAATCAAATCCGTCGCCGAAAACAAAGAGCTTGCACTTGCAGATGCACATGACTACCTGCATCTGGTCAAAAATGGGCTTACTTTGAGTGGAATAGACATCAGTGCTTCCTACATCACGGGGAATGTATTTTCACTGGATGGTATACACCTTACACCCATGGGAAATGCCATTATGGCCAATCTGTTCATCGATGCCATCAACTTAAAATATAGCACCAATATACCACGCGTGGATATCACCAAGTACAGGGCGGTGATTTTGCCGTAGCCTATAGAAAATATGTTGTAAAACGTATATCACCTTTGTAAAAGTCGTTTCTCAGCGGCAGAGGAGAAGCGAGCTCGTGAGTTCACGAGCAGGCAAATCGATATGATTGCTTTTTTGATGAACTTGATTATAATTGCATATAAAAACAACTTTATCTAAGTTTGTACTTAATAAAAAAACCAAACATGAAAATAGCACTGAACAGAGTGAATCAAGCTGTACATTTTGAAGCTTCTAGCGAGCTCTCGAATGTCAAGGTAAACATCGATGGATCGGAATCCATTGGCGGTGAAGGCAAAGGGGTACGCCCTATGGAGCTGGTATTGATGGCACTTGGCTCATGCAGTGTATTTGATTTGACAACGATCCTGCAAAAGCAACGGCAGGAGATCGAAGATATCCATGTGGAGGTCGAAGGACAAAGACGGGAAGAAATACCCAACATCTTTACCAAGATCCATATCACCTTTTCTCTCAAAGGAAAGATCGATGAAATAAAAGTACAAAAAGCTGCTGAACTAGCCGTAAAAAAATATTGTTCTGTACACGATATGCTTTCCGCCGGCGGAGTGGATATTACGTATAGCATTAAGGTAAATTAGTTTTTATAACCTCAGCAGGTTAAAAAACTGCTGAGGTTAAGAATTTTCCTATATATCTATCACTGCTTTGTGACCGTCACCTCTTTACTGCTTTGCGCACCTGCATCTACACGTACATCAAGCACAGTGTATTCAGAAGTTTCGATGATTTGATATATAGTCCCTTCGGAGACTTTGTATTTTCCTTTTGCCATTACGAATCGTATATTACAGTTTGGCAAATCAATATCAAAATCATTGGTAATTCGAGCCTCATTGAATGTAGCCTGTCCCGTATTATCCCACTTAAAATCCAATGTTAGATTCATGATCAGCTCATCATAGGCCGCTGTAGGATTTTTACAAAACCTAAGTGGAGGTGAGTATTGAAAAGTATCGCTGTCGATCGTGAAAATACGAAAAAACCCTAATGTTTTCTTCCATTTGGCGATCTCTCCACTCCTGCATACAGCTCCGGGCCGAATATTGAGCGTAGGTGTCGATCCAACAAAACTCTGGTGTGGCCGATGATTATGCCCATTGAGCAATATGTGGATCTTATGCCTGTCGACAAAAGCAGTATCTACCCGGTCAGGTCTATGCTGTGCCATGATGCGTATTTTGCCATGTCCAGCCGTATGCAGAAAACTATCCAGCAACCTCCCTTGAAGTCCCGACATAGGTGCATGGTTGGGAATATCGATGACAGGATCACCCAAGTAATCGTCAGCTCCAATGATTCGCGTATCCAAATAAGAAAAACCATACACCCGCTTTCCCATCAGCCGATTCCATTGGGCGGCTTTCGCTGGATAATCATCCGATTTCGGTCCATAAAAATCATGATTGCCTGGGATAGAAAAAACCGGGGCATTAAAACCGTAAACACCGGAAAATCCATTCGCTCCCTCAAAATAGTTGTTGTATTTCTCCTCTGCCAATGGAGGGTTGTCAAAACCAGAACGCACAACTCCTCCCCACCCTAAAGAATCGGCATTAAAACGGGTATAATCATGGATAATATCACCTGTAACAATAATGTACTCTGGATGAATAATATTTGCCACTTCAATAAACCGATCGAGCAGTTCCAATTCTTTAGCATAACCTTGATCAGGGGACCCAACCCATTGCCTAGAAATATGTGGATCGCTTATATGGATAAAACGGTGCGGATTACGATAGGCTTTCAGCACTTTGACAGATCGCTTTGATATGTTTGTTTCATCGCCACTTTTAACAATCAGATCATACAGTTCTTCCGGTGTATCTTCCGGAATAGTGACCTGTATCTGCTGGTTGACTCCTACCTTCGTGAAAGTATCATATTCAAACCATCCCGTACTAACCCTATCGACCGACAAAATCACTCGGTTATAAGGGCCTTCCAAAATAATCGAATCAACAGACATACCAATTGTATTGTCATACAAGATATCTATTGCCTGCCCTATCGAAACGATCGCTGGACATGCCCTCCAAGGGTATACAATCTGGTTGGCGTTCACCAAAGGACACCACCAAATAAAACTTAAGCAAACAAAAATAAAACCTCTCATTTTTGATATGTATGATTACTACTGAATATCCGTCATTTTCTACTCATAAGATCCCCAAAACTGCAATTCACTCCATTGAATATAAGGAACATTATCTGTATTGTTCTTTTTGAGGACAAAGCGAATATAACGAAATGCTTTACCTGTCTTATCAGGATCGATATCAAAGCCAAATCCATCCATAACAAAAGCAATATCTTCGGCACTCTCGACCTGTGGCGCATTACCAGGTGTTCCGGAAGGGAATTTAATCTCGCAATCCGCAAGTTTTTCCCAGTCTTCTTTCCAGGCATCTGTACCGCCTGCTTCTGGCCACGAAGTCCAGTATTTGAGGTTATCTGCCTGGCTTCCATCACCGATCTCATTCGGTTTTTTAGGATTATTTGTACCCCAAACTTCAAATTCATACCATGACCATGCTGAATAAACAGGCGTACGGCCCCTTGTATAATATTTAAAACGACTGTATTTGGCTGGCACTCCTAAATCAAATGTCACATAATTGGGCGATGGATACGCCGATGAGCTTGCTCCCGGCACATATTGATTCATAGTAGGGGGTCTGAAATAAAAATAGGCCGAATTGTCCCAGGTATTTCCATCAAAAAGATTCCGGACACGCCCACGATACACAGATTGACTACCAGCATTTGCCTGAATAGGATCTCCCCTGTATATACTGTTATCATAATCATATAGATCCCACACATATCGGGTTCCTTCCATTCCCTTAATCTGTGTTTCAAACAAAGGAGTCAATACCGTATCCAATGGAGCAGCCACGTGATCCCAGCGGTCACTTAATTCAAAATAAAAAGGTTGTTCAACAGCCTCAAAATTCCGAAACGTATAACCGCCATTTTCAGCACTTGAATAATGTCGTTCGAAGAGTACCTTATCTCCGGATGCATCAAACGTGTACAACGAAACTGCTATCGGTTTTTTCAAAGTATTTTTCCATATAGCTCGTACCCCACTGAAAGTTTCCTGAGCGGTCAACGTCTGACGTATCAGAGATATCGGAGGTGTCAATGGTTGAATAGTCACCGAAACCGGCTGTGATAAATTGTTGCTTTTGTCTATAGCGTACAATTGGACGATATGTTCCTCCGTATTGGCATACCCTTCCAGGACAATCGAGTCTTTGAAAGCAGAAGCATAAACTTCCATAGGTTCCTCATTCTCACTGAAAGTGAAAACGGCTTTTGCACCTAACAAATCATTATCACTAGGCAGTCTATAATGGATTACTGCCCCTCCATTGGTATTTTTTACACGTATATCGGTAATTTCACCAGGAGGGATGTTATCTGCCGGATCACTCCAGTCCTTTATCTCTGAGCATCCCAAAAAGAATACAGACAAAAGCACCCCTATCACTAACCATAACTTTTTCATACTTATATATTTTTAATTTTTTAATTCCATCCTAGATTTTGAACTAATTTTCTGTTAGTAAGCAAAGTACTCTGCTTAATAGGCCACAAATAATCTCTTTTACGATAGGTCAAAGGATATATCTCTGTTTCCTGATAAAAATCTTCGGGTGTTTCTCCACGAATGTTCAAACCTCGTACGGGACGGTTCATATATATTTCTGCAAGTTTCCAACGTTTCAAGTCCCAAAAACGTGCCCCTTCAAAGGCCAGTTCATTCAGGCGTTCGCGTCGAATAATTTCCTGCATACCGACCTTTTGCAACGGTTTATTAGCATCAATCGCATAGTCGCTCCAACTTTCTACCACTCCTTTCAATCCGGTACGGGCCCTTACGATATCTACATAATAGTATACTTCTTCTGTGGGAGACGGAAGTGTTTCGTTCAATGCTTCGGCATACATCAGATAAAGGTCTGCCAAACGGATAATAGGAAAGGCATAGCGATGTGCGCTGAACGAGTTACTATTATCCGGTACCGCTGAACGGAAATGAAGCCATTTCTTACAGATATAACCCGTAGAAGGATACCGTTGCACGGGATTGGCCCCTCCACCGACTCTTCCTGCCATGAGATCAGTCACCCACATATTATCGTCGGAAGTAATCCTGCTATTGCCGTATAAAGTGCCACCATCAAACATAATGGAACCGTAAAAACGGGCTTCCCTATCAAAATGAAGCTGGATAGTACGGTGGTTCTCCCGGATATAATATTTATCATTTGCAGTAGCTGTTTTTATCTGCATCGGATCGACACCGACCCATTCTTTATCCTCTTCAATCGGCACCCCATTTTTGGTATAGAATTGTTCGACCACCTGCAGGGTCGGTGCAAAAGTCCGGTATAAACCTCCTCCATTTTGGTTCACAAAAAAGACCGGATGGCAGGCTCTTTGTAAAGCCAATGTATTGGTCTCGGAATCTCCCCAGATGATTTCTTCGTTCCATAGTTCAGTAGCTGCACCCCTGACCTGCATAGCAAGAATGGTCTTTTCATTTAGAAGTACGGCATTAGAAGGGTTCATTACGCTGAAATCATACAATTTATGCCCGGCTTCATGCGCAATGTCAATAGCCGCTTTGAGTGCTTCAGCTGCTTTTTGCCATTTTTCGGCGCTATAAGTCTGCGGGAAAAGCTCTATGTTGCGTTCGTCCGCAATACCGGCATAGTCCGTATTGCCATTGAACAACGGGCTTGCGGCCAATGTCAGTACCTGAGCCTTGACCGCCAGAGCGATAGCTTTAGTAGGACGTCCTATTTCGTTGGTTTGGTCTTCTATCTGAAGAGGTAAATCTTCTACCGCTTCATCCAGCAACGAAACGATATAACTCACCACTTCATCTACCGGCTCACGGTATCGTTGAGCTTCTTCTCCCTTTGCGCTGATAGGAAAGTTTTCCTTGATCAGAGGAATAGGTCCATACATTCGGAATAACCAAAAGTGATAGTAGGCTTTTAGAAATTTGACCTCTGCAATCCATCGCGCCCGTTCTTCATCATATAGATCATAAGGTATATGTATGTTTTCCAGAAAAATATTACAATCACTCAGTGCGGTAAACAAGGCGTTCCCGCCATTTAAACTATATGTATTTTGCTTGCTTGCCCAATAATTAGCCAACGGAGATTGGGTTCCCTGTGCCCCTCTGGCAATGTACCAGAGTCGCGGATCCATGCCTTCCACAGGATCTATATACCAGGTCTCGTCACCACCCAACAGTGCCGGATTGGAACCCGCATCAGCAAAACTAGGAAGAAAGCTGAAACAACCATACAGAAACCGCTCTGCCTGATAACGAGTCTTAAACGCATGGTCAACCGTAGGAACATTATCGGGAACTACATCCAAAAATTTACTACATGACATGACACCAAAGCACAATACATACAACAGGTACATGATGGCCCTATTCCGGACAGCACTTATTCCTGTATATTTTATATTGGTTGAATTTTTCATATTCTATTAAAATGAAAGATTAACACCTAAATTAAAAACACGCTGAAGAGGATACCCCAATCCATTGCCACCCATCTCAACATCCCACAACTTAAACTTACTGAATACCAGAAGATTGGTTCCGCTTAAATAAAAACGACAGGAAGATAAATTAACCCGATCTATCCATTTTTTTGGTAGTTCGTAACCAATCTCCGCACTTTTGAAGCGTAAAAACGCATTATTTCGCAGAAACCAGGTGCTACGCTGATTGTTGTTATCGATAAGTATGTTTGACAGTCGTGGCCATGCCGCATTGGGATTTTGAGACAATTCTGTCCAATGGTCATCCGCAATAAATTGGGCCAAACCTGTTTCCAATATCTTGCCATCAGAAGAATGCTGACGGAAAGGTGACATGGTGGCGGCATCAATCCAAAACGAAGACCGTGCAGAACCTTGAAAAAAGATGGACACATCTAGATTTTTATATCCTGCGGACAACCCAAAGCCGTAATTTATTTCTGGAATAGTAGGGTAACCGATAGGTACTCTGTCGAGTTCATTGATGATATTGTCACCATTGATATCCTTGTATTTGATGTCACCTGCCATATATTCTCCAAATTCTTGACGTGGAGAGTTGGCTACGTCCGCATCGTCGATAAACAGTCTTTCGGCCACATATCCCCACTGTTGTTTCACAGCGTTACCTCTCTTTGAAAGCCAATCCATATTAAGACGAGAGTATTCTGCTTCTTCATAATAGAGATAAGTCGAACGTGCATAAGTGAAGTTTGCTCTTCCGATCAACCAGGCCGTGCTTGAAAGATTGTGCTTGTAATCCAGTGAGGCATCTATACCTCTTCCCTGAGCTTCGCCCACATTGACCTGCGGCGTACTCCACAAGCCCATTTCTACAGGAATATCTGCTCTAGATTGGAGAATATTGCTCCTATATTCGTGAAACAGGTCCGCTATAATGTCTACTTTTCCATTAAACAGCCCCAATTCCAAACCTACATTCGTTTTACGAGCGATTTCCCATCCTATATTCGGGTTAGCATAATTTCTGATAAGTACGCCATTATGGTTAATACCATTGAAATTATAACCTGTAGTGAAATTGCCACCACCGCCAATGGTCACCTCCGAAAGATAAAAGAAGCGTTGTGAACCTATCTCATCATTTCCGACCAGGCCATAGGTACCGCGAAGTTTCAGTTTGGAAACGATCTCTTTCAATTCGCCTTTCCAAAAACTCTCTCTATCGACAGACCATCCTATTCCCACAGAAGGGAAGAAACCCCAGCGGTGACCTTTGTCAAACTTTTCAGACCCGTTGTAACCAAAATTAAATTCAGCAAAATAACGGTTATCGTATCCATAGGTAAGTCTTCCAGATAATCCGAGATTGCGCTGCGGCAGCGAAGCAGAAAGCGTAGCAGCATTTGCAGTAAGTGCGTTGCGGGCTATCCCTACCAACATTCCACTGACTTCATGCTTTGCATTGAAGGTACGGTTGTAGGCCAAAGAAGCCTCTCCATAAAAAGAACTCTCGACGGCCTTGTATCCGGGAGCATAGGTAATAAATTCGCTACCACCGGTAGGATTCAGTTCGGTCAGTCTATATTCATCCGTGAACCTGTTGTACTGACCTGGTAGGATCTGATAGTAAAAAGGGCTATAGGATCTGGTAAGGTCAAATCCGGATATTCGGGTTGTATTGCCCAACAACCTACCTGTAAGTCCTGGAACCAAAGCACCCAGATCTTGTTTGAGCTCCATCTGTGCCATCATCTTAGATCTACTTTCTTGTCGATACCCTCTCAACAATTCAGCATAAGGATTCATGTATGAATCACCCTCAAAGCCCCCAAATAGAATATGTCCAGCTCTACGGAAAAATTCATCTGGTTCGAAATAAGCCGGAAAACGGACAGGACTAACCTGCAGTACTTTTCTGTACATATCGCTACCACCTGCAATAGGACCATTATAATCATCGAATGTCCCGTGTAAACGGACAATGGCTTCTGTAGATGAGGTAAGGTTAATATTGATATTGGAGCGGAGCATGTACTGTTCATAATCGACATTACTGTTAAAATTGTTCCGCTCGTCCACTTTCAATATCCCATTGTCCTTTGCAAAGGAACCTGCAATATAATAGCGCGCCACAGTGCCACCACCCGAAATATTCAAATTCGCACGCTGGTTCATCGCCACATCCTTAGTGATCATATCCATCCAATCTACGGCGGGATACACAAATTGATTCCGATCGGCATTCATGGTAGCATCGATTTTATTATTCGAGTAGGGAGTCGATGCTAATGGATTGCGGGTAGATGCAGCTTCGTTTGCCAAACGCATATACGTAATGGGATCTGCCATTTTAATCGTAGAGGTAGGTTCTGAAAAAGAGTTTTCCATACGAACACTAACCCTGACTTTACCTTCTTTACCCTCTTTGGTCGTAATCAGTATCACTCCGTTTGCACCGCGTGCACCATATAACGAGGTTGCTGTCGCATCTTTCAGGATAGAAAAGTTCTGAATATCATCGGGATGCATCTTTGACAAATCTGTAGGAGTCACTTCCACATTATCTATCAATATGAGCGGATCGACTTTACCTGCCCCAAAAGTCGTCACACCACGAATAAAGAAATCCGCATTATCGCGCCCCGGCTCGCCACTGGTTTGGTAAGAAATCATACCTGCAATGCGTCCTGCCAAAGCAGTTGTCAGGTTACTGCTCGGCACTCTTAAATCTTTCGGAGAAACCGAGGTGATAGCAGAGATTACACTTTCTTTTTTCTGTGTTCCAAAGCCGACTACGACGACTTCCTCGAGACCTTCAAGGTCTTCTTCCATGCTGATCGTGATCTCCTGCTGATCACCTATCAATACTTCTTGTGTGATGTGACCTACCAAAGAGATCACAATGGTTTCTCCCTTACCGACATTGAGGACAAAACGACCGTTGAGATCCGTACCGGTTTTAAGGTGGCTTTTGCCTTTCACTGTGACAGTTACTCCCTGTAAAGGTTGCTTGGAGGCATTGGTCACCAACCCGGTCACCAGATTCTCCTGAACCGTGTTTGGTCTGTCTCTTTTGGGTGGAGCCTTATAAGCATTTGGAGTCTTTTTCTTTATGACAATTGCCTTCCCCTTTATGGTATAAGTTAATTCATTTGGTTCTAAAATCGTTTTTAACGCTCTCTCCAACGACACATTCTTTATATCGATATCGATGGCTGGCGTTTCTTTGATGATTGCAGCATTACAGATCACCGTATAGTTCGTCTGTTTTCTGATTTCTCGGAATATATCTACAATAGGCACACTTTTCTTGGTGAGACTTACCGTTTGGGCCAATACTCCTGCTTGTAGTTGAGATACTGCAACCAAAAGAAATAAAACAATCATCTTCATAATAAGCAGATATCCGTATCTAGGGAACAGCTTACCTGTCCCAATAGATAAAACGTAATTTTTCATTACCTTTGATTGGTTAAGTTTTTAAATGTTATTGCTTTAGTACATTTTCAAGAATGAAACCATCCACCGGGGAAGTGCCACCTTCTCCGGTTTTTCTAACAGTCTTGTATTCATCGAAGGTCTTGTTTATAGCTACTTCATCAGCTTTACCCTCCTTCCTTCAATCTTAAACTGAATATTATCGTCCGTCATTTTGATGACCTGCAACACTTCACTAAAGTTGTCATAACGAGATATAGATCCCCAGATAGATATATCCTGCACATCCGAAGCAATCTCTACCTCAATATCATACCATCTTGCCAATTTACGCATCACACTGCTCAGGCTTTCATTGTTGAACATAAATTCACCATTCTTCCAAGCTATACTTTCTGCTACATCTATGTTCTGGACCTGAATAGCATCTTCTTTTACCAAAGACTGCTGTCCCGGTTGGAGGACTTTAGATGTCCGATCTCCTAGAGACACCTTTACCTTCCCTTCTAGCAGCGCCACCGCAGACGTTGATTCTTCAGTATATGCATTGACGTTGAAATGAGTACCAAGGACCTCTATTTTTTCTTGCTTCGTCTTTACGATAAAAGGTTTTTGCGCATCTTTTGCCACTTCAAAATAAGCTTCTCCCTCCATTTCGACCATACGGATACTATCGGAGAATACCCGGGGATAGTGTAGTTTACTTTCTGCATTTAGCCATACTTTTGTACCATCCGACAAAGACACTTGGTATTGCCCTCCCCGCGGCGTAGCCAGGGTCAAGGTCATATTTTGATCCAATGCCTTCTCTTCCCACACCACTGAACCATC
The DNA here is from genome assembly GCF_011030405.1 of Parapedobacter sp. SGR-10. Lineage (GTDB taxonomy): Bacteria > Bacteroidota > Bacteroidia > Sphingobacteriales > Sphingobacteriaceae > Sphingobacterium. The sequence goes on from NZ_JAAJTJ010000001.1 coordinate 384,350, forward strand.
CTCATAAAGCAACCTATCCGCCACGATAATACCTCCGTAAGAAGAGCTTAATTCCAATTGTTTGCCATCCGATGTGGTCAGTATGGCTTTATTTGTCCCTGGAGAAAAACTTGCTGCGCTTTGCAGTGTCGTCTGCCCCAAACCTACAAAGCGATCACCAAGTACATAAAACGCTGCAAAAAACAGTACAGCTACCGAAGCCGCTATGACCGCTACCCGCTTGAAGCTTATGATCTGAGGCTTCCTTTCCTCTTTGATCCGGGATAATATGTCTTGCAACATGTGATCCCCTTTATTATCGATCTTTTCGTCATCGAATGACTTATACTGATCCAAAGCATCCTCAAGGTCATCCGGATTATCAAGGCTCTTCACAAAGTCAAGCAAATCGGGATATTTGGTCAAAAGCTGCTGCAACTTCTCGTTTGAATCGGGATGTATATCACCTTTTAGGTAGCTCTTTAAAAGGTGAACAGCTTGATTGATATGGTGCATGATATAGAGCCTTTATGATAGAAACACGATAGGAAAGGATATCTTTCATACTTTTTGAAGAAAAATCACAAGCAGCTGATTACTAATATGTTTTTTATACGATTTGATAAATAATGGAAAAAACATACAAAATGAAAATTTTATATCGATCGTCAATGTAAAGGTGAAAATTGACCCGGCTTGTCAGGAGGACTCATCAAAAAGAAACCACAAATGTCCAGTGTGATAATTCTTTCGTCAAGTACAGAGGGATTTGTAAGGCAAATGATCATTTGCCCCTATCATCAAACAAAAAACTGGGGTAAAAAAAACAATAGATAGAATGCATCTTTTATCTTGAGGGAACTCCGGAGCAAGGCGATCATTCTGGAACGATGTACGTACACGGCCGTAGGACTTATTTTGAGTTTTTTACCGATTTCCTCTACGGTCATATCCTCCAGATAGGTCATATTAAACACTTCACGTTGCTTTACCGACAGCCGACCAACCTCTTTATAGATCTGTTCCAACAATTCGGTTTGGACTATTTTGACAAACACTTCCGCATCCTCAAACAAATCTTCTTTCCATCTCTCTATTTCTTCGATATTCCACTTTGCCTGTGGTCGTCTCAAATGATTCAAGCAAGCATTCTTGGTAGAGATATATAAAAATGCTTTCAATTTTTGCATGGAGTCAAAATCCGCTCTCAACCGCCATACCTTAACAAAGGTATCAGAGACAATTTCTTCTGCAGTCTCACGATCCACAAATTGTGAAGAAAAATAAAGCAACGAACGCTTATAAAGACGGTAGATTGCTGTTAAGCCCTCCTCTTTTCCTTTTCTTAAATTATCGATCAATTGAGAATGATTCATGGATATATCTCTTCCGTTTTTAGGGATTTGAAACTTTCATAAAGCGAAGCTATTCTTATTATTAAGGTTGCATTTCTCCATTGTCTTCCTAATTTATAACCCACACCCCAAAACTAGAGAATATATTTTGTTCATAGACAATCTCTAATGTCAAAATAAATTTAATAACATCTTGATAACATAAAGATAACCCTTAGCGAAACAATGAAGTGACTCCGATTTACGTTTATAACTATTCGAAGTTAGTCAAGTCTTTTTATAAATACAAATCAGTGCACAAAAACCAGTAAGTCAGACAGGTCTTTAGGTTTTGAAAACCTTATAGGTCTTACCAAAAAGCCGTTTTATTTCCGTAACTTTGCAAGTTGTAAAAAATGTTCGAATGGCTAAGACAAAAGCAGTAGATTTAGTGGATCAAAATGAAGTAGAGGTCTTCGGAGCGAGAGCCCACAATCTAAAAAATATAGATGTATCCTTTCCCAGAAATGAGTTGGTCGTGATCACAGGGTTGAGTGGCTCTGGCAAATCATCTCTTGCTTTTGACACCATCTATGCCGAAGGCCAACGCCGTTATATGGAAACTTTTTCGGCCTATAGCCGTCAATTTTTAGGCGGATTGGAACGACCCGATGTGGACAAGATTTCCGGACTTAGTCCCGTCATCTCCATCGAACAAAAAACAACAAGCAAAAATCCCCGTTCTACTGTCGGCACCATCACCGAAATCTATGATTTTCTTCGCCTGCTCTATGCCCGGGCAAGTGAAGCTTTTTCCTATGTGACGGGCAAGAAGATGGAGCGTATGTCCGAAGACCAGATCGTCGACAGGATACTCGAAGACTTCAAGGAGGAAGCCATCCATATACTGGCGCCCGTGGTCAAGGGAAGAAAAGGACATTACCGCGAACTCTTCGAGCAAATACGCAAACAAGGCTATACCAAAGTGCGTGTGGACGGTGAAATATCGGATATTGTACCTAAAATGCAGGTAGACCGCTACAAGATACACGATATCGAAATCGTCATCGACAGGCTCAAAGTCTCGCAGGAAGACAGAAAACGACTTTACACCTCTGTATTGCAGGCCATGAAAGCGGCCAAGGGCATCATCAAGATCAGCAACAGAGAGAATACACGCGAGCAGTTTTTCAGTCGGTATCTGATGGACGCCGAATCAGGAATTTCCTACGATGAACCCCAACCCAATACATTTTCATTCAACTCACCTTATGGAGCCTGTCCAAAATGTGATGGGTTGGGCTATATTTTTGAAATCGACAAAAATATAGTTATCCCCGACCGTAAAATCAGTATACAAAAAGGAGCGATTGCCCCATTGGGTCCTCTACGGGAGTCCTGGAACTCCGCTATACTGAAAGCTGTAGCCCATAAGTTTGATTTTTCACTAGCCGCACCTATCGAAAAACTCAGCGAAGAGCTGATCGACACTTTGCTGTTCGGTTCCGAAGAGCCAATACCTCTGACTGTATCTTACGGTGCTTATGGTGCTCGGGAATACCGTGTCAATTTTTCGGGGCTCCTCAAAATGCTCGAAGAAATGAGCGGAAAACAAAACGACGATTCTCCAGCTTTGGAAGACTTCCGCACCAAGGTTTGCTGTCCTTCCTGCCAAGGAGCCCGATTAAAGCAGGAATCCTTGCACTTCAAGATCGATGGCAAAAACATCAGCGAACTGGCCGCAATGGACATTTCCACACTCATGGAATGGTTGGTCAATCTCGAAACACGCATGGACGAACGGCAACAGGTCATCGCTACCGAGATACTGAAAGAGATACGTGCGCGTCTCGGTTTTTTATTGGATGTGGGTCTGAACTATCTGACACTCGACCGCTCATCAAAAACGCTGTCAGGAGGAGAAGCCCAACGCATCCGCCTGGCTACACAGATCGGTTCACAGTTGGTGAATGTACTTTATATCTTAGACGAACCCAGTATCGGACTGCACCAAAGAGACAATGAGAGATTGATCAGCTCACTTAAAAATCTAAGAGATATCGGCAATTCAGTATTAGTCGTCGAACACGACAAAGACATGATCCTCAATGCCGACTATGTCATCGATATGGGACCTGCTGCTGGTATCAATGGTGGAAAAGTCGTCGCCAAAGGTACGCCAAAAGATATCGTTGAGGCAGATACCCTCACAGCTGCCTACCTCAATGGAAGAAAAGAAGTAAGCATCCCTCAACAGCGCCGAACAGGAAATGGCAAGACCCTTACACTAAAAGGGGCTACAGGCAACAATCTCAAAAATATTTCCCTGGACTTTCCACTAGGAACGTTGATCCTGGTAACCGGCGTCTCCGGATCGGGAAAATCCAGTCTGATTACCGGCACACTCTATCCAATCCTCAACAAGCATTTTTTCAGAGCCAAGTCTACCCCTATGCCCTACAAGAGCATCGAGGGATTAGAACACATCGATAAAGTCATCGAAATAGACCAAAGCCCGATCGGCCGTACTCCAAGGTCCAATCCTTCTACATATACCGGCGTATTTTCGGATATCCGTACGCTGTTTGTACAGTTGCCGGAAGCAAAGATACGAGGGTACAAGCCCGGACAATTCTCATTCAATGTCAAAGGAGGTCGTTGTGAAACCTGTCAGGGAGCGGGCATGAAGATCATCGAAATGAATTTCTTGCCCGATGTACAGGTTCCTTGTGAAACTTGTCAGGGCAAGCGATACAACCGAGAGACATTGGAAGTACGCTACCGGGGCAAATCCATATCCGATGTGTTGGATATGAGCATAGACGAAGCTGTGGAGTTTTTTGAAAATATCCCATCGATCTATCGCAAGATCAAGACATTGAAGGATGTAGGCTTAGGCTACATCACCTTAGGACAATCATCCACGACACTATCGGGTGGTGAAGCACAACGGGTCAAGCTGGCCACAGAGCTGTCCAAGAAAGATACCGGAAATACGTTCTATATCCTCGACGAGCCGACAACAGGTCTGCATTTCGAAGATGTCAACGTGTTATTGGGGGTTATCAACAGGCTGGTGGACAGGGGCAATACTGTCTTGATCATCGAACACAACCTCGATGTCATCAAGGTGGCGGACTGGATCATTGATATGGGCCCCGAAGGGGGAAGAAATGGCGGAAAACTTATCTTTTCCGGAACGCCAGAAGAGCTTGTCAAGCAAAAGAACAGTGAGACAGGTAGGTTTTTAAGAGAAGAAATGAGGTAATCATGTAGAGACGCCTTTAATGGCGTCTCCTACTATCCGTAGTGTTGGGCGAAGCGGTCACTACGGATCAACAATAGAATGGAGTCTGAGACTCCTTTTCATTTAGCAAGTTCGTAGAGACCCTACGGAACTCTACGAACAGTAAATCCGAAAAATCTACTCTTATTTCCAACTTGAATTTGGTATCCATCAAAGGACCACTCCAAATCCCGGGCGACCAGTACTTGCGTTTAATGATATCAATTATAGCTTGTGCGGAGCCGTAACCAATATCCTTGACGATTTCAAAGTTTTGAGGCTGCATTTTTTTGACCCAAAAATGAAGTTCAATATCGCCAACAGCCTTATTCTTTATAGCATCAAAGCTCCAGGTTATTTCGTTGATAATGCTATGATACAACAAACGAGGTGGAATGGGCAGTCCTTCTGCAGATATAAATATTCCTTGTTGAGCTAAAGAATCTGTCTGTACACGGGTGTATTTATGTGTGCTAACGGTAGCCAAAGGCTCCAAAGATATAGATGTAATCTGTGCCGAAGCAATAGACACATATATACCCAAAAAACAGATAGATATTAGAAACATTTTCATAATTGTCTTATATTCCTCTATTCCTCGCGGCTTAACCGCATTCTATTTTAGTACCAATTGAAAAAAGCCCAATCTTTCATCGTCCGTATTGCCGTAATATGTATTCCGAAAATAGAGCTCCTGATCTGATTTCCAAAAGACATCACCGATCGTACAAAGATCAAATGCCTCTTTGGTGAGATGCATAGGTACACCGGTACAAAACAGATATTCCCCCTCAGCCTGTTTTTGGATAAAATAGGAGGAGCATTCCTGTCCCGGAAACCAGCCGTTCAAACGATAACGCTTATTGGGCGAATGAACGATATAATCCGGATTTCCTACCTGCTCCACATCCATTAACCCATTCTTCAGATTAATGCTAAAATCCGAAGTATGGCCCCCTTCAAATAGCACGATATCCTCCGTCGGATAATATTTGACAAAGTATACATCAGAAAAAATTCCTTTTTGAAGGTTTTGATCAAAAACCTCCCCATTTTCGAACCGCACCATCGAAATCATCTGTCCATCCAACAGCGAATCAATGATACGCTGTCCGTCGTTCCAACCGCCAAAGACCACTTTTCCTTGAAGTATTTTTTTTGCCTGTTCGAAATCGGCAATGTAAGGAATCGTATCCTGTTCGACATAGAATTTTTGCCTTTGCTCAAAATACGAAACCGAATCAATCCGATAGATCGCGATCGTATCGTTATCAAAAAGCAGCTGCCTTTCCATATTTTTTTGTATCTGCAAGGTGTCTGCTTCGTTTCCGAGTGGAACCTGCTTATTGGAGGAGGCATTATGACAGCCCCATATCAGCATACTGCAAAAAACAAGATATTTCATCGTATTGAATAAGTAAAAGTTAATCTATTCCTCATTTGCTTCGACTGTATGTTGTACTTTGTTCAGACTACCATCTTCCCCCGGCTCCACCACCGCCCGAAGAACCACCACCAAAACTTCCACCGCCACCTCCTGATGAAGATCTGCCACCACCAGACGAACCGGAGCTCCCCGAACTTTCGCTTTTACGAGGGATAGTATAATATCCTTTGGACAGAAAGTAATTACAGTTCTGACAAGAATCAAATCGCTCGCCCTGACCGGAAGAAGAGTATGTGGCGGATTGAATGGTTCTCGTCTTGTTTACTTCTAATGTATAATAGTGACATTTCGGACATTCCCTAAACCGGGAACTTTTTTCCCAGGCAACCAGTTTGACCTCATTGGTTTTCCTATTCTTCCAAATCTCATAACGCAAACTCTTGACCGTTTCTTCCTTGATCTGCCCGTTATTGAGGTATTGTTTTGGTTTCGCTCCCCTATCAGCTCTATTTATACGTTCCCAGTCACCACTGTTATCAGGAGGGGTAAATCTTCCTGTATTTTTAGCAAACCTGTTAAAGATCATACCCAGATCGATCCATGCCAACGGTGTCAGCAGCATAGGGATAAAAAGGTAAGTCGTAAATCTTTTTAACGTACGCTGCAAGTCCTCCTCATCTTTAAAACTTTTGGTAATGGCCGATCTTCCATTTGTAATCTTCATGGCCAACACGATTGCACAGAAAATAAAAACGAAATAAGGCAGATTTTTAGCCTGATAAATTTCTTCCAGGTTGCCAAAGACAAAAAGAAAGACAAACAAGCTCACAAACATCAGCAACAACATACAGCCCATACCCCAAAATATCGGTGCAATCAGTTTTGGTTTCTTTTTAGTACCTTTTAATAATCTGGCAGCGACAAAATGGACGTACAAATAAAGACCTGTAAAAAGTATGAAAATAAACAGGGAGTTCATCAGTACCGGATTACGCGTGCTCCAAAAAGACATCGCTTCGGGCATCATGGATTCCAATTCGGCTATACTATCCGGAGATTTAAGAATATGCGAGATGAATTGTGATGCTTCTAACACACCTGTATCGTAGTCTTCCTGTCGAAAATAAGGCACAAGGTATTTTTCTCCCACCCTTTTCAGATAAGCATCGGGAAAGATACGCTCCATACCGTATCCCGAAATAAAGCGGTATTCCCGTCTATCTTTGGCGATAAAGAGCAATAAGCCATTATTTGATTCTTTTTTACCTATACCCCAGCTATTGAACAGTTCCAGCGCAAACTCAAAATCACTGTGCCCAACATAGTCATTTACAATGACGATAGCATACTCGGCACCTGTCAGGCTATCTATCTCTTGGGACATCGCGTCCAATGTCGCGACTGTACCATAACTTAAAATCCCATCCGGATTACTGACGAAATGCTCCTGTCCCCGATCCTTCGGGCTAGGTACATTCTGGACAGTGTATTGCCCCATTGCCGATACCCACATCCATATCCCGACAAGAGCGAATAAATACTTTTTATATAATGTTAGCATGAATCAATCAAATGATCATCATAAATGTAGGCATAAAAAAAGAAAAAAATTACTATTATTTTGTCATTCCGAGGTACGAGGAATCTATCTTTAAACGTATTCAAAACTATTTTCGATTCTTTCTTCGTCAGAATGACAAATTTTTCGCCTCCTTTCCTCTACTCCCTTCCCTCCTTTCATCCGTCTATAACTTTAATTGGCGTATATTGCCTATTGTTTTGATAGAATTATGATAAAGATCAACAGAGAAATAAATCGTTATGGTGTCCGTATGACCTTAGCATGTTTCATCATCCTGCTTGCCGTAAGCTGTAAATCCTCCGATCCGCAGCCGACCGATACAGCTCCGATAGACAAGACCACAGCTACATTTCCAAACGCCCGATGGGAAAAGATCGACAAGGCCGAGGACGCTGGTTTCTTATCGTCCAAACTGGATTTGGTCGCTCACCAGTACAATCAACATCAATCCGCAGCCTTATTGGTCATCTACAAGGGAAAAATTTTGTACCAAAGAGGGGATATTAACCACAAGTACCAGAGCCATTCCTTGCGCAAAAGCTTTCTGAGTGCGCTTTACGGCAATTACGTCAAAAATGGTGATATTAATCTTGATTGGACGATGACCGATCTATCGATTGATGACAACGAAGGTCTTTCAACCGTCGAAAAGCAAGCCACTGTACGGTACCTGTTGCAAGCCCGGTCGGGCATCTACCATCCTGCTCTTTACGAATCCGAAGCTATGGTGAACCGAAAACCCGATCGCTATAGCCACGCACCCGGCACATTCTGGTACTATAACAACTGGGATTTCAACGCTTTAGGCACAATCTTCATGCAGCAGACAGATAAAGATATATACCAAACTATATATAATGAGTTGGCTATACCCTTACAGATGGAATATTTTAAGGTAAATGATGGGCAATATGTAAGCGGTACAGAATCGAGGCATAAAGCCTATCCATTTCGGATAACGGCTAGCGATCTGGCACGGTTCGGCCTGCTGATGCTGAACAAGGGTAAATGGAAAAACCAGCAGATCATTCCCGAATCATGGGTAACCGAAAGTACACAGTCCTATTCGGATGCCGCGGCTTCACAAAATTCTGGATACGGGTATATGTGGTGGGTCAACAAAATAGGGACTACATATAAATTGCTACCCAACGTAGACCTACCCGACGGTGCTTATATGGCTGCCGGTGTGGGCGGGCAGATTATGCTCGTCATCCCCACCTATGACATGGTTATCGTACACCGGGTGAATACAGACGCAGGTCATAGCGTGTCCAATGCCAATATAGGCAGGCTGTTTCAACTCATTCTGGACGCCAGATCGTAAAAACACCGATCCTAATCGAAAAAATATCCTTATATTCAACAGCATAAATAATACGATTAAACAATTTATATGTCAGAAAACCCTAATACGGCTTTCATCACGGATGATACGATAGTCTTCGGAATACTCATGGGCATACTAGGTCTGGTATTCTTTACCTCCAATCTCAAAAGTTCTTTTGTTAAAAAATTTTACACTGTTATTCCGCCCCTATTGCTATGCTATTTCCTCCCAGGACTGCTCAATTCTTTTGGCATTATATCAGGTCAACATTCCAACATTGGTCATATCAGTTCCAACTATCTATTGCCGGCTTGTTTGGTACTTTTCACTTTGAACCTCAATCTCAAGGAATTGTGGGCCATGCGAAAGAATGCGGGCATCATGTTCCTTGCAAGTATGCTCGGTATTGTTCTCGGCGGACCATTTGCCGTATGGGTCATGTCGCTTTTTGCACCTGATGTTGTCTCTGGTGATACCTGGAAAGCACTTGCTACCCTCGCCGGTTCGTGGATAGGCGGCGGAGCCAATCAAGCGGCTTTGTATACCATACTGCAACCTTCACCTGAACAGTTCTCAGCAACATTGGCAGTAGATGTATTTGTCGCCTATGGCTGGATGGCCATCCTCATTTATGGGGCAAGCAAAGCCAATGCCCTTAACAGGTATTTCAAGGCGGACAATTCTTCGGTCGAAGCATTGACCCACCGAATGGATGCTATTGCCAAAAGCAACGTCCGCCCTACAGAAGTCAAGGATATTTTTATCATGATGGCTCTGGCATTTGGTGTTGTCGCTATCGGTCATTTTGTAGCCGGACAGATAGCCGGATTTATCGAAATGAAAGCTCCGGAATTGTCCCGATTTAGCCTCACATCCAAATTTTTCTGGTTGATCCTTATCACGACACTGTTAGGAATAGCACTTTCATTTACACGTGCCAGGCAATATGAGGGGGTAGGTGCTTCCAAGTTTGCCACTGTATTTCTTTATATCCTGATCGCATCTATTGGTATGCAGATGAATATACTGGCTATTCTGGCCAACCCCTTGTTATTTCTCGTTGGGATTATCTGGATTGCCTTCCATGCCCTGTTATTGTTTATCGTTGCCAAGATCATCCGTGCCCCTTTCTTTTTCTACGCTATGGGTAGTATGGGCAATGTCGGAGGCGTTGCTTCGGCATCTGCCACAGCTGCGGCCTTTCATCCATCACTCATATCGGTAGCAGTCATTATATCGGTATTCAGCTACGCTATAGGCACGTATGCGGCATACGTATGTGGCATATTGATGCAGATGGTTGCGCCATAATAGTAGAGACGCAATGTATTGCGTCTCTACAAAAAAATCAAATACTATCCCAATCCGGATTGACCAAACCTATACCTGGAGAGGAAGATAGGCTTAATATACCATTCTCTACTTTTACACCTTCGTAGGGATCATTGGTCACATCCAGATTGCCATCCAGATCGATCCAATCTGCCAAAGCTGTCAACTGTGCCGCAGCCGATATGGCACAGGATGTCTCGGTCATACAGCCCAGCATCACTTTTAGACCTAAGGCTTTCGCGGTCACGGCCATCTTATATCCTTCACGAAGGCCCGTAGATTTCATTAGCTTGATATTGATACCATGGTAAATCTCCGATACTTCTTTCAAATCTGTAAGACGTTGGAAACCCTCATCGCCTATAATCGGCAAGGGGCTACGTTCTGTCAGCCAAGCATTACCAGCTTTATCCTCTTTCAACATGGGCTGTTCGACAAAAACAGTATTTTGCTCTTTGAGCCAGTGGATAAAGTCCAATGCCTGCTCTCTATTATTCCATCCTTGGTTGGCATCGATAAAAAATGGTTGATCACTCACTTGACGGATAGCTTCGATCAATTCTCTGTCCCTATCCGTGCCGAGCTTTATTTTCAAATATTTGAAATCCCTGTATTCCAACGCCCGCTTGGCCATGACCTCCGGTTCGTCTATACCGATTGTCATGGATGTATGTTGTGATACCGTAGGGAGACCAAATAAGCTATGCACAGGAATATGGAGCAGTTTGCCGATCAGATCGTGCAAGGCGATATCGATAGCTGTCTTGGCTGCCTGATTGCCGGGAGCTACGCTGTTCACATACGCAAGGATAGTTTCCGTATCAAACGGGTTGTCAAACTGTGACAAGTCCACTTTGGCATAAAATGCCTGGGCCGTTTCCAAGGATTCGCCATACAAAGGTGGCATAGACCCTTCGCCATAGCCGTCTACTCCATCGTATGTCAGCTTAATCAACATTACAGGAGCACTTTTGCGTGCCCCCTTCGATATCCGAAAGACATGCTTCAGTTGCACGTCGTAGGGTTTGTATATTAGTTTAATCATTTTTTATATAGTTGTCAGTCGTCAGTGGTCAGTGGTCAGTGATCAATATCTCTTTGCTGATCACCAATGCCTGTCTACTGACCACTATTTTATTCTCGCTTCTAAGATCAATTTCAGCACCGGCGCAAGATCTTTTCCTCTATTGCCGGATATATCTGTGTTTACCCGACGTACCACGATCATATCATAATCCGGAATGATAATCAGATGGTGTCCTCCTGCACCTTGAGCGGCATATGATCCTTCGGGTAAATCCACTCCTTTATACAATTCATACTTATTAAAATCGCGAGCCACCCACCACATATAGCCATACCCCGATGATCCATATAAGGCAGCATCAGAATGGTAACGGGTACTTTCGGCAACCCATGCACTATCAATAACCTGCTTCCCATTCCAATTCCCCATATTGAGCATGAGCAGACCAAATCGTGCTAAGTCTTTTGCTGTTATATTAAAAGGATACGCCCTGTGTCTTGACTCCTTTCCACTAATATAAGTACCATCCGCAGGTACATAGTCTTCCATACCGATAGGCTTAGCTATATCTTCATACAATGCTTCAAAGATACGCTTACCGGTCTTTTGTTCAAAGATAGTACCTAACACATTAAAATCCCAATTGTTATAGTACCAATGTGTACCTGCTCGTACGGAAAAACGAGCAGGCTTCCGTCTCTTCATTCCCGAAGACTCATACAAAGCCGGATGGTACACGCCCGAACGTGCTTTAAGTAAATCGCGAACAGTGGCTTTTTTTTCTTCCTCGGACAATCCCTCGTTGTCATCAATGCCTAAATCAGCCATTGTTGCTTCCAAAGCAATGATTCCCTCTTGTACGTATTTGCCGTACATCGCACTCAAAACACTTTTACGCATAGAATGTGTATTGTATTTTCGGTCGACTTCTCCCCATTGGTAAGCTACCTTGCCGTTGACAACAATCATAAACGCTGAAGTATTGTCATTCTCGATTTGTTTCCTGACCTCCAACAATTTTTCTTTGGACAGCCCGGATTCTTCGGGATTTTTGACAACTTCCCATTTTTTGCCGGGGAATGTAGTTTTTCGTTGTTGCGCCGATGCAAAGTGCGAGAGTGGCAGAATAAATGCTATCAGTAAGTATGTTAGTTGTTTCATATTCTTTTTTTTAAGTAATGAAGTGATGTTGTTAAGTTTGACACCATTAACCTTAATTAACCATTTTCAAATTTCCAAATCACCTCATTTCCAAATTCTACTTCCTTTTCTTCTTCACGTTCTTTGGCGATTTTACCTCCAGCTCAATCAATCCATTATTGCTAAGCACGAGCTTGGTAATCCGAAAAATATGATAAGTGTCCTTATTTTCCGAACGGAATAGCAGCACATCACCTATAGTCATGTTGCGAACCCGTTGTCCCGGCCCATGTTTGCTCGGCTCGTAATTAGGCACCTCCATAATTTTATCGAACCATCTTTCATACAGTATCGCTAAAGAATCCGCAGATTGTAACGTATTAAAGATTTCCTGTGCTTTTTGATCGTTACCCATATTAATAAAATAGCCATTGTTACGATTGTTTCCCCAAGACAACAGCGCATCTTTAAAAGGGTTGCCGAAAGTCAAAAACCCTTGGCTAACAGGTACCATCAAATTGCCGCCTGTGTTGCTCCCGTACATATAGCCAAAGTCTATCCGCTTCGGGTTGTAGCCGGCTTCATCCAATGGATAAGCATGACGTTTGTCCAAGTCCACCATATTACCACCCAGCGGACTCCGTTGGGAATGTACGGTAAGTGTGTATACCCGGAGGTCGCTCTTCTGCGCATATACAGCTCCAAACATCCAAACAACCAAGCCCAACATCAATACACTTTTTATTAATCTCATATATCTGCTCCTTACTTTTCATTTTTTATCTACTATTAAAATTAGTTTGTATGTCCACTACTCAAACATATAAAAAGTCTGATCCGCCCCTAGGAAAAAAGGAAAAGCATTTTCCCCCATCACACGGCCTGCGGGATTGCTGTTCGTAAATACCACTACCCCTTCATCCTGATCGATATTCATGATAAAATAAGCCAAATATCCACTATTACTGCCACTATGATAGAGACTTGTTCCTTTTTCATTCTTATGAATGACCATGCCTAATCCACGGGACAGATGTGGATCATTTATTCCTTCTGGCCAGCTAGCTATCGTCGTCAGAAGAGCATAGGTTTCAGGTCTGAGTCCTTCGCCTTTCATGAGACCTCTCTTCATAAATTTAGTAAAATCCTTTGCGTTAGTAATCATCGTAAACGCACTATTGGGATTCTTTCCCGTCCAACGGGTCATAGGATCATCACTGACGGCTAAGGCTCCATCTATGACTCTATGCCCTCGCGTATTCTTCCCACTAAACACAGATGGCAACCATTCAAACGAAGTATTGACCATTCCAAATGGTTCAAAAACCTCTTCCCAGGCCATTTGTTGCAGACTCTTTCCGGTCAGATGTTTCAACACTTCCTGCAGGTAAGTAAATCCTTCGCCAGAATAACGATAATCTACACCAGGAGTATAATTGTCTCCAGGTTCTAATATAGACGTCCACCACGCAGTAGACTGTACGGTACCTACCCAATTGGGATATCCGGTTAAATGAGCCAAAACATGTCTTGCTGTAATGAGACCGTTCTTCGGATTGTTGGCTCTTGCCACACGATCATAATAATAATACTCATGTAACGGGCGATCCAAGTCATATACACCTTTGTCATACAACCTTAAGAAGACATAGGCTGCCACAGCCTTGCTTACCGAAGCCGCTTGAAAAACATGGTCTTCCGTCAGCGGAGTCATCGAATTGAGATCTGTCACTCCATAGATATATGAGTCCACTTGATCACCCTTGATATAAGCGATCTGCACCCCCGGTATACCGTTGCTCTGTGCTATACTGGCAAGCTCTTCTGGTAAAGGTTTAACCGGATCGGGATTAGGTTCGGGATCGGGATCAGGGTCAGGATTCGATGTCTCATATCGATCGGGGTTCTTTTTGATTGTGAGTTCATCTTCTATACCGCTACTGCAAGCCTGCCACACAACCATTTGTCCAGTCAAGATCAGAAACAGTATTATTTTATTATATTTTTTCATTATCCTATCGATTTAAAGATTGCTTTAATTCTTTTTATTTCTCTTATTGACATCTAAAAACTACGGGGTATCTTCCACGTAATGACTACCTTGCCCTGATGGGACTCTTCCGTTCGCTGCACTAGACCGATGGCGTAAAAGTTTCTGTCTTCAGATCGAAATAGGATCACATCCCCTTTTTCTAAACGGATCAAGTTATCGATCGGACCATTTTTTCGATGCTGGTAGTTCTCAATTTTCTTGACATTCTGTTCTGCTTCCGTATACCATGATGTCAAGTCAGACAACGTCCGGCAAGCAGAAAACTTATCCTTCGTTTCTTTTGCATTCCCCACATTGACGAGTACCCCCCTATTCTGGACATCCCAACCCTCTTGTATATTGACTTTGAAGTGCTCACCAAAAGATGCTATACGGTTGCTGGATGGAAGCATGAGATTGACACGTGTATTGCGACCGAACAGTACAAACATATCTATACGCTCCGGTTCGTAGCTCGCACCGATCAAATCAAACGTCTTTCGGGACTTCAGATCCAGAAAATTACGGGCAGGATCAGCATTTTGAGCTGTTAGCTTGGCCGTGTATGTCCGTAAGGAGACCTCCTGTGCCTGCGCTATACTCAAGGAAAGTAAAAGAATACACAAAATTATTTTTTTCATACTCCAACTATTATTCGTCGTGTGCATATTTTAGCGCCACCTTACACATCCCCGTATTATTATCTACCTCCAATACCTTCAGAAAACCTTGGGTCTCATCGGTAGCATTGCGTATGCGCATCACAAAGCCCGGAACTATACTAGAACCTGTATAACGAGAATTCCAGCCCGTGCCACCAATATAGTCGCCGTATGCTTGAAGCGCTTCATTATTGTTTCGGATATCCTCAAAAGTATATCCGGGCAGGTACTTGGCATGGTTATCTATACGATACAGGTGCATCGCATTTCTTCCCGGAAGTGTGTTGATCCAGTTCCATAGCTCAGGTCTGTAAGTAGAACCTATATAACTGCTGGTCATCGTATAGAAATTTGACGTTATGCCATCAAAAACATGCAACAAGGTAATCTGCGATACATCATCATTTTCCAGATCCTCAGCTTTATACACTTTTCTGCGGAACAGGTCGATATAGTTTTCGTCTGTATTCGGTGCGCTAACCTCCAACACCAAGGTATCTGCCTTTAGTGCCGGATTTTTCAGTGGAAGATCGGGTTTCTGAAAGTATATTTGCTCGCCCATATCCGACTTGACCAACATGTTCATCGTTCCGTTTGCGGATGTCGCTATATTTTCTATATAAATAAGGCTCTTGATCTTGCGGTTAATCCCGTGAAACAATACGATATCTCCTTTTTTGAGATTGCCCAATCTTTTGACCGGCTGTACTTCACTACCTTCCCTTATTGCCAATACGTTGAGCAAGGAATCATATCCCCGCCGCACATCTGCGGTAGTGGACAGAGCCTGAAACCAACTGACATCTTCGCTTGTCGCATTGGTATACAGATACAATTCGCCTTTGTTTTTGTAGGGGAAGACATGTTCTACTTCTTCGCCCACCTGACTAAAGGAGACATTTTTTGCATCCATAGCCAACAGATTGTTGCCAGAAGCAGAGCCGTACGTATAGGCCAGATCCACTTCGTGATAATGCTCTTCCATCTGTTCGAACGTGTATATGATACCCGACCGCAGATCCATATAGCCTCCGGTGCTGTTGTCGCTGCCTCCCGGTTTCAGATAAATCCTGGAGATATCATCCCCACTCTTGAAAAACTCTGTGACAATACTGTCCTCGGAAATGGCCAACTCCTTTTCGCAGGATACTGTCAGCAATACCAAGAAAGCGAAGACAGCGTAATATTTTATTTTGATATGCTTCATAATGTTAAGATTAATCCAATGAATTCCAATATTTAACACCGATACTGACCTCTCCGGCAGTCTTATTGACATTCAAAATCTTAAAGGCACCGTATGCCCCACTTGAATTGTCATGACGGATACGGAAAACCAAATTGGTGGCGGGATTGATAAGATTTGATCCCCAAGATCCCAAATTCTGCCAATAATTATAATATTCAGTCAAAGCCGTATTGTTTAGACGCGATTGTTCAAATGTATACGTAGAATATTGGGGAGATGGACGATTATCAATGCGCCAAAACCACATCGTGCTCACCTTCGTTCCCGGAGCATTCAAATAGTTATAGAGAGTTCTGTCACCAGGAGTATAATGACTAGCACTATTGTCAGCTCCTCCATACATCCATGTACTGGTTGGCGTGTAGATATAATGGGAATTATTACTGGATTTATAAGCAAACATTAAGTGGATCCCCGAAAAATCTTCCAACTGTTCTAATTCTGTCCGGGTATAAACTTTTTTCTTCATAAAATCAAAGAACAATTCTGCATTGGTAGCAGGATTAAAGGTCGCAGTCAACACATCCGCATAATAGTTTCCATTGGCATTCAACAGCCCTCCGGTCACCGGAGCAACTTCCTGCAATTGCGTGGCATCGCTCTTGATAATCAACCGACATTGCGAGCCTGTACCGGTTGTCATCTGTTGGCTGACATAGATTATACTGGAGATATTCCTCGTCGTGGATTTGAAGATGAATATCTCATCCCCTTGTACATTGCGGTACCGTTGCTTTTGCTGGTCGGGATCTGCCGACAGTACCGAAATCACGGAATCCACTACAGCAGTGATCCGCGCGGCTGACTTTGCCCCATTGAACCATGCCACATCCCGTGGCTGCACATCTTCCAGACGGTAAAGTACCCCCGAGTTTTTATGTCGCCAACCATACTGTACATCTTCACCGTACACATTGACCGACAACTCTTTCGACTCGGGCAGGGCAATGTTGCCTTTGGTCGTATTGCCATAGTCCAGATAGAGCAGATCCACCGCATGCAAATAATTGTGCGCATTCGGTCCACGAAACACCTGTCCGGTCGCCAGATCGATTCCGCTTCCCCTCATATCGGCATCTTCTGCCGTCATAAAGGCCACGGCATGGACATAATCTTTTGGATCGTTCGGATTTTCACCTCCGGTTCCGTCATCCCCATCCTCAATGGGTGGCAACACACGCTCCACGATATCTTCGGGGGGCAATTGTTTATCTTTATCACAGGATAGCATCATCCCGGCTATCCATGTTGCCCCAAACAAGGCGGCTATATAAAATATTTTCTTCATCATATCATCCATTTAAGTCATTATTTTTGAACCTTGTACTCAAACCTCATTGTTCTTTCTGCCCCGGGGACACTTCCATCCGGTATAGCGTCCAATACCCGTACCACGGCATAGAAATCGTGCGTGGATGAATACACAAATACGAGATCCCCTGTTTTCAATGACCGGACACGCTCACCGGGCCCATAGGTGGCCGCTGCTCCATGCCTGGTACCGACGTTGGCCTGCGCATCCAAAACAGCGGTTTCAATGTCACTTGCAGAAGATATATTGTCGAAGATCGCATTATCGGCAGGTTGGATATCGGTATAACGTACCACTGAACCTGTCGGTGCGACCGACCAATTCCGGATACGGTTGTAGTAACTATTCCATGCGGTAGACATGCTCGACAAGCCCGGAAAAACGAAGTTGGCAAAGTTACTTCCCGAGTGGAAATAAGCGATGGTCGCTCTATCCGAAAATAGTGCAGCAGCTTCCCAATTGTAGATATTGCCGGTCTGCATATCCAAGAAACAGCCCTTATCCGGGTTAGCATCCCCTCCAAGTGTCAAGTCGGTGATATGTAGATAATCTCCTTGATCAACCACTACATTCGGATCCGGTTTCAGTACGGCATCACTCATCGGAATACCAATCATCCTATAATTGGGCGATACCTCTACTTCACTGTTTCCAAGCAACTCGACAACCAACAATTTGCTGCCTGCGATTGTTGGCAACACTTCTACCTGTAAGTAGCCAAAGCTGGAATGGGGCGATACAGTCAGGCTATTGCCGGTCACAAACCTAAAGTCCTGCCCCTCTACGGCCGTACTCTGTTCGTCCACGATGCGATAGGCTATTTGCTGCGGCACGGCAGACTGCTCACCGAACATATTGACACGGTAGGATACTACGCCATGCAACTCAAAAATATGTCCCAATACAGGATAGTTTCTTCCCGTCGCATTGGAATTGACGACCGCATCTTCAAACTCGACGGTTTTCTGCGTGATCAGGAAGTCCTCGTTGTAATCCTTGAAACATGAGGTCAACATGAACACCCCCATTAATATGATAATAATCTTTTTCATTCGAATAAATTTGTTTTTTAACGGCAATGAAGCTTGCATAAATTATTTTTCACCATTTGTTTGTTTTTATCGGCGTTCAAGAGATCGCTACGCTTAGTTCATATACTTTTGTTTATGGCAATTTATGCAGGTTTCATCTTATCTAATATCTTTTGTCTTTCATCTAATATCTATCATCTAATACCCTCTGTTCTGTCTGATCATTCCTTCCGATGCATTGACCTCACGAAAAGGAATTCTGGCCAGGATTCGTGGATCCGTAAATGGTAATGTTCTTCCAGACTTGACGACGTTACGGCCCAACCTTTTCAGATCAAACCAACGGTGTCCTTCGAATGCAAATTCCAATCTACGCTGCAACAAGATTTCCTCAAACAAATCTGATCCTGATTTTGTCGTAGCCGCCAATCCGGCCCTCTGCCTGATCGTATTTACATCATCTCGTGCAAGCCCAGGTTCATCCAAACGAAAATAAGCCTCTGCACGGTTCAAGTACAGTTCGGACACCCTTATCACCGGTACATTGTCTAGATCCTTCACACCTCCACGACTCATAAATTTAGTCATCTCGTTACGATTGACATTATTACCCAGCCCCTTGATTATCAAACCCCTCCTTACATCATCATTTGTATACAAGTCCATTAAGTCATCGTGTACTGCAAGACTGCCGTGCGTAGAGGGAATCTGATCCTGTAAAAAGGCACGCGTCGTAAATGTAGCACGTAGGGAGTTATTCGCCCCCACGTTTTCGTTGACATTGAATTTGATTTCGAATATTGACTCCGGATGGGTTTCTGCTCTCCAAGCATTGATATAGGATTCGTTTGTCTGAAAAGAGTTACCCACATTCGCCAAAGCTTCATTTGCTTTGTCCACCACAGTCTCATAATCTCCCCTGAACAGCGCTACCCTGGAATAGAGTGCATTAACCGCATCCAGTGTGACACGGTGCGGTCTCTCTCCTACCGCGTTGCGAGATAACTTGGCATAGGCACTATCCAAATCTTTGTAAATAAAATCATACATATAGGCGATCGGAGCCCGCCCGACGAGTACAAGGTCATTGATATCGATTACTCCTTTTTCGTAAATAGGGACCGTCCCTCGGTCATTGGCTCCTATGATGGCCGTGGGGTCATAGCCATACACCGTCGACATATTGAAGTACAACAATGCCCGTATAAAATGTACCTGACCGGCCCACGCGTCTTTCCAGGACGCCGGAGCATCGATACGATCTATGGCGTCCAGCACCAAATTAGCTCGATTGACACCATAAAAACCCACCTCCCAAGGGTCTAAATGCGCCCCTAGATTATTGTTCCACTCATTACGCAGACCACTGACGTTTGTATGCACCGCATTGTCTGCCAATGCTTCGGCAACAGCTATCAGATCCCTACCATAGAGATTGACATCGCGCAAGGTGGCATATACACCGAATACTCCCGCCTGAATATCTTCCATCGTCTCCAGAGCAGTCCAGGAAGGAATGGATTGTTTGGGGTCGACCTGTATTGCTTTTTTACAGGATACCAATCCTAAAGTGAACCACAGCAATAAGATTAAAAAACTATATATCTTCATTTCTTTTAGAATTTAAATTGGACTCCTAAATTGTATGTTCTCGTTTGTGGTACGATACCGGCATTGGATTCAAAATTGCTTTCATCGATGTAAAACTCCGGGTCGTATCCCGTCCATTTGGTCCAGGTCATCACATTCAATGCCTGAAAAAACACCCGTGCATTAGATATTTTCAGCCTACTGGCAAAACTAGATGGAATATCGTAGGAGAAGTTTATATGCTTCAAACGGATATACGAAGCATCCTCCAAAAAGCGTGTGGAAGATCCATCTGCAGCCAGCGCATTAAGTTCTGTAGCACCGTCTATCGGACGGGGTACCGACGTGATCTGTCCGGGTGCAGTCCAACGGTTGTCATAATACCACACCGCGCCATTGACCAATACATCTCCTTTTCGGGACATGATACGTGCCATATTGTTGTACAGCTCTCTCCCCATATCGTAATGCAAGAGCACATCCAACTGGAAAGATTTATACTTAAAGTTGTTGTTCCAACCGCCATAATAATCGGACAATCTATTGCCTCTGTCGCGCAGCGTATAACTTTCGGATCCCTGTGCACCCGGCCTGTAGCTGTAGCTTCCGTCAGCAGCATACCACATCGGTCGTCCGGTGGCCGAATTGACTCCGGCATACTGATTTAAGAAATTCGTATGTAAGGAATAACCTACCCTAATTGAAGCCCTACCCGGCAATGAGGCCAGATCTCCGTACAGTTTGGTCACACGATTTTTGATAAAGCTGATATTGAATCCGGAGGTCCAGTTAAAACGGGAAGAACGTACCGGATTGACATTGATTTCAAATTCTATCCCCTCGTTTTTCACTTCACCTACGTTGCGGCTGATCTCTGCATAGCCACTGACCCATGGAATAGGCTGTGTCAGCAGCAAATCCTTGCTAATCCTTCGATATACTTCTACGCTACCATAGATTCTCCTGTTCAGCATAGAGTAATCGAGGCCAATATTGGTCGTCGTATTGCGCTCCCATCTCAGGTCATCATTACCCAATCGAGTGGGTACAGTACCTCCCTGCCCATCGTACTGGGTCGTACCGTACAGCGAGCGGGCCGTAAAGTTTCCGATCCGGTCGTTTCCAGTCTCGCCATACCCTACCCGTAGCTTAAGCTGATTGAGCCACTGTACACTTTTCAAGAAATCCTCTTGGGCAGCATCCCACCCACCGGAAATCGCCGGAAACCATCCAAATAGATGATTATCGCCAAAACGTGAAGACCCGTCATAACGTAGAATCCCACTCAACATGTACCTGTTTCGGTAGTTATAGTTGACCTGCCCAAATACCCCCATACGTCGTACAGCCGTATAGGAACCCGTTGCACTATTGATCGTAGAGGCTGACTGCAACGTGCGAAAGCGATAGCTTGGAAAACCATCCCCTTGCACCCTAAAAGTTTCGGTAGAATAGGTTCTATATTCCAATCCTCCTAGCGCCGTAACCTTATGGTACTTCGCAAAAGTCTTGTTATAGGTCAGATGATGTGTGGTTGTAAAAGAAACCGGATAACGTTGATTGATGGTCAATATACCTCGCCTACCTTGCGCCTCATTCGTTCTTGGGTCCTGAAATTGGTTATCGACATTGACGGAGTAATGGACACCTATATACGATCTCAAATTAAGATTTTTCTTAATTTTATAATCAGCTCGTAACCTCGCCAATAGCGTGTTGGTCTTGCCGATGTAGTCATTCATATCAGCAGCGGCAATAGCATGATATCTAAAAGTACCCGGAAATCCTTGAGGATTCAAGTTATACGATCCATCGCTATTATAAATAGAAAGGAAAGGCAACATCAACGGTGCACTATATTGTGGAGAAGACAGATATAGATATGAACCACTCGTACCTATCGCACCTTCTTGTTTTAGCATAGTCAGATCGGCATCGGCACGAAAAGATAATCTACTATTTACCTGATGATTGAGTCGAAGACTGGCGGTTCCGCGTTGAAATTTCGTCCCAACTACGCTTCCTTGGTTATTTTCATAAGATGCTGCGACACGAAAGGTGGTACGCTGTGCTCCTCCCTGTGCCGACAGGTTCAGTACACTAGAAAGGCCGTTCCTGAAGGCAGCACTCTGCCAATCGTAGCTAGGCAACGCCATAATTTCGGCATCTGTCATACCTATAGGCAACTGTAATTCATTCAGCACTTCACTACGAACCTGTTCATAGGAATATTCGGGATAATAATTCCGCTTGGCCTCCATCCTTCCTTGAATAAACTGTTGGGTATTCATGGTTTCGATCAACGGCATGGGGGTCACCAGCCCTTGGTTATACTCTACATTGACTACTGTAGGACCAGCTGCCCCACTTTTGGTCGTGATCAGCACGACTCCATTGGCCGCCTGTGCACCATAGATAGACGCCGCTGCGGCATCCTTCAACACTTCAATAGATTCGATGTCCTTGGGGTTCAAAAAAGACAGGGGGTTGCTGGACGTGACCGTACTTGCATCTTCCGAGTTGACTGGAATCCCATCTACAATATATAGTGGATCATTGCCTGCGGAAATGGAACCTTCGCCACGAATCTGTACACGAACTGCCCCACCCGGAACACCCGTTGCCGAAGAAACATTTACTCCAGCCATACGTCCTTGCATCGCTTGGTCGAAAGTCTGGATCGGCATACTTTCAATATCTTTCGCTTTGATCTGCGATATGGCCCCGGTTATTTCCCGTCGTTCCTGTACCGTATAGCCAGTCACAACGACTTCATCGAGTTTGCTTAGTTCCTCCTGTAGTTCGATGTCAATCTTGTCGACTACACCGATATTGACTTCCCGGGTACTGTACCCTAACATCGTGAAGATCAAAGCAGCATTTTTGCGCACCCTTATCTTAAAATTTCCGTCTTTGTCCGTGATAGCCGAAGAACTACTTCCTCTTTCACGTACGCTGATACCCGCATGGCTTGCATCCGCCTGCTTGCCAGCCAGTCTTACCCTACCTTCGACCGTAATGATCTCTTGCAACGGAGATGCTGCAGCTATAGCAGGCACATCTTCTTTCTTCCGCTTGACAACAATCGTTTCTCCCACGATGTTGTACGTATAGGGTTGTCCATCGAAGATTTTGCTCAACGCATGCTTTAGGGATATATTTTTGGCATTGATGGTCACAGGGACATCCGACACGATTGCTCCACCTTCATACCAGTTGATGTACTTGCTCTGTTTCTTGACCTCGTTCAGCGCGTGCTGCAACGAAACCTTCTCTAATTTTAAATTCAACTGTTGGGCAAACAAAGTATTCGCCGCAGCGTACGAAATTGACGTGACCAATAACCATGTAATGACCCGTAATCGTAACGGAAACCAACGTGAATATGGATTTCCCTTCTTTTCATAATGTGCCAAACGATTTGGCCGATTCACAAAAGTAATCTGCATACTTTATAATTTAGGTGTTATTTACTACTCTATTCCTTTTAGCTTTTCCAAAGTTTTAGCCTATGGAAAAGCTAAACAATCGACACTATTTACCACTCACGATAAGCCGTCTATCTCCCTCCCGCTCTATTTTGACCTGATAAAGGCCCATAATCTTGATAAACTCTTCCAATGTCGTTCGGGAGGAGATACCTCCGGTAAACCTTCTAGTGTGATTGTACGATTCATATTCCACTTCCACATCAT
This sequence comes from Parapedobacter sp. SGR-10, assembly GCF_011030405.1. GTDB lineage: Bacteria > Bacteroidota > Bacteroidia > Sphingobacteriales > Sphingobacteriaceae > Sphingobacterium. The sequence goes on from NZ_JAAJTJ010000001.1 coordinate 408,318, forward strand.
ACCACCGGGCCGCCTTCTTCATAATGGACTTGAGATCAAGATTCGTAAATGAGATCAGCCCTTCTTTCCATGCCACGATATCTTCCAGATCAACGGTTTGAAGAGAAATCTTATGGTTGTGCTTGTTTATCGCCCATTGCTGGCCAGGTACCAGCGTCCTGCTTGTTGCAGGCCTCTCCTCGCCATCTTCAGTGGGAGCAAACACAGTTACTGACCCTGTGACCAGCGTAGCCGTAGATATGTGTTCATCCGGATAGGCACTCACATTAAAGCTCGTACCAAGCACCTTGACCACTGCATCTTTCGTCTTGACATAAAAAGGTCTGGAAACATCCCTGGTAACCTCAAAATACACTTCGCCACTGACCTCTACATGCCGTTCGTTCCAGGCAAACACTTCTGGAAAAGAAATCGAAGACTCCGAATTGAGCCATACTTTAGTACCATCCGACAGCACCAATTTAGATTGTTTTGCTTTCGGCACATGGATCGTATGCATATGACGGCTTGCGTTCAGCTCATCCCACTTATTGACTTCAGGCTTGTACACGATTGTACCATCCTCCTCTTTACTGAGATTGATCTTATCGTAGGAGAATGCTTTGCCGGACTTTACACTGTCTAGATTGATCATTGCTCCCGAACCAAGCTGCACATAGGCATCATACATCCCTATCCCCTGTTGCTTGGGGTCATTGAGCATAAACAAGGGATATGAAGGCGCAGCGGTCCCTGGTTTTTTTTCTTTAAATAGATTGCTGAAATAGATTGTCGATAAAGTAGAGAGCATCAGGAATACAGCTACAGAAGCCGCTACCGACCATTTGGCCCATTTTATCTTTTGTACAGGAATATCTTCGGCCGCGATATGTTGCCATATCTGTTGCAGGTCTTCTTCCAAAATCCCTTCTTCCGGTAGAGACACGCGCTCAAGACCAGCATGGTAATTATACCATCCTTCTACAAGAGCCTTTTCCTCACCGGAGGCTTTACCTTGCTTATACCGTTTAAGAAGTCTATTAAATTGGTGCTTTTTCATGTCTAGTCATGTCAGTTCTGCCGAACTTCCATATGCAAGACGGACATCAATACGGTAGGGAGTAGATAAAAAGAAAAAAAATGAAAGAATCTCTATTTTTAAACCTCGAACGTAGGATTTTCAAGGCATTATTGACTTGTTTTCGTACGGTAGTTTCGGATATGCCGAGTTTTTCGCTGATTTCTTTGTGGGACAAGTGTTCTTTCCGACTCATCTCAAAAACCAACCGCATCCGCTCAGGAAGGGCATTTACCTCGGCTTCTATGAGCGACCTGAGTTCCTTTTCATAAAGAATACGGTCGGGCACCTGATAGCTATAATGCTCCACATAAAATGCCATGGAGTCTAAATATTTATTTTTGCTCTTCTGTCTAGACATCCTGTCGATGACCCGATTTCGGACAGAAGAATACAAATAGGCCGATATATTTTTAATAAAGAGCGAATCTTTTTTTGACCATAAAGCCACAAATACTTCCTGAATCAGGTCCCTGACTTCTTCCCGATCACCAAGCATTCTATAGGCGTGCGCATACAATACGCCCTTAAAGCGATGGTAAATTTCTTCATAGGCACCCCTGCTCCCCTCTTTGACAAGTTCAAATAATTCTTCATCGGAAAAGGTGTCTAATGCTATCATTTACCTTATAAAAATCTTTCTTTCTAGGATCTGTATTTAGCTCACTTACAAGTACGATCAACGAAATAAGCTATAAATCATGAGTTAGTTTTGTATAGAATTATCGTCTAATATCTGATTTTATTTTTTATTTACCAATTTATTTTTGGGCATTCCCAAAGGATTTAGACAAGAGGAAAGACTGAAAAGACATAAATCAAGACTTCCAAAGTCTTATCGTCGTGGTGACTTACTAGACTTTGGAAATCGCTATTCTGTGATCGCCAACAGCCTGTCTCTTAACAATAGACAAGCGCCTATGGGTGCATATTTTTCGCCATGGGTGGATATAACGATTTTGGTGTCTTTGTTGACAATAGACAGCGAATATTTGTTGATAGAATTCTTCAGGGGCAGACTCAAGTACTCCTCAGACTTAGCCAACACTCCTCCGATGATGATCAGCTCGGGATTGAAAATATTGATAAGGGCTGCTAGCCCACGTCCCAGCTTTTCTCCGATTTCATTAATGGCTTCGATGCACAGGGTATCGTCTCTCTTTGCCGCATGGATGATATCATTCAGACGAATGTCTTCGATGGTGCTGAATTTCTTAGTAAGAATACTGGTTGCACCGGTTTCGATTGCTTCTATTATTCTTTTTCGCAGTGCATGGCCAGAGGCTTCCGTTTCCAGACAGCCCTTCTTGCCACACTTGCAGATAATATCGTTGTCGAATATGGGGATATGGCCAAATTCTCCCGAAAACCCGGATTTGCCATAATACAATTGTCCATTGATCATAATGCCTAGACCTATTCCATTGTCGACATTGATGAATAACGCATCTTTTTCGTTGGTCACGATACCGCTTGAAAACTCGCCATACGAAAGGGCTTTGGTATCGTTCTCAAGAAAGGTGTGTATACCGAGTTCCTGTTCGAAAAAATTGGACAAGGGATCTTCGTAAAAATTGAAATAACTGTACGAATACCCGGTTCTGTAATTTATTCTTCCCGACAGATTGATACCGATCCCTAATATTTTTTCCCGTTTGATATGGAGCTTTGAGATAAAATCTTTTATTTCTTTACAGATGTCGTGCAGGGACTGCTCGCTGTTTTCCAATTGGAAGGGAATTTCATCTTTGCTGGCTACCAGTTCTTTTTTCATATTGATCATGGCGATCGAGATATAGTCGTGACTGACCTGCGCACCGATGAAAAATGCCGAGTTTGCTTCTAAGCCATAGTTATTAGGCTTTCTTCCTACATTTGATGTCTGTTTGCCATAATCCTTTACTAGGCTTTCTTCGATCAATTCATTGATGGATTCGTTAATCTTGGGAATACTGACGTTAAATTCTTTACTTAGCTCAGCAATAGTACCCAGCTCATGGACGGCAAAATAAGCCAATATCTTTTTCTTCAGCCTAATATTTTTATAGGCTACGCCGCTGATATTGGCATTGTGCAGATCGGTAAGGAAGTTTGAACTCATTTTGTTAAATAAAAAACTTTATTAATGAAGCGGTTAAATATAGCAAAAAGTTACTTATATGGACTACTCCATGCAAAATAGGCACTTTAAAAGCCCAGCATTATTAAATCTTTTTTAAAACCCCATTCGGCCCAAAGTAATCAACAGATAAAATAATTATTAAATTTTTTTAAAAACTAATTTTGTTTTGATGATTTTATTTAATAAAATTGAGCAATATTTCCTGCTATAAGGAATATACGCTCTTGATAAGATGATGATAAATATAACAATAACCAACTTTAGACATATATCGTGAGACAAGATAAATCAACAACACTCCATCCTATTTATTGGATTCCTACGACTTGGTTTGCTATGGGATTACCTTTCGTAGCCTTGTCGGGAGCAAGCTCAATCATGTATAAAAACATGGGGGTATCCGATACACAAATCGCCTTTTGGACATCATTGATCATGCTACCGTGGACTTTGAAACCCTTGTGGGGGCCCTTTCTGGAGATGTATAAGACAAAAAAATTCTTTGTATACATGACCCAGGTGTTTACAGGTGTACTGTTTGGATTGGTCGGCCTGACCTTACAATTGGATCATTTTTTCAGTTTTTCGATAGCTGTATTGACGATCATTGCCATTAGCGGAGCCACCCATGACACAGCGGCCGATGGTGTGTATCTAAATGAACTAAATGCCAAGCTGCAGGCTAAGTATGTAGGTTGGCAAGGAGCCTTTTATAATATAGCCAAGGTTTTTTCGGGAGGAGCACTGGTCTATTTGGCCGGGCAGTTGGAAGGAGAGATAGGCATACGGAATGCCTGGATGATTGTCATGTTTGTCTATGGCGCCATCATGTTGATATTGGGGCTGTATAATATGCGTGTCTTGCCTTCGTCCCAAAGCGTGGTGCAAACAAGTTCTTTGAAAGAGGGTTTTCACACGCTAAAAGATGTGATTATCACCTTTTTTCAGAAAAAAAACATTTGGTATAGCCTCTGTTTTATTGTGCTTTACCGTTTTGCGGAAGGACAAGCGATCAAGATTATCCCACTTTTTTTCAAGGCTTCGCGAGCTGATGGTGGTTTGGGGCTGAGCACCTCCGAAATAGGCTTGTTGTATGGTGTATTCGGATCGATCGCTTTTGTGCTAGGCTCTATTGTCGCCGGATATTATGTTGCTAAAAGGGGGCTGACCCGAAAGACCTTGCTTATTCTGTGTGCCGTTTTCAACCTGCCTTTTGCCGCTTATGCATTTTTGGCTATAGCCATGCCGACAAATCTTTATACTATCGGTGCTGCGGTCGTAACCGAATACTTTGGGTATGGATTTGGCTTTGTGGGCCTTATTCTGTTTATGATGCAAAACATAGCACCTGGCCCCTATAAGATGGCCCATTATGCTTTCGGAAGCGGTTTGATGAACTTAGGTTTTATGATTCCCTCAATGATTAGCGGATTGCTGAGCGACTACCTAGGGTACAAAGAATTCTTCATTTGGGTACTGATAGCCACCATTCCGGCCTTTGTAGTGACATGGCTCGTGCCCTTGCAAAAACCGGAAGAAGAAATCTTGGCGACAGAGTAATCAAAATTATAGTTCCTTTGGGCCTGGTTTCCATCTAATTGCAAAAGAAAATAAGTCAACCACACTTGTTTATTAATAAATAACAAATTTATCATCTTATTTTTAAATAAAATTAAAAATAACTTGTTTGTTTAAAATATTATTTCTTATTTAGCATATTGTTACACCTAATATCTCTGTTATGATGCATTATTTTTCGAGACTTTTTTTAGGCCTATCCATTTTAATTCTTCTATCCTGCAATAAAGAAGAAAAAATAGGCTTGTATTCTGTTTATCAATTAGACAAGTACAGATTGGATAAGCCGGTTATAGATTTGGACACTACCGTATGGGAGAAACAGACGGGACTGATGGCTAATTTTCCGAGAGGGATTACGATTTACAAGAGTAGCGAAAAAGTAAACAGCAAAAATACGAACATGTATTTATTGGCTTTTAATCCCCGTCTCAATATTGACTTGAAACCTGTTGTTTCCACTGTAGCTAAAACTCCTACCACATTTTTTAACGAAGAAAACGGTGAAGTGTATGCTTGCGTGAACGGGGGATTCTTCTCGGGCACGACAAGTTTAAGCTTGGTGATGTACAATTCAGCGGTCGGTTCTGTGAATGTAAAATCTTTGACACGGGTATATAACGGAGCGAACACAACATACTATCCTACACGGGCAGCATTCGGTTTGGATAAAGATTATAAACCGTCTGTATCGTGGGTATATAGTGTGGGTACTGGAAACGGAGAGTTGTATGCATATCCGCAACCAAGTCCCAATGCAGAAGGCCAAGCTCCCCAAATAGCACCAACAGCATCGTTTCCAGAAGAAGGCGCATTGTGGACACAAACTACTGCCATTGGGGGATCGCCTATGCTGATAAGAGACTCTATTATTCATATTACTGATGTGGAGGAGATGATTACGACGAGTGCTACTCCTACTTCTTCAAGGCCGAGAACGGCGATAGGTCATCTGAAAAATGGCAATGTTGTGCTGTTTGTTGCAGAAGGAGGAAGCACCAACATTCCAGGTTTGACTTTACAAGAATTGGCTCAACAAATGTTAAGCTTAGGCTGTGTAGGAGCTGTAAATCTGGATGGCGGAGGTTCTTCGTCGTTGGTCGTGGATGGAGAAACAACAATCAAACCTTCGGATGCTGCAGGAGAAAGAAAGGTCATCAGTGCTTTAATCGTAAAAAAGAGATAGAATGATGCAGAGATTTTATGTAATCCTATTCTTTTTGACCTGTGCATGGGCACAACTATTCGCACAGACCAAGACAGATGTCATCATTGTCGGTGGTGGAGCCAGTGGGACAATGGCTGCGATTCAAGCGGCCCGTTTGGGTGCCCATGTGGTTGTGATCGAAGAGACGGTATGGTTGGGCGGTATGTTGACTTCGGCGGGGGTATCTGCTATCGATGGTAATCACAGACTGCCTTCTGGTCTATGGGGGGAGTTTCGTCAACACCTATATGATTACTATGGTGGTCCGAAAGCAGTAGAAACAGGATGGGTAAGCAATACGTTGTTTGAACCATCGGTAGGTAACCAAATCCTCCAAAAAATGGTCAAGGCAGAAAATAAGGTCCAGGTATTGTTCGAAACGTCCTGGAGCAATGCCCGAAAAACAAACGGAGAATGGTTGGTAGACATTAGTTCTAAATCGGGTAAAAGTTCGACTATCCAGGGAAAGATCCTTATCGATGCAACAGAACTTGGCGATGTCATGGCCTCTTTGAAGGTACCGTACTATTTGGGTATGGACAGTAAATCCTTGACCGGAGAACCTTTTGCCTTAGAGGAAGCAAATGACATCGTACAGGATCTGACTTATGTCATCACACTCAAAGATTTTGGTAAAGGAGCAGACAAAACGATAAAAAAGCCAAAAAACTACGACAAAGAAGAGTTTGCCGGCTGTTGCGATGTGTCCGACCCGGCTACATTCAACAAAGACAACAACGACTGCTTCAAGATGTTGACTTACGGTCGCTTACCGAACAATAAGTTCATGATCAACTGGCCGAAGAAAGGCAATGATATTTACCTGAACATCATCGAGAAAACCCCTGCCGAACGCGCTAAACTCTTGGAAGAGGCCAAGCAGATGACGCTACGCTTTGTGTATTACATACAGTCCGAACTGGGATTCAAAAATTTAGGAATAGCATACGATGAGTATCCAACCAAAGATGGTTTTCCGATGATCCCTTACCACCGTGAGTCAAGGCGTTTACAAGCCAAGTCTTTATTCTCTTTACAGCATATCACGACTCCTTTTGATACGCCAGAGGCCTACTACCGTACGGGTGTCGTGGTGGGCGATTATACGATTGATCATCATCATTATAAATATGGTAATGCTCCGGAGATCGATTTTGTCAAGATACGCGTACCATCTTACAATGTACCTATGGGGTCACTGATCCCCAGGGATTATGAAGGACTGATCGTCGCCGAGAAAAGCATCGGTGTAAGCAATATCGTGAACGGAGCTACCCGCCTGCAACCCGTGGTATTGGGTATTGGGCAGGCTTCCGGAGTGATTGCAGCTTTGGCTGTCCAACGGGCTACAGCTCCGTCACAGGTGTCCATTCGTGAAGTGCAGTCTGTCTTATTGGATCAGAAAGCGTACATCATGCCGTATATCGATGTACCTGCAACGGATCCGCATTTCAAAATTCTGCAAAAAACAGGCGCTACAGGTATACTGAAAGGAACCGGTATTCCGTACAAATGGGCAAATCAGACCTGGTTTTATCCCGAGAGGGAAATCAGCGAATACGAACTTTTGGTCGGTTTGAGAAGCTATTTCCCTTTGTTGAATAACAACTGGACAGCTTCGGGAGAGCCTTTGACCGTGAAAGGCTATCAGGAGATCGTAAAATCCATAAACAAAGAGATCTCCATTGCTGATTTGAACGGGATATTGTCCCGTGGAGGATATAGCGTAGAGGTAAATGCCGATACCAGGTTGAATCGTCGATGGGCTTCGGTTTTGTTGGACGCACATCTTGGCTTGTTTGAAAAGGAAGTAGATTTTAAAGGAAATATAAAGAATTTTTAAACCTAAATTTTAATAGTTATGTATAAATTCATTCAATGGACTTCATTGAGGCTAAGCTTTCTGTTGATGATATGCTCTGTCACCTTGGTGTATGGGCAGGAAAGACAGGTAACAGGCCGGGTTCTCAACAATAATGGTGAACCGTTGGAGGCAGTCACAGTCAAGGTAGACGGTAGTAATACGGTCTCCCGCACGAATAGTAATGGTGCGTTCTCCATTAAGGTTCCCAATACAAACGGCAGGTTAGTCTTTAACTATCTTGGTTACGAAACACAAACGGTTCAGCTCGACGGCAGAACAGTTTTAGACATTAAGATGGTGCAAAGTAGCTCCATGTTAGAAGATGTGGTTGTCATTGGATATGGCGAGCAAAAACGATCTGACCTGACGGGTGCGATCGGGAGTGTCAAAATGAAAGATCTTCAAAAGGCTCCGGTAAAATCTTTTGACGAAGCTTTGGCCGGACGTGTTGCTGGTGTACAGGTGACTTCATCCGAAGGCCAACCTGGATCTACGATTGATATCGTCATCAGAGGGATAGGCTCTATTACACAAAATGTAGGCCCCTTATACGTCATCGACGGAATGCCTGTCGAAAGCCCAAACGATGGAGGGTTGGCTGCAAACCCTATCAACGCTTTGGATCCTGCGGATATAGAGTCGATTGATATATTGAAAGATGCTTCTGCGACAGCTATCTATGGAGCGCGCGGCGGAAACGGAGTAGTCATTATCACCACGAAAAGAGGAGCTTTGTCTGCTCCCACAATTGCCTATAACACTTATTATGGGTTTCAAAACAGCACAAGAAGACAGGAAGTACTCGGTCCATACGATTTTGTGAAGTTGCAATGGGATATCGATTCGGTTCGGACCAAGGGGTTATATCTCCAAGGGGGTGAAGTAGATATGGAGGATTACAAATTGCTCGATGGCATTAACTGGGAAAATCAGGTGATGCGTACTGCACCAATGTCCAACCATCACCTTTCTTTCAAGGGCGGTACGGCACAAACTAAATATAGCGCATCCCTCTCCCGGATTAACCAGGAGGGTATCATCCTTAATTCCGGTTTTAACAGGACACAAGGAAGGATTACCCTGGACCAGGAAGTGAATAAGAAATTGAAACTGGGATTGGATGCTTCTTATTCTAATTATAAAAACTACGGTACACCTACTTCGACAGCAGGCTATAATCACGAGTTGAATTTATTGTTCAGTGTGTGGGCATACAGGCCGGTTTCTGTGACAAACACCAATTTGTTGGAGGAAGGGTTAGATCCTGAGATCGAACAATCGCAAGAACATCGTTTTAATCCTATAATGACCACCCAAAATGAACTTCGGGAGAATTATGGGACCACTTTTACGGTCAACGGCTATGCAGAATATGAACTGTTCAAAAATCTTAAATATAAATTGTCCGGAACTTTTTATAAAGGTAACCGAAGATACGATACATTCAATGGATCCAACTCCCGAACTGGACACGAATTCACGAACTTCCAGTTGAACGGTTCCAGAGCTTTTTACGAATCCGATAGGTGGTATGTATCCAATCAATTGACATACATCAAAACTTTTGCCAAGAAGCACTATGTCAATGCAATGGCAGGTTTCACTGCGGAGCGAACTTCCGGACTGAACTTTGGAGCTATGGCGATCCGGTTGCAAAATGAAAACCTGGGGTTATCCGGCTTGGATGAAGGAGAACCTAATAGTATTTCTTCTTTTTCGACAGCGGCGAGTATGGCTAGTTTTATGGCGCGTGCGATGTACTCCTATGATTCAAGATATTTATTTACGGTAACTAACCGTTTGGATGGTTCATCCCGTCTATTGGGCGATAATGTATATGGCTTTTTCCCTTCTTTTGCTGCGGCCTGGCGCATCAACAATGAACAGTTTATGAAAAGGGCTACATGGGTATCCAATGCAAAACTACGTGCTTCCTGGGGACGCACAGGAAATAATGCGATAGGAAATTTTGCTGCTCACGCTGCTCTTCAAAGCCAAAATACTTCCGGCTATGGATTCGGTGGATCTGTTATCCGGGGTGTGATACCGACTTCATTGGGTAATGCGGCTTTAAAATGGGAAGCATCCGAGCAAACGGATATAGGTCTGGATATGGGTTTCTTCAAAGAACGGCTCACATTCACGGTGGACCTTTATCGTAAGAAAAGCCACGATCTGTTGATGAATGCCAACTTATCCCCCTCTACCGGATATTCTTCTGCAATGAAGAATATTGGCAAGATTCAAAATGACGGGCTGGAACTCACGTTAGGGTTTGTTCCTGTCCGGAAAGCATTTACATGGACATCGGATTTCAATATTTCGTTCAATCGCAATAAAGTTCTGGCATTAGTAGACAATGAGACTTCCCGATTGACGGCTGTAGGATGGGGCGATGACTGGCGTACTGTGGAAGCTTATGTAGCGAAGATCGGTCAACCGGTTTCGCAGTTCTATGGTGTGCTGTGGGATGGGGTGTACACATACGATGACTTTGATTTCGATGGCGTCAACTATACCTTGAAACCGACATTAACAGCCAATGGTATGGGAGCTAATACCATACAGCCTGGTCACATCAAATACAAAGATCTAAATGGCGACAGGCTGATCAATGAGTATGACAAGGTAGTCATTGGTAACCCATTGCCCAAGCATTTTGGAGGATGGTCCAACAACTTTATGTATAAGGGATTTGATCTGAGTGTATTTCTTCAATGGTCTTATGGAAATGATATTCTGAATGCCAATAGATTGATTATGGAGTCGGGTTACAAATACAACACCAACCAGTTCGCAACGTACAGGGATCGCTGGTCTCCGAGCAATCCCGATGGAACATTGCCGGCTGCCCGTGGTTCTCTCTATAAAACGTATTCTGACCGTGTGGTTGAGGACGGCTCTTTCCTGAGGTTGAAAACGGTGTCTCTGGGGTATAATCTACCGACAAATTATATAAGCAAAGTGAAGCTTTCCCAGGCACGTTTGTATTTTACTGCACAAAATTTACATACATGGACCAATTACTCCGGTTATGATCCGGAGGTATCCATTCGTGCCAGTGCCCTGGTTTCAGGATTTGACTATTCTGCATATCCACGAGCGAGGACATATACTTTTGGTTTGAACGTCACATTTTAATTTTTTAAAGTTAAAGAGATGAAAAAAATAATTTTAACTGGATTTTTGGGTGTATTCTTGCTGATTACCTCATGTAACAAGTTTTTGGAGGAAACCCCTACGGATTTTGTGGCTCCGGCAAATTACTACACCAATGAGAAAGAAGTCTTCTCTGCCCTAGCGGGTGTGTACGATATATTGGGCAAGACAGGGACGTATGGCAGATACCTTTTCTTTGAAATGGATATGAGTGATGAGAGCTATTTTGGTCTGTCCAGTACTTCACAAGACATCGCTTTGTTGAATTACGATATAGGAGACACGAAGTTGCTGACAACCTGGAGCCTTCTTTACGAAGGGATTAACAGGGCAAATATGCTGTTGGAAAACATTGATAAAGCCGATATGCCGGACAATCTGCGGGAGGTATATAGAGGCGAAGCTTTATTTTTAAGGGCATATTACTATTTCGTCCTGACCACAAATTGGGGTCGGATACCTTTGCGATTGTCCTCTACGAAAACCCCAAGTGATGTGGATATGGCTCCTGCTACCTATACAGAGATCTACGGACAGATCGCAAGTGACATGGAGACCGCAGCAGATAAGGTGGCGGATATTACCACATTCAACAATGCGGGACGTGTCTCCAAGTCTGCTGTATGGGGTGTACTGGCACGGGTCAACCTGAAAATGGCCGGGGCACCACTCCGGGACATTTCACGATATGCCGAAGCAAAAAAATGGGCCGAAAAAGTAATAAACTTTGGCTATCACCGATTGAATGCGGATTACAGTCAAGTCTTTAAAAACCATGCACAGGGCGTGTATGATACACGGGAATCTATATGGGAAGTAGAGTTTTCCTATATCTCGGGGGCACAGCATGAAGAAGGGATGGTGGGCTCTATCAATGGTATAGGAACATCAAATACGACAGTAGGATATAGTTATGGTGCGCAACGGGTCATGAAACCTTACTACGATTTGTTTGATGAGGACGATGAAAGAAGAGACTGGAATATCAATACCTATACGTATGCTACGGCACCAAGTACAGCACAGGTACCCTATGCAGCAGGGACAGCCGCCATCATTTACAACCGATACGCTTCTAAGTGGAGACGGGAATTTGAAGTGTCACCTCAGAAAAGCACTAATACAACTGTGATTAATTTTCCGTTACTGCGCTATGCAGACGTGTTGCTGATGTATGCCGAAGCAGACAATATGCTTCCCGGCAATCGCAGCACACAGGCTGATGAATATGTCAATATGGTGCGCAGAAGGGCGTTTGGAAAGCTTAAGGCAGGAGCCACGGATATCGAAGCTGCTGACTTGTCTCCGGGACTGGATGAGGTCCTTTTTCAGCAAGCGATCCAAAAAGAGAGATCTTTTGAGCTTGGATTTGAAGGACTCCGAAGGTTCGATCTGATCCGATGGGGTACCTATATATTGACTATGGAAAACCTGCGTACGTACAAAGCGTCGGCCAACTCAAGTTATCAATTTGGATTCAGAACTGTAGAGAACATTTCAGATAGGGATACACTCTTTGCGATACCGCGCAATGAGATGACTGTAAACAAACTCATGGAGCAAAATAATGGATGGTAATTATAAATCATAATAAGATGAGCATATTAAAAAAACTTTTGGCGATTGCGATAGTGCTTTCAACATTTTCTTGTACAAGGGACGAATTGCTGGATCCCGTGGTGGATGTCTCGATAGATAAGGAGGTATATAGTACCGAGGATTCCGTCGAGTTTCACTTTTCTGGCTATGCAGATATGATAACTTTTTACTCTGGCGAAAAGGGGAAAGAGTATAAAAACCGTAACAGATTGGAACTGGAAGGAGGAGACTTGATCTTAAACATGGAAACGCAGGTTCTCTACGGCAGTCAAACAGATAATCTCAAACTTTACCTATCCACAGATTTTACCGGAGAATATACAAAAGAGGGTGTTGAGAAGGCCACATGGACAGATATTAGTGACAGACTCACCTGGTGTGTGGCAGCAGGCGGTGCAGTAGGTGTTCGGACGATTTCGGACTATGCCAGTGTTTCGGATTTGCTGGTATCGGGCAAACCTGTATATTTTGCATTCAGATATGTAGGTGAAAAGCCACCTAGCACTACACCTACCCAACGTACCTGGAGAATATACCAGTTCAATATACAGAACAAATTTTCAGAAACAGAAATCATTCCGGTGACTGACCGGGTAAATGCAGGCTGGACATCGGTAAGTATCTCAAATCCTGGCGGGAAAGGTGTTTGGTTCCTGACACATGCCGACATGATATACTATAATCCGGAAAGTAACCTGGAAGCTGTAGAAAAATGGGTAATAACGAAAAGGTTTGACCCCAATAAAGTCGCCCCGGACAATGGCAAAGCCATCAAAAAATATCCGGATAACCAAATGAGCAGTTTCAAATATAATTTTCCCGAATCAGGAGAATATGAAGTAACTTTTGTTTTTGTTAACAGCAACTATAAGGGGATAAAAGAAAGCGTCAAGACTATAAAAGTAAAAGTAGAATAAGCATGATACAACACATTTTTAGATTTTTTTTAGCAGCAACCGTATTTACTTGTGGAATGGACACGTATGCTCAGGAAGCAAATTTATATTTTGCCAATAAAAAGGAAGAAGCTGTCATTAAATCCGGTCAAATCGGTAATATCGTAAAACTGGACAATTTTTTAAGAACTGATTTTGCAAAAATAGCCTATACCAAAACAGTACGTCCAGGGCCTCAATTTATCATTTCGGACGATCCGGAGTACATTCGTGTACCCGAAGCCATTGCTTTGCAGGAAGACGTTGTCCCAGGGGCTGTCCGATTGTACGTCTACAATGTGAATGGTGTGAAAGAACCGCAAAAGATCAAGAGAAAAATTACAGCTGTCATTAAAAACACGGGTAAAGAGGTTCTGTCTATTCGCATGCTAAAATACTCTTCCCAAAAGCCAAGCACCAATTATTTTCAAGTAGGCAAACAAGGCCTGGAGGATTATTTTGCTTCGGAAGTTTCAAATAATGTACGCACGGTACAACCAGGAGAAGTTATTGCCATTGATGAGCAGCTGGAAAGGAATGTCGTTGAATACGACGAATTGGTACATGGCTTTTATGAGTTTGTCATTGATCAGCCTGCTCAGATCAGTGTCTTACAGACCTCACCCGAAAAAAGTGGCCCTGAGGCGTTTGCTACGATCAAGAATATCATTCCTCATAGTCATGGCAATGCAGGAAGAGGTCTTTTCGGTGTTTCGAACTATGCTATTGCAGGAGTAGATACATTAGATACTAAAAATGGGATTTCTCAACTTATCATTGCCGATGGCCACGATGATCCTTGGATAACAGGTACGATCGGAGCCGACAAGGCTTATGCCCGAAATGCAGGCAATTACGGGGTATTGTATAGTACAAACATCAAATGGAAAAGTACAGATGGAAAAGGACTAGCTCTCCTTACATGGAATTCCCGTTCGGCAGACAATAAATGGTGTGGCGGAATGGGGCTGACTATGGAACTTTTTGACAGCAAGGGGGCCAAAACCATACGACAATTGCCCGGAGATACATTGATCACCAAAGCTGCACCAGAGGCTATTCTTGTAGAAATCTACAGACCTGACCCAACAAAAGAAATTCAGGAGATCAATTTTACCTATTCACCTCCCGGCGCTTCTTGTTTGCCTACTCCATTGATTTTTGTACCGATAGATCTGAAATAAAATGAAGTTTAACTATATAACTGGCTTGGGGATAATGGTTTTGATGATCTCATGTGCTCCCTTAAAAAAGAACGAAACGGATAAAAGATCCGATCCTAAAAATAATTATGCAGATTTTTTTCCAAATGAAGTTCGTCCCGATGTTTCAAAGCCCTGTTTTGAGGGAGCATATTACAGGAAACTGGTTTCCAGTACAGACAATTGGGTGGGCATAAGAGGTACAGTAATTTTGCCTCAAATTATATTTGATGACACCCGTAAAAATCCTAAGAAACCCAAGCAATACCTAGATAATCCTTCTATTTACCTTGGCGGAAATGTCGATGGGCAGGAGACGGATATTGGCTTGAGCTGGGAAGTAATCAAGGACAAACAGGGCAATATTTCCGAAGCACGCGTAGCGTTTCGACCTTTTTTAAGAAGGACATCTCATAAATCCGGTCAGGAAAGTATCTTTTTGAACGGTCCCGCGACAGAAGAATATTATTGGTATCCGGGAGAAGAGGTATTTTTATCGTTGGAAACAATCGGTAAAGGCCTGGTGAAATTTATAGTTGAGGGAGCGGGTAAAAAGTATGAAACAACTTTTGAATGTGCAGGATACACGTTAGAAAATAAAGGAGAGTTTAAACGGGTAAATGCGATCGATCAGATGGGCAATGAAGGAAAACCTGTACAGCCGACCAAAACGAAAGTAAACGGCGGGAAATGGCTACATACAGATTTGTTGCGCATGGAAAACGGAAAGGTTCTGATCGTTCCGTTTCAGAGCGAAAGATACACAGAAATGAATTGTCCTAACGTGAGTTTCTTTTCGGTGATGGCTTCAGATGCGGAGAAAAGGAAAGGAGCCGAAGAAATCAATATCAGCGGTACTGGTCATTAATTAGGGTGGATAGCTATGACAATCAAAAGAAACTATAGTATAGACCTACTTCGCGGGTTGGCGATCATCGGAATGGTCTTAGCTGCCGTAATTCCGTGGACGTCGGATTTTCCGGCATGGATGTATCACGCCCAGGTCGGCCCGCCGGATTTCAAGTTCAATCCCAATAATCCGGGTATCACCTGGGTAGATCTTGTTTTTCCTTTCTTTCTATTCGCCATGGGCGCAGCATTTCCTTTGGCATTGCGAAATAAACTGGCCAATAAACAATATAGGATGATCTCTTCTGGGCTGTTAAGACGGGGGCTGGTGCTTGTATTTTTTGCGATTACGCTGGCTTATCTTACACCGGAAAACCTGTCGGGGCCAGAATGGCTGAATTACGCGACTTCTTTGCTGACATTTTTTTCTTTTTTTCTGGTTTTCATGCGTTTTGAAGGAGGAAGGTTCAGAAGATATGGTTTGCAACTGTTGGGTTTTCTCGTGATAGGATTATTGATCTATTACCATAGCGAAATACTCGGAAACACATTTGACAAATCAAAAAATAATATCATCATTCTGGTCCTGGCGAATATGGCAGTGTTTGGATCTGTATTTTGGTTGCTGACTTCCGAAAGTTTTCTGCTACGGATAGCCGTGCTTATTGCTTTTATGGGTGTGTGGTTTACCAAAGATATCGAAGGAAGCTGGACGCAGGTACTTTGGGATTTCCACCCCGACATACGATGGTTTTACAATTTTTCATTTTTGAAATACCTCTGCATCGTGTTACCCGGTTCGATATTGGGCGATTTGCTGGTGAGAAACAGGGATATCACAAACAACCTGTATACTGATCTAGAGCAAAAGAAAGCAAGATTTTTAGCCTTACTCGGCTTAGCCTTTATCGTTTTCCATGTTGTGACACTGTACATGCGTTTGCTACAATTCAATTTGATTGGACATGCTGCTTTTGGAATAGCTTTTTTTCTCTTTTTTAAGAAATACAATCAGGGACAATTTGCTTTCTATAAGAGTTTGGTTAGTTGGGGATTTGTTTTGGCTTCTGTCGCCTTGTTCTTTGAGCCTTTGGATGGAGGGATCAAGAAAGATCCATCTTCCTTTAGCTATTGGTTTCTGACAAGCGGATTGGCTTTTATTTTTTATATTGTCTGTGATTACTTGACCAAAAGCTTTCCCAACAACCCTATTATTTTGGCAATAGTAAAGAACGGACAGAACCCAATGATCGCCTATTGTGTATCCGCATTTTTTATTACACCTGTTTTGGGATTGGTGCATATATTACCTGTTTTTGACACGTTGTCGGGTATCCATCCTTATTTGGGTTTGGTAAAAACAGTGATCTATATTTTATTGATGATTTCGATCACCAACTATGCGACCAATAGGAGGTGGTTTTGGCGATCATAATTTTTTAAATATGTTACTCATAAAAACAAGTTTTCTAACTTTACTTACGGTGTTAGGGAGTCTCTACAACTTGAGAGGGCAAACTACCGATACGATTGATAGCAGTTATGTTTTCTCCGGCTATACCGAACGTTTGGCCGATTTCAGAAAAATGCCTGTCCTGCCAAAGTCTGTCATATTCGTAGGCAATAGTCTTACGGAGGCTGGTAGATGGAACGATATTTTGCCGCATCTGCCGGTATTGAATAGAGGAATCAGTGGTGATATCTCGTACGGTGTGCTTGCACGGCTAGACGAGATCACACGGCACCGACCAAAAAAAGTCTTTTTGATGATCGGTGTCAATGATCTCAAGCGAGGTATACCGACACAGAACATCATGGAGAACTATTCCAGGATTGTACAGGAGATAAAGCGGGCCTCACCTAAAACAAAAATCTATCTCAACAGCATACTGCCGGTCAATCCGAATAAATTGATCGAATCCTTTAAGTCCGTGACGAATAGTGATATCCAGATATTGAACGAGGGCCTAAAGCAGATCAGCCACAAGGCGGAGGGTGTCCGGTTCATCGATTTACATACGGTTCTTGCCGACAGAAATGGACATTTGCGTTCAGAAATCACGCCTGACGGCATTCATCTGGAAGTGTCCGCTTATATTGAACTGGTAGATTATTTGAAAAAAGTAAAGGCATTGTAAAATGAAGAGAGCAATATGGATATTGTTGGCGATGTTGGGAACGATACAAGTGTATGCCCAAGATAAATCACGGGATAGCACCTATAGCAACTGGTATTATGACGGTCGGGAAAAGCTGTACCAGACATTAAAGGGTAAGCGATATGACGTGGTGTTTTTTGGAAACAGTATCACCGAACGCGGACCATGGCAGGAGCTGATCGGCAGAAAATATAAGGTCGGTAACCGTGGGATTGGTGGTGACAATACATTTGGTATGAAAGCACGAATTGCCGATGCCATGAAGTCCAGGCCCAAGAAGATATTTCTTATGATGGGGATCAATGACATAGGCCGGGGACTACCTGCCGAATGGAGTCTGAAGAATTACGAAGAGATCATCAGAATCATCCGAAACACAAGTCCCAAGACGAAAATATACGTCCAGAGCACCTTGCCTCTCCATGAATCAGTTTTGAAATATGACTACTTGCTTGGAAAAGAACACCTGATCAGAATTTTAAACAGGGGTATAGAAGATCTGGCCCAAAAGTACAATCTGGTCTATGTGAATATCAAAGAAGCCTTGGCAGATGACTATGTACTGAAAGAGGAATATACAATGGATGGCATACACGTCAATACAGATGCCTATATCTGTTGGGTAAATTATTTAAAGGAGAAAAAATATTTATAGATGAAGATTACGGGTACTTTTTTGGATGAGATAAGCCACGATATACCGCATCAAAATTGGGGTAGAGAAGAATGGGATCGTGATTTTGGATACATGAAGGCCATTGGTATCGATACGGTCATCTTGATCCGTAGCGGATACAGAAGGTTTATGACGTATCCGTCGACGTGGCTACAGAACAGTATGGGCTGCTACACCCCACCAGTTGATTTGGTCGATATGTTTCTGCAATTGGCCGAAAAGCACGGTATGAAATTCTACTTTGGTCTGTACGATAGCGGAAAGTATTGGGACACGGGAAATATGCAGCACGAAATCGATGCCAATCGTTTTGTGATTGATGAGGTATGGAATAGGTATGGACATTACAGCAGTTTCGGTGGATGGTACCTGAGTATGGAGATCAGTCGCCAAACCAAAGGAGCCGCCAGTGCCTTTCGTATCTTAGGTGAGCAATGCAAAGCTGTGAGCGACAACCTGCCTACCTTTATTTCCCCTTGGATCGACGGCAAAAAAGCTGTCATGGCCACTTCTTCCGGCTTGACCAAAGCAGACTTTGTGTCTATACAGGAACACGAAAAAGAATGGAATGAGATATTCCACGAAATACACAACGCTGTAGATGCTGTCGCATTCCAGGACGGACATATTGATTATCATGAACTGGAAGATTTTTTTGCGGTCAACAAGAGTCTGGCCGATAAATATAACATGCAATGCTGGACCAATGCCGAATCGTTCGACCGTGATATGCCGATCAAGTTTATGCCGATCAAATTCGAGAAACTTCGTCTGAAACTGGAAGCTGCCCGAAAAGCCGGATACGACAAAGCGATCACTTTTGAATTTTCGCATTTTATGAGTCCCCAATCGGCCTATTTGCAAGCCGGACATTTATATAACAGGTATAAGGAGTATTTAGAAACATTGAAATAAATAGAGTAGAAATGAAGGAATTTGTTGAGCGGTATAGAAAGGAACTGTTGGAGAACACCATGCCGTTTTGGGTGAAGTATTCCAATGACAAGGAATACGGCGGATTTTTGACGTGTTTAGACCGGGATGGTACAGTATTCGACACAGATAAGTTCATGTGGTTGCAGGGAAGGCAGATCTGGACATTGTCCATGCTGTACGAACGTGTAGAGCAGAATGCCGTATGGAAAGAAATGGCGGAACAGGGTGCTGACTTTATACTCAAGAATGGAAGAGACGAGAAGGGAGATTGGCATTTTGCATTGGACAGATCCGGTCGTCCTCTTGTGCAACCCTACAATATTTTTTCGGATTGCTTTGCGAGCATGGGACTAGGGGCTTTGTACAAGATTACCGGCAAAGAAGAATACGCTCAGGTGGCTTATGATACCTTTAACCGCATACTCGAACGTCGGGACAACCCCAAAGGAAAGTACAACAAAGCCTATCCCGGTACCCGTTCGCTGAAAGGGTTTGCTCTTCCTATGATCCTGAGCAATCTCTCCTTGGAACTCGAACATATCGTTGGTACGGATACCGTCGAGTCGCTGATCGACAATGTCGTGCATGAGGTCATGGAAGTCTTTTATCAGCCTAATACGGGTTTGATTATGGAGAATGTTAATCTGGATGGTTCCTTTTCTGATTCGTTTGATGGAAGATTGGTCAATCCCGGACATATTATCGAGGCAATGTGGTTTATGATGGATCTGGCCGATAGACGTGGGGATGATGTGTTGATGAAAAAATGTGTAGATATCGCTTTGCGTGCCCTTGAGTTTGGATGGGATGAAAGATATGGGGGTATATTATATTTTAAGGATATCCTGAACAGACCATTACAACAGCTTGAATGGGATCAAAAACTTTGGTGGGTACATTTGGAAGCATTGGTATGTATGGCCAAAGGATATGTCTATACAGGCAATGATAAATGCAAAACATGGTTCGAGAAACTGGATGAATATGCCTTCCGCAATTTTGCAGACCCTACGTATGGAGAATGGTACGGATATCTGAATAGGCAGGGTGAGCCTTTGCTGACTTTGAAAGGCGGAAAATGGAAGGGATGTTTCCATTTGCCCAGGGCTTTGTTCAAGATTTATACGGAATTGGAATCTCTGAAAAAAGAGCAGACATTGCTTCTATAAGTTTATATCCATTGAGATACGGTAGTCGATGGGGGAAGAAAGTAACCATTCTTACAGGCCACTTTTTTGTAATATCATTTTATCAAGAAATATACAATGTAAACATATGCTGATTTAACGTAAGAAGAAATGGATCTATTAAATGAAATAAACGCTTTAACACTGGTCTTTGTCGCCCTATTGATCTTTGCGATTGCTTATCGGTTTTATGGTATATTTATCGCAAACCGGGTACTGAAGCTGAATGCCAAAAACGTTACTCCTGCAGTCGAATATGCAGATGGACAGGATTACGTAGTTACGAACAAAAACGTACTGTTCGGACATCATTTTGCCGCGATTGCTGCAGCCGGTCCATTGGTAGGTCCTGTACTGGCGGCACAATTTGGCTATTTACCCGGTGCACTTTGGATCTTGATCGGCTGCGTTGTGGGCGGAGGCGTACATGATATGATCGTACTTTTTGCTTCTGTACGTCATAAAGGGCAAAGCTTAGCCACGATTGCCTCCAAGGAGATTGGTCCAACCATTGGCTCTGTAGCAGGACTGTCAGTGCTTTTTATCCTTGTACTTACGTTGGCCGGTCTGTCTTTGGCCTGTATCAGTGCTATGCATGAGGCTCCGTGGTCACTGTTTACTGTCATCATCACTATGCCGATAGCCATTGTCATGGGACTGATTATGCGGCGTCGAAAAAACAGTGTCGGCTTTGCCAGTATCTTAGGTGGAGTTTTACTGCTTTTCGGTATCATTGGAGGGCATGATCTAATGCGGCATGAATACATCAGTAACCTATTCCATTGGGATGTATCGACTATTTCTATTGCCATTGCAGTCTACGGCTTTCTAGCCTCTGTACTTCCTGTATGGCTATTGTTAGTCCCGCGGGACTATCTATCCACCTACCTCAAGATAGGTACCATCCTCATGTTGACAGTAGGAATTATCTTTGTGAACCCTAACATCGAAATGCCTGCGTTTACCCAGTTCATCCATGGTGGTGGGCCCGTTGTTGGCGGTGCCGTATGGCCTTTTATTTTTATCGTGATCGCTTGTGGTGCCATCTCAGGCTTTCATGCGATCATAGCTACCGGTACAACCCCAAAGATGTTGGGCAATGAAAAGGAGATACTGTTTGTTGGATACGGTGCCATGCTGGTCGAAGGCTTTGTCGCATTGATGGCATTGATTGCTGCCTGTACGCTGATGCCGGGCGATTATTTCGCGATCAATGTGCCAACGGCTGTTTACGACAGTTTTTTGGCGAATAACCCCACGCTGCATCAGATAGACCTGCAGAGCTATGTCGATAAGATCGGGGTCGAGTTGCAAGGGCGCACCGGTGGAGCCGTATCTCTAGCAGTAGGTATGGCGCACATCTTTCATAATATTCCATTCATGGATGACTTGATGGCCTATTGGTACAATTTTGCGATTATGTTCGAGGCAGTATTCATCTTGACCGCCATCGACGCTGGTACCCGAGTCGGGCGTTTCTTTTTGCAAGAGATGCTTGGAACGGTTATCCCTAAGTTTAAGGACAAGAACTGGTTGCCGGGTGTGTTGATCAGCAGTTTTGCATTCACATTTGCGTGGGGGTACCTGGTTTTTACAGGGAATGTAAGCAGTATATGGCCATTGTTCGGAATCAGCAACCAATTATTGGCGGCTTGTGGACTGATCGTGTGTACAACCATGCTCTTGCGATTAAACCGAGGACGGTATGCGCTTTGCTCGGCTATTCCCGGCATATTCATGTCTGTCATCACATATTGGGCTGGATATATCCAAGTGGTGGACATCTACATTCCTAACGGGCAGTATATGCTAGCATCATTGGCTGTGCTGGCCTTAGTACTCATGTCGATCGTATTCGTCGCTGCATTCAGGAAATGGTTTCAACTGATGAGCATGCCAGCAGATAAGGTAGATGAATATGGCGAGACAGTGAAAGTATTGGTGGAGAAATAAAGCACAGAAGATTTAGAACAGGAGTAAACTCTGATATATGAAAAGAAAGACAAGAACGACTATCCTATAGCCGTCCAAAAAAATATTGCTACCGTCTTAAAGACAAAAGCATACAGATCAAACCGTCATTAAAGGTAATAGCTGCTATTGATAGGGTCGTTCGGAACCAAATGTTTATGAACACTAATCAATTATGCTATGAAAACGATGATGTATCAATTATTATTGTCTGTCCAAAACATTGAAGAGATGGTGTCGTCCCTCCCTCTAGATAATGTGAGCAAAGAAGAAATCAAGTTTAAACTGGAATCCTTGCAGGCCGATCTCAAACCCGACGAGCGGCTGATCAGCTATAGCGAGGACGAACTGATGACGGTCAAGGAGGTCGGGATCGAGTTTGGCGTAAGCCACAGCAAGATTGTTGACATGCGGCAGAAGGGAGAACTGACCACGATCAAGCGTGGCTCGGCCGTGCGCCTGATCAAGACCGAAGTCGAAGCTGCTAAGGAATGATATTCGATCCCGAAAGGTAAGATTTAGCCTTTCGGCGCATACACAGTTCGTCCGATGGGATACGCATACTACGGCCCAGCGTGTACCTCGTTGCCAGACCTGCATAGCGATTTCTAAAAGGTATCCCTAACCCCGTCACATGTACATGCATATGGCCTAAGGTGATAAGGCTTCATGCTCGTGTGCATACAATATACCACTGAATCCGTGCATGGGCAACCAAAGTGGATGCGCAGACTGCAAAAACGCGTATATACTCTGCTCAACTTCGCTTGCAAGTGTGTTCACACGGTACCCTATTTGACAGGATAGGGATACATTTTGTATAGATCCATGGCCATGGATCGAAACAGGGTATACATTTTACCAAATTGTGTACACATTTATGCTAACGGTGTGTGCATGTTATGAAACAGTGTGTACATTGTTTGCAAACCGTGCATACCATCGGCAAAAATGTACATGTCTTTTGGAATACCGGATATGCATGTGCGTACATAGGCTGCACACTTTGCAGACTGCTGTATGCCATGGACCAAATCTTGCATAGCGTCAATGAACCTGTACATATAGCGATGCAACCGTTGCACCCATCTTGCTGATTTATATAGACAGTTGGCGAGCTTCTGTATGCGATCATTCGATCTGTATGTACGTTCTCACGTGAGGGATACACCCCGGGAAGGAAATGCCAGATACGCAGCAGATCCACTCATTACCTGCATGATATTTTCTCCATAGCCTACCATCGCAAATCATTATCACACTAGGCACACGCTTGCCGCGTGTGCCTAGTGCTAAGATATGTACACCCGACAGGACCATTCGGGAAAATCACAAAGAGAAAAAACTTAGAGTCTTAGTGGCAAACAATCAACAACTTAAGATAAAAAAACAGTGTTGAACACGAAGGATAGGTTAAGATCCGTCACGGCGTCGTATTCGCAACCGGTAATACCTTGCCATTGTAGTATTTGCTGCCGTTCTGGGCAAATTCGGCGATATATCTGCCCATCTCAAAGGCCAATGTCCCCGCTTCTACCCCCGGAAAAGCCGTTTCAAACATTTCCGTTTGTGAAGAGCCCAAAGCCAGGCAATTGACTTTGATTCCTTTATCTTTAAATTCCTCTGCCAAACATTCCGTCAGCACGGCCAAAGCACCCTTACTGGCCGAGTACGCACTCAGTCCCGGAAACTTGACCGAGCCTTGAAAGCCGCCCATACTACCGATATTGACGATATGTGCCCCCTCTCCCATCAAAGGTACTACATGCCTAATCATATTGACATGTCCCAGTACATTCGTTTGGAGCATATACGCAAATTCTTCGGCAGAAGTATCCAAAAAGGGCTTGTTGACCAATGCACCCGCATTATTGATCAGGATATCGACCTTGTCAAATTTAGATTTTATGTAGGGGATCAACGAGTCTTCATAATTGTCATAGACAATATCAAATTGTGCCGGATACAACTTCCCGCCATCCGGATTTAAGGAGGAAGCAATCTCATGCAGCTTGCGCAGTTTGTCTGTCGAACGTGCCAATGCAATAACCTGATTGTCCTTGTTGGCTGTCAAATCCAATACAGCTTCAAAACCAATACCGCTGCTCGCACCTGTGATGATAATATTTGCCATTATTCTTCTTCTTTTAAAGCATCCTTGTCAATCTCTTCTTCGACCTCCGCTACGGTAGGCAGATGATCTGCCCCCAATCGCTGAGGTCTGAAAATATAATATATTCCCGAAGATGCGACTATAACCGAAATCAGATTGAAAAACAAACTAAGCAGCACGGCTGTATGCTCATCGATCTGGAAATAGGTCGCCCCATAGACCATGACGAGCTCACGTAGCCCTACCCCACCTCCTATAGACGGAACAATAGCCACAATGGCCGACAACAGGAATATCAGTAAATATGGTGAAAATTTGCCGTCAAAATTTAAGGAATACAAAATCAATATGGCCGCCAAAACCTGAAACCCCTGTACGGCCAATGCCTTAATATGTGTACGAACAAATATCCGGGCAAACTGCTTGAAGAGTATGCGCAGGAAAAAATAATAGGAGACCGTACCAATGATAGCTGCTGCTATCGTAATAGCATTTGGAATTGCCAACCGGGGCATAAACACAACCAAAGCACACGTGATAAGAGCCAATGCCCACAAGCCACTCAACCGATCAAAAAACACGGCACTCAATATCTTTCTACCTGAGATCTGGTGCTTTTTTTTGAGGAAATAGATCTTGTAGCCATCTCCGCCGATACCGCCC
Organism: Parapedobacter sp. SGR-10; assembly: GCF_011030405.1. Lineage (GTDB taxonomy): Bacteria > Bacteroidota > Bacteroidia > Sphingobacteriales > Sphingobacteriaceae > Sphingobacterium. Next base: position 433,595 of record NZ_JAAJTJ010000001.1, read on the forward strand.
GGTAAAAAATAATTGTACAACAAGCCCAATTGATACAATCGCAAATTGTACCGTTCGGAGAGGTCAAGATGTATGGCCTTGAAAAAGCTATTCAACCGGGAAGAGGCCACAAGCTGCGAGACAACGTAACTGCATAGGCCCAGAAAAAGAAAGAACCAATTGCAGTCGACAAGCGCCGTTTTGAGTTCGGTAAAGTCAATTTTTCTGGAAACCCAATACAAAGCCACAAGAGTAATGATGGATTTCAGAATATTCTTACCTATAGTTGTCAGTCTTTTATTACGCATGTATCCGAATTCCTGCTTAAGGTTCGTAAAAGTACGCATTAATCACTAAAAACACATATTCCTTTTAACAATATTAACCCTTCGTTTTCTCTAAACAAACTATCTCCCCCCAATAAATAAATTTCCTGTCTCCTATTGATCCAAAAATTTCTGTTATGGTATGATTTTTGGATGAGGTCGTCATGGAGATCATAAGTTTCTTATCTTTGCGGATATAAGTGAATTTAAAATTAGAAAATGATAATTATGTGTAAACGTATTCTTTCTTTCGTATCACTACTGGTAGTAGTGTTGGTGGTGGCATCGTGCGGTGCCCAGAAAAAAGGTTCTTCCGAAGTGACCGGTACAGCAGGGTCCACTTCAGGACCTTCGGCCTCTCAATGGCGATCGGGCATCAAGGGAAAATGGGTGCTCAACTCGGTAACCCGCGAAAATATTCCCCAAACCTACACGGTCAAAAATATTTTTGACGAAGCCCCTGTCGACTGTTTTATCGGTAGCGAATGGAATCTGCCCGGTGGCAATTATAAAGGAAGTATCACCTTCAACACAAGCGGCACACTCTGTGCAAATGGAGCCGTACGCACGATCATTTGGGACGTCTACAATCCAGGGAAATCAGGAGGTGAACCGCAGTTTCAATTCAAGAAATTGTATGCCGGAGACAAGGCGTCCAACGTCACAAGCGGTTACCGTCTGGATCTATCATATGCCAACGAAGGATCTTTGGTGATGAAAATGCCCGTTCCTTTGGATAATGGAACCACCGGATATCTGGTGTTTAATTTTTCGAAAGGGAATTAAAATAACTATTGTAGAGACGCGATTGATCGCGTCTCTACTTTTTATTTCGTCCTTTCCAATGCCTGCAAAATATCACCGATAATATCTTCCTGATCTTCCAATCCTACAGACAAACGTATCGTACCCGGATGAATACCCAAGCTGGCACGTTCATCCTCTTTTAGCTTGGAATGTGTGGTCGAAGCCGGATGCGTAGCGATAGTTCTCGCATCACCCAGATTGGACGTGTACTTGATCATTTCCAACGCATCGACAAACCGAAAGGCACGCTCTTGGCCACCCTTGACCTCAAAAGTCACGATTCCTCCTCCCGCTTTCATTTGCTTCTTAGCCAACTCATATTGCGGATGGGATGGTAAAAAAGGATATTTCACATCCACTATCTCACTGTGTTTCTCCAATGCCTCAGCCAGCGCCAACGCATTAGAAGAGTGGCGATCCATGCGTAATCCCAACGTTTCCAGACTCTTTGAGAGTACCCATGCGTTGAAAGGTGACATGGCAGGCCCTGTATGACGGATGAAAAACATCATTTTATCCATGAGCTCTTTTTTGCCGACCACTACTCCACCCAATACACGTCCTTGTCCGTCCATATATTTGGTTGCCGAATGTATGGACAGGTCGAATCCGTACGGTAAGGGTTTTTGCAGATAAGGTGTTGCAAAGCAATTGTCGATGGAAAAGATGACCTGTGGATATTTTTCTTTCAAACGTCCCAGGGCTTCCAGATCGTACAATTCTAGCCCCGGATTTGAAGGGGATTCCAGAAATATAATCTTTGTATTGGGCTGTATCGCCTTTTCCCAATCGGCAATATTTGCCGTACTCACATAAGTATGGGTGATACCCCATTTGGGAAACAACTGCGTCAACAACTGATGCGTGGATCCAAAAATGGCCCGGCTGGACACAATATGATCTCCGCTCTCAATAAATGCAGCAAATCCGGCAAATACTGCCGCCATTCCCGAAGAAAATGCAAGACCAGCTTCGGCATCTTCCATCGCACATACCCGGTTGATAAACTCGGAGGTATTGGGGTTCGCATATCGGGAATACACCATACCCTCTTCTTCCTCCGCAAAGATCGCTCGTCCTTGCTCAGCACTGTCAAAAATAAAACTGGATGTAAGATATAATGGAACGGAATGTTCTCTGGTCGCAGAGCGTGGAGCCTGCTCCCTGATAATTCGGGATTGATCTTTCTTCATGATCGACAAATTTAGATAAAATGCTTTGCATTCACCAATACCGATAGAGAAAACTCACAATGAACATTTTACAAACCTACGTTGGCGTACGAATAGAGTTTATTTACAAATAAAAAAAGGTTTTCAAACGGGGAGAATGAAAACCTTTACTAACCAATTATAAACCTAAATTATGATAACACAAAGATAAGTGTAATTTGTACACAATAAAAGCAATTTTGCATTATTTAACACTATTTTTCTCACCATAGCTAATAAAACATACTTCTCCCCTGTTTAATCAATAAAAAACAAAGGGCTGTCTCCTATGTTTGTATCAAGCAAATATAGGAGACAGCCTCTAACATGATATGTACCGGAGATCAAGGGATCTCATATTGATCAAATTCCGTATAAAACTGGTCCAAAGCCAAAGGCTCCGGAATGAAAACACTTCTATATGAAATAGGAATATCCATATCTATATCATTGATAACGGTTTGTTCCGAATCTTTTGGAATGCTGATCTCTTGGATATTTCCGTTGATGTCTGTGTACCGCAGTTCGGTATGCAACATTGTTTCCGAAAATTCTTCATACCAATTAATTGTCACGGATCCGGACGATACAGAAGTACTTTCAATCACCCGGTTTCGCAGTGTCTGCTGGAACATTTCTCCATAGGCCCGAGCGGTAATTTCGGTGGGCAGAGAGCGGTTCCCTTTCTCATCATAGGTGATTGCATTAAATACATATTGTTCTTCGGACAGCCCTTCTATCAGAACAGCCCCTACATCTTCGGTTTTATCCATTAGGTACACCACGGAATCACTACGATCATTCCAATAGACCACCACCTTCGTTATACTCGGGTCTGATGGGTGGTCCCATTCTAATTTTAGCCGCTCATAGCCGACATAAGCACGTATATTATTCAATTTTCCTACATAAATACGGTCGCCAAGTTCAACTAAGTCTTTGTAGTAGTAATCCATAGGTGTACATCCAATCAATCCATATAGTACGATTACGAAGCAAATGGTGATAGATTTAATATTCATATGTTGTCTCATGGTTTTGCGTATTTTAATTATTCAATTTTGCTGCCCCAGAAGGCCATTTCGGTAATATATACGTGTTGGGTAAGTCCCCATGTTTCCAGTGTTTCAAAGCGGATGTATCGACAAGGTTGTATATCAAGGTCAAATACGTACTCCTCCCCTGCCCTGGCCACATCAAGATCCTCGGGCGTAGCATTGCCGCTTGGCGTACCGGATGGTTTAATATTTTCAAACTCTCCCAACACATACCAACTTTCGTCAAACGAACCATCGGGATTTGGATCCATACTGCCCCACACCCGGAATTTCCTTGGGTTCGCAGAATTGTAGGTGGCCGTCGCAGCAATATGTTGCCACAGTTTGATCCGGCTTAAGTGATAAGTACCTTGCAAAAAGATGGTAAAATGCTGGGGAACGCCTGAATTCAGCGGAGAATAATATCCCTGCGTCTGATTACCTGTCCGTCCGTCAAATAGCCAGGACATACGCCGGGCAGCTCCCACCTGATGCATTTCATGTTGATCTCCGGGAAGGTTAGTCTCATAAAAATTAGACATATCGATCTGTGCTTCAAAATACGGGCTAAATTCGCCAAACAGCGTATCGCTGTAGTTGAGCCAACGATCACGCACATACACCCCAAATTTGCGTAGATCGGTATTGAAACCCCGAGCCGAAAATTTGATGTTCTTGCTGCTAGTATATAGCTGTTCGATAACTTGCCATTCATTATCTTCATTCAATGTAATCAGATCAAAAACCAAGTTGCTCTCAAAAACGTTTTCTCCTGATACGTTGGCTCCTCCAAAATCTGGTATGATTTTTAATGTTTCAAAGACCTCCGATACAGGCGGTTTAAGGGGATTGACTTGGATGATTAGCGGTTCAGACCGTTGTTCATCGCGGCCCACCGTAAATAAGGAGACGGTATATTGGCCTGCGCTTGGAAACCCTTCGACAGTAATGTTGTCCTTATACTTCGAAGACCGTGCTTCCCGTTTGACTCCCGGTTTAATTTCATACTCAGCCACCACATAGGCTACCCATTCATCAGGCACTTCATAGGTAATGTCTGCCCCACCAGCAAAATTTGACACATTATATTCACGGATTTTGCTCGGTCTCTCTCCATGGGTAAGTGGTTTTTTAATTTCTTCCTTGCAAGCAATAACGGAAAAAACCAGGCTGATATAAACAGCATATTTAGCTATTTTAGATATAGGTTTCATCATTATTCTTTTTTTGATTTAGTCATTCTTGTTGTTTATTCGTCGACGCTACTACCAACCAGGGCTCTGTAACAGATTCCGGTTCCTGATAATGTTGTACTCTCTGATGGGCTGAAAATAATCACGTTGGCGGAAAGTACGCTCGAATACCACGGTTTCGCGATAATAAAGTGCGGCATCGGTCTGCAATAGATCCCAACCAATCATCGGCTTACTCAACTCTGAGGCCGCTTTTTTCCATCGTAGCAAATCCCATAAGCCTTTGGCCTCATATACCAATTCTATACGACGCTCTTGATGTATAATTTCTCTCAAGCCTTCCTTGGTCTGGAATTTTGTCGGATTCCGGGAGTGCTGTGCCCATGCATCCTGTACACCGGGCAAACCTGCCCGCTCTCTAACCAGATCCAGGTATTCAAAAGAACCGTCATTCGGCCCCAGGTATTCATTGGCTGCTTCTGCATATAGCAGGTACAGGTCTGCCAAGCGCATATTGGGCCAGTAGTATGCGACAACAGAGTAACTGGAAACCCCTACCACATTGAGGTAATTGATAAGTTTTTTCGGCCAATATCCCGTTGGTGTATATCGATCTGCAAATTGACGGGACGTAAATCCACCGGCCCTTCCTTCCAAGTGCCAAGTATCGTTGTCGTCAAATTTTCCTTGTCCATACCATATCCCACCATCAAATCCTGTGGATGCATAGAACCGGTCTTCCCGATCGAAGTGCATCGCAGCGGTAGTATAGCCCTGTTTGATATTGTATTTGTCCGCTGCACTTGCTACTTTGAGGTCAAACCGACCATTATAATCCCATCCTGTATCTTCGTCAATGGGCACGCCATTCTTGGTATAAAAAAGATTGACAGTATTCAAAGGTGGACCATAGCGGCCTTGCATACCGTCATGATTTCGGGTTGGATCCCATGTACGTGGTGTGAGTGCTGTTTGGGTCGCAGTAGCGCCTGTATATGCCCAGATTACTTCGCTGTTCCATTTTTCACATACGGCATTTCTGATGCCCATCTGTATAATCGTGTGATCAGAAAGGTTTTGTCCTACTCCCGGTCGGAATTTATGTAATTCCATACCTGCCTCATGGCATACATCAATTGCTGCTTCTGCCGCTTCCATAGCCAATCGCCATTTTTCCACATCATAATCGGGATTGAACAGAGAGCCATATTTTGGATCGGTATAGCTAAGGTAATCCCTGTTTCCATTGTATAGGGGGCTTGCCGCAGTCACCAACACCAAAGCCTTAATAGACATGGCAATGGGTTTGGTGACTCTGCCCAATTCGTTGCCTTCGTCGGCGATGATCAGGGGCAAATGGGGAATTGCCTCATCTAATAACGCTGTAATATAGCTGAATCCGGCATCTATAGGTTCTCTTGATACCCTAACCTTCTCAAGATCCGCATCAATAGACAGGTTTTCGCGTATAATCGGAATCGGCCCATACATTTGCATCAATAAAAAATGGTAGTATGCTTTCAAGAATTTAGCTTCACTTTCCCAGCTCAGCTTTTCTTCATCAGACATATTTGGTACGGCGTGGATATTTTCAATAAAGATATTGCAATCACGAATCGCCTGGTACATATCGATTCCTCCCATCAGTCCGTCCCACCAATTCAACACAGGATCGACCACATTCTGCTGTCCCCTCACAAATGCGGTCGAATTACTGTTGTACACGTACAATGGTATGATTTCATGCCCCAACAGTGACGGGCTCGTCGGGATTCCACCTTGATTGGGTAAGTATGAGTAGCAGGTAAATAAAAATCGTTCCGCTGTACTGCGCATCGTAAACGCATTTTCAAGTGTAGCCACATTATCGGGTACGATATCCAGATAATTGCAGGAATTAAGCCCTATAAGTGACATGAATAATATAATAATTTTTTTCATGATCAATTGGTTTAGAATGATAGCTGTGCGCCGATGTTGAATACTCGCTGTACGGGATACCCAAGCCCATTGCCGGCCATTTCGACGTCCCACAGCTTAAATTTGCTCCAAGTGAGCAGATTGGTACCATTGAAATATACCCGAAGCCGCTGGGCATTGATTCGCTTTATCACATGCTGTGGTAGTGTATACCCAAGTTCTACTTGCTTCAGCCGGAGAAAAGTCCCGTCACGCATAAACCATGTGCTGTACTGCTCATTATTGGCATTCCCTCCCTCTGGGCTCAAACGAGGCCACAGGGCATACACATTTCTGTTTTCTTCAGACCAGTAGCTGTCTGCGTATGCTTTGATCACTTGATTTTGGAGAATCGTACCCGGAGCAAAAACCTCATCTGAATATAGGTAGCGCCTAAAGGGTGCCGTAGCCTTAGGGTCTATCCAAAATGATTCTCTGGCAAGACCTTGGAGGAATACAGAAGCATCAAATCCTTTATATCCTGCCGATAATCCAACCCCATAATTTATTTCGGGGATTTCCGGGTAGCCTAAGGGTGCCATATCCAACTCTGTGATCTGTCCATCACCATTGATATCCATATATTTGATATCCCCTCCACGTACTTCACCAAAATGTTGCTGGGGAGAGTTGGCCACTTCTTCATCGTCCACAAACAGCCGTTCGGCAATGAAACCTCGACGAATGGAAATGGGGTAGCCCACCCGCGTCATCCAAGGCTCATCGTACAAAGGCTCTTCATATACTTTGAATACACTAGTCGCATACGTGAAATTAAACAACCCTTGTATCCACAGACTATTTGAAAAATTGCGCGAATAGTTCATCGACAGATCTATTCCTTCTCCTTTGGCTTCTCCGACATTAGCCGATATATCGGCCGATAATCCCATCGTAGTCGGGATATCTTCTCGAACCATCAGGATGTTTTTTCGCGTTTCGTTAAAATAGTCCGCAGTGATCTGCAACCTGTTGAATAGCCCGACTTCCAGTGCGATGTTTGTCTTGTAGGACGTTTCCCACATAATATCCGGGTTGGAGTAGCGTGTGACGGATATCCCTTCTTTGCTATTCCCCCCATCCCGGCCGAAGGTATAGCTCCGGTCAGTGGAGTTCATATTGACATTAGAAAGATAAAAGAAACGGTCACGAGGGCTTCCTATTGCATCATTTCCCACGAGCCCGTAAGTACCCCTGATACGCAGATTGGATACCACCGGTTTAATATTTTCCCAAAATTTTTCATTAGACGCGCTCCACGCTAAACCCACAGAAGGAAAAAAGCCAAACCGATTGGATTCGTGAAAGCGTTCGGAACCATTGTAGCCAAAATTAAATTCGGCATAATAACGGCTGTCGTATGCATAAGTAAAACGTCCGGATACCCCAAGATTTCTGAATGGTAACGATAGCTGTAGGTCCCCCGCATTGCCATTCAACTGATTTCTCAATATATTGACCAACATGCCGCTAAAGGCGTGTTTATCGCTAAAAGTACGGTTGTAGCTCAGTGCCGCCTCCATATAGAATATAGAGCTTACCGTTTTATCTCCCTCGGCGTAGTCTAGGTATTCTGTACCTTGATTCTCATTGATCAGATAATAATTGGGCTCCCCGCTCGGACCTAACCCCATAAACTGGTAATAGAAAGGATTGTACTGCCGTCTCACGGAGAAATATGAATTTCTTGTCGTATTTGCCATTCCCCTCAATGATAACCCCTCTGTGAGGAATGACAGGTTTTGCTTGAGTTCCAGCTGTGCCAGCATCATAGAACGCGAATACTCCCTATATCCCTTGACCATATCTGCATAAGGATTCAGGTAACCTCCTGTTCCGAAATTACCAAACATGGTGTGTTTCACCCAATTGTATTCTCCCTCACTGGGGTAATATGGAGCAAATAATGCGGGATTGGTTCGCATGATATCACGATACACCTTGTTGCCCCCATCGATAGGGCCGCTATAGTCATCGAATGATCCGTTCAATCGCACGATGAATTCGGTTGTTGGACTTAGGTTTACATTGACATTGCTTCGCAGGGAATAGGTTTTGAGATCAATGTTGTTGTTGAAGTTACTTCTTCTATCCACTTTCAGCACACCATTGTCTTGATTCAGTGCTCCCGACACGAAATAGCGTGCGACTTGCCCTCCTCCACTGACACTTAAATTGACCCTTTGGTTCATCGTGTACTCTTGGATCAGTTCTTTTCTCCAATCAGTCGAAGGATACTCCAATGATCCGCTTCCCGGTACGGTGCGCTCTATCTTCGACTGAGAAAACGGCAAGAAGCCCAAGGGATCTCGGGTAAGAATGGCTTCATTCGCCATTTTCATATAAGTGACCGGGTCGGCCAATTCTACATTGCTGGTAGGTGTAGATACCGAGTTTTCTATTCTGACAGAGATATTAGCCGGCCCTTCCTTACCTTCCTTGGTCGTAATGAGGATAACGCCATTGGCGCCTCTTGCCCCATATACAGCGGTGGCTGTGGCGTCTTTCATGATGGAGAAGTCAGCTATATCATCTACTTGTAGACGTGCCAAATCCGTAGTGGTCACTTCTACATTATCTATCAAGATCAGTGGATCCACCTTGTAGCCAAATGTAGTAACCCCACGGATGAAGAAATCAGCATTGTCCATGCCCGGTTCGCCGCTACGTTGAAAAGCAATCATACCGGCGACCCTGCCTGCCAGAGCTGTTGTCAGGTTGCTGGAAGGCACTTTGAGCTGCTCCGGCTTTACCGATACGACCGAACCGATCATATCCGTCCGCTTCTGTCGTCCGAAACCTACTACGACCACATCGTCCAGTTGAGAGGTAGATGCTTTCATCACTACATTCAATTGTGATTTTCCGTTCACGGGTAGTTCTTGTGTCTCATATCCCACCATAGAAAAAACAAGAACCGCATCGCCGGGTACATCTATCACATACCTGCCATTCAGATCAGTAGAGGTGGCTTGAGCCGAACGCCCTTTTTGCAAAACCGAGATCCCCGTCAGTGCTACACCCAAGGTATCGGTCACTTTTCCCTGTACCGCCATTTGCAAGAGAACGTGCAGAGATGGATGTGCAGAGGTTTTTGTGTTGTCATTTCTTCTTCTTCTCGATTTGACATATATCATCCCATTACTGACCTCTGCATAAAGGGGCTGGTCTTGAAAGATCGTACGGAGTGTCTCATCCAGTTCGGCATTGGAGACTCTTACCGTTACTTTCTTGGCTTCTTTGAGTAGCTTGGTATTGGCGATATAGCTGTAGCCACTCTGCTTTTTTACTTCTCCCAACACCTTTTCCAGAGGTGTATCGGTAAACTCTAATGTGATAGTCTGAGACTTAAGGCTGGCATTGGCTTGCACAACAAACAGCAAAAGTATAAAAAGGAGCTTCATGCGAATCAATATTTTGAAGCGTGAATATTGCAGAATGTGTATGTTGCGGGTATACACACCCTTGCAATCTATGATATAATTCATAAATTTGTTTTGTTAGGTTAGAAAATGTGATGTTTTTACTCGCAGTAGGCAGGCACATTAACCTGGCTTTGTCCGGGGGTGTTGCAAGCACTTCCGGCTTTTTATGGGATGCTATCTCTTCTTCAACAGGAGCCTCCTTTCTTTGATCTCAAACCGTAGATTACTTGTTTCTTCTATTGCTTTTAGCACAGCGGATAACGGCATATTGCGGCTTATCTCGGCATAGAACTCTTCTTGTGGTATAGACGTAATCTCCACCTCTATATCATACCAGCGTTCGAGTTGTGGCAATATATCTGCCAGTGTACTGTAATGAAATACAAATTCGCCCTGCACCCAGCCTGTGACAGCATGAATGTCAGCCTGTTCGGTCTTAAAACTGTCCCCCTGTAATATAGCTTTTTGCCCTGGCCGCAACACCATGCGATGTCCATCATTGCTGTTGATAACCACACTGCCAGAGACCAAGGTAGTATTTGTGGTTTGCTGATCTCCATAGGCTTCTACATTAAATGTCGTTCCTGTGACTGTAATCTGCTGCTCATTGCTCTCCACAATGAAAGGCTTTGTTTTGTCCTCAGCGATATCAAAAAATGCTTCTCCTTGTAGCTTTACAGTACGCTGACGACCTTCGAATCGTGTAGGATAAGTAATAGAAGAAGCCGCATTGAGCCATACCTTACTGCCATCAGGTAGCGTCAGTTGGTATCGTCCGCCACGTGGTGTAGCTAGCGTGGCATGCTGTACCACTGTGGGGGTGATCATGACCTTCTCGCCATCGGTATAAGCAAGCTTATCTCCATATGCTACGACACCGTCCCTGTCTTCGTCCAATTCAATGACTGTACCATCAGATAATGTGATCGTAGCCTTATTGCCTCCGGGAGCCACATCATCGCTATAGATACTGGTTAACTGAGTTGACACGCTTATGGTCGAGGAATTATAAACATAGTATCCTGCAAAACCGATAATCAACATCGAAGCAGCTATGGTCATCCACTGCCATAAGGGGAATATTCTGGCCGGCATCTTCGGATTTTCTTCCCGTCCGGCAATACGCTGTTTGATGTGCTGTAAAATGCGGTGGGTATCTGCTTCCAAATGGTCGAGATTCTCCGGTTCTGATTTCTGAAGGTATTGATCAGCCAGCTTTCCGAGACGATTATCATCGGCCTGCTGAATCAGGTCGAAAAGCTCCTGCTTTTCAAGTTCGTTGATCGTATTGGTTAGATACTTGTTATATAATTCTTCAATGCGTTGCATGGGCAAAGTTGGTCAGGACGTAATTGCCCTTTTATAGATATGACGCTTGAAAAATATAAAGTGACTACTGGGGCTGTGGATTTTTTTTAAATTTATTTTTATGGTCAATTTAAGCACACGTACGTCGCGTGCGCTGCTTAATTATTAAAACCTAACAACTTCCGTGGGAAAGTGCCAAAATTAAAATCAACGGGGACAGAGTTTTACCTGCCTTTTCAAGATATTCTTTTACAGAGCTGATAGCCTTCACCAAATGGTTGTGAACAGTATTGGGGCTGATATTCATAATCTCTGCTGCTTCCTGATGACTTTTACCCTCAATTTTACACAGTGTAAACGCTCTTCGTCGTTGCTCCGGAAGTTGAGCAACAGCATCATCGAGCAATTGTTGTGTTTCTCTTGCCAAAATATATTCCTCCACGCTCTCCGTCGTTTCGGGGATAGATAGTTGCACATGATGTTGCATTCTGCTCTGTCGTTCTAATTTTCGGAAATAATCCACTGCCATCCGTTGTGCAATCCGGTAAAGGTAGGCTTCAAAAGACTGTTGAATAATAATCTCTTCCCGTTTTTCCCAGACTTTTACGAATAAATCCTGCAATAATTCATCAGCTTCTTCTAAGCTTTTTACCATACGCCGAAGCCTCCAATATAAGGATTTGGAATATTGAAGGTAAAGGAGTTCAAATGCTTCATGATCTCCTGCCCGTAGCCGAAATAACAAGTCCTTATCGTTGGGATGGTTAGTATCAGTACTCATATATAATAAGCAGCTATTTTCTCAAACTTACATAAAATGCTTTGCATTCACCAATAACGATAGAGAAAACTCTATATAGACCTCACGCTGGCGCACGAATAGAGTTTATTTACAAATAAAAAAAGGTTTTCAAACGGGGAGAATGAAAACCTTTACTAACCAATTATAAACCTAAATTATGATGATACAAATATAGTGTACATTTTACACTAAGCAAAATAAATTCTGTATTTCCTACAATAGATGACATAAAAATGACAAAAATACATATCTAAGCCTTTTTGTACCCTAGCCGCATCAGAGAAGGCGTAAAAAACGAAGCCACACCAATCAGTACCACAATCCATCCCGAGATCACAAAAGCATTGGCAACACCGATAGCATCAGCAATAAATCCTGCAAAAAGCAGACCAATGGCACTCGGCAGGATCGCTATACTGAAATACAACGAAAACACCCTCCCCAACATCTGTGGCTGAACCTCTTCCTGGATGATCGTCATAAAAGCCGCCGAAAAGATAGACATCGCTATCCCGCCCAATGTGGTCAAAAGCACAAAACCAATAAACCAGGAAGAAGGAAACCATCCCGACCATACAAAGGTCAGCCCAAGGACAATATGCATAGCATTGACCATAATAACCTTTGGAACCGATATCCGTGCCACCCCCAACAGACTCCCCCCGACCAACATGCCTACCCCCCACACAATCTCGATCACACTCATTTCCCACTTGTCCCCTCCATAATGACCGATGGTCAGTAGTGGGAACATGATCGCTACGGGCATGATACAAAAAGTAGCAATCATCGCATACAAAAACAGCATACTCAACCCTTTGTTATGATAGATTGCGTGCATGCCTGCCTTCAAATCGCTCCATACGCCGGAGATCGAGTGTTTAGTTCCTGTCGGCAAATGCGGAATGGTGACAAAAAACAAAGAAACAATTGCCGCAACGGCTCCGATCACGTCCAGGTACAGCACCTGCGAAATGGGAAAATACGTAATGGCCAATGTACCCAGAGCCGGGCCGGCAATGCTACTGACCGATTGCAGCATCTGATTGATCCCCGACACACGGAGCAACTTGTCTTCGGGAACGATAAGCGGTGCTATAGCTTGCATCGCAGGCGAATGGAATGCACTCCCCACCGACCGACAGGCCAGCAGCAAATAGATCAAAAAAAGATCAGTACCACCCTCTTGCAGTATAAAGGTCATCACAAACGTACAAAGCGCAATAAAAGCATCCGCAAAGATCATGACCTTCTTGCGATCCCACCGGTCGATAAAGACACCCGCAAAAGGCCCTATCACCGCCTGCGGCACCAATCCTGCAATAGCCGAAAAAGCCAAAATTTCGGCCGATCTGTACTCCAGGCTTAACCAGATCATAACCGCAAAATTGACAGAAGAGCTCGTCAACAGGGACACAAACTGCCCTGTCCATATATAGATATAGGTTTTGAACCAATTCTTTTTTTCCATAAAATGTTGTGTTTCCAAAAAAATAAAGCCCTTTCCTTTTTTTCTTTTTAAATATTATGCTTAAATTTCAAGGAATAATACGTATAAAACATGAAATTATTCACAATTTTACCATTATTGCTGATTGCCCTGTACACCCAGGCACAGGTTTCCGTGACAGAATATTACACGAAAGACAACAAAAAAACAAAAAAAGCAGCAAATGCCCACTATTCCAGGCTCATCGAATTTGATAAAAACAAAAAGGTGACAGTGAAAGACACCTATCTATCCAACAATAACACCAAACTCTTGGGCACATACAAGAGTCTCAAAGAAAGAACTTTTGTCGGAGAAAAATATGAAGCCTATGAGAACGGAAATATGAAATCAAAGGAATATTATTCGCACGACGGAAAACGGATCGATACCGCCCTCTACTATTATACAGACGGCACACTCAAAATCGCCTTTCAGTACCCCTACACCATAGAAAAAAAGAAAACAAAAGTAACAGACACGCTGATACTGATCTTCAAGGACTCCTGGGCAATACACTGCTGACGAACGGCAATGGGTATGCCGAACTGGAGAACCCCCTTAGAGGTATCAAAAACAGTATAGAAAAAGGGAACTTTGCGAACCATAAACGTACCGGTGAATGGAAAGGCACTTTTCAAAAAGGGAAATACACTTTTACAGAGTATTACGATAACGGAAAATTACTGCATGGCACTACGGTGGATTCGACGGGAAAAGAAACAAAATACGACCAATCTACTTTTATGAAAAATCCCGAATATCCGGACGGCATGACGAACTTTAGAAAAGATCTCGCAAGTCTTTTCAGATACCCTCGGGAGGCTGTTGAGGAAAAAGTAGAGGGGACTATTAGAATAAGGTTCGTCGTAGATGAAAAGGGAAAACTGACGAATATCAGAATCGTCGAAGACTTAGAATACGGCACAGGAGAAGCCGCCATAAGAGCCTTAACGCAAGCTAGCAATAAAAACTGGACTCCCGGCCTCATTCGGGGTGTTCCTGTCAAGGTAGAGTACACCTTACCATTGAGAATATCGACCCGCGTAGGATCAACTTCGACAACAAGGACAACCCGCCGATTTTAATAAGGCAGGTGCTGTACGGAGCCATTATTCTTTAGAATAATCGAGCAAAGGGATATAGGTTATTCTTCCAATCCCTTTGCCACCAGGTCTTCTACATATGCCCTAACCGCGTCATTTGAAAAGCGGGAAGTCACATCAAATGCAAAGGCGTGTACCAATAGAACACGTGCCGACTCTTCGCCGATACCTCTAGCCCTCAAATAGAACAAAGCATCCTCATCAAACTGTCCCATCGTACATCCGTGCGAACACTTGACGTCATCCGCAAAGATTTCCAGCTGAGGCTTTGTATAGACGGCCGACTTGTCTCCGATCAGCATATTGTTATTTTGCTGAAATGCGTTCGTCTTCTGCGCATCCTCACGTACAAATATCTTTCCATTGAAAACTGCTGTAGCTTCGTCTTGCGGAATATTTTTATACCATTCGTACGATTCGCAGTGCGGTTTCATGTGATCTACGATCGTATGATTGTCGACCAACTGCTTATCGGCCAATAAATTGACCCCATAGAGGTGTGACTCTACATTTTCGGCATCCAAACGTACATTGATATCATTACGCACAAAGGCTACTCCCGGAAAATTGCAGTTGTAATTGTTGTATAGGCTGTGTTTGGTCTGATAGACCTCCGTATGGTTGATATAGCTACCTGTGTCCGACGCCAATTGCAGGTAATAGTGCTGCAATTTAGCATTCTCGTCCAATACAATCTCTGTGACCTTATTGTGCAGATTGGAAGCCGTATTGTCCAGAGTAATAAAAGATTCGATGATCTCGGCTTCGGCATTGGCTTCCAAAATATACAGGTTTCTTGTCTGTGCAAAGAATTCTTGATCCCCCGTCGCGATATGCACGATCTGTATAGGCTTGGAAACGACTTTATTCTTTGGGACAGAAAGGTATATACCCGATGTATATAAGGCGGTATTCAAGGCAACCATAGCACTGCCGGTCTTATCGGCATGCTGTGCAAAATGTTTTTGGAAATGGATTTCTTCAACAGCCTCTTGAATAGACTTTACGACCACACCGACTTCGTCGTCCAACGATGAAAAAGCCAATACATATTGTCCATTGACCAATACGATCCGGTGTGCATCCAGACCGGGGATATCGGCCTTGCTCAGATCCAGATTTGCTATATCCACTTCGGCATTCAAGACATATGTCTTATTGACGAGATGATGGATATTGGTATATTTCCAGTCCTCATGCTTCACTGTCGGAAAACCTGCCTGCTCAAAGTGGGCATAGGCTCCTTGGCGCAAAGACTTCAATAAGGAAGACTCATTGGTCGTTTCCACTTCTTGATACGCCGAGGTCAACTGTTGAAATAAAGAACTTGCTACTATAGTACTCATGTTATTTGTTATCAATCCGCTCATTTCCTTATCATTTTATCGTCGGCCGATCAAGCATTCAGCGTATCTACTTCTTTTAACCAATCGTAACCTTTTTCTTCCAACTCCAATGCCAATTCCTTCGGACCCGTCTTGACGATACGACCATCGTACAGGACATGCACAAAATCCGGAATGATGTAATCCAGCAGGCGCTGGTAGTGGGTGATGACAACGAAAGCATTGTCTTGTGAACGGAGCTGGTTGACGCCATTGGCCACGATACGCAAAGCATCGATGTCCAGTCCGGAATCCGTCTCGTCCAAGATCGCCAATTTGGGATTCAGCATGGCCAATTGGAAGATTTCATTACGTTTCTTCTCACCACCCGAAAAGCCTTCGTTCAATGAACGATTGGCCAGATTGGCAGAAAATTCGACAAGCTTTTGCTTTTCTTTGACCAATTGCAGGAATTCCTTTGCTTCTATCGGAGGTAAGCCTTTATATTCGCGAATATCGTTGACAGCTGTTTTGAGGAAATTAATGTTGGATACGCCCGGAATTTCGACCGGATATTGAAAAGCCAGAAACAGGCCTTCGCGGGCACGATCTTCAGGCGACATGTCCAATAGATCCACACCATCCAACAAAACTTCCCCTTCGGTGACTTCATACGAATCCCGCCCAGCCAATACATTGCCCAACGTACTTTTTCCGGCTCCGTTTGGCCCCATGATTGCATGGATTTCTCCAGCCTTTACTTCCAGATTTAGTCCTTTTAATATTTGTTTACCTTCAACAGATGCGTGTAAGTTACTTATTTTTAGCATTTCTATTCTTTTAATGTGAAAATTAGATGATTTGGAGATTTGAAAATGTTGATCTAGCTCTAGTATTCAATATTTTCATTAATATGAAAATCACATTTCTACATTTCCAAATCCTCACATCTCCAAATTATCATTTATTCGTTTTTGATGTTATTATAATTTTATTTGCAATGTTTGCGATACTACCTAATTTCTCTGCCAAACCTACTGGGTCAGGGTACGATTTCGCATACGTACACAAATCTAACCAATATGAAGTTTCATCGATTTCCTTTGCAGCAATTTTAAATTTATGAATGAAGTCTGCTTTGCTTTCTGCATTTTGAGCTTCCCTGATATTTGCGCCTATTGAAGTACCTGACTTAAGTAATTGGTTGGCCAACACATACTTTCTTTTTTCTTCCAACAACTCACAATACTCAATAATATCAAGAGAAAATTCGAATGATAAGCGAACTATTAAATTATCATTACCCTTCATCTTCAAATTTTCAAATTACCACATCTCCAAATTTTCAAATCCACAAATTTCCACATCAACCAACAGATCCTTCCAACGAAATTGCCAACAGTTTCTGCGCTTCTACGGCAAACTCCATAGGCAACTGATTCAACACCTCTTTGGCATAACCATTTACGATCAAGCCCACAGCTTTCTCCGAATCGATCCCGCGTTGGTTCAGATAGAAGACTTGATCTTCTCCGATTTTGGAGGTCGTAGCCTCATGCTCTAGTTTGGCCGTCTTGTTTCTACTTTCGATATAAGGAAAGGTATGTGCTCCACAACGATCACCGATCAACAGGGAGTCACACTGCGTGAAGTTCCTCGAGTTGTCCGCATTAGGGCCGATTTTCACGAGACCACGGTAGCTGTTATGGCTCTTACCGGCCGAGATACCCTTAGAAATAATCTTGGATCGGGTGTTTTTACCCAAATGGATCATCTTCGTACCTGTATCCGCTACCTGCATATTTCGGGTCATCGCGACGGAGTAAAATTCGCCTACTGAATTATCACCTCTTAGGATTACGCCCGGATATTTCCACGTAATGGCCGATCCTGTCTCTACCTGTGTCCATGATATCTTGGAGTTGTCTCCTTTACAGATCCCCCGTTTGGTCACAAAGTTGTAAATCCCTCCCTTGCCATCCTTATCTCCCGGATACCAGTTTTGGACCGTAGAGTATTTGATCTCTGCATCCTTCATGGCGATCAGTTCAACCACAGCTGCGTGCAATTGGTTTTCGTCCCGCATAGGAGCTGTACAGCCTTCCAGATAAGACACGTAGGAGCCTTCATCTGCAATGATCAACGTACGTTCAAACTGTCCTGTATTTTCGGCATTGATACGAAAATAGGTAGACAGCTCCATTGGACAATGTACACCTTTCGGAATATATACGAAGGATCCGTCCGAAAACACCGCCGAATTCAACGCTGCATAGATATTGTCTGTCTGTGGCACGACCGTGCCCAGATATTCCTTGACCAATTCGGGATGCTCTTGTACTGCCTCACCAAAGGAACAAAATATAACACCTTTTTCCTTCAGTTTTTCACGAAACGTCGTCTTGACGGATACCGAATCAAATACCGCATCCACCGCGACCACACCTGCCAGGACCTTCTGTTCGTCCAAAGGAATGCCCAGCTTCGCAAAGGTCTCCAAAAGCTCCGGATCTACCTCATCCAGACTCTCCAATTGTTTCTTGGGTTTAGGAGCTGCATAATAGGATATTCCCTGGAAATCCACGTCCGGATTCCGGAAGTTTTGCCATGTGGGCATCTTCAGCGTCAAGAAATGACGGAAAGCCTTCAGCCTCCATTCCAACAACCATTCGGGTTCGTTCTTTTTGGCCGATATCAGGCGAATAGTATCTTCATTCAGTCCCTTGGGAGCAATATCCATTTCAATATCGGTCGTAAAACCGTATTTGTATTCCTCTTGCTCCAGTTCCTTTAGTAATTCGTCGTCTTTGGTACTCATATCATTCTCCCCCTCTCTTCGTTAGGTAACTTCCTAGCCATTTTTGGGATTACAAAGTTAAGACTTAAAAACCAATAAAACAGCATTTTTTACCGCTATTGCTTCCCAATTCGTCAAATTATATGATCAAAGTCACTTTTTAGAGAAAGAAAAGACATTCCTATGATTTTTTGAAATTATCTGTACTCTTTGTTATCCCACGTTTTTCACTTTAAACTTCAGTAAATAGATAAAAAACAAGAAGAGTAGCAAGTTTATCCGACTTGTTAAAAGGCACGTGTTGAATATTTCCATCAAAAAATAAAGAGTCTCCCTCATTCATGGGAAAAATCTGGTCTCCAAGCATATACTCAATACTACCAGATATCAAGTAAATATATTCGTATGCATGGGTGGTTACGGCCTTTCGCTTAGCACCCGGATCCAAATGAAGAAGAGAGATTTGTAAAGAGGTCCCTTCGATACGGTGTTCCAGAATAGAAAAATAGTGAAACCCTTTCGCATTCTCCTCCTTAACAAAAGAAGCATATTCTGTCTTGGGGATAAAGATATACCCAGGAAACGTATTTTGTTCCCCAAGTTCGCTAAAGAATATGTCTGGTGCGACACCAAGTGCCCCGATTATGGCAAATAAGGTCGGTATAGTCGGTAGCATCCGGCCATTTTCTATTTTTGACAACATCGCAATACTTACCCCCGACGTCTCGGCAAGACCAACCAACCTCAGTTTTTTGCCTTTCCTATATTTTCGGAGAATATTTCCTATCTCGTTATAAGCGAATTTCTTTTCCAAATTAGATATTGCTACAAATGATTGACAAAAGTAACAATATGGTTGGTTATTTTACAAACTTTATATCCAATGCAATAAGCAACTTAAAAGAAAAAATTCTGGTTAAAGCCTATCATAGCACCTCGGAATCCTTATGCTCACGGAACCTCGGTATCCGGTGAAAAATAATGAAATTGGAATCGTGGCAATTATTTGCCCCTCCCGTATCGTCGTCATACCCCGTACGGGACAAGAAAATAATATCCTCGCCTTCCAGCTGCCAATCTACATATTGGAAGCCATGTTTGGCCACACTTGTATCTTGCAAGACGATCTTGTTTATTTTCCAGTGAATCATATCAGGGGAACTGGACAGTGCCAACGTATTCCGGACTCGCGAGGAACGTAGCCGCGGGGACTGTTCGTAAAGTTTACGTTTCAGTGTATCGGGGATATAGTTCGTCAGTGTCCAATATAACTTAGAGATTTCATCATAACGGACAACAAATTTTTTACTCCCCCCAGGGAAAGAGATAAAACCGGTTTCTTCATCAAATGTAGCCATTTTCCCATCTTTGCTTATGGATATAATCGCAGCCTTTTCTTCGAATGTAGTACGGTCGTCTACCCGCAGGATGTTCACCACATTTCCACTCGGCCCCACGACTGCGTTTCCTTCCAACCAGCCATTGAAATTACCATTGAGATAGGTAGAATCATACAACAGCGCATTACTTGTTGTCCAGCTTTTGGCTTTCAGCAAATCTGCATCGACCGGTACCGACATCATCATGGCACCGTAGCGCTTACCCCACTGCAAGATAGGCCCGTGCGCAGTTTCCATAGCCCGCCACAACCGTCCATTATGTTCAATAACGGGCATTGGTGCACAGTGGTACAACCCGTCTAACAGCAAGCCGTTCTGCTTGTTGGTGGGTGTGGTCCACGTTTCTCCGCCGTCTGTGGATTTGCGGATAAGCAAGGTTCCGTGGTGGCGATCCGGGCCCAAAAAGTATAGTGCACCGTGGTGCACAAACAATTTGGACCAAAAAGCACCTTTAACCTCGGCAACCTGCTTCCAATGTGCACCCTTATCGGAAGACCGATAGATACGGGATACGGCCTGAACCCATTCCGAGCTTTGTGGACCGAATGTATCGTGAGAGGCCACATAGTCGCCATTTGGCAAGATGGCAAGACTTGGCGAACCCAGATAAATGCCAGTCGACGCCGGGCTATAGGCTACTACGGATCCTGGCACACCGTTGATGTTTATCGAATCTGATTGGATTGGGTGTGTAGATTGGGAAAATACGTCGGAACCGAAACATACGAATAAAACTGTTATATATAAGAAATTCATATTGAAAATAAAACTATGAGGTTAAGGATAAGGAAAACTTCCGATCAGAAATATAAGGAACAGCGGGGTAGATATCTTTGAACCGTGATACGCCTCGCTCCTTGGGTGAAGGCCCAATAAACGTGGATTTTTGCCCGCTCAGTGTAAACGTACCATCCGGCGCTATATCTATCCTTGCCCATAGTGCGTCGCGATATGGGGTCACCTCCCACAATTTGGGATACTTGGCGAGAACATCCAAGGGATAGGATGCGGCCTTATAGTTCTTGCCGAGAAAATGATTCGACATGCTGTTGATCTGAATATAATGAATCCCATTGATCACGTTATGGTAATCTTTATGATGGTGTCCGGAGAAGACAACGTGTACTTTCGGCTTACCGAACTTCCGATTAGCCTCTTGTAGGATGTACCGTACCTTGCTTGCGTTCTCTACACCCGAATCACTATCTAGTCCTTGGTGAACAAAGACCAAGACGGGCAATGATGTCTGATCCAAGTCATCCTCCAGCCATGCGAGCTGTGTATTCGAAAATGTAGAGGGGTACCGTCGGCAATCGGTACGTTTGCCCTCATTACCATCCAGTACGACAAAGTGATAACCCTTGATGTCGAAAGAAAAATATTTGCCGTCCGACTTCCAAAACTGGACGACCTGATCCTTAGTGAATCCTCCGTCCATATCATGATTCCCCAGAACATGATAACTTGGCCCATCGAACTTGCCCCACTCATCAAGTAAGGGGCGATTGTAGTCGTAACACTTACAAAAATCCCCCAATTGTATAATGAAGTCCGCTTTCTCGGCATTCATCGTGTTGATAAACGCCTTAATCCGATCCAACCCATCCGGCATAATATCATAATGCAAGTCGGTACAGATACCAAATCGTATACTCGACAACGTGCCCTGCGGTCTGGTCGTCCTTTCGGCCGCTACCGAAGGTATATCCAACGCAGCGGTAGCTGCAATCAACGAGGTGTTCCTAATAAAAAATCTTCTATTCATTGTGTCTATATTTTACCAACAAAGAAATGTTATACCTTAATTTAAGTCCAGATCAATAAAAACAGGATAATGGTCTGATGCCCAGTTACCGTCAAAGTTATCTATAGCACACTGCCACAGTTTAACCTTTTTCGGAAATAACTCCGAGATCAAAACATGATCGATACGCAAGCTACCCTCTTCTGGTGGGATGATGCTATATCCATGACTCGTCTTGTAGTCATCATTAACCACCTTCTCTGCGATCGAATGGGTATCGATGAGAACATTGCTCGTCGTTAAGGTAGCGAAAGCGGTAGTGTTTTGATTGGTATTGAAGTCACCAGTACAGATGACCAGATGTGCACCCGCTATAGCCTTTATTTTATTCATCAACAGCACAGCGCTATTATTCCTCGCTGTCGTACTTTGATGATCGAAATGAACATTGAACACAAAGAAAGACAGTTTGTATTCCTTGTCGTATAACTTTACCCAAACACAGTTTCGTGCCTGAGAAGCATCCCAACTGACCGAGCCTTCCACTTCTGGTGTTGTGGAAAACCAAAAAACGCCTTGATCCTGTAAAGTGAAGCGCGATTTCCGCCAAAAAACAGGATTGCTATGGGATACACCACCAACAACAATGTTGCCGGTGTGTACGACATAATAATCGTAGGTATCTTCATACAACGCCATCAAATCATCAATTTGGCGTTGATAAGGTTCCTGCACACCGATAATATCAAAATCGTATTTTTGGAACAAGGCATCCAGTGAAGTTAATCGTGTGTCCCAATCCTGGGTATCTGATCCAAAGTTTGAACGAATATTATAGGTGGCCACGCGAATGGGTGTAGCCTCTGTCTCGGAAGGGTCCGAGTCCCCTCCATAATCGGAGGCTTTGGTACATGCTACGCCTATAGACATGCACAGAAGGAGGTAGATCAAAATAATTCTGTTATTTCTCATATACAATAACATTAGGGTATAACGGTGATGTCGATATGTTTAACCACTTCGCTTTTTCCATATGCGTTGACTCCAGCTGCAACAAAGGTAACCCGATAATTTCCCGGCTTTCGGTACACATACCCATGACTTAAAAGCCTTGCGTCCAAAGCTGATTTAATACCGACACCATAGTCCCTGCCAAGGTTCACTTTGTTCGTAGGATAGATGGGGAGTGAAACGGCCCATCCCTCTTTAAACGCTGTGGTTTTAAATATACCATCCCACAAAATCATTGCTTCGGTTACCCGAGGTGTAGTCGTTTCGTCGTCTTGGATCGCGAAGCCTTCGCCTTTGATCATCTGGAAACCGCAGGAAAGAAAGTCGTAGGTTACGCCAGACAAACCTGGGTCATCCGCGACAATACCCCTCACTTCAAACTCTCTAATCTGAAAGCGCGTTCTGTCCGAATTTTCGGCCGTTGTAAAAAACCAAGCGAAATAGACGGGCGTGTTCTCATCGGGAAATATATCTGAAATATCCTTTTCGCCGGAAGGCTCCAAAACAGCCGATGTCCCGTTGATCGTAGGGATGTGGAATCTATCGGTTATATCCACCCAAGTTGCCTGACGTATGGCCTCCGGTGTATATTCCCCGTTATAGTCAATCGAATATTTCAATGCCGCACAATCCGGATTATTTCCAGCATACATCGCGCTATAGAACGACAGACCAGTGGTTGCTTCATAGACTCTTTCTTGGTCCCTAAACGCATAAGCAGCCCCATTTTCCCCCGAATAGAAGGTGATCACATCTGGATTTCCCTCCAAATTAAAGATAATGCTATCTCCAACTTTATAAATCGAGGAAGCGACATGCGCATCAAATTCAGGAGCGTCAGGTACTACGCCCTTTTCACAAGAACACCACATGGAAGTGATACACAGTAAAACAAAAATATAGTTTACTTTCATGGTTGTATGTTTATTCTACAATATTTAGGGTTAGGGTCTTCGTAATTTCCTGTTCAGAGCCGAGATAGTAGGCTATAAAAGCCACTTCATACTCACCCGCCTTGTCGTAAGTAAAAGTATACTTCATCCTATTGGCATCCCATCGTCCGACGATGGTC
Source organism: Parapedobacter sp. SGR-10 (assembly GCF_011030405.1). Classification (GTDB taxonomy): domain Bacteria; phylum Bacteroidota; class Bacteroidia; order Sphingobacteriales; family Sphingobacteriaceae; genus Sphingobacterium. The sequence goes on from NZ_JAAJTJ010000001.1 coordinate 457,586, forward strand.
GTTGATACGTCCCTCCCGGCATTAAATTGGGGCAACTCGAGCGGCTCACTAATCGCGTAACCTTCTTTAAACGGCCCTGAGGTATTGTCATAAATACCGTCCCATTGGAGGGTTGTAGCCGAAGTGTAGTCAGTAGGCAAGCGCGATCCTTGATTTGCCGCCGCTGAATTTAATACCCATTGAAAATTAAGCTGACTTTGGTTATACAATTCGGTCGACAAACTGCTATTGTCAGCCACGGCACCTTGGATACTTGATTCGATCACCCTAAATTGCACCCGATTCGATGCAGCCTGGGTCGTGCAATGCCAAGCTAGATACACCGGACCGTCGCCGGCAAAGATATCTGTGATATCCCCTGCTCCTGAATGGACATAAGCGGTAAGGCCTTGTGGCGTACCTCTTGGTAAATTGAAGCGATCGGTAATCGGTATCCATGTCGCCGCCTTCACACTGGTATAGGCATTCGCGCTGGTTCGATCGCCGTTGAAATCTGTCGAATAGAACAATTCAGCGGGTTCCCAATTGGGTTGGGAGTTACCGGTACTAGGTGCCTTGGAAGACTGAAAGCTTAAGTGAGCACCTACATCATAGAACCGATCCTTATCCCGATAATCATAGGCATGACCAAAAGTACCGGAATAGAATTCCACAACATCCGCATTTCCGCTAAAAAGAAAGGTGATCTTATCCCCTACTCTCAGCGTACTACTGGGGTCGACCGTTACATCAAATTCCAATGTTCCTTTGTCTTCCTGAGCTGCCATGGGTAGCTCCTTCGAGTGGATCGTGAAGTCTTCTGGCATCTCTTTACACGAGAGCACCATGAAGAATATGCCTAATAAGACGATATATTTTTTTGCTACTTGTTTCATAACTGTTTTTTTTAGCTTACGTGATTGACTACCGACAATTACCAACCAGGGTTTTGTACCAAATGTGGATTCAGCCCCATTTCGTATGTAGGGATGGGCCAAAGCGTGTGTCGCTCCGTCACTGAGCCGAAAGTCCTTCTCGGAAAGTCATAAAAATCGCCCGATAAGGGGGCCACATCCTGCGCTATATATTGCATATTACGGACGTAAATTCCCCAACGTACCAGGTCACTTTTCCGCAATCCTTCAAATGCCAATTCCCGCGATCGTTCATCTTGAATGTACTCCAGAAACTCCTGATAAGACAAATCGTCTTCATCGATATCGGTGTTGGGGGTAAATTGGTCATATCCATAGGCCCGTCGCTTCACTTGATTGATCGCTTCATAGGCCTCTTCGGTAGGGCTTCCATTGACTTCATTCTCGGCTTCGGCGAACATGAGTAGCACATCGGAGTAACGCAACAAAGGAAAATTTGTCGCCGTCCTTGTCGTTGAGCGCGGTAAAATCAGTTCGTACGTCCGCCGCCACTTACCGCAATACCGCTGATAGAGCTGACCCGATTCCCAATAGACCGTATCTGCAGGGTTGCCGACGTAGCGAAAAGGTGCGATTGCCCAATCTCTCCGTAAATCATCGGATTTAAATTTGAAGTACAACGGCCGAGCAATACGGGTTGCGCCGACAGCATATCCCACATTTGGATCCTGTGTATTACCAATCCCGTTGTTCCGCCCCACATAACCGCCCAAATTGGCATAAACACCTGTACCATTTCCCCAGAATTCAACTTCCCATATGCTTTCCTCAATATCGTATATATCCCTTACGTGATTGATAAAAACTTGCGGAAATGACGTATTTAAACGGTGTACTCCTGTATCCATCACTTTTTTCGCCCAGTCTCTAGCCTCTTCATACCGGGATACATCGTTGATGGGGTTCCCTGCTACATAAAGACAGGTCCTGGCTAGCACACCCCAGATCGCTGATTTACTGACGCGGCCGCCGTACCCAATGGTCGTGATGTCGTCTACCATCTCCGCCGCCTCTTCCATATCTGCGATTATCTTATCATAAATCTGTTTTGCTGGCGTCTGCGGTATTTGTAGACTCTCGACGTCACTCGTCTTAATGCTTTCCAAAATGAGCGGCACAGCACCAAACCGGTTCACAAGCATAAGATAAAAATAAGCGCGTAAAAACAGTGCCTGCCCAATCATACTCCGCTTTCTGTCTTCATCCATAGCGACACGGTCGATGTTTTCAAGGAAGATATTTGCGCGATTTATTCCCGCATACCATTCCCGCCAATTTGCCAATATCCGCGATTCATTGGGTCCGTAATTGTTGTCCGCTACCGTAAATCGGTCACCAGTGTAATGATTCCACGACTCATCACCTTCCAGTCCCATGCGCCCCAACATATAGGAGGCATATGTTGCATTTTGTGTCATGGTCGAGTAAATACCGGACAAGGCAAAATTGGCCTCATCTTCTGTCTCAAAATAGTTTTCAGGACTGACAAAATCTTCTGGAACAACATTAAGAAATTTGTTGCAAGATGTCATCGATATCATTCCAACTACGACAATATATAGAAGTGTTTTTTTCATTTTTTCACAATATTAAAATCCTGCTTTAATACCAAACACGAGGGTTTTTGCCATGGGATAGGCTGAATAATCAAATCCTGGTGTGAGTGTGGAGTGTCTGACCGATACTTCGGGATCCATCCCAGAATAGTTTGTCCAGGTATATAGATTTTGTGCCGAAGCGTAGAGTTCTAAATTATTCATCTTCATCTTCCTAGCCATGGATTGAGGCAAGGTATATGAAAGAGCTACCGTCTTCAGGCGTAGATAAGATCCATCTTCAATGTATTTGGAAGAATAAACACCCCGAGGACCTTGGCCCCCTGCCCGATAATTGCGACTATCTTGGTTGTCGGGCGACCATCGATCCACATAGGAAGCGTATTGATTCAAATGTCCACGGCCTTCCGAGTTTCCTTCAAACATAATCCGATTGGTATTGAAGATATCATTGCCATAGGACCATTGGAAAAAGATATTCAAATTGAAACCCTTATAACTAAAGTTGTTGTTGAACCCGCCGATATGAATGGGGATGCCTCGACCGATCTCCACGATATCTTGTTCGTTTAAAATCCCATCATCGTTGATATCCACGTATTTCATATCTCCAGGTTGTATAGCCTCACGATCCAGACCATTCGTGGGTACGCCGTTCTTCAGCACGTACGTCCCATTTGGCAATTTGTTAAAATCTGCATATTGATAGACACCATCCCATACGTAGCCAATAAACGCTGCTGCGCTGCCACCTAACTTAGCCATATACAAAGGTTGGCTGTTATAGGTTGATGTCCAGCTCACATCCGAAAGTATCTGTTCTTCATCGTCTGTCAGTCCCAACACTTTGTTTCGATTGAAGCTGATATTAAAATCTGTCGTCCACGCAAAATTCCGTCTCTTTAGATTTGTCGTGCTTACCGAGATTTCAAGCCCCTCATTCCGTACCAACCCAATATTTTTATAAATCGTCGAATAGCCTGAACTGTACGGCACATTTGCGTTTAATAATAGATCGTGGGTGTTTTTGCGGTATACATCGATAGTTAGGTTCAATCGCTTTTTAAATAACTCCAAATCCAGCCCAATATCCGTCTGTTTCGTTGTTTCCCACTTCAGGTTTTCGTTCCCAAACCGGTTGGTGTTTACCGACGGTGTTGGAGTATTGTTAAACGGATAGTAACGCGGATAGTCGGTGCTCAGTGAAGAGAATCGTACAAAATCCCCGATTCGGTTATTTCCGGTTTCGCCATAGCTAAAGCGAAACTTAGCATCAGAGACCATCGGAAGTGCTTGCATAAACTTCTCGCGGGAAATGCGCCAGGCGAGCCCAACGGATGGGAAATAAGCCCATCTATTCTGTGGTGCAAATTTCGAAGAACCATCCGCTCGGAACGTTCCGGTCAACAAATATTTGGAGCGGTAGTTGTAATTCCCCCTCGCTAAAAAAGAAACCAGGGTATGGCCTGTTTTGAGAGCATCCAGAGGGCCTGGAACACCGTTATCCATTCCGCTCAGACCCAAGTTTTCGTTAAGAAGCTCGTATGCTTCGTAGCCGTATTGGGATTGCTGCCGTCCCTGCATGGTCATTCCCAGAACCGCATTGAAGGAATGACGCTTGTTGGCGGTTCGTTTTTTATACGTCAGGGTGTTCTCATTCATCCAATCATTCCGTTCAACTTGTCTAAATTCACCGTTCACACCCTTAAAATTGTTGACACTTGGATATCCCCTAGCCGTTCGGGAATTATAGAATTCTTCATCTTTAAGCCATCTGGAGTTGATTCCACCTCGAATATTTAACTCGAGATCATCCGTAATTTTATACTTGACATACGCGTTTCCAATAAGCGTATTCCTCGTCTGCTCCCGCACTTCATTTTCCGCCGACAACAACGGATTGACACGTGCATCGCTAAAAGAAACGAGACCCTCCTCATCCATGAGCTCGTCCACCAAATCATTAAAATCTCCCGTACCAGTAACCGGCCGATATCCCCATATGCGGTATAACATATATGTGGAATAACCTGTCGAGACACCCTGTGCTGCAGAAGATAAACTTCCATAGTTTTTGTCCCGAGAATAATTGAACTGCAGGCCCACGGTCAATTTATCGACAATGGTCTGATCCAAGCCGATCCGGGCCTGCGCCCTTTCATAACCCGAATTGACAACGATTCCGTCACGGCTAAACAACGAACCCGAGATACGATAATGAGTTTCTTTCGTTCCCCCCGTAACAGATAGGTTGTGGTTGTGCATAGGCGATTGCCTAAACATCAGGTCCTGCCAGTTCACACCCTGGATATTACGATAATCTTCCAATTCACGCCCTGGTCGAGTCAAATACACGATCGGGCTCACCTCCGGGTTCATTTCAAGCTGATACTTCACAAACTCGTACGGTGACATCATCTCCATCTTTTTGGTAACCTGTTGAAACCCAACAGACCCCTCGTATCGGATAGTCGGTCGGCCAACCTGTCCTTTCTTAGTCTCAATAATGATTACCCCATTAGCTCCCCGAGACCCATAAATAGCAGTAGCCGAAGCGTCCTTTAGAATATCGATAGACTCAATATCAGCGGGGTTGAGGACTGCGGCACCCGGGTCTTCAATGGGAAATCCGTCGATGACGTACAGAGGGTCATTACTCTGCGTGAGCGAATTACCCCCTCGAATGACAATATTCATTTCTGTACCGGGCTGTCCTTCGTTGGCTGAGACTTGCACACCGGCGACACGACCCGCCAACGCTTCATCAAATGAGGCAACAGGCGCTTTGTTCAGATCCTCCATATTTACCTGTGCTACAGAACCTGTCAAGTCATTTTTATCCACCGTTCCGTAACCTATATTGACCGTAACTTCTTCTATAGCCGTAGAAATAGGCACCATTTTCACTGCGTACTCCGAGCTACTTCCCACTGGCTGAATAAGTGTTTCATACCCCAACATAGTGAAAGTCAGGTAATCCGACTCAGCAGCTCTGATAGAGAAATTGCCGGATCTGTCCGTAATAGCCTGTACACCCGTAGAGGCTACACGTACTGTCACACCCGCCAGCGGCCTACCGCGCTCATCACTCACCTTACCTTTCAATGTCTTTACTTGTTGATTGGACTTGAAAGCGCTCTTCTTCAACGCCGCAATATCTTTGGTCGCTTTGCTTTTTGAAACGGCGAGACTCAACGGCTGGCCGCATACTGATCCTATATTGACACATGTGCCTAATACAGTTGTTAGATAAAATAATCCTAAACCTTTCTTTATTTGTATAAGAAAGTGAGAATTCGTGCGTAATTTATACCTTTGCATTGTTTAAATTGAATGAATAATTTAAATAGGTTATTTTTTTAAATAGCTAAATGTAGGGATGTTCACAGCATCCCTATTTTTATGCCTAACACTTCATTCAAGTGCTCAGAATTTCTGTTCACATTATTTTACCTCCTTTTTCTTTTGTCAAAAATATTCAACTTAATTTCTGAGGGAAGGCAACATTTCTCCTCATTGCTCATTAGAAATTGACAGACCTCTTAACGGAACCTAGAAATACAATTACATATAGGCGCTAATACGACATCTGAGGTGTTGCAACATTGTCCGTATTTTACAATACCTTCAATTTCATCACACACCATCCTCCGCCGAATGTCACCATCTGAACAGCACATCAAAAAAACCTAACACCGTCATCGTGACATATCTCGGCCTATTCAAATCCACTAATTTATCGCAAGCCATAATCATCAGTTTATAATACTAAGACAAACATAAATATTATTTTTATTTTTCACAATACAAAAAAAATAAATTTATGTTACATAAATGTTAAGCGTCTATTTTATTTATATTAAGATTGATAATCAGCATATTAATATGTCATAAAGTAAAAAAATAAAAAAATATAATTTTCATTATGTGAAAAAATAAATATACATTTGCAATAAGTGATTCAAGAAATTATAAGGCTAATAGTACACACTCAAACATGGAAAATACACGTAGGGAATTTATCAAAAAAGCACTTCTGCTGTCGGGTGCTGCGGGACTTTCGACCGCACTACCGGCTTCCATCCAACGGGCTTTGGCGATCGATCCACAACCTGGCAGCACCTATCTGGATGCTGAACATATCGTGATCCTGATGCAGGAAAACCGTTCGTTTGACCATTGTTTCGGCACATTAAAAGGTGTAAGAGGGTTCAACGACCCCCGGGCAATAAGCCTTCCCAACGGCAATCCGGTTTGGCTACAAAGCAATGATAAAGGAGCAACCTATGCCCCATTTCGTCTGGACATCAAAGGATCCAATGCCACCTGGACAGGAGACCTACCCCACGGAAGACATGATCAGGTCGATGCCGGCAATGGAGGTAAACATGACCAGTGGCTGGAAGCAAAAAAATCCCGGCGCAAGAAAGAATACGCAGACCTCCCCTTGACCATGGGCTATTACACCAGACAGGATATTCCATTTAATTATGCCTTTGCAGACGCCTTTACCGTTTGTGACCATAATTTTTGCTCGGTCAATACCAGCACTTTTCCCAATAGGCTCTACCTGATGTCCGGCACGATAAGAGAAAAACCCGGACATGAGAATCAAGCGCATATCCGTAATCCGGACGTCACCAGGGGTGGGCTCCAGTGGGAGACATTTCCCGAAGTGTTGGAAAAGAACGATATATCATGGAAGATCTACCAAAATGACCTCAGTACCGGAGGAGGGTATCAGGGAGAAGAAAAGTCCTGGCTGGCCAATTACGATTGTAATGTCATCGAATATTTTTCCCGCTACCATGTGCAGTTCAACACAAGGTATATCCGAAGTATAAAAGCACAGATCGAAAAGCTTCCCGATGAGATCAGAGCGCTCCAATCAAAACTAAACGAGTTTAGCGAACATCCCGAAGAATATCAAAAAATACAAAAAGCCATACAGACCAAACAGGACGTATTGGACAAAGCCTATCGGGATTTAAAAAAATATACGGCCGAAACCTTCGAAAAGCTGTCGCAGGAAGAAAAAAACCTTTACAACAAGGCCTTTACAATTAATAAAAACGATCCCGATTACGATAAACTTGCTACGCTGACGTACAATGACGAGGGCAAAAAACGGACATTAGAAGTTCCGAAAGGAGATGTATTGCACCAGTTCAGGGCAGACGTCAACAGTGGCAATCTACCCACGGTTTCCTGGCTGGTCGCTCCGGCCAAGTTTTCCGATCATCCCAGTTCACCTTGGTATGGAGCCTGGTATGTTTCGGAAATACTCGACATCCTCACCAAAAAACCTGAAATCTGGCAAAAAACCATTTTCATCCTTACCTATGATGAAAATGATGGATACTTTGATCATGTTCCACCATTTACCCCACCTTCTCCCTTCAACCCAAATTCGGGAAAAACATCAAAAGGAATAGATATCAGAACCGAATTTGTGTCCCTCGAAGACGAACTGAAGGCGGGTGTCAACAAAAAAGTTGCCCGTCAAGCTCCTCTAGGCTTAGGATATAGGGTACCTATGATTATTGCCTCCCCTTGGAGCCGGGGCAGCAAAGTATGCTCACAAGTATTTGACCATACTTCTACCCTGCAATTTCTGGAAGGCTTCCTAAGCAAAAAAACAGGAAAGGCCATAAAATGCCAAAACATCAGTGATTGGCGCAGAACAATATGTGGAGATCTGACAACAGCATTTAGACCTTTCAATCCGGACATCAATGAACCCAAAATAAATTTTTTGTCCAAAGAAGGCCAGATAAAATCCATCCATCAAGCCCAATTCAAAGATGTACCTTCGGGATTCAAAGAACTGACAGAGACCGAAATAGAACAAGTAAAGCGAGGTAATTCACTTGCATTCTTCATGCCTCGACAAGAGCCGGGGGTACGCACAGCTTGTGCTCTCCCCTATCAATTGCAGGCGACGGGAAATTGGAATGCAGATAAAAAATCCTTCGAAATCCATCTTAGTGCAGGCAATGAAACATTTGGCAAACGATCTGCAGGAGCCCCTTTCAAAATCTATGCGCCGGACAAATATCAGGACAAAACGTCAGAGAAGGGCTTTGAAACAGCCCCAAGCTGGAACTATGCAGTTGTTCCGGGAGATAGCCTCACCGATGAATGGGCAATCGACTCATTTGAAAACCGAACTTACCATCTTCGCGTCTATGGCCCCAATGGATTCTATCGGGAGTTTACAGGAAACGCACAAGATCCCGAGATTATCTTGAAACCTGATGAACAGTGCCATCCAAAATCCGGAAAACCAACAGGCAATATTGTGCTATATATAGAAAACCTGCATCAAGGAAAGGAATACACCATACACATAAGGGACAATGCGTACAAAACAACCGATATTCAAAAAAAAATAAAACCAAAAGACTCGATAAACATAGTACTGCCTCTTGAAAAAAGTTTTGGCTGGTATGATTTCAGTGTCCGCATTGCAGGTTTTGACACTTTTGAACAATGTTTTGCCGGACACGTAGAAACCGGAGAAGATACCTTTACCGACCCTTTTATGGGACGTATGATTTAATAAAGTGATAAAAGTGATGATGGTGATGAAGCTATGAACAGCATCACGATCATAACTTACTTCACTTACATAACCTTAAAACAAACAATGAGAAAAGGAAAACTAGTAGCATTTAACGGGAGCGGTCAACCCCTAACACTTTTAGAACATGATATACCCTCTTTAGGAGAAGGGGAGATACTCGTCAGAAACCGCTATACCACATTGTGTGGCAGTGATCTACACACCTATTGCGGGATCCGACAAGAAGCCTGTCCTTCTGTACTCGGACATGAGATCGTAGGTGAGATCGTAGAAATAGCCGACTCGCATCCGGGAACAGATGATAACGGCGAAGCCTTAAAACCAGGGGACATCATTACCTGGTCCATCTTTTCAAGCGACCCCCAATCGGTCTTCGCACAAGAAGGCATTCCTCAAAAGGGCACCAACCTGTTCAAATACGGTCATGCCAAGATCACGAAAAATAATGCTTTCCATGGTGGGCTGGCCGAATATTGTGTGCTGCGCCGCAATACGGGTGTCTTAAAAATACCCGAATCCATGCCTTTGCCTATCGCGGCAACGCTAAACTGTGCCATCGCCACGGTCGCCGCATCCCTCCGCATGGCAGGTGATCTGACCGGCAAGAATGTAGTCATCTTCGGCATGGGATTATTGGGAATCGCCTGCATAGCCATGTGCCGCGAAGCAGGTGCCTCTTGGATTGGCGCGGCGGATATTGCAGACGACAGATTACTTCACGCGCAACATTTTGGAGCCAATCAACGCATCAATCTACGACAACATTCGGAAGAAGGGACAGATGTGCTGAAGAAACAATTTGTCAAAAAAGGGGTTGACGTCGTGTTCGATATGAGCGGCTCGCCCGATGCGATGGAATTGGGAATGGACATATTGGCCATAGGGGGTATTGCCGTGTGGGTCGGTGCCGTGTTCAAAAACCGAAAAGTAGGCATTGATGCCGAAAAGATCATACGCAACCTGCATACCATCAAAGGAATCCACAATTATAATTTCGACGATTTTAAATATGCCCTCGATTTTCTAGAAAATAGCTGGCAAAAATATCCTTTTGATACCGTGGTCGAACAAGAATTTGAGTTGAAAGAAGCGGAACAGGCCTTTGAATATGCCATCTCTCACAAGCCGCTTCGGGTAGGTATACGGATATAAAATTATCCCAAATCGAAATGAATATGAAAAATTTCAGGAAAGACCAATGGCTCATGCTACTCGTGACGATGTTTTGCTACCTGTTTTTTTATACGGGCCGGCACAATTTCGGATGGGCAGCCAAAGATATGGCCGCAGAACTGGGCATATCGTATACGATGATTGGATGGATCAGTTTTTCTATGCTGATCGGGTACGCTATCGGACAGTTGGTCAACGGTAATCTGGCCGACCATTTCGGAGCGCGCAGAATGGTACCTCTTGGTGCATTTTTATCCATTAGTGCCAATATTGGCATCAGCTACGCGACCGATGTCACGGTAGTATTAATACTATGGACACTCAACGGCTACTTCCAATCTATGGCTTGGGCGCCAGGCAGTAGACTCATTTCCAATTGGTGGCGACCCGAAGAACGGGGCAAAGCTTTTGGTTTTTATACAATGGCTGCAGGCAGTTCGTCGGCTGTGACCTACCTGCTCTCCATAATGCTGCTTCATCAAGACCAATCATGGCGATACCTGTTTCGCCTGCCTGTATTATTGTTATTGGTGGCGGCCATTATTTTCGCGATCATCGCCCGAGACAAACCCAGCGACAAGGGTTATGCCGACTTTATGGAAGATGGCGAGGATAATACCGAAACATCCTGGCGGGAAAGGTACAAGATCGTATTGAGCAACCGTAAATTCCTGATCGCCTCTCTGGCCATAGGTTTTCAGAACATGGCCCGCTACGGATTAATTTTCTGGGCACCCGTACATTTTCTCGGAGAAAACTGGAAAGCTTCTCCAAACAGCCTATGGGTAACGCTCCTTATGCCGATCGGCATGGCTATCGGAGCAGTGACATTCGGCAACCTGTCCGATAGTGTCTTTAAAGGCAACAGGCCCCGGTCCATTGCAGTAGGTATGTCCGCTAGCGCAATCGTCGCACTACTCATATTTTTTACGCATTCACACAATATTATACAGAATAGTATATTGATGTTTTGTGCAGGGTTCTTTGCCTATGGTGTGCAGGCCAATTTCTGGCCTATGAGCCCTGATCTCTTGGGCCGCAAATATACCGGCACGGGTATCGGCATCATGAACATGAGCGCTTACTTGTTTGCCGCTATGGGCGAACCGATATTGGGCAAAATCATAGACCTTACCAAAGATACATCCTTTGTCTTTTTGGCTATTTCCATCATCTCGTTGATATGTGCCTTCGTCATATCATTCGTAGGCTATAAAAAAGAAATACTAAATGAAACCATCCCATTACACAAAACCAATGAGGAATAATAACTATTAAACATTAAATTTTAAACCCTAAACAACACATGAATAATATCTCAACAAACACTTTCCAAGCAAATGGAATAACCTATCGCCCGTCCAACAAACCTATCGTCGTCATCTGTATAGATGGATCAGCAGATGAATACCTGGATGTCACCGCGGCCCACGGCCGCCTGCAATCCTTGACAAAGATGAGCAAAAACGGATATAGAGGAATGGTACGTGGGGCCTTGCCTTCTTTTACCAATGTCAACAATTCATCCATCGTCACAGGCGTATCTCCGGCCGTACACGGTATCTGTGGCAATTTCTTTTACGATACCACCAAAGATGAGGAAGTAATGATGAACTCCTCGGAATACCTAAGAGCCGAGACTCTATTGGCCGCAGCAGCCAATGCAGGCCGCAAAGTGGCCGTCGTGACCGCAAAAGAAAAGCTACGTGATATCCTGTCGCACAAGCTCAACGGTATCGCTATCTCAGCCGAAAAAGCAAATCAAGCAAAGACGGAAACACACGGTATAGATGATGTAGAAGCAAAAGTAGGTTATCCTACACCCACTATCTACAGTCCCGAAGCAAGTCTGTTTGTACTGAGAGCCGGAACAGCCTTAATACAGCAAGGATTAGCTGATTTTCTATACCTTTCCCTCACGGACTATATGCAACATACTTATGCTCCGGAAGCCGAAGAATCATTGGCTTTTTACGAAGAGATGGACAAGGAAATAGGCAAGATGCTTGAACTCGGAGCCGTCATCGGTGCCACAGCAGATCACGGCATGAATGCCAAGATCAAATCCGATGGCACGCCCAACGTATTGTTTGTAGAAGACATGTTGGAACAACAGTTTGGTAGTGGATATAGGGTCATTTGCCCGATCACAGACCCATACGTCAAACACCACGGTGCTTTGGGCTCGTATGTCGTCGTGCATGTAGATGACAAGTCCCGCATTGAAGAGGTCAAAGAATGGTTATCATTACAGCCGGGTATTACGGAAGTGCACGACAAACAATCTGCCGTTCGCAACCTGGAACAACCAGAAGATAGGACCGGCGACCTGGTCGTCATGTCCGCACGGGATGTGGTCGTAGGACGTCGCCCACAATATCATGATCTTGCGGCACTCGACGGCACATTGCGTTCGCACGGAGGACGCTATGAAGAAATGGTACCCATGATCATATCGCACCCTTTGAACAATGAATACCGTGTCAGAGCGGCCGGCGATCCGCGCAACTTTGATATTTTTGACTTTACGGTTAACGGAACACATTAATTATTTGGTATAATGACAACAACATCAACAGAAGTGATCCGGGCAAGCAGCTATGTCGCCGGGATACCACTGCAATCGGAAAATGTGCTGGAAGTGCGCAGCCCATACGATAACCGTCTTGTCGGCACAGTGACTTTGGCCGGCCCAGAAGATACGCAAAAAGCTATCAAACTGGCATTGGAAAACAAAACAACCCTGTCCAGATACGAACGCTACACCATATTGGACAATGTACGCAAACTGCTGCTGGAGCAGAAGGAAGAATTTGCACAAACGATCTGTGCTGAAGCCGGACTGGCCATACGTGAAGCCCGATACGAAACCGGAAGAGCACATGACGTACTCTTTTTTGCCGCGACAGAATGCCTAAAGGACGATGGACAGATATTTTCCTGTGACATATCTCCTCAGGGCAAAGCACGCAAGATATTTACGCAAAGAGAACCTTTAAATCTCGCAGTATGTATCACACCGTTCAACCATCCGTTGAATCAGGTCGTACACAAAATTGCACCAGCCTTGGCAACAGGAACACCCGTCATTCTAAAGCCTTCCGAAAAAACGCCTTTGACAGCCATCAAAATTACCGAATTGTTCTACGAAGCAGGACTTCCGAAGGCGATGTTGAGCGTATTGCTCGGCGAGACTGCCAATGTGGCTGAGCCCTTGGTCAAAGATCCACGGGTAGACATTGTTTCGTTTACAGGAAGTGTTGCCGTGGGCAAGCATATTGCGGCTACTGCCGGTTATAAAAAGGTAATTCTTGAACTCGGTGGCAACGATCCGTTGATTATTATGGAAGATGCCGATCTGGACAAGGCCGTCCTGTTGGCAGCAGAAGGGTCATTTCGCAACAGCGGACAGCGCTGTACAGCAGTAAAACGTATTCTCGTGCACGAAAAAGTCAAAGCTGATTTTGTCGCGAGATTTGTGGAAAAAGCAAAAGAATACACCTGCGGTGATCCTGCAGACCCGGAAACAAAAGTGGGTACAGTCATCGACGAAGCAGCCGCCATCTATTTGGAAAGTGTCGTACACAAGGCTGTCGCACAAGGTGCCAAAGTATTGTTGGGCGGTAAACGCACAGGAGCTTTGCTGGAGCCTACGGTGATCGACGAGGTACCGCGGGATGCACAAATGATCGTACAGGAATCTTTCGGTCCTTTGGCCCCTATACTTCCGTTCAAAGATATCGACGACGCGATCGCCTTGTCCAATTCTACAGCTTACGGCCTGTCATCGGGTATAGTGACCAATAATATGGCTTATGCGACCCGGTTTATCAAAGAGCTGAACGTCGGTACCGTAAACATAAATGAAGTCCCAGGATATCGTATTGAAAATTCTCCGTTCGGGGGCCTCAAAGATTCCGGTTTGGGCATCAAAGAAGGGGTCATAGAGGCTATGAAGTGCTTCAGCTTTGTGAAGACTTTTTCTTTGCCTTGGTAGAGTTTTGGGAGGCCCTTACAGAAGTCTACGGACAGTACTAATATATACTTCATTAGCCCGGAGTTTAAGCCCCGGACTAATGAAGGAAGTTTAAACAAAAAGGCAACAGTACGATTCGGTTACAATTGGTATCTGATACCCTCAGTGACGAAGGTTATCACCATTCCTTATAGCTATATTGATACAACCTATGCATTCCAATATAAGGGATTAATCCGCCCTTTATGACGATTCAATTCTCTCAAAATAACCTCTATTTTGAAAGTACAAGATTCTTCGTGCCCCACTTCTCCAAAATATTTTCTATATTTATCTTTGGAAGTAAAAATTACACGCTGACATGTTGTACCAACCGGACAAATTAGATCTCAAGATATTACGCCTGCTCCAGGAAAACGGTCGTATTACGAACCTGCAATTGGCCACAAACATTGGCCTCTCTCCTGCTCCAACTTTGGAACGTGTCCGAAAACTGGAAAATTCTGGTTTTATCAAAAGTTACCACGCTTTTGTAGACGAAGAGAAATTAGGATTGGGTATCAAGTCTTTCATACAGATCTCGTTGGATTTTCATACGCACAATGCTATTCCTGAGTTTGTGGAAGCGGTGAAAGTCATTCCAGAAGTCACCGAGTGCCACCATGTCACTGGCAACTGCGATTTTATTCTCAAAGTCTATGTCAAGGATATCAAAGCATACGAAGCGGTCATTATGGAGAAAATTGCAAAAATACCGTACGTAAAAACTTTTCAGACGATGATGATCATGTCTACCTCCAAAAAAGAGCCTATCGTCCCACTCGAATACTAAAAACAAAGTGTACACCATGCCCTACAAAGACTTTGCAATCATACTGACCTGGCCCGATGCAACGATACGCGGGGATGAAGCATGGATGATGTTTTTCAAAAGAATAGGGCTAGTCAAGAATCTGAATTTTAAAGTAGGCCACACAGGTATAGTTGTCGTCAATCACAAAAGTGGCGAAATGCTCTTCTATGATTTTGGAAGATATATTACCCCACGTGGTTTTGGCAGAGCCAGATCCAAGTATTCGGATCCTTTGCTCGAAATCAAAACCACGGCAAAGATAAGCGATGGCAACATTCAAAACCTGGAAGAAATCATCGCACATTTTGAAAGCTTAAAACCCTTTATGTACGGCGAAGGAAAACTGTTTTTTTCTATCGTAAAAGGTATAGATTTTGACACCGCTAAACAATTTGGGGATGAGTGGGTAGCACGTGGAACCTATCCCTATGGCGCAGTAGCCCGCAACAACAACAATTGCTCCCGTTTCATTACTAGGATGCTCTTAAAATCGTCGTCAAGATTTCATTTTTGGCATAGTATCAACCTTCCGGAAACCATCAAATCCAGTCCTGTCAGCAATTTGGTCAATGCAGCTTCCGATAGGATGATCTATTCCTACTTACGGGAAGAGGGCTTAAAACATTTTAAGATGAACCGATGGCAATCCCTGTGGTTTCTGATCAAGCAGCTAGGGGACAATATTAAAAGCAAAAAAGCTAATTTGCTCCCCACAGATCGGGTTATCGGGGCAATGAAATTTAATTCAAAGCCTATTACCCTCCCCAAGAATGCGATGTACCTCGGTGGTGTAGGAGACGGTGCCTGGTACACCGTAACCTACAATAAGGAAAAACTACTATTTACGATCAAACGCTTCACAAGTGATGGGCGATTGGAGTATGTCGTTCAAGGTGCTGCATCCGCGTCCTTTGATCCCGCAGAGCAGTGGTCGGTCACCTACGATAGTCATTTGTTATTTACCCATATCGAACAAAATGGCGTTAAAATAAAGATCGAACATACGGCACATCTCCCGACAGAAGAACACCGCTACGAACATATCAAAGAAAGATATGCTTAGCCCAACCGCCAATCAATAGGCTGCTTACCTTTTTGGGTTAGATAAGCATTTGCTTTGGAAAAATGTTGACAGCCAAAGAATCCCCTGTATACAGATAAGGGTGATGGATGTACCGTTTTCAAGATCAGATGTTTATTGGCATCTATCAGCACACTTTTACGCTGTGCATAAGAACCCCAAAGAAGAAAGACAACATTTTCCAGCTGGGATGAAATAGCCGTAATGACTTGATCCGTAAACGTTTCCCACCCCCTTCCCTGATGGGATGCTGCCTCATGGGCACGGACAGTCAACGTCGCATTGAGCAACAGCACTCCCTGTTGGGCCCAGCGGGTCAGATCTCCCGATGCTGGTACCTGAAATCCTGGAATATCCGTGACCAACTCGGCAAAGATATTACGCAAGGAAGGTGGATGGGGAATTCCCGCCGGAACGGAAAAAGATAATCCGTGAGCCTGGCCAATATTATGATAAGGATCCTGCCCCAATATCACGACTTTCACGTTGTCAAAAGGCGTGAGGCGGAAAGCGTTAAATACGAGATTCTGAGGAGGAAAAACAGTTGCTCTACTTCGCTCTTGCTGCACAAAAGCAGACAACTGCTTCATATAATCTTGCTGGAACAAAGGTTTCAGTATCGGAGCCCAGCTCTCGTCATATAGTGTTGCCATATTTTCAAAAATACATTTTTTTTCTGAAACAATAAAGGCACAAAGCTGTTGCTAGCACACGAATCCCTCTTTCAAGCCCAACGTAGAGACGCAACATCTTGCGTCTCTACGAAAGAAACGATCCCAATATATCTCCGATACACGTAGGCGAAACATCTTTCGCCCAGATTAAGGACAAATCATGATTTGCCCCTACATAGACCTTCTGCTCGAATCCTACCACCAACATTTTTTCTGCCATAGCATTCGCTAATGCAAAGCATTTTACCTAATTTTGCAGTTCTAATTTAAAGGAACAGACATGTCAAATATAGTCCGCATCATATTGAGTTCGCTTCTACTTGTCGGCACGGTAGTATTATTTTGGTTTGGTCATTGGGGATGGGGGATCTTAGGCATTCTCGTGACGATACTGGCTTGGGTGACCGTATTTTTCAATGAGAATATGCTCATTGCCCAATGGTATCTTCGTAAGCAGGATATGGCCAAAGCCGAAAAATGGTTGAAAAACATCAAGAGCTACGAAAAGCAATTGATCTCTGCTCAACATGGTTATTACCACCTTCTGCTAGGTCTTATTGAATCCCAACGTGCGCCTATGCAGTCGGAAAAGTTCTTTAAAAGAGCCTTGTCGTTGGGGCTTCACATGGATCATAATGTCGCCTTGGCAAAGCTCAGCCTGGCAGGTGTAGCCATGGCCAAACGAAACAAGCGGGAAGCAGAAAAACTATTGCAGGAAGCAAAAAGAGCTGACAAGAATAAATTATTGGCCGATCAGATCAAAATGATGAAAGACCAGATGGGACTAATGGACAAACAGCAGTTCCGTTATTCCAGATAAAAATTATAATGGTAGAGACGCAATGCATTGCGTCTCTACCATTATAATTTTTATTTTGCTTTTCGTTTTGCTTTTCATTTGATAAAACTTATTTTTGCATTCCAAATTACAGATCGAAAGACCTGTGGATAAATAGATTAATAAATTTAGTTCCTATAATATGGCCAATATTGGTAAAATAGCGCAGATTATCGGCCCCGTGGTTGACGTCAACTTCGCCGACAATGAAAATCTTCCTAAGATTTATGACGCCTTGTACATTGAGAAAGAAAATGGACAACGCATCGTTTTAGAAGTTCAGCAGCACTTGGGCGAAGAACGTGTCCGTACGATTGCCATGGACGCTACCGAAGGTTTGGTACGCGGCATGGAAGTAGTGGACACCGGAGCTCCGATCAAAATGCCTGTGGGCGAAGAGATCAAAGGTCGTGTATTCAACGTCGTCGGTGGTCCTATCGACGGTATCCGCGCTTTGGATACGACCAATGGACGTCCTATCCACAATGTACCTCCTAAATTTGAAGACCTTTCTACCGAATCAGAAGTACTTTTCACAGGTATCAAAGTCATTGACCTGTTGGAGCCTTATGCAAAAGGTGGGAAGATCGGTTTGTTTGGAGGTGCGGGTGTAGGTAAAACCGTATTAATCCAGGAATTGATCAACAATATTGCTAAAGGTCACGGTGGTCTATCCGTATTTGCCGGTGTAGGTGAGCGTACCCGTGAAGGAAACGACTTGCTTCGTGAAATGCTGGAGTCGGGTATCATCAAATATGGTGAGCACTTCATGGAAGGCATGGAAAAAGGCGAATGGCCTATCGAAAGCGTAGACGAAGAGCTGTTGAAAGACTCTAAATGTACATTTGTGTTCGGTCAGATGAACGAGCCTCCCGGAGCACGTGCACGTGTAGCCCTTTCTGGTCTTACTGTTGCCGAATACTTCCGTGATGGTGATGGTGAAGGCCAAGGACGTGACGTGTTGTTCTTTATTGACAATATCTTCCGTTTCACACAAGCCGGTTCTGAGGTATCTGCCCTATTGGGACGTATGCCTTCAGCGGTTGGTTACCAACCTACATTGGCTACTGAAATGGGGTTGATGCAAGAGCGTATCACTTCTACAAAAAATGGTTCTATCACATCCGTACAAGCGGTTTACGTGCCTGCGGATGACTTGACTGACCCCGCCCCTGCGACGACTTTCGCACACTTGGATGCTACTACAGTATTATCACGTAAGATTGCCGAGCTAGGTATCTACCCTGCGGTAGACCCTTTGGATTCGACTTCACGTATCCTTTCTCCGGCCGTACTAGGTGACGAACATTACAATACAGCTCAACGCGTGAAAGAAATCCTTCAACGCTACAAAGAATTGCAAGATATCATCGCCATCTTAGGTATGGACGAGCTTTCGGAAGAAGACAAACTGACCGTACATCGCGCACGTCGTGTACAACGTTTCTTGTCTCAGCCGTTTCACGTGGCCGAGCAGTTTACAGGTCTAAAAGGTGTATTGGTAGACATCAAAGATACCATCAAAGGATTCAACATGATCATTGATGGTGAGGTAGACGAATACCCAGAAGCTGCATTCAACTTGGTCGGTACGATCGAAGATGCAATCGAAAAAGGCAAAAAACTATTGGCTGAAGCCGTTTAAACTAATTTACAATTGCGGATTTTAGATTGTAGATTTGTTTGCAATCGTAAATCGTAAATCGTAAATCGTAAATCGTAAATCAAGTGAAATTAACAGTCATAACTCCCGACAAATTGGCCTACGAAGGTGAGGCAACAGCCGTTACCGTACCGGGCGCAGCAGGCTCTTTCCAGATATTGAAAGATCATGCGGCCATAGTATCCACACTTGAGGATGGAAAGGTCATTATTAAGATCAACAATAATGAGGAACGGACCATTATTATCAAAGGTGGTGTCGTCGAAGCCAAGGATAATAATATCGTCATCTTAGCCGAAGGAATTACTGAAAAATAAAAGTAAAAAATACAAATAACAAGCCCTTAAGACTTCTGTTTTAAGGGCTTATTTTTTACAACTTTATAAGGCAAAAAGCTAATTTTAGGAAGAATTTCAGCTCTTAAACGGAAAACTCATCTTTTCAAAAAATATACCGATTTTAAATATAGTTCACAACAAAACAAATAATATTCTATTGAAACCAATAAAACAAATACATAATTACATATAAACATATATAAAACAAAATAAAAAACTTTTTAAAAATAGTTTGTTTAGCTATTGTAAAGAATTTCAAATCGGGCTAACTTAACCAAGTAAATATTTCATAGGAATAAATTGTTTTGGGAAGGAACACTTTATTCATTTTAGACGTAGCAATGCAATACTATCATCAGGACACCTTAATCTATTTGAACGGCGAGTTTGTAAAAGCAAGTCAGGCTGGCATTGACCTTTTTGGTCAGTCCCTACACTATGGTTATGGTGCATTCGAAGGTCTCCGAGCATACAATACCCACAATGGCACACGTATATTCAAAGCAGAGGAACACTTCGAAAGGCTACAGCATTCCTGTCAGGCCATAGATCTTTCCTATACTTGGCAGAATCGTGTACTGATCGAGAAAAGCTATGAACTACTCGAAGCAAACAATCTTCGTGCAGCCTATATACGCCCGTTGGTATTCTCCGGTTCCAACATGCACCTCACCGCATCCAAGGAAGCCAACATCATGATTGCTGCATGGGAATGGGGGCCTTACTTGGGACAAAACCTGCTTCGGGTCAATATTTCACCTATTGAGAGGCCCAATCCCAAGTCGTTCTTGGTCAATGCAAAGGTATCCGGTCAATATATCAACTCCATATTGGCAACTAGTGACGCGCTACAAAAAGGCTTCGACGAGGCAATCTTGCTGGATCAGGAAGGCTTCGTATCGCAGGCATCCAGTGAAAATATCTTTATCGAAAAAGATTTTAAGATATATACTCCACCTTTGGGCAATATATTTCCGGGTATCACACGGCAGACAGTCATTGGCATTTGTCATGAACTGGGATTTGACCTCATTGAAAAGCGACTGACCGTAGAAGACTTGTACAAGGCCGATAGCGCATTTCTAAGTGGTACCGCCACAGAAATCATCGGTATCAAACAGGTGGATCACGTCGTCTATAAAGAAGAGTGGAAAGACACCATTGGAGCATCTATCCAACGAAAATATAAAAACTTAGTATTAGAGCAAGAGAATTATGAAGTCATCATCTGACAAAGCGATTTTAAACAAGTACAGTCGCATCTTTACGCAGGACGAAACACAGCCTGCAGCGAAAGCCATGCTATACGGTATCGGACTGACCGATGCCGACATGGACAAAGGTCAAGTCGGTATTGCTAGTATGGGTTACGATGGTAATACCTGCAATATGCACCTCAACGATTTGGCACAAGTGGTCAAAAAAGGTATTTGGGACAATGACTTGGTAGGTCTTACCTTTGGCACCATCGGTGTGAGTGACGGTATGAGCAATGGTACAGAAGGTATGCGCTACTCTTTGGTATCCCGTGATGTCATTGCAGATAGCATAGAGACCATCTGTGGCGGACAATACTATGATGGTGTAGTCGCGATCCCAGGTTGTGACAAGAATATGCCCGGAGCGATCATGGCTATGGCCAGACTCAATCGCCCTTCTATTATGGTCTACGGTGGAACTATTGCACCCGGCTATTACAAAGGCGAAGAATTGAACATCGTGTCTGCTTTTGAAGCATTGGGTAAAAAAATTGCTGGTACGATTTCCGATGAAGATTATGACGGTGTCATCCGCCACACTTGCCCGGGAGCTGGTGCTTGCGGAGGAATGTACACAGCCAATACTATGGCTTCTGCAATCGAGGCTTTGGGGATGAGTCTACCGTATTCGTCCTCCAATCCTGCTGTATCCGAAGAAAAGAAGAAAGAATGCTTTGAAACAGGTAAATATATACGCATCCTGTTGGAAAAGGATATCAAACCATCGGATATCATGACACGCAAAGCCTTCGAAAATGCCATGCGTCTGATTGTCGTCCTTGGTGGTTCGACCAATGCGGTACTCCACTTCATTGCTATTGGTCATTCCGTAGGCGTAGACATCACACCGGATGATTTTCAACGTATGTCCGACGAAACACCTGTATTGGCAGATTTCAAACCATCAGGCAAATACTTGATGCAGGATCTCCACCAATATGGCGGTACACCTGCTGTCATGCGTTACTTATTAGACGAAGGACTCTTACACGGTGACTGCTTGACAGTAACCGGAAAAACGGTCGCCGAAAACCTGGCAGATGTCAAATCCATCATGGATTACAATCAAGCTATCGTACAACCTTTGTCCAGCCCGATCAAAAAGACCGGGCACTTGCAAATCTTGTACGGCAATCTGGCAGAGCAAGGTTCGGTGGCCAAGATTTCGGGCAAAGAAGGAGAGAAATTCACCGGACCCGCCCGCGTATTCGATGGCGAGCAGGACTTGGCAAAAGGTATAGCTTCTGGACGTGTAAAATCCGGCGATGTTGTCGTCATCAAAAATGAAGGGCCAAAAGGTGCTCCGGGAATGCCAGAAATGCTGAAACCAACTTCCTTGATCATCGGTGCGGGCCTGGGTAAATCTGTCGCTTTGATTACCGATGGACGCTTCTCCGGTGGGACACACGGATTCGTCGTGGGACATATCACACCTGAAGCCTATGAAGGAGGACTGATCGGTCTGGTCGAAGACGATGACATCATCGAAATAGACGCCGTGAACAATACGATCAATGTCAAGCTTTCGGATGAGGAAATCGCTAAACGCAGAGCAAACTGGCAACAGCCTGCACTGAAAGTAAGCAAAGGCGTCCTGTACAAATATGCCAAAACGGTAGCAAATGCTTCACAAGGTTGTGTGACGGATTTATAAAAAAGAACAAAGATTAAAGAGCAAAGAACAAAGATTTCCGGTTAGTCTATTGTCCTTGATCCTTGCTCCTTATTCCTTAATCTCAATACCCAATACTAACATCTCAATACTAATATAAAATGAGTACACTGGAAAAAACGGAAACAAAGGAAACCCAATCCACATTGGCCAATACACAGATCTCCGGATCTCAAGCCGTGTTGGAAGCGTTGATCCACGAAGGTGTGGATACTGTGTTTGGTTATCCAGGTGGTGCCATCATGCCTATTTACGATGCGCTGTATGACTACAACGACAAGCTAAAGCATATTTTGGTACGCCACGAGCAAGGTGGGATTCATGCCGCACAAGGGTATGCACGTACATCAGGACGTGTAGGTGTGGCTTTTGCGACAAGTGGTCCCGGCGCAACAAACCTGGTCACAGGTCTTGCCGATGCCATGATTGATAGTAATCCCATCGTCTGCATCACCGGACAAGTCTTTGCAGCTCTATTAGGAACCGATGCATTTCAGGAAACAGATGTCATCAACATCACGACACCCGTTACCAAATGGAATTATCAGGTGACCGATGCAACCGAAATTCCCGAAGTACTTGCCAAAGCGTTCTATATCGCACAGACCGGACGTCCCGGCCCTGTATTGATCGATATTACCAAGAATGCGCAGATTCAGCTATTCGACTATAAAAGCTATGAGAAATGCAACCACGTACGTAGTTACAGGCCTGCCCCTATCGTACGCAGAGAATATGTCGAAGAGGCTGCTAAAGTCATCAATGAAGCAAAAAAACCTTTTGTTTTGTTTGGGCAAGGTATCATTCTCGGCAAAGCCGAGCAAGAATTTAAGGATTTCATCGAAAAAGGAGGCCTCCCTGCTGCAGCGACGGTCATGGGGCTGTCTGCATTGGAAACAGATCACCCGCTGCACGTGGGTATGTTGGGTATGCACGGCAATTATGCTCCTAATGTCATGACCAACTCTTGCGATGTACTCATCGCTGTAGGCATGCGTTTTGATGACCGGGTTACGGGCCGTCTGGACAAGTATGCCAAGCAGGCAAAGGTGATCCATTTGGATATAGATCCTGCCGAGATCGACAAAAACGTCAAAACAACCGTACCGGTTTGGGGGGATTGTAAAGAAACCTTACCTATGTTGACTGAATTGATCAACAAAGCCGATCACAGTGCTTGGTTGCAACAGTTCCGTGAATTGGAAAAAGAAGAGATAAAAGAAGTCATCTACGACGAGCTCAATCCAACCTCTGACATCATGACCATGGGCGAAGTCGTCCGTGTACTGAATGAGCTAACTGGTGGTGACGCCGTCATCGTGACGGACGTAGGTCAACACCAAATGATTGCTTGCCGCTATGCTAAATTCAACAAGAGCAAATCCAACGTTACCTCCGGAGGGTTGGGGACTATGGGATTCGGATTGCCGGCAGCCATCGGTGCATGGTATGGAGCCCCTCATCGTGATATCATCGCCATCATTGGCGACGGAGGGTTTCAGATGACTTTGCAGGAACTTGGAACGATTATGCAATTCGGCGCTAAGGTCAAGATTCTGATCTTGAATAATAGTTTCTTAGGTATGGTAAGACAATGGCAACAATTGTTCAATGACAAACGTTACTCTTTTGTGAACATTACCAGCCCTGACTTTGTAGCCTTGGCCAAGTCTTATTATATTGAAGGCAACAAGATTTCGGATAGAAAAGATCTGGAACAAGCATTGAAAACAATGTTGGATCATGATGGATCTTACCTATTGGAAGTCGTCGTAGGCAAAGAGAACAACGTGTTCCCCATGGTTGCACAAGGTACAGCCGTATCGGAAATTAGGTTAAAATAAGACAGCTGCAGGCTATAGGCAGTAAGCTTTAAGCAATTAGAGCCTATTGCCTAAGGCCTAGAACTTATAGCGTAAAACAATGGAAAAACAAGAATACACCATCACCATATACACAGAGAATTCTATCGGTATGATAGGACGTATCTCGGGCATCTTCTCCAGAAGAAAGATCAATATCGAAAGCTTGAACACCTCCCCTTCAGAAGTCGAAGGTATCCACCGTTTTACGATTCTGATTACCGAATCGGAAGAAGTGGCACGCAAACTTTGCCGTCAGATCGAAAAACAAGTGGAAGTGTTGAAAGCTTACTACAATACCAACGATGAACTGATCTGGCAGGAGCAGGCACTGTACAAAGTACCTGCGGACGTGATTGCTGAAAAAGCCTATGTCGAACGGTTGCTACGCCAATACGGAGCCAATGTGGTCGTCATCCGTAATGACTATATTGTCTTCGAGACAGCAGGGCATCGCGAAGAAATAGACCGCTTGACAGAAGAGCTCGGTAAATATAGCCTGATCGAATTTGTCCGTGGAGCACGTATCGCCATCATCAAAGACAGCGCCGGCTTTCACAGCAAATTAAAGCAGTTCGAAAAAGAGGAGCCCTCTCCGGAAGTGATAGAAAATGAGTTCTTGGACCAACAGGATAAGGTGTTTACGATGTAAGTAAGGGTTTAAAAGTTTAAGGTTCAAAGTTTAAAGTTACTGACAACTGATCACTGACTACTGACAACTAAACATGAAAGAAACATTCAAATACATCATCCAAGCACGCAAAGCCTTTATTGAGCTTGTCGATGGACTTAGTTTGGAGCAATTAAACCACATTCCCGATGGATTCAACAACAATATCATCTGGAATTTTGGTCATATCGTCGTTGCCACACAAGGATTGTGCTACCTGCGTACAGGGGTGAGACCCGACTATACGATCAAGTACGGGCCTGCTTACACCAAGGGGACAAAACCCACGTACACCGTGTCACAAGAGGAAGTTGAAGACCTGAAAGCATTGGCTATCCAAACAATTGAACAGATCGAAAAGGATTACCAGGCAGGAATCTTCAAGGAAATCACACCTTTTGAGACCAGCACCTACAACGAAGTGATGCCGACCATCGAGGATGTCGTCATCACCTCGGCAGGCCATGACAATCTGCATTTCGGCTATGCGTTGGCACAAAGAAGGATAATATTAACACCGTAGAGACGCAAAATTTTGCGTCTCTACATTAAAACAACGTAATCAACATAAAAAAACAAAAACATACAATGGCAAATTATTTCAACACATTACCGCTCAGAGAGCAACTAATCCAATTAGGACAAGCAGAATTTATGGATTCATCAGAGTTTGCTGATGGCGTAAATGCTTTGAAAGGTAAAAAAATCGTAATCGTAGGGGCAGGTGCACAAGGCCTTAACCAAGGTCTCAACTTGAGAGACAGCGGACTGGACGTATCTTACGCTTTACGTAAAGAAGCTATTGAAGAAAAAAGAGCATCCTGGAAGAATGCAACTGACAACAACTTCACGGTAGGAACTTACGAAGAGTTGATTCCTAGTGCAGACTTGGTCATCAACCTTACTCCCGACAAGCAGCATACAGCGGTGGTCAATGCCGTCATGCCTTTGATGAAACAAGGCGCTACATTGTCATATTCCCACGGATTCAACATCGTAGAAGAAGGCATGCAGATCCGTAAGGATTTGACCGTCATCATGGTTGCACCTAAA
Organism: Parapedobacter sp. SGR-10; assembly: GCF_011030405.1. Lineage (GTDB taxonomy): Bacteria > Bacteroidota > Bacteroidia > Sphingobacteriales > Sphingobacteriaceae > Sphingobacterium. The sequence continues at coordinate 483,754 of NZ_JAAJTJ010000001.1, forward strand.
TCTCCGGGATCAGAGGTACGTGCAGAATATTTGAGAGGTTTTGGTGTACCGACTTTGATCGCCGTACACCCGGAGAATGACCCTCAAGGTAAAGGTTGGGCCGAAGCAAAAGCCTATTGTGTAGGCATAGGTGGTCACCGTGCAGGTGTATTGAAATCATCTTTTGTTGCTGAGGTAAAATCCGATTTGATGGGTGAGCAAACAATCCTTTGTGGCCTGTTGCAGACTGGCTCTATCCTGTCTTTTGACAAGATGATCGAAAAAGGTATTGATGCAGGTTATGCCTCAAAACTGGTTCAATACGGTGTTGAAGTCATTACAGAGGCCTTAAAACACGGTGGTGTGAGCGGTATGATGGATCGCCTGAGCAACCCTGCCAAGATCAAGGCTTTCGAGCTGTCCGAGGAACTGAAAGACATCATGCGTCCCTTGTTCCAAAAACACCAGGACGACATCATGTCCGGCGAATTTAGCCGTACCATGATGATTGACTGGGCCAACGGAGATGCCAACTTATTGAAATGGAGAGCCGAAACGGGGGAGACCGCTTTCGAAAAATCTACCGCAGGTGATGTAAAGATCGGTGAGCAAGAATATTTCGACAATTACTTACTGATGGTAGCCTTTGTACGTGCCGGTGTAGAATTGGCCTTCGAGGTTATGGTAGAAGCAGGTATCAAACCCGAATCCGCTTACTACGAATCACTGCACGAAACACCGTTGATCGCCAACACAATCGCTCGTAAAAAACTATTCGAAATGAACCGTGTTATTTCAGACACAGCAGAATACGGCTGTTATTTGTTCGATCAAGCCTGTAAGCCTTTGTTGGCAGACTTCATGAAAAAAATCGATACAGATGTAGTCGGCAAAAACTTCAACGAAGGCAAAGACAGTGCGGTAGACAACATTAAGTTGGTACAAGTCAATGAGATTTTACGCAACCACCCTGTTGAGATCGTAGGCACACGCTTACGTAAAGCGATGACCGCTATGAAAGCGATTAAGACAGTGTAATAGTTATCAGTGGACAGTGTTCAGTTGGTCAGTACTGATTACTGTCCACTGACGACTGACCACTAAAAAAGAAGAGAGAAAATGGGAAAAACATTAGTAGAAAAAATTTGGGATGCACACGTTGTCAAGAGTCAGGAAGGATTTCCGGATATTCTATATATCGATACACACCTGATTCATGAAGTGACTTCGCCACAGGCATTTGATGGTCTTCGAAAAAGAGGTCTTTCTGTTTTTCGTCCACAGCAAACTGTAGCTACGGCAGACCACAACGTGCCTACATTAAATCAACATCTACCCATCCAGGAAGAGCTTTCGCGCTATCAGGTGGATATGTTAACCAAGAATACCAAAGAATTTGGCATCGAACTTTACGGCTTGGGCCACCCATATCAAGGGATTGTACACGTGATCGGACCTGAATTGGGTATCACCCTACCGGGCAAAACGATGGTATGTGGCGATAGCCACACTTCTACACATGGTGCATTCGGAGCGATAGCCTTTGGTATCGGTACTTCACAGGTAGAGCAAGTGTTTGCGACACAATGCCTCTTGCAGCAAAAACCCAAAACGATGAAAATCGAAGTCAATGGCGAGTTGGGCAAAGGTGTAGGTGCAAAGGATATTATCTTATATGTTATCTCAAAAATAACCGCCGCCGGTGGCACGGGCTATTTTGTAGAATTTGCAGGTTCAGCGATCCGCTCATTAAGCATGGAAGGCCGCATGACCGTTTGCAACATGAGCATCGAGATGGGTGCTCGCGGTGGATTGATCGCCCCTGACCAGACCACCTTTGATTATATCTACGGTCGCGAATTTGCTCCCCAAGGCGAGAAATGGGATGAAGCACTGACATACTGGCAAACACTCTATTCAGACGAAGATGCACAATTTGACGAAGTATTGGTATTTGACGCAGCCGATATCCAACCAATGATTACCTACGGTACAAATCCGGGTATGGGTATAGGGGTGACTGAACATATTCCTACGACAGCTTCGCAGCCGGAAAGCGAACAACCGTCCTACAAAAAGGCATTGGATTATATGGGTTTCCATGATGGTGAAAAAGTGCTGGACAAGCCTGTAGATTATGTTTTCATCGGAAGCTGTACCAATTCCCGTATCGAAGACCTTCGTCAGGTAGCCGCATTCGTACAGGGCAAACAGAAAGCCGAAAACGTGGAAGTATGGATTGTACCGGGATCAAAGCAGGTTGAAGCACAGGCAAAAAAAGAAGGTATAGACAAGATTTTCGAAGAAGCAGGTTTTATGTTGCGTGAGCCGGGTTGCTCGGCTTGTCTGGGTATGAACGAAGACAAAATCCCTGCGGGAAAATACTGTGTATCTACGTCTAATCGTAACTTCGAAGGCCGTCAAGGCCCAAATGCTCGCACCATGCTGGTCAGTCCGTTGACTGCCGCAGCCGCGGCCATTACCGGCAAGGTTGTGGATGTGAGAGAGCTGTTGTCAGAATCATGATTCTTGTAATTAAATGATGAAGAAACAAAACAAATTGGAATTTAAGCCGTACAATCGCAAACTTTTGGGAGATGTGGACAAAAAGGCTTTTCAGACGATGCTTCGTTTTGAGGAGTACCTTGCGCAAACTTCACTTTCCAAAATACACGCTGAATTAATCAAAATCAGAGTGTCACAGATCAACGGTTGTTCGTACTGCATCGACAAGCATATCCAGGATGCCATCCAATATGGTGAAGACCATAGGCGTATCCATTTGTTGTCCGTATGGCATGAAGTTTCTTGTTTTTCCAAAGAAGAACGGGCAATATTGGCTTTATGTGATTGCATCACGCTCATTCATCAACAAGGTGTACCGGACGATGTATACGACCAAGCTCTGGAAGTTTTGGGCCAACAATATTTCACGGAAGTGATGATGGCTATCATCGCGATGAATGCCTGGAACAGAGTTGGAATAACAACCGGAAGGTTACCAGAAATTTAATGAAAAATGAAAAAATTTGAAAAATTAACATCAAGGGTAGTACCCCTACCTATTGAAAATATCGATACCGACCAGATTATCCCTGCTCGTTTCCTCAAGGCAACGACACGCGAAGGATTTGGCGACAACCTGTTCCGCGACTGGCGTTTTGATAGCGACAATCAGCCGAAAGCCGATTTCGTCATGAACGATCCGACCTATTCAGGTAAGATACTTGTGGCCGGAAAGAATTTCGGTTGCGGTTCATCACGTGAACACGCTGCTTGGGCGATACAAGACTACGGCTTTGATGTTGTGATCAGCTCTTTCTTTGCGGACATCTTCAAAGGCAACGCCCTGAACAATGGCGTACTGCCTATCACGGTGCCAGATGCTTTTTTAGAAAAAATATTCGAAACAGTTTTTGCCAATCCAAATGCAGGGCTCACGGTCGATTTGGAAGCACAAACAGTAACGATCAACGACACTGGAGATAACTTCGAATTTGAGATCAACGCATACAAAAAATCCTGCTTGATCAATGGCTACGACGATATCGATTTTATCCTCAGCCACAAAGCAGAGATCGAAGAATTTGAAAGAACAAGACCTTTTTCGTTTTACAGGTAGAGACGCAATGCATTGCGTCTCTACAACATGATACAAATGACAGAACCTTTTGTGCATATCGACCAACTGACCATTCAATACCCACCTAAGATGGTATTGAACGATCTTTCATGGACAATCAACAAAGGGGAAAACTATGTCTTGGGAGGCAAAAGCGGTACGGGAAAAACAACCTTGGCAAAAGCCATTGCAGGATTAATACCTAGTGATGGCCGCGTGAGCATTCATTTTGACCCTACGCTTCCTTTGTCCCCAAAAGTGCACTACATCAGCAATTGGTATCAATTTACCAATCTGGAAGGAGATCGCAACTTCTACTATCAGCAACGCTACAACCGTCATCAAGGACAAGATACGCTGACCGTCAAAGCTGAACTGGAACATTTTGCCGAACAAGAAAACCTGGACTTTGCCGATATTGCGGACAAGGTCGTCGAGATCGGTTTCGAAAATGTACAGCAGTCGCAGTTGATCGAGCTATCCAGTGGCGAACATAAAAAACTCCAATTGGTCAAAGGTCTCTGGCTAAAACCCCAGCTCCTCATTATTGATGAACCTTATACCGGTCTGGATGCCCGGTCAAGAGTAGTGTTGAACGACTGGCTGGACGAGTTGGCAAAGGAAGGCGTTCAACTTATCCTGATCACCAACGACCAAAAACTGCCTTCGACTATCAACAGATTTGCCTATATTGCAGAAGACAGCCGATTAATAAACGTGCATGGTGCTTTAGACTTTCCAAAGGATAACAAACGTCAAAAAAAGAAACTTCCCGAATTCTTGAAAGAAGTACCACAGACGGATTATGACATCATAGCACAATTAAATAATATCCATATCCGTTATGGAGATAAAGAGGTGCTGAAAAATATCTCTTGGGAAATCAAGGTCGGCGAAAAATGGTTGTTGCAAGGGCCCAACGGGTCTGGTAAGTCTACCCTATTGAGCCTGATCAACGGTGACCACCCACAAGCTTATGGACACGATATTACGTTGTTTGGCAACAAGAGAGGCTCTGGGGAGAGCATTTGGGATATCAAGGCCAAGATTGGGATGATTTCTCCCGAAATGCATTGGTATTTCGATCAAAATGCAACCGTATGGCATACGATCGCATCGGGTTTTTACGACAGTATCGGGTGGTTTATCGATGTAAAGTTTCAGGAGAAAAAACAAATAATAGAATTATTAGAATTTTTCGATTTAATAAAACATAAAGACGAATTACTGCACACATTACCTTTGGGCAAACAAAGACTTGCTATGTTAGCAAGGACCATTATCAAAAATCCTCCCCTATTGGTATTGGACGAACCGTGCCAGGGGCTGGACAGTGAGCAGACAAAATATTTCAATGATGTGGTAGATGAGTTGGCACAGCACGGCAAGACGTTAATATATGTCGGGCATTACGAAAGTCAGTTGCCCTCTTGCATCGAACACAGGATTGTATTGGAAAAAGGTGAGGTGATGACGAATGTGGGAATTTGAAGATGGTCTCATGTTTTGTCATTCCGACGATAGGAGGAATCTATCCTGAATGTATAGATGTCTCGTATCCTCGACATGACAAAAAACGGTTTGTCTTCGATGAACATAAAATTGTATTGGAAAAAGGTAAGGTAATTATAAATGTGAGGATTTGAAAATTCGTCATTGCGAGGAGGCACAAAGACAGCTGCAAAGCAAACTTATAATATACAAAAGATTGCTTCGCCCTCACAATGACCTGACTAAAAAGATAAAAGACTATTTGGAAATAGTGATAAGTAAGTAGTACTAACAACTGATTACTGACAACTGACAACTTTTTATAAAAAATGAAAAAAAATATCCTTATTATTCCGGGAGATGGAATCGGACAAGAAGTAACGACTTGGGGTAAACAAGTACTGGAAGCTGTAGCCAGCAGATATGGCCATGACTTCACATTTGATGAAGCGATCATGGGGCATACAGCCATTGAAGCTATAGGCAACCCACTACCGGACGAGACATTGGAAAAAGCAAAGGCATCCGATGCCATCCTGTTTGGTGCCATTGGTCATGCCAAGTACGACAACGACCCTTCGGCCAAAGTGCGTCCCGAACAAGGCTTATTAAAAATACGTAAAGAACTGGGGTTGTATGCCAATCTACGTCCTATCCTCCTGTTTGATGAACTATTGGATGCCTCAAGCCTTAAGCCCGAAGTGCTTCGTGGAACAGATATTTTATTTTTCCGCGAACTGACAGGTGATGTTTATTTTGGAGAAAAAAAGCGCAACGATGACAATACCTTTGCTTCGGATCTGATGAATTACCACCGTTACGAAGTCGAACGCATCGCCCGTAAAGCGTATGATGCAGCTCGTACACGTAGCAAGAAATTATGTTCGGTAGATAAGGCCAATGTATTGGAAACCTCCCGCCTATGGAGAGAAGTTGTACAGGAAATTGCCAAAGAATACCCGGACGTAGAGACCGAACACATGTTTATCGACAATGCAGCTATGCAATTAGTCAAAAATCCAAAGAAATTTGATGTCGTACTTACCGCAAATCTATTTGGCGATATATTGACGGATGAGGCTTCGCAAATTGCGGGGTCTATGGGCATGTTGGCTTCAGCCTCTATCGGAGACGGTACAGGCTTCTTTGAACCTATCCATGGCTCAGCACATGATATTGCTGGTCAAAACAAAGCCAATCCACTAGCTTCCATTCTATCGGCAGCCCTGATGTTGGACATCGCTTTCGGCCTGCAAGAAGAAGCTAAGACCGTAACCAATGCCGTAGCTACTACACTCAAAGCCGGTTGGCGCACAGGCGATATTGCCAATGCGGCAACGGCCTCAGACAAAATATTGGGAACAAACGAAATGGGGGCTAAAGTGCTTGATTTTTTAATTTGAAGATTTGAAAATGAGGTAATTTGGACATGAATAACATAAAGGCATTTCCAAATTTCCAAATCATTGAATTATCTCATTATATTTAATTTTTAATTTTAAAACTATGCTACACGATCCTAATCACTTATACATTTTTGACACCACCTTGCGTGATGGTGAGCAGGTACCGGGTTGTCAATTGACTACTCCTGAGAAAATCGATATTGCAAGAGATTTGGAAAAACTCGGCGTAGATATTATCGAAGCTGGGTTTCCCGTGTCCAGTCCCGGCGATTTCCAATCCGTGGTGGAGCTTTCCAAAGCGGTCAACGATGTCATTATCTGTGCCTTGACACGTGCTAATAAAAATGATATAGATGTAGCCGCCGAAGCACTGAAATACGCCAAAAGGCCCCGTATACATACCGGAATAGGCTCATCGGATGTACATATACAGTACAAGTTCAACAGCACACGTGAAGAAATTCTCGAAAGAGCTGTATCCGCCGTAAAACATGCGAAGAGCTATGTCGAAGACGTAGAATTCTATGCCGAAGATGCAGGACGGGCGGATCTGGAGTTCTTGGCCAGCATGATCGAAGCCGTAATCGCTGCCGGAGCAACGGTAGTCAATATCCCCGATACCAATGGCTATTGTTTACCACACCAGTATGGTTCGAAGATCAAATATTTGAAAGAACACGTAAAAAACATTGACGAGGCAATTATTTCAGCCCATTGTCACAATGATTTGGGGTTGGCCACAGCCAATTCTATCTCAGCTGTATTGAACGGTGCCCGCCAGATTGAATGTACCATCAACGGTATAGGCGAACGTGCCGGAAACACTTCTTTGGAAGAAGTAGCCATGATACTCAAAGTCCACAACAAAGAGTTCGGCAACCTATCATCCAACATCAACAGCAAAATGTTCACCTATATCTCACGCAAGGTCAGCGAAATGATGAACATGCCGGTACAACCCAACAAGGCCATCGTCGGCCGCAATGCCTTTGCGCACAGTTCGGGCATACACCAAGATGGCTTCCTCAAACACCGTGAGACGTACGAGATCATCCGTCCGGAAGATGTAGGTCTGGAAGAAGCCGACATCATCTTGACAGCCCGTTCAGGTCGCCACGCCTTAAAGCACCATTTAGAGCGCCTTGGTCACCATTTGGACAAAGATACATTGGCGGAAACCTACCAACGCTTCTTAGTACTAGCGGACGTGAAAAAAGAAATTACCGACGATGACCTTTTGTCGTTGGTGAAATAGAAATAGAACAAAGACAATAAGGATAAAGGAGTAAGGACAAAAAGAAAAAACGGTCTTTGCTCCTTATTCTTTAATCTAAATATTCTAAAAATGGACTTATCAACCCTAAACATAGATTCCCTACAAGCCAACGAAAGGATAAAAGGAGTCGTCACCCGTACACCTCTTCAATATAACCTGCACCTTTCTGAGAGATATGGTGCCGAAATCTATTTGAAGCGGGAGGATCTTCAAGTCGTACGCTCGTACAAGCTCCGTGGAGCATTCAACAAGATCAGCAGTCTTTCCGAAGAAGAACGAGCCAAGGGCGTAGTCTGTGCCAGTGCAGGCAACCATGCACAGGGCGTAGCACTGTCCTGCAAGAAGCTTGATATCAAAGGAGTGATCTTCATGCCCGGCCCCACCCCTCGCCAAAAAATCACGCAAACCGAAATGTGGGGCAATGGCAGTATCGAAATCGTCCTGACGGGTGATACTTTTGACGATTGCCAAAAAGCAGCAATGGAATACGCCGACCAAAACAGCATGGCTTTTATCCCTCCTTTTGATGACCTCAAAGTCATTGAAGGCCAGGGAACCGTAGCTGTCGAAATATTGGAAGATCTTCCCGATGTGGAGGTAGTCCTCATACCTATCGGTGGTGGCGGGCTCTCTTCCGGACTCAGCTACCACATGAAAAAGTTTTCGCCAGACACCAAATTGTATGGCGTAGAACCCGAAGGAGCCCCTTCCATGCGGGCCGCTTTGGACAATGGAGGGCCTATTGAACTGGAACAGATCAACAAATTCGTAGACGGAGCTGCCGTAAAAAAAATAGGTTCATTGACCTATTCCATCAGCAGCCAACTGTTGGATAGCGTAAAATTGGTACCCGAAGGCAAAATCTGTACGACTATCCTTGAGTTGTACAACAAGGACGCCATTGTCGTCGAACCTGCAGGAGCGCTGTCCGTAGCCGCTCTGGAGTTCCACAAAGAAGAGATCAAAGGTAAAAAAGTCGTCTGCATCATATCCGGAGGCAACAACGACATCGACCGTATGAGCGAGATCAAGGAAATGTCTCTGCTGTACGAGGGATTCAAGCATTATTTTATCGTGCGTTTTCCACAACGTCCCGGAGCCTTACGCCTATTGGTAACAGAAGTACTTGGCCCTAAAGACGATATTACACGATTTGAGTACATCAAGAAAACCGAACGCGAACGTGGTCCAGCATTGATCGGTATCGAGCTGAATGACCCAAAAGACTATATCACTTTCATCGAACGGTTGAAAGCCTACAAGTTCGATTTCATCGAAATCAACAAAGATCAGACTTTGTTTGAGTATTTGGTATAATACAAGGCAATCCGTGAAAGAGTGCGTAATCTTAAAAAAAATGCCTATGCCTTTTCAACAAATTGCATAGGCATTTTTTATAAATGACCCACGCTGGCACGAACCGAGCAAAGCGAGCTCACCGCAGGTAATCCTTTCGTGTGCCTGTTAAGAGGTACACGAAAGGATTTGTGCACCAACAAGAATACCCTAACTTTTTCCCAAAAACACAGGTAACATTCCTAACAAATTTTTGATCTGTATGTAGACGCATCAGGAACATGCATCTGCCATTAAGACTATACAGATTAAAAATAAAATGTTATGAAAAAACTTCTACTTACCCTCATGTTATTGAGCTGTTCCTTTTTAACCTTTGCACAGGAAAGTAGCAAAGGAGACCTTCAAATCGGTGTACAGGGAGGAAGCAGTGTACCCATGGACAGTTACAAAAAAGTCGGCGAAACCAAAATAGGCTATTACACAGGTTTGTTTGTCGATAAATATTTTTCCGGCAACAAGTTTGGTATAGGTGTGGACGCCCGCTATATCTACAACGAAATAAACAAGCAGGATAGCTTCAAATTTGAAAATGGCCATTTCGGGACTGACTACCGCAACAAAACCCGTTTTCAAGATTTCCTGTTTACCTTAGGGCCGACCTATAAATTTAGCAAAAACAAATTCCAATTGGAAGCATATGTGCGTGGAGGTATCATGATGCAGTATTTTCCCGAATATGTACGCACCATGACCTACACCGATGCTCTTGGGAATGCGACACTGTATGATCCCAAATGGACAGAAAATGGCCCAGACAACAGAGCGAATAGCTGGGCCGGGTTGGGCGGACTACGGTTCAACTACGTGATCAGTCCCAAAATTGCGGTATTTGCACATGCAGACTATGTGCAGACATTTGGCACCAAATTCGGCAGCAAAGCTAGCCAATTTACGGTCAAAAATAGTGTAGAGATTCAACCCGTAGATGCCACGACCTCCGTCCTGAGCTTTCTGGATCATTACGAAGAGCTACAAGTCTCTAGCCGAACACCGCATCAAACCGTACAGGCAGGTATAGGCGTAAAAATGATCTTTGGAAAAACAGTACCGGTCGTCCCTCCAAAAAAAGAAGAGCCCGTCAAATACGAGGATATCCCTGCACCGGTGGCCAAAACCAAAGCCTTACAGATCGTCGTCAAGGATAAACAGACCAATCTGGCGCTCAGTGGTGTGACTGTGTCCATCAGTGGAGGAAGCGTGGAAGAGAAATCCATTTCGGACGCCAGTGGGCAAGCAGCCAAAATAGAGGATATCAAACCCGGAAATTATCAAATCGTCGGCGAGAAAAATGGTATTAAAACACCTATCCTGACGTTGAGCGAAGCAGATTTCAAAAGCAATTCATCGGTCATTTTCAAAGAAATTTATCACGATGACCCTCGGTTTACTTTGGTCGGAGAAACTTTTGATTGTACCACACAGAGCAATCTCGGCGGTATCAATACTATGCTGACCAATACTGGAAATAAAACCAACATAAGTCAGATTTCGGACACAAAAGGTCAGTTCATCTACCAATTGGATCCTCAAAGTGAATTTACTGTCGTGGCCAACCAACAAGGAAAATACTCGCAGACAGAATTGGTATCTACCAAAGGATTGGACCGCAGCCAAACTTTGTACGTGACACTCAAACTAGGTGTATGTGAGCTGGTCAAAGATAGTTCCTGGGAACTGAAAAACATCCTGTACGATTTTGACAAGAGCGATATTCGTCCCGATGCAGCATTGATATTGGACAATGTAGTATCTATCTTAAAACAGAACCCTTCCCTGCGTATCGAGTTGTCCTCACATACAGATAGTAGGGGAAATGACGGATATAACCTGAAACTCTCCCAACGTCGTGCAGATTCAGCTGTGGATTACCTCGTCAAAAATGGTATATCGAGAAACAGGTTGATCTCTAAAGGATACGGAGAGACCAGACTAAAGAACAATTGCGGAAATGGAGCCGATTGTTCCGAAGAACAGCATCAAGAAAACAGACGCACGGAAATAAAGGTCTTGGATTTTTAAATAGATGAAAAGGCACACGCGGCACACTCCTGATGGTAGGTAAGCGTGCCACGTGTCCTTTATTTGAAACCAGAGTAGCAAAACTGAAAAAGATTTCGTTTTAAATCACAGCACTAACAAACCTCAACTATGAAAAACAACATAAACACCCTTACACAAAAGGAGAAAACCCGGGAAGAACCTGGTTTAATAGCTTTTATCCTTGGTTTTTTTATATTTCTTTACCGCAGATCACGGCCTTGATCTGCTTTACACAGACGAGGGTGTCTAGCTACCGTTATTTTGTCATTCCGACGACAGGAGGAATCTATATTCAAAGCCATTTTAGATCCTTCCTATTGTCAGGATGACAGACTTTTTAGACACCTCTATATTTTATCCCTATGAAAATGAGTATGCACAAAATACCGCCAATCCACATAAGGACAGAATCATCTGTCTTTTTTTTCAACCCTATCTCATTCCCTATACCCGAATAATTGATATTGGCCCAATACCAGGGGTTTTGGTGTTCTACTGAGGCTTTTGACAAGAATATCCGCTTTGCATTGGCCAGAGACATAACTGGTTTTTTATGCCGATAAAGTTCCTCATAGAAAAGTGAAGTCAACCGGAGCATAGTTTCATCGTTAGCAAACCAATAGGTGGAAATGACCGAGGGTACACCTTTGCCCAGAAAAACACGTTGTACACTTTCCATGCCTTCTGAAGGAAGTGCCTTGCCACTACCGGTATTACAAGCCGACAAAAAGACCATTGGCGAATAAATATGATAAAAACGCAATTGCGCTGTCGATATAGGATTTTGTAAATAAATAATAGGGTTTTCTTCGTGGTCCAAGACGGTATGGGCTGCAATATGGATCACATGTGCGCTGGAAAATTGCCGGACAATGGCCGTATCATGCTGCTGCTCCGGACCGATGCGCTCGCTGCCAAAATGCCGACTGAGATTGTTAACCTCTTCCTGTACAAAGTGTAGATCAGGCAAAGGCTTGGGGAAAGTAGATCGGTACAGCAAACTGATATCTGTCTTGTCCACATTGGGTGCGTCCAATAAATCGTACAGAATAAAAGAATTGAGGTAGGCAAAATTGTGCGTATACACCAAAAAGTCATTTGCATACAAAGCATCAAAGGGTAAGCCATAGAGCTCACCGTCCAACGAGAGACATATATCGCTTTCAGCGAACTGGACTTTGGGCAATAATTCATGGACGATATGTCTGGACTGCTGTCGATAATGCTGTGGATCCTGATTGTACGCATGAGGTGAAAGACCGAAATATCTTTCTTTGAAACGGCCAATCCGGTCTATAAAAGCTGGATCTTCTACCTTATGGTAGACATATTGCTGGCCTAGCCGCCCAATGACCGTAACCGTACTGTCCTCATGTACAAAATAACTGTAATAAGTCTTTGTCTCATCATGCAGATGCTTCAAAAATATGACCTTATCCGGTGAATAATTGTAGGTCTCGAAATAGCGTTCGGACAATTGAAAATCAATCATCATCTGGTCGATTTGTTTTTGAAGCGCCTGTCGTTGAACGTTGTCTGAAGATTGACTGATCTTTTGATAGAGATTTCTGATCGTCTGTATGGCGTTTTTCAGCTCTGGATTCGCTTTATCCCAGTTATCCGATCGGTTTATTTCATTGATCAGCAGTCTTCCTTTACTTAGTTCGATACACCACAACAAGGTTTCCAGCAAGTCCTGTTTAGGTTTTCCTTGTTCCAGCAGTCTTTCAGAAAGCGCCGTCATTTCCTCAATGATGCCCCTATTCCAGATATTATTGTTGATTTGGTTTCTTTTGCTCGTAATGAGCTGTTGGGTTCTAAAGTCATTTTCGATTGCCCATTGGTAATAGTACAAAGCCGAGTCTATACGATCTTGTCGACTATGGCACCTTGCCAATCCGACCAATGCTTGGGTATAGGTATAGTCCAGAATGTATGTTTCGTTCAATGCTTGAGTAAACAGCGAAATGGCCTGTACAAATTCCTTTTTTGCCATCTGAATATCCCCCTTCTCATACAGAAGGTTGGCTATCACCTGTTGCAACTTTGCTTTTGTCCGGAATTGAGAGTTTGGGAAATTTTGATTTAAAACGGATAAAGCTTTCCGGGCCGGTTGTATATGATTATTGAGTTCGGCGTACAGCCCCAAAGCGGAAGTGTACCAGACCAATGTATCTCCGGTAAGACGATGTTTGCTGAACTCGTCCAATGCCAGTCTATTATACCGATTACTTCGCTCGTGATCATCTTTCAACACGTCTGAGAGTGTATTGTATAACAATCCTTTGGAAAGAGAAGGAATCGGATAGGCAAGGGTTCGGAGCAGTAGCTCTTCAGCTTTATGAGGTTCACCGTTAAAAAGATAAGCATTTGCCAAATTTCCGGTAAAACCGGAAAGAGACGTATAGTCATCCCTGGGTATCTCGCTGATGGTTTTTTCTAATAGGCTGATAGCTTTACGGTTATCATCGATCCGGATATAATTATTTGCGAGTGGCTTAATGACATAATCCAGATATGCAGGATCTTTCATATCGTGTTGCTGAATAAATCCTAATACTCGCTCGTAATACCGGACACTCTGGTATATATCACCATACTCTTTTAAGGCATAGGCCATGAATATCAATCCATAAACATACATTTCCTGCTGTTCAACAGATTGGGGATGAAGTTGTAGACTATTCAAAAAAGAGTCCGGGTTATGGACATACCTTTCGGGAGCTGTATCGGCAATGTTCTCAAAGTATTCGAAAATGGAATCAGGCATTACTACCGAAACATTATTGGTAGAAACTGTGGGAAGCACAGGTGATGTACATTGCAGAAGCGTCACCACCCAAAAGCAACCGATCACAACATATACACTCCGGTTTATTCGCATATGATCTTTATGAATATATCGTAGGGGCGAAACGTTCTTCGCCCGATACGGTAAAAACCCCATTGATAGACAAAAGATTTTTTGTCCCTACAACACAATATACATATAAAAAATCAAAACCGCCTCGCTGGCGCACGAATCCTTTCGTGTGCCCCTCAATACCGTCAAAACCGCCAGATACCATATATACCACTGTGGGATTTTTGGTTTTTGTCATAAGCCACCCTAAACCCTATTGCTGGTCCCATGTAGACACGCCCGATATTGATGTCGAGAAATGGGTTATATTTAATATTGCTGTGCTTTGTGACAATATCTATGTTTTCAAAAGAAGCAACCTTTTCCGGTGTACCTTGGGCACCTGTAAAATAATAATCGACTTGATTGCTAACTGAAGTGTTGAAATCCTTTCTTAGCGACACACCCACCCCGATAGATACCCATGCATTGATATTATATCTTACCTGCACCGGTAGCTGTACGGAGACAAAGCTCCGACTATCACTTGAATCTTTGGCGCTGTACTCCTGTTTTCTCTCGATTTCCCTTCCGTTTTCCCAAACTGTTACATCAACAATTCCTTGTTCATCCTTACGAGGTACGGAGCTGTTTTGTGCATAATAACTGGTATAGATTTCCGCCTGCCAGAATGGTCTTTTGTAAGGAGCCATAGGAGCCAATCCGAAGCCCAATTGTATGCCAGGTTTGAACTGATACTTGGTTTCATGCTCCTTTGGTGTACCAAATGTTGCTGTAGTCCCGACAGTTACAATCGGCGAGATGATCTGCCTAAAACGAGAAGTAGAGGTATTGGTCTTGATCGGTGGGTTCTTGTCAAAATAGATATTTGTGAACGATTTGAACGATTTGTTCCGAAACTTCTTCTTTTCCATGTCGATGTCGAAAAGGATAAAACCCTTGGTACTGTCCATATCTGTGATGTCCTTGGCTGCCGTACCCGGTAGGGCGATATCCTTGAAGTGAAACACAAAGGTACCATCGTCCTTGATATAATACCGGTAGCAACCCATTGCATTTGCAGTCTGGCAGGTGTCACATTTTGGGTACAGTGCCTTTAACCGAAAGGTCTCCTTGTTGACTTCCGGAGGAAGAGCCATTTCCAGGCGGACATTGCGGGCATCTCCTTCGCCATCATTCTGAAACTGTACCTTGTAGGTCAGCGTTTTGTTTTTGCTCTGGAACCTATAGCTCATCCGTGCCGGCTTGACCGACATCTTGTTGGGATCATGGGATTTCACGACCGGAATATCCACTTGATGTACATTGGCTATACCGTCTTCGGGAATAAACACACCTGTAATGGTCACAATGGCATTGGTATCTACGAGCATATCCTCGGTCACATCCAGATTGATAAGGGAAAATTGTTGTTCTGCGTTTGAAGGGTCTACATCATAGGCTGTTAGGCTGTTGTACGCACTGTAAAGGTTTTTGAAATAGTCGACGGCTTGATTGGCATTTGCAAAAAGCGAGACTTCTTTGACACCATAATCGGGACTACCGGTTTTGGTAAAGGTAGATTGCTTGACATTAGCCCATAGACTTTGTAACCCATCCCGTTGTGGCAACGTATCAATTTTTTCCTGGTAATAACAGCTCTGGTTTGCAAATTTAAAACCATCAAGACCAGCGACCTTTTCATTGGACAAAAGATATATCCTACCCTTTCTACCCTCCGTATTTACACCCACTACAAGCGCAATATCCTCTCCCGGTTTGGCATCGGAGAGTTTAAAAATCTGGAATATACCATTGGAAGAAAAGAAGTTTTGTTCGAACGGATTGGGAGAGCTCGTTTGAGAAGCAATGGCTGAACTAACCTCCACCTTCTTTCTGGGTCGTTTGGGTTTTCCACCATCATCATAGTTATTTACGGCATACAAGGTCACACTATATTCACCAGGCTTTGTATATTGGTGTACAGGCTCAGCCTGCGTACTGAAATGCCCGTCACCAAAATCCCACAGATAGGTGTAATAAGGAGCACGCCCACCCGGTACTTGTACCAAAGGCCTCAACTCGGATTTGAATGACAGCTGATTGCCCAGTATCTCTGTATATATCTTGCTTTCAAAAGTATCGACAGGCACAAGGGATTCGGGCTGCTGTGCAAAGAGAGATTGCACATACATTAGGATCGTTGCCAAGTATATAACTGGTTTCATGGTAGCAGCTCTGTTAATATTAATAAGGTATTGTACTCGAATTATACAAATATTGTTAAATTTACAAATAAACTTCGTTTTTGATGCACATCGACCAAATTTATATCCAATATCTAAAAGATAACGATAGTAAGGGTATACAGCTTATATATAATAAATACGCAAGGCAAATTGTTACCCTCATACAGAAAAATAGTGGAACGGAAGATGATGGGTACGATATCCTGCAAGAATCGTTGGTGGACATTTATCACATGGCCCGCGAACGTAATTTTGAACTGACCACGAGCTTCGGATCTTTTCTCGCTTTGGTGTGCAAACGCAAATGGCTGAATGTATTGAAAAAAAATCAAAAAATACAGGTAACAAAAGCATCCGATGACTTATTTCATATTGAAGATCATTCACAGCACGAGTGGGAAGAAATGTTAAGCCAGGTGGACAAAGAAAACAAAGTCATGGGTCTATTGGATACACTAGGAAAAAGCTGTCAGGAAATCATTAAGCGTTGCCTGGCCGAAAAGCACCAGGAACAGATTGCAGAGTCGATGGGCATTTCTTATGCTTACCTACGCAAAAAGAAAAGTGAGTGTATGGCTTCATTGATTCAGAAAGTAAAACAAAGCGGGATTTTTTAAAACGAACAACGTAATGGAAAACAGGGCAGAAAAAATTCAGGATTATATCGATGGACTCTTGCTAGGTGAAGAGTTAATACAATTCGAAAAACAGATCGCAGAGGATGAGGATCTGAAGGTGGAAGTCAGCCTACAACAGGAGCTACAAGGCATCATCCGCAGTAGGCTGAACTCAAACGAGAAAATACTACGTACCCATATGCAGAATGCCCGCATATTGTCACAGTCCACCAAAGGTTCTTCCAAGAAAGTGTACAAGTTGTATCTTCCTATCGCCGCTGTAGCATGTTTGCTGGTCTTCTTTTCGCTATTCCTACTCCGCAACAGTGACAGTGGACTGTACGATCTGCCAACCATGCAGTCAGAGATCGTACGTGGACAGGAGGAGAATGTAAGCTATGAACATGCCGTGAAGGCTTTCAATAACAAAGAATACGAACAGGCACGAACCATGCTGGATATCCTCATCACAGCCGATTCGACAATCGTACAGTACCAGTACTACGCCGCTTTGACCTATTTTGGTGAAGAAAACTGGGCGCAAAGCATACAGGAACTCACACCATTAGCAGAAGGAAAATCAATTTTTGCCGATGAAGCAAAATACTACCTCGCAGTGGCATACCACAAAACGGAACAAAAGGATAAAGCTATAGCATTACTCAACGAGATACCTGCTCAAGGCAAAGTAGGTCAGAAAGCAAGTAAGCTGTTGAAGGAATTAAAGTAGTAGAGACTCTCTGTCTGTCCGTAGAGTTGGACCAAGACCAAAGCGGAGGGCTCTCTACGGACTTTTTCGTTTGACCCATGCTGGCCCACGAACTCTTTCGTGTGTCGCTGAAGCATTATATAGGCACACAGATCGTTATCTCCGTTCCGATACCTTTGGACGCCATATCCATCGTCCCTTTCATACTTTTCAGCCGTTCGCGTATAGAGTTCAGTCCAAATGTTTTAGCGGTAGTGATTTTATCAGGATCAAAAGTTCTTCCATCATTCTCTATATGTATATACAGCAAATCAACTTCTTTGTATATAGCCATATTGACCTTTTGGGCATAGGCGTGCTTAATGATATTGGTCAGTATTTCCTGTATCACACGGAGCATATTGATACGCAGGTCTATAGATGTCCCCGCAAATACATCCTTGTCGATTGCGATATGCGTCTCATATCGGTTTGATGGCAAAGCTGTCCGCATCAATTTATGTAGATGTTCGATATAGGCCTCCTCTTGCCGTATGATACTTTCCTCGGACATATGATGGCTTTTGGTGCGCGTCTGTTGGTAGGCCCTATCCAAGAGGGCCGAAATGATCTGGATATTTTCCTGTTGGGAAGGGGTGAGTAATCCATCGTACATATACGTGATATTATTTTTGATAGCAGCGAGTGTACCGGCCAGATTGTCGTGGAGATCCTGGGCAAGCTTTTGTTGTTCTTCAGTTCGGATAGTCGTTCTTATCTCCTCTAGTACGGCCACTTGCAGATTGGCTTCCTGGTTCAGCCTGGAAACAAGCTGCCGGGTTTTTAAACTCTTTGCCCGCATATAGAGATATAAAGACAAGAAACATACAAGGGCCAGTGCTGCAATCACTGCAACCCATACATTGCGCTCTTTTTCTTTTTTCTCCGCTTCGATCAGCAGAGCTCTGCTCTCTTCGGATGCCGTATGTGCGTACAGCATCTGGTCGATATCATTGACGAGTACACCTTGTATAGAGTCGATATGATGTGCAGCTGACATGGCTATTTCGTATGCTTTTCGATATTGCCCCTTATTGGCCCATAGATTGGCTTCCAAACGATTGATCGTATAATAGTGCTGTCCAAAATCGACAGCATCCCCCTTGAGTTTATCTATATAATAGGCTGCACTGTCATTTATTTCATAATGCAGAAAAAAATCTGCTTTAGCCGTATAGAGTATCGGGAGTAGGTTGCCGATGATGGCATCAGATGCATGTTCAGAGTTGAATAGAGCAGCCGACATTTTCTCCAAAGTATCATAACTCTCCTGCCGTTTGTGCAGTAAGGTGAAATATTTATGGAAATAAAGGTGATTTTGATAAAAGTTGATCGTCAACGTGTTTTGGTGCTGCGGCTTAATCACAGCTATCAATGCCTGGTGGATGTTTTCAGCGAGTTTGAGCGTAGATTCCACCTTCGCTGTATCCCTCAAGTGAGCATAGGAGGCTATGGCAGGATTGATGACATTGATATAGCTGGCAGCTATATTCATGTTAATATCCTTATTGCTAATGAGCGTAGGAAATTCATTCAGGTAATCAACACATTCCTCATAGGTATCAATCACTTTTTGGTAGGCATGCTTATCCCAATATGTGTTGCATTTTCTACCGGCCACCATCAGGCTACGTTGTCCATAGTGGGTATTGACTTCTTTCTCGGCCTTTTCCAAAAAATACACGCTTTCCCCTTCACGATTCGCATAGTTGGCATTATTGCTCAGATTGATGTAATAGTTGATACGAAAGGCGTTCAGCGAATCTGCACTCCATGCGATTTTTTTGTATGGTTCGAGGATACGGATGAGATCTTCCCGTTCGAAGAGAACACCTTGTGCAAATTGCTTATCGAGCAATCGCCCTGCCTGTCTCAGATAACCCTTAGCCGTTATTTCCTTTTTTTCATATTGTCTATAATATGCTTCCAGTGAATCGGTTAATGGAGATTGACCCTTGGCTGTAGCGAATAGCAGAGAATAGAGGATGGCCAGAAGTAATGGATAAACCTTTGCCATGATAAGAGTCGTATGCGAAATCTTTAAATAAGTTCGTGGTCTCGTGCGTATTTGACCAGCTGTCCTATAGAATGGCAATTGGCTTTGTTCATCATTTTACGCCTATGGGAAATAATGGTGTGCACACTAAGAGATACTTTATCGGCGGTCTCCGCTATACTCATCCCATTGGCAAAATAGCGTAACAATTCCAGTTCTCTGGGGGTAAAATTCAAGATGATGGCGCGATGATCTTCCAATATTTTTTGGACGTATGTATCCAGAAAAGGCTCCTTCGTGTCAAGATGTTGCATACACTCGATCAGTGTGGCAGGGTCACACAATTTACTGATAATTCCATATGGTTTTGCAAGCAATATATTCTGGATGACATCGGGCGAAGTAGCACTGGTCACAAATACTACACGCGCATTTTTATTTAATCGTTTGATATCAGGTAACAGGGAAAGCCCGCTTTTGTCCTGAAGATAATAATCCAAAAAAACATAAATATCCTGTCTACCCAACGAAATCAGAAAATCACTAAATTCTTCTGCCGTATAAAATAAATGAATATATTCAAAAAACCTGTATTTTTCTAACAACAAGGAAAAGGAATCGGCAAATAGCTGATGATCGTCCAGTACTACGGCGCGCGGCTTATTCATATTTATTTATACTAGTCTTGGTAACGGTACACATCATTTGGATATGAGTAGCAAACATAACAAAAGCTTTTAATTTTATCCCAAACACATGTATGCAAACATATTACACAGTACAACATATACTATTATTTAGGCACAAAAATAAACATCAATACCTAATTATTGGTATTTTAAACAACAAAACATCTTCCTTAAGGACCTTTCGGGACTTATAGTGCTTCGTTATCTTATATCCGTTAGGTAGAAAGGCTTTCTTTTTTTTCTGTTTTTTTCTTTTGGAGTGAATTTTAAGAACTATTCATCTCTTTCTTTACCAGATGTCGGGTTATCTCTGGCATCAATCTGTCCATAATATTCCCTTAGCGTTGCATCCGCAATTATCTCCACAATAAGGTCTATCAGACGGTCTTCTTTTTCTTTCTCCATCTGTTCATAAAACTTGTTTATATCTTCAAGGTTCTGTTCTGGCGTTTTACCCTTTTTCATAACATCTTATTTTAGACGTTAATTTACAGCAAGATCCAGACTTAAAACCTTGAAAAACAAAACTTAATTAAAATATAACTTTGATAAAATATATTTTTTATGCCGAACTTATATAAATTAGTGCTACATTTACCATAAAAAACTGTTTTGGCAGAAACGTTAGAAAAACATATCGGTCGCTATTTTAAGGAAAGTGAAAGACTTTCCAAGCAGAAGCTTGTGGAATCAATAAAAAAGGATTTTCCTGATTGGTCTGACAACACCATTAATATGTATCTGTCCAAGCTGAAAAAAGAAGGGGTTATAAATGCTCCCTCCAGAGGGATTTATGAACTTGATGGACAAAAGCCTTTTCAGCCCAATATTTCAACCACGCTAAAAAGAATATTCAATAAGGTTAAGCGGGAATTTCCCTATATCAGTTTTTGTGTTTGGGATACCGTGTGGTTGAATGATTTTATGCGTCATCAACCTTTTAAGCATTATACCGTCGTGGAAGTTGAAAAAGATGCTTCCGAATCTGTATTCGCGTTTTTAACGGACACTACTAAAAGCGTTTTCTTTAATCCTGATGAGGAAATATTTGACCGCTACATTCACAACCAAGATGAAGTCCTTATTGTGAAGAATATGGTTTCAGAACCTCCTTTGATAGAAAAAGACAAAATTATTATTCCTGCATTAGAAAAGTTATTGGTGGATATGTTGATTGACACATCACTTTTTTCAGCACAGCAAAATGAAAAGGAATTTATTATGCAGAGTGTAATGGAGAAATATACTTTAAATGAGTTAAAGATGCGTAGGTACGCTGTCCGAAGAAACAGAGAGGAAGAAATTGACGAACTGATAAATATAAGTTTGGCAAAATAAATTTATTTATGCCAATGATATATAAATTATGATAGACACAAAGTCATATACTATTGAATGGATCACCGACTTACGAAATAAGTTGGGGAAACGCATTGACCCAAAACTGATTGAAAAAGTAATATACGCTTTAACACTTTTGGAGCAATTGCAATTGAATAATCTAAATTTTGTGTTTAAAGGCGGAACAGCTCTGCTTTTAGCTACGGAAACACCTAAGCGATTTTCGATAGATATTGACATCATTACAGAAGAACCGGAAGATAAAATCAAGGCGATTTTAGAAAAGATAAGCCAATTAGAAATGTTTATCCATTGGGAAGATGACAACGACCGAAAGCATACGCCTGATGCACCGATCGGGCATTTTAAAATATTCTACAAAAGTGTGGTAGATGGTCACGAAGAACCAATATTATTGGATTTGTTATACACGCCCAATCCATATCCTGAAACAAAAGAATATCCAATAAATCATAGCTGGTTAACCACATCGGGAAAAGATACGATAGTTGTATTACCAACGTTTGAGGCTATTTTGGGAGATAAGCTTACGGCTTTCGCTCCGAAAACCACAGGTATATTGTATTCAAAAAATCGTCCTGTCGAAATCATTAAACAGTTATATGATATAGGTTTCTTGTTTGACCAAATAAATGACCTCAACGTAGTAAAAGAAAGTTATTCGAGAGTGGTACAGGAGGAAATCGGCTATCGAAAGTTAAATATGGATGCCAAAGAGGTATTGGAAGATACTTGGCAGGCCTGTTACACATTAGCAGAAAGAGATACAAAATCTGATGAATTCAAACACCTGCAATTGGGCATTAAGAACTTTACGAATTTCATTATCGACCGTTTTTCGATAGAGGAAGCCATAACGGCATCAGCTAAAGTTGCCTATCTGACTTCATTGCTGAATAAAGGAAGTCAGGAAATTGAACGGTTCAAAAATCCATTGGAGATTAAGGATTGGCTGATTGAAGATCCAACCTACAATAAATTAAATAAATTAAAGAAGACCAATCCAGAAGCGTTTTTCTATTGGTATAAGAGTATTAGTTACAAAAAATGAAAGAAAATAATTTCAAAATATATCATCCATTGACAACAGTTGATTTCTTCTGCGGAGCAGGAGGTTTTTCAGAAGGTTTTAGGCAAATGGGATTTAATATCGTGCAGGGTTATGACCATTGGAAGCCAGCTGTCGATACTTTTAATCATAATTTCAATCTTCAATGTGAAGTGAAAAATATTTTAGATTTTGAAAACTCGATTGAAGAAATTGAAAACATTCCTAATACATCTGTAATATTAGGTAGTCCTCCTTGTGTCAGCTTCTCTTCATCAAACAAATCAGGAAAAGCAGATAAAAAATTAGGATTACGTTTAATAAAAACCTTTTTAAGAATTGTTGCTGTAAAAAAACATCAAGCAAATTCAACTCTTGAA
The DNA here is from genome assembly GCF_011030405.1 of Parapedobacter sp. SGR-10. Taxonomy (GTDB): domain Bacteria; phylum Bacteroidota; class Bacteroidia; order Sphingobacteriales; family Sphingobacteriaceae; genus Sphingobacterium. The sequence goes on from NZ_JAAJTJ010000001.1 coordinate 506,858, forward strand.
GGATGGTTCATGGAAAATGTAGTCAATTCTAGAAAACATTTACAAGAAATCACTTTCATCCAAATAACCCAATAGATGCATTAGAAAAAATTATCGTAAAAGAAGACGGAAGTCCTCTTAACGGAGAAATTACTGTTTACAGAAAACTTTGGGAGGATTTGAGTAAAAGTGAAATTGAATGGGATGTTTGGCACGATTTAAAATTACCAGAGCACTCAGATAATCACAATTATTACAAAAAGACAAGTGCGCAAATTGATTTTGTAATACTTTCAAAGCATGGATTAATTGTATTAGAGGTAAAAGGAGGCCCTATTTCCACAATGAATAACACATTTTATTATGGAAAAAACTTTGTGCATAATCCGGAGGATATGCACCCAATATCCGGCTGTTAATCCAGGCTCAAAAGGAGCTGATATCTCTGCCATTCCGGCATATATGCACCCAAAAACAGCGTAAAAGGAGCTGTTTAGGGAGAGATACTGAGCCGATCCGTCGATATTCCGGAGCATATGCACCCAGTTATTGGATTCGGGTATAGATCCGGGACGATTCCGGAGGATATGCACCCAGAAAAGGAAAGAGAACCGTTGTTTTCAGTTTCGTAGACAGTGATTCCGGAACATATGCACCCAGTGGGATT
>NZ_JAAJTJ010000010.1 GCF_011030405.1 Parapedobacter sp. SGR-10
AATTTAACTCACAAAAATTCGTTTTGGCTCGCCTCGGTGCAAAATCGAAACTTATCGCTTCGATTTCCCCGCCTTCGGCAATACCCAAAACGTTAGCGGTCATTGTGAAAAGACTACCATATAAATAGACAAAAACAACTTTAAAAATGGAAATATGAAAAATTTCAAAGACACGGTAGAAGAATTTTATTCTTTAATTGAAAATAACAAGTTCATTGAAGCGGTTGACAAATTTTACGACCAAAACATCATTTCAACAGACAACAGTAGTGAGCCAACAAAAGGAATAGAAAATTTTAGAAAATCGGTTGAAAATTTTATTGCTAATTCAGAAGTTGAAAAACTCGAATTACTTTCGACAATTGTTGAAGAAAATTTATCGGTTGCTCATTGGCACTACATCTTTACTAATAAAATGTTTGGGAAACTTGACTACAAACAAATATCGGTTCAGAGATGGAAGGAAGGTAAAATCATTCAGGAAAATCACTTTTATAACTTAGGATAATGAAAGTTCATACCACAAATTATTTTGACACTTTTATTGAAGTGGCAGAAGACACCAAAGCAAAGAGCGGAATAAAGCCCCCTGCAAAAGATAGAAAGACTGTTGCAGAAATGCAGTACGAATTGATTGCTCAAAATCCGTACAAGTATACTTCTGACGATATACTGTTTCAGATATTTGCCGACCGAAACAATCTGACCAAAGCAGAATACAAACAAGCAAGAGAACGATTCTTTTCAAAGGGACAAGCTTGTTTACGAACATCGCCCTTGGCGAAAACCTATGGATTTGGTATTCATAGTAACAGTGTTGGGAAAGTAGCCATTTTCGGAATGGAAACACGCGAATATCAAAAGCATATTGACGACCCGAAAACTAAGAAAATAAAGGCAGTAAAATCAAGCAGATGAATTAAAATCAAATGAAATCCAAACTAAAAAACAACGAACGCCAAACCCTGGTTAGCGGTCGTTGTAAAAGGAGACCGCCAAAAATTAAAAACCCGAACAAATGGACAGCATAAGAGAAAGTATTATTCAAAATTACATAGACGGATATAACGAATTTGACATTGAAAAAATGGTTCGTGATTTAGATGATGAAATCGTTTTCCAAAATATTCAAAATAACGAAGTGAATATAACACTAAACGGAATAAACGCTTTCAAACAACAAGCCGAACAGGCAAAATCTTACTTTGAAAACAGACACCAAAAAGTAACCTCCACGAAGCACATTGATGACAAAACGGTAATTGAAATTGAGTATTCAGCTGTTTTAGGAATGGACTTTCCGAATGGGCTGAAAAAAGGACAACGACTTGAATTAAAAGGGAAATCCATTTTTGTATTTAAGGGTAACAAAATTTCTGAACTTACAGATATATCATAGTAAGAACGAACTTATGAACAATTAAAAATTAAAACAACGAACCGCTAACAAGGGTTTGGTGTCAGGCGGGGTGACGTGCAAACTTGGAGCTTTGTGCTTCTATTCAAGCTCAGTGCAGGTTGATAGTTTTGTGCTCCGAAACCCGCCCGAACGCAAAGCCCGAAAACGTTGGGCGTCAGCATAAGCGAACACCCACAGACAAATAATCTAATAAAACTAACGATATGAAGACATCACTTTTGACATTGATTCTTTCGTTAACGATAATGTTAACATTTGCTCAAACCTCTGAGCATCTAACTTTCAAAGGAGTTCCTATTGACGGAACACTTGACGAATATGTTTCTAAAATGAAGCAGAGTGGTTTTAAACATATAGGAACAGAAAACAAAACTGCGATCTTAAACGGTGATTTTGCGGGCTATAAAGGTTGTTATGTAGGCGTTTCAACATTGACCCAAAAAGACTTAGTTCATAAGATATCTGTAATTTTCCCAGAACGCGAGACTTGGTCAACTCTTTCAGGCAATTATTTTGACCTAAAAGCAATGCTGGGTGAAAAATATGGAGAACCGAAAGAGGTTGTGGAAAAATTTGACAGTTATCCAGAACCAAGAGATGACGAAACGAAAATGTACAGAGTTAAATTTGACAACTGTAAATATTACTCTATTTGGGAAACAGATAATGGTAAAATTCAATTATCAATAGACCACGATGGTGTAACAAGATGTTTTGTAAGATTATCGTATTTTGACAAAATCAATGGGCAAATAATTAAAGCGAAAGCAATAGACGACTTGTAAAATGGACAATTCTGGACTTTCGGTATTAATAATTTTGGCAATAATTGGTTTCCTTTGGTTCTTGCCGATTTTAGTTATCATCAGTTCCCGTAAAACAACAGGGAGCGAAAAATTAGCGTGGGTATTGGCTGTGATTTTCATCTCTTGGTTTGCTTGGATTTTTTACTTACTCCTCGCCCCGCTTAAAAAGAAATGATAAGTATGGAAGTTTTACTAATAATTGTTGCTGGAATAGCTATTTACATATTCAAACAGTGGCAATTTGATGTAAAACGTAAACGCAGAAGGGACTATTATAGAAATGTATATCTAAAATCAGACGACTGGAAACGTAAACGCTACGTAGTGCTTAAACGAGATAACTGGCGTTGCGTTTATTGTGGAGCACGTGCGACTCAAGTTCACCATAAGAGATACGCAAAAAAGAATATCGGAAAGGAACCAATATAGTGGCTCGTTTCGACTTGCAAATCTTGCCACGATGCAAAACACCGTTGACTGACCAGTGGACGAAGAATGCGGAACGCCCAACACCGGCTATACGGCAGGCGGGCGAAAGTGCCAAACCGAAAGTTATGGTTTTTTAGCTATCTTTAATGCTCGGCTGAAAGGTTTGTGCTTCTAACCCCGCCCGACCGCAAAGCCCCAAAACGTTGTAGGAAACCCCTACGGGCTTTCCTACAACGTCGAGGCGATAAAGCCAAAACGCACTAAAACGACAAAAATTAAAGAAGATATGTTTTCATTTTTTTCTAAAATAGACAGACAAGGTAAATGTTCCAGAATGGGCTTCGTTTTTTGACGAAAAGGAATATTCTTTATTCATAAACGAGATTGACAAATATTTCAAAAACTTAAACATTCAATATGAAATTGGCGATGGACAAATTCACGTTAATGAAAATGAGTTTGGATTTGGCAACTTGGGACTTATGAATGTTGCACAATTTTGTAAGCAAGAAGACAAAAAATATTACAAAGAAATTATTACCGAACACTTTAACTCTATGATTAGAGCAAACAAGTTTGACAAGGAATTTGAAAAAATTGCTGACAACTTTGAAGAAGTCAAAAAATATATTGGAATAAGATTATACGATAATGACTATGTTGCTCACATAGGAAAGGAACTTACTATTGGAAAAGACTTTGCAGGCGACATTTATTCAATGGTTGTGTTTGACTTTCCTGACAGTGTATTAAGTATTAAACCCGAACAAACAATAGCTTGGAATAAAACAATAGACGAACTTTTTGAAATTGGAATTTCAAATATTAAATCCAAATATCCTTTGACAGTTACGAAAGAAGCCTTTGGAGAATTTAGTATTTGGTTTGTTCAAGGAGAACACTTTTTTACACCAAACATTGTTTTTGATATTGAAAACAGAAAAGAGCTTATTGGAAGTAAAGGTTCGTTAGTTGGACTTCCTCACAGACATTCAGCTATAATTTATCCAATTGAAAACTTAGAAGTTGTGAAAGCCATAAATGGACTTATTCCCACAATTTATGGGATGAACCAAGAAGGACCAGGTTCATTGAGCAATAACTTATTTTGGTATAAAGACAAAACATTTACGCAATTACCATACAAAATAGACGAAGGGAAATTACAATTTTTTCCACCCAACAACTTCGTAGAACTATTAAACGAACTGAAATAGAATAACAATTTTACTGCGGCTAACAGGGTTCTGCAAAATGGCGGGGTAACGTCTAAATTGAAAGTTTGTGTTTCGTATGCCGCAAAAGCCAATAAAATTGGCTTTTTTTCATAATTTAGCAAATAGAAAGGCGATTTTAGGACGATACTTCTAAAACAAGAAATTCATTATGACGGGTTTGACATATAGAAATGCAAACACATCAGACTTGAAAAGAATAGTTGACATTTACAACTCTACTATTTCTTCAAGAATGGTTACGGCCGACACTGAACCTGTTTCAGTCGAAAGCAGACAAAAGTGGTTTGACGAACATAACACGACCAACCGACCTCTTTGGGTTATTGAAAATAATACTAACCAGATCATCGGTTGGATAAGTTTTCAATCATTTTACGGACGACCGGCCTATGATGCTACTGTTGAAATAAGCATTTACTTGGACGAAACGCAAAGAGGAAAAGGATTGGGCAACACTTCCAAATATCGCATTACTTGACGGACAAGAACGAGGATTAAAAATGTTAGGAAAACGAATTGCTTGATAAAAAACTGCCACTAACAAAGGTAACCGTTGCACAACTCCGATTTTTAGAGAATTTTCAAAATATCTGACCTCGTTTAAGCCTTTTTAAGCGAGGCCTGTTATTTTATGTGATTTGCTAATCTATATTTGACAAGCTTATATCCAATTATTTGAAGGCTGTAAGCTGCATTTTCAAGCAACAAACGCAGACCTTTCATTGCGGTGTTTCACAACAACCACGACAAAGTAAGATTTAGTGCGAGCGACGGACGACATGAATTGTTTTATCCCTATCCGAAAGATGGAAAGAAGATCGTACTTTACTTCTCAGACTATCAGCGATACGGAAAATTTGGGAGTTAGAACAAAAAAAACATTAGGCCAACTCCCTTATTTCGTCTACAGCACATTTCACACAGAAGCAGCTGTTCGACCTATGATTTTATGGAGCAATTGAATGTTCAGCATTAAATGTCGGGGAGTATGGTAATTCTCTATACGAATACCTTCTTTTTGGAAGGTCATTTTTCTGTCCCCCCCAATATTCCACAATCGATAGCCATATTTTTTGAGCGGATAGGTATCGATCACATGCTTATAAGCTCTGTCAAACCATCGGTAAGCCCATTCGTCTCCCGTATGCTCGATGATAATCATTAAGCCTATCAAAACTTCCTGCTGTGCCCATAGGACTTTTTCCAACAACCATTTATACGCATTTACATTTTCCAGACCGTGGAAAACACCTCCATACACATCATCCCAAGCGACTTCCACATGACGTTTGAACAAATTGCAGGACTTCTGATACAATTCCTGGTCTTCTCGTCTGATAGCCTCGTCCATAATCATCCACAAGCACTCTATAGCATGGCCTATATAGACAAACTGATCCAAACCATCCTTCGGAAGAGTGAGATCTTTTTCCAAAAATTCGACCATCAAACCAAACTCCGGGTTGAGGTGATGGTTGAGCAATGCATCCAAGCACCTGTCGGCCAAAGCTTTTATATCCGCATCCTCCCTATGTCGGAGTATGCTTTTCGAAAGGCTCAACAAAATCATCCAATGGCCCAAAACCCGAGGTTTTCTTATCGTAGCAACATCCGGCCTGTAATCAAAATCATACAGATAATCTCCGCCATCATATAATTCTACACAGTTAAAAATAATATCCTTTGCTTGCTGCATATAAGAGTCCTCTCCCGATGCGATGCTATATTCGATCAACCCTTCGGCGACAAACAGGTTGCCATAAATATCGGGATTACGCTCTTTCAGGTCATTTCCAAAACGGTCGTATGCCCATGGCCACAAGGTATCTTCTGTTTTAGCTTTAAAAAGCAAATCGATTGTTTTTTTTGCTATTTCTAAATATCGGGGGTCTTTTTCGAAATTATTGTACAGATAAGAATAGACCCAAACTCCGCGGCCATCAAACCATGTACGCTTATTTGCCGTAATATTATTGCCCGAACGGTCGGTATTCCACTTAAATCCACCATATTCAAAATCTATGATGTATTCGTCCATAAACGGTAAAAAGTCATCAAATAAATTTTCCTGATACTGTTTCAACAGTTCATGAGGTGAGACACCTGCTATTGTTTTGTTCATAGTATATACCCTTTGTTTAGAACGGCGGCCTGTTTGCTTTGGTCATCACATAGCCCTCGGCAAACAGGTCTCTCACGTGTATTTTTAGTTTTATTCTTTACTCATCCTCATTCAGTGCTTTCAGCATATTTTCAGCCTCGGGTTTTACATTCCTAAAAATCAAGCCCCATCCGACGTAAATGATCATAGAGACGATGATAGGCAAGGACACATCCACAGCCAGACTGACTGTGGCAAAGCTTTTCAGTAATATAAACGTCAATAGACCTCCAAAAATCGAAAGCAACGCCGCTTTACTATCACTATATTTGAATGCAGGCAAAAGACCTAATATCATCGGAACCGCTGTAGGACCTACCAAAGCTGCAAACCAAGAAATAATCAAGCCGAATACCCCGCCGAAATGCTTCGATTGGAAAGCAATAATAATAGTGACCAATACAAATGCAAAAGTGGTTATCCTTGCGATAAGCAACATCTTCTTGTCATTGAATAAGCTCATTTTTTTATACAGAATAGGTAGTATATCCCGTGTGATAACAGCAGATATCGTATTTGCATCTGCCGCCGTCATGGCAAGTGTGTTGCCAAACATGGATGCCAAAAGCAACCCCACCAGGCCATGGGGCAAAAACTCCATCGCTATCAAGGCATAAGACTGGGTTGGATCGGCCAGGTCTTTCAAGAAAATAGGAGCCGCAAACATCGGAAAAAAGAGTACCAATGGCCATATAAGGTACATCAGCATAGATAGGGTTGCCGCTTTTTTTGCTTCCGATCCCGAAGGAGAAGATATAAACCTAGTCGCAAGGTGCCAAGTTCCACCACTATAACTAAAGAAAGCAATGACCATATAGGCTATGGCAAATCCGAGTGTATAAGGAGAATTAAAAGGTTGTGCATGCGATTCGGGCAATCTATCCCACATCGTAAAAATCCCCGAGACACCGTCCCCCAACTTTAGAAGCACCATGACCAGCAAGGTAATACCCGCCACAAACTGGATGATAAAAGAAGCCAGATCGTTGATGACATCCGCCCACAAACCTCCTATAGTAATATAGATCATACTTACCGTACCTGCCAATAGAATACCATGCGTAAACGAGAGTCCAGTAAACGCATTCAGAAGTATGCCTATAGCTGCCCATTTTGCACCAACATCAAAAATTTTGATAATGACCCCACTCCAGGCCATTACCTGCTGGGTAGGCAGGTTATACCTAAGTGCCAGATACTCGGTGGGTGATTGGATCTTCAGTTTGGACCTCAACCTGGCCCACCTCGGCGCAATGATAAAGGTCGTACCTACCATCGCAATCGAAATACTCAGTGCCCACCATATATAAAGTGTAAAACCGTGGGTATACGCAATGGCTGCATAAGCAACAAACACCGCTCCGCTATATCCGGAGACATGGTGCGAAATACCCGAAAGCCACCAAGGGAGCTTCCCGCCTGCTGTATAAAAATCTGCAGATGATTTGATTCGCATATATCCCCAGACGCCCATCGAAAGCAATACAAAGAAATAAGCAAACAGAATAATATAGTCTATTTGTGCCATATTAAGATATATTTAGTTTAGTTCAATTAATTCCTTGTTTTTTGCACTTCGATAGATCGCTTCGACAACCCTCACGGCTTTTGCCCCTTCGTATCCATCGATCAAAGGTTTTCGTCCTTCCTCTATTGCTGTCAGGAAATCTTCTATCTGTAACTGGTGTCCCTTAAAACCAATATCCATCGGGTTGGATACCCCGCCGCCTTTGTTGGAGGAGTCTGATGCTACTTGAGTCTTCTCCTGGCTAATGTCTGCAAACTCCCACTTTGTAATGCTGACATCTTCTACCGTTGCAGAACCGCTTGTACCTGTGATTTCTATTCTTTTCAATGAGCCCGGATGTATAGCTGTCGAACATTCTATCGTTCCCAATGCGCCATTCTCAAATTTTAAAATAGCCACAACTGTATCTTCTACTTCGATATGGTGGTGCTTGAAATTGCCCATATAGGCTTGCACAGACACCACATCCCCCATAAACCATATTAAAGTATCGACGGCATGAATGGCCTGATTCATCAAAGCACCTCCCCCATCCCATTCCCATGTACCCCGCCATGCGGCCTGTTCATAATATTCTTTTGTACGGCTCCACTTTACATAAGCGCTGCCTATAGTCAGATTTCCGAATCGGCCCCTTTCAATGGCTTCTTTGATCTTCCTATTTTCCGGATAAAAACGACTTTGGAAGATGACACCCAAATAAACGTTAGCATCGTGAGCTGCCTTGATCATATCCTGACACCTGTCGAATGTAATTTCCAAAGGCTTCTCTATCAGACAATGCTTTCCTGCTTCAACAACTTTTAAAGCAATATCTCTATGTGTACCGGTAGGTGTGCAAATACATACAACATCCACTTCCGGACAATGTATCAATTCTTCGATATCACGAAACGCCCGACAATGGTAGGTGTCTGCAAACTTTTGTGCTTTGGAAAGATTCCGGTTAAATACACCTGTTAATTCTGCATTATGGATCGCTTGTATAGCTTTGATATGAATATCTGCTATAGCGCCCGTACCTATGATCCCAAATCTATACATGTCTTTTTATCATAATGGCTATCGTTTACGTTAACGATGTTCAAATGTATATTTTTTTTGACATAAAAAAAAGTTTGATGAAACATTCTTAAATCGAGCTTTATTCCGAACATAAATAGAAACTTTGTATATTCCCAGCTCTTCCCAAACTCACAATAAAAAAGAAATGAAGAAAAAATATTTTTGGATAATTGGTATTTTGATAGTAATCATATTGCTGTCTGTTCCAACATTTCATATACTAAAAACAAAGTGGAATGAAGATAGTATATTGGACAGCCTCCCAAAAGGTTATATAGATGATGCCAGCCAACTGAATTTGACCAAAGTTGACACCATCATTCAGGTTCCCAACGACAAAAAAGAGATCGAAACTCAACTCAAAAGCATCTTGCAATATGCCAAAGAAAACGACCTAAAAATTTCAATTGCAGGAGCCAGACACAGCATGGGCGGGCATACCATCTATCCAGACGGTATAGTCTTAACCATGCTTCCTTACAAACAAATGGAACTTGACACGATCAACAATATTTTGACCATTGGTTCAGGAGCATTATGGGAAGATGCTTTAAAATATCTGGACCAATATGGCAGATCTGTGGCTATCATGCAGGCATTCAGTTCCTTTTCAGTCGGTGGATCAATAAGTGTAAATGGACACGGTTGGCAAAAGGATTCGCCGCCGATTTCCGCGAGTGTCATCTCCTTTACGCTAATGACCGAAAATGGAGAAATTGTCCATTGCAGCAGAGAAGAAAACCAAGAACTTTTCAACCTCGCCATTGGAGGATATGGACTGTTTGGGATTATCCTGAACGTGAGGCTTAAAGTCGTTGAAAATATAGCTTTACAATTCAAACATATCCGATTGAGCCCTAAAAAATACGTCAGTTACTACAAAAAGCATGTTTCGGACAATCCCAATGTCAATCTTGTATTTGGCAGACTACGCATTTCCGACAAACATTTTTTGGAGGAAGCCACATTAAACTTCTTTGAAAAAGTTGGTACACCTGCTCCAAATCTACAAAATGAAAAGAGCACGGAAGCACAAAGGTTAGTATTTAGGGGAAGCGTAAACAGTGAATATGGAAAAAGACTCCGTTGGGATCTGGAAACAGGCATGAACAAAGTTTCCAAAAATGAAATTTATTCCAGAAATGAACTTTTGAATGACCATGTTTCACTGATCGAAAACAAAGACCATTCTTCCACTGACCTGCTGCAAGAATATTTTATTCCCGAAAGGCGCTTCAATCAATACATTGACGACATAAAACCTATTTTAAGACATTCGAAAATAGACCTTCTGAATATAACTATACGCGGAGTACATCAGGACAATGATAGTTACCTCGCCTATGCAAGAGAAAATGTTTTCGGATTTGTCCTCTTATTCAACCAAAAAAAAAAACGGATGAACAAGAGTTAGCAATGAAAGAGCTGACAAACCAACTGGTAGATGTTGCATTGAAAAATGAAGGGACATTTTACCTGCCCTATCGCTTGCATATAGATAGGCACAAAATGAGGCAATCATATCCAAAAGCAGATCGTTTTTTTCAGCTAAAACGAAAATACGACCCTAATGAATTATTCAATAACATGTTTTACGAGCACTATAAGTAGAACCTATATATAGCATAGGAAGACTTATAAAAGGTTCACTTCAACATCTATGTTCGCTAAGCTGACAACCATTAATACAATCCTAAACTCAGCCAAAACTTGCTTTTCTCAAAAAAAAGTAATTACTTTGTAATAACAAATTGAATATTTATGGAAATTCCTGTAATCAATATCGGCAATTCAAAAGGTATCCGTCTATCAAAAGCTATTTTGGAACAATACAATATCAACGATACCCTAGAACTGATTCTGGAAAAAGGGAGAATCATTCTAAAACCAAAATCTGTTCCGAGAAAAGGTTGGGAAAAATCGTTCAAACAAATGCACGCAAACGGAGATGACAAGCTGTTGATTGACGATGTTTTTGATGACGAAACCTTTGAAGAATGGAAATAAAGCAATACGACATCGTGTTGGTAAACCTTGATCCAACCATAGGAAGTGAAATGAAAAAAACTCGCCCTTGTATTGTCATTTCTCCAAATGAAATGAACAAATACCTTCAAACCATTGTCGTTGCGCCACTTACGAGCAGTTCCAAACCCTATCCTACCAGAATCGAAATCAACCAAGCCAAAGTAAACGGTTGGATAGTCTTAGATCAAATCAGAACAGTTGATAGAACCCGAATCTCCAAGAAATTGGGCTGTTTGACAACAACTGAAATCGAAACAGTCAAAGCCATAATCAAGGAAACTTACGTAGATTAACGTTACATACTGTAAATAAAGTCTGCCCCCTCCCCCTCCCCAAATATCCAAGCCTCACAACAAACTCCAAAAGTCTAATGAATTCTAATTATATTTGTCCTTGAATCATTCAATATACGTTGCTAGAGCATTATGAGTACCCAAACGGAATATAATACGGTCATTCGACATTGCAAGGATCTCTTTATCAAAAAGACAAAAGACTATGGTACAGCATGGCGCATCATGCGGTTGACCTCCATTACCGATCAGCTCTATATCAAAGCACAGCGTATCCGTACACTCGAAGTAAAAAAAGTATCCAAAGTAGGTGAAGGTATCCTGGAAGAATACATCGGAATCGTCAACTATTGTATCATCGCACTCATGCAACTCGAATTGGGAGAAGATGGTGAAGAAAACCTAGCGTCCCAGTTTGTAGAGGAAAAATACAACGAAAAAGTCAACGAAACACGTGATCTGATGCTGGCCAAGAACCACGATTACGGGGAAGCCTGGCGGGATATGCGTACATCCTCCATGACCGACCTTATCCTCATGAAGCTGCACCGTGTCAAACAGATCGAAGACAACGACGGACAAACACTGGTATCCGAAGGCCTAAAAGCCAACTATCAGGATATGCTGAATTATGCCGTATTCGCACTCATAAAACTTGGTTTAGCTGAACAATAAATTTTCCCTATGTCAAACAACAACGCTTCATATTATACGGCCCTCCCCGACAAAAAGCAAAAACCGGATATCACGCTTTGGATAGCAAGGGTATTCGTGGGCTTACTTTTTATTTTTTCCGGACTGATCAAGGCCAATGACCCAATGGGATTTGGTTACAAGTTGCAAGAATATTTTCATGTCTTCCATCTGAACTTTCTCAATGACTTCAGTACATGGATAGCCATCCTTATCTGTGCTTTAGAGATCATTCTCGGGGCTTTGCTTTTATTGGGAATTGCAGGCCGAAAAGTGGCTTGGGGCTTACTCCTGCTGATCATATTTTTCACTTTCTTGACTTTCTATTCCGCTTTTTTTGAAGTCGTGACTTCTTGCGGATGTTTTGGTGATGCTATTCCCTTGACGCCATGGCAATCTTTTATTAAGGATTTGATATTGCTTGCTTTTATCATCGTGATATTCATCAAGAGGCACAAGATCACCCCACTTGTCAAGAGTACGTTTACAAGCAACCTACTGACTTTCTTGGTGATCGTCTCCTCTTTTGCCATCGGTATCTATACAGTCAGCTATTTGCCCTTTATCGATTTCCTTCCCTACAAGGAGGGCAACAATCTGCCTCAATTGATGGAAGCACCGGAAGGTGCTCCACTGGATGAATATGAAACCATTTATCATCTCAAAAACAAAGCCACAGGCGAGGAGAAAAAAATAACGGACAAGGAATATATGTCACAAAAGATATATTGGGAAGACGAAAATTGGGAGATCCTCGGTGAACCTCAAACCAAGCTGATCAAAAAAGGCTATCAGGTACCGATTTCCGATCTCATCATATCCGATGCCGAAGGAACAGAAGTCACCAAGGAGATCATTTCCAATCCGTATTACAATTTTGTCGTGGTCAGTACGGACGTGACCAAACTCAACCCTTTGGATTACCTAGCTTTGGACAAAATCAACCAGACGATCCGTGAGATATCTGCCGAGGAAAATATCCGTGCGGTACTGTTGACTTCCAGTTCTTCAGACGACACCAACTATCTGAACAACCAGTTGGATCTGGTTCTGGAGATATTTTACGCCGATGCCGTACCACTCAAAAGCATGGTCCGATCCAATCCCGGCGTCCTGTTATTGCAAAATGGAACGGTTATCAAAAAATGGTCAAAGCATGCTTTCCCTTCGAAAGATGAGCTCATCAAAACATATCTGAACAAATAGTATGGCAAAACCTATTTTTTTGATTGGATTTATGGGCAGTGGAAAGAGTACCTGGGGGAAAAAAATAGCCCAAGCACTGGACTTGCCTTTTCTCGATCTTGATCAAGAAATTGTCAAGCACATAGGCATGACCATTCCCGAGTATTTTCAAAAATTCGGCGAGGAAAAGTTCAGGGCACTGGAAAGTGATTTTCTCAAACGACAAGCTGAAACCGACGCCATTATTTCGACAGGAGGTGGTACTCCCTGCTATTACGACAACATGCAGTGGATCAAGGACAATGGACTATCGCTTTACCTTTACCACACCCCCAAGTCCCTTTGGTCAAGACTAAGCCAATCCGATATCAAAAAACGTCCGGTCTTACAGGGTCTTTCCGGCGAAAAGCTTCACGACTTCATCACGACCAAGCTCCAAGAGCGAGAGCCTTTCTATGAGCAGGCCGATATCAAATTTGAACAGATACACACAAGCTTGGAGGATATTCTTCAATTGATAGCCCAACATCGTCCATGAAAACCCTAAGTCTATGTCAATCGTTATATCCCATCTGACCAAAACATACGGCACACAAAAAGCGTTGGACAATATTAGTGTCGAAACAGGAACAAACCATATCATCGGTTTTTTGGGGCCAAATGGAGCAGGTAAATCAACAACGATGAAAATCCTATCCGGTATTCTTCCTTTTGAGTCGGGGGTGTGCCTGATCAATGGAATAGACATCTGTCGAGATCCTTTAAAAACTAAAAAAAACATAGGCTACCTACCCGAAAACAACCCTTTATACACAGACATGTACGTTCGTGAGATACTGGCTTTCGAAGCACAGATACATCGGCTAAAAGACTCAAAAAAACGAATTGACGAAGTGATCGGGTTGACAGGACTACAACAGGAACAGCACAAAAAAGTACAGCAGTTGTCCAAAGGGTACAAACAGCGTGTGGGGCTGGCCATGGCCATGATCCATGATCCGCAGGTGCTGATCCTAGATGAACCTACTTCGGGCTTGGATCCTAACCAAATCCTCGAAATACGTGCATTGATCAAAGAACTGGGCAAAAACAAAACCGTACTATTGTCTACGCACATTATGCAGGAGGTCGAAGCCATCTGCGAAGAGATTATTGTCATCCATCAAGGCAAGATACAAGATCATTTCCTGCTATCGGAAAAAGAAAGTAAATATCCCGGTAAAAATATGGAAGAGATATTTGTGCATTTGACACATTCTTCGTGAGTAAAATTCTTAATTTACTCTCCTTAGTGTTGAGCGTAGCGGTCACTAAGGAGGCTCAATGAAAGGTAGTCTTCAGACTACCCAAAAGAATAAAATTTGTTATAACATTGTAGAACAAAATAAAAACACAGAAAAATTGTACAGTATATATACAAAAGAAGTCGCTGGTTATTTCAACTCCTTGATCGGGTATCTGGCCATAGGTCTGTTTCTGTTATTGACAGGCCTTGTCCTATGGGTATTTCCCGATACATCAATCCTTGATGCCGGTTATGCTTCCCTAGAAGGTTTCTTCGGTATAGCACCGTACCTTTTGCTGTTTTTGATTCCGGCCATTACTATGCGTAGCATTGCCGGCGAAAAAGCGGACGGCACGTATGATCTGTTGATGAGCCGCCCCCTCACCTTGCGACAGATTGTTCTCGGCAAATACTTTGGCGGACTGACTATTGCTTTCTTAGCGATTGTGCCAACCATTGTTTACGCTGTGACTACCTATTTTTTGGCTTTCCCAAAAGGCAACATCGATCTCGGGGCTACGATAGGCTCTTACATAGGCCTGTTCTTGTTGGGCAGTGCTTTTGTGAGCCTCTCCATATTTTGCTCTAGCTTGACCAAAAATGCGATAGTCGCTTTTTTATTGGCCGTATTTACATGCTTTATTGCTTTTTATGGCTTTGGTGCCATAGCCGGTATCCATACCTTCTACACCATCGAAAGCTATCTGCACAATTGGGGCATTCAGGAGCATTACGAGGCTTTAAGCCGAGGGGTGCTGACCGCTCGGGATTTCCTGTATTTCCTCAGCTTTACCACTTTCTTTTTGGTACTTTCCATTGGCCATTTGGGAAGACGGTACAGGGCTCGTAAAACAACATGGTCGAGATATGCTATCTGTCTGGGGCTTATCCTATTGGTCAATCAACCCTTTGTCTACCATCTTTTTGACCGTATTGATTTTACGGAAGATCAGCGTTTCACGCTCAGCGGCACAACCAAAGAGATCCTCAAAAAAATCGAAAAAGATGTCTATATCAGCATATTCTTAGATGGTGACGACCTTCCTACAGGCTTCAAAAGACTACGAAAGGCCGCTCTGGATATGGCCAATGACTTGAAATCGTATTCCGGAGGAAAAGTCAAGGTCAATATCATCGATCCACTTGAAGGGGATCAAAAAGAGCAAACGGAGTTTACCCAAGCCTTGATCGACAGAGGTTTGTATCCGACCAATCTCAGTGTGAAGACAAGCAGCGGATTTTCGCAGAAGTTGATCTTTCCTGCCGCCATCGTCAACAATGAAGCGCATGAGGTCAATGTCCAACTATTGCAAAACCGGACAGGACAGACCCCCGAACAGATTTTAAACAACTCTATCCAAAATCTGGAATATGCTTTTGCGTCCGCCATTACCAAAATCAATAAAAATACCGTTCCCTACATTGGTTTTACGGAAGGGCATGGCGAGCCCTCCGATCTGGAACTGTACGATGCCATGCATACCTTGATGTCATCCAATCAAGTAGGCAGAGTACACCTCGATTCGATCGAACTCGAAGACCTGAAACAGATCAAGATTATCTTCATTGCAAAGCCTGCCCAAAAATTTTCGGAAAGCGA
Source organism: Parapedobacter sp. SGR-10 (assembly GCF_011030405.1). Taxonomy (GTDB): domain Bacteria; phylum Bacteroidota; class Bacteroidia; order Sphingobacteriales; family Sphingobacteriaceae; genus Sphingobacterium. The sequence continues at coordinate 15,732 of NZ_JAAJTJ010000010.1, forward strand.
CAAATATAAATTGGATTATTATGTCCGAAACGGCGGCCATATCGTATGGGCTATTGACCAGATCGATGCTAGCTTAGACTACCTCCGACAGACAGGTTCCCAACCGCTTATCGGCCGGGAGCTCAATTTGGACGATCAGCTCTTCCTATATGGTGTACGGCTCAATTATGACATCATAGCAGACCTCAACTGTGCACAGATCCCTCTTTCTGTCGGACATATCGGAGGTCAGGCACAGATCGAATTGGTACCTTGGTATTTTTTCCCGATTCTGATGCCCACAAGCCAAAATCCGATTATCAAAAACCTTGACGGGATCCGCACTGAATTTATCGGAACCATCGACACAATTGCTACACCGGGTATTACCAAAGAAGTTTTGTTACAATCTTCACCTTTTACGAGAATACTCCATACCCCGAGTACTATATCCCTACAAATGGTCGAAGAACAACCTGACCCTGCCACCTTCCGTACACAGCCTGCTCCGGTAGCTGTACTCTTGCAGGGTAAATTTCCCTATATCTATGCCAATAGGCCTGTACCACAAAATATCCGTGAAGGGGTAGACCTGTCCAATGTGTCCCATCCTGCCAAAATGCTGGTCATCGCCGATGGTGATTGGCTGATCAATCAGGTCAATACCAAAGACCAATCGCCTTTCCCTCTGGGATGGGACAGGTACACCGAACAGCAATATGCCAATAAACTGTTTCTTGAAAATGTAGTGGATTACCTCATGAACGACGAACGCTTGATCGCTTTGCGCAATAAGGAAGTCAAGCTGAGATTATTGGATCAAGCCAAAGTCAAAGAGCACAAAACCATGTGGCAAAGCGTCAATGTGGTTGCTCCGCTACTGATCCTGACATTGATCGGATTGGTACAACAGTTTTGGAGAAGAAGAAAGTATAGATATCAGTAGAGACGTTGCATGCAACGTCTCTACAATTTTGCCTACCTTTGCAACAATGATAACAAAGGAACATATTTTTGGCATTCATAACGAAGAAGACTTTAATCATTGGGCATTGGAGATTTTTCATTTTCAAGCCAAAAACAACCCCGTTTATCAACAGTATATCCATCTGCTTCGCACAGATATATTATCCGTTTCGCATTATACCCAAATCCCTTTTCTGCCTATACAGTTTTTTAAGACACAGGATGTTGTGGTGTCCGGACAGAAACCACAGATCACCTTCAGCAGTTCGGGTACGACGGGTATGATCAACAGCAAGCACCACGTGCCGGATCTCACTTGGTATGCCGAAAGTTTCAGACGGGCATTCCACCATTTTTACGGCAATATTGAGGAGATCGCTATACTGGCCTTGCTTCCCTCCTATTTGGAACGGGACGGATCTTCACTGATCTACATGGTGGATGATCTGATCAAATCTTCCAATCAACCCGAAAGCAATTACTTTCTGTACAATCACGAAGATCTTTACCAAAGCTTACTGCAACTCAAAGACAAGGGCATGAAGACTATTCTAATCGGGGTAACGTATGCCTTGCTCGATTTTGCCGAAAATTATCCACTCGATTTCCCCGATCTTATTGTCATGGAAACGGGGGGCATGAAAGGCAAACGTAAAGAGATGGTGCGGGAAGAGCTTCACAGTGTCTTACAAAAAGGCTTTGGTGTACCTAGCATCCATTCTGAATACGGCATGACCGAATTGCTGTCGCAAGGGTATTCGTACGGAGAAGGTCTATTCCACCACCCCTCCTGGATGAAAATTCTCATTCGAGATACGAATGATCCGTTGACATTGTTGAACAATGGTAGCCAGACTTCCGAAGTTTTCCCCACCAAAACAGGGGCCATCAATGTCATCGATCTGGCCAATCATTACTCCTGCTCGTTCATTGCCACGCAAGACCTCGGAAAACTCCACCCCGATGGGTCTTTCGAGGTACTGGGTCGCTTTGACAATGCAGATATCCGGGGGTGCAATTTGTTGGTGCAGTAAGAGAGACTTCCGAAGTTTTAGAAACACAGGTATTCGGAAGATCATATCACACTCATTTACAGAATGAAATAAGTCATATCGTCATCTCGAACGAAGAGAGAGATCTATGGATAAGCAGAAAAAAGCCTATCTGTCCATAGATTTCTCGTCGTACCTCCTCGAAATGACGACGAAATTTGGTTACTTTAACAATGTTACCTACGAGAAAAAAGTTCTCCAATTTATATTAATCTATACTTTCTTATCTTCCAAACAGATTTAATCCGATATTTAGCCATTTAGACGTTGCTGTATATAAAGATGTACCAAAACATAAGGAAAGTCCCATGTCTCTATTCTATTTTTTTTAAATATTTTGTAAACCACATGATTATCAACACGATAAATTCATAGTTTAACATTCTCCCACCCCACAGCACCCGTATTTTATCAAAAGACGAACCTTGAGCCTCGCCCTATAGATATACGATGTACATGTGGATGCACAAAAAAAACATTCAAATAGGATAAGATATTGGACACACAAGATAATAAACAGGATAAAAACATCGTGATCAATCCCCTATCTTAGTAATCTGGAATATTAAACCTATTGCACAGTATTATTCTATTCGATCAACTGTAGCTTTTATGTTGAATTTTTGCTAATTTACACCATCTGTAAGAAATCAAAATCTATGGTAAACAATTGTCTATGCGATAATGAACTTCTATTAGGTTTGAAGGCTGGTAATCAGAAGTCTTTTTCAGATATCTATGAGAAATACTGGAAGAACTTATACAATTCGGCGTACAAAAGACTCAAAAACAACGAAAAGAGCAAAGATGTAGTGCAAAACGTGTTTACCTCTTTATGGGACAGGCGGCAAGAGGTGACTATACACAATCTATCCGCCTATCTACACACTTCGGTCAAATTTCAGGTCTACAAGCAGGCAATAAAAGCTCCTCAGGTTGCCGAGTTTTTGGAAGCTTTTGAAAATATCCTCGTCTCTCCGGTCAATACGGAAGACGATGTACTGGAAAAAGAAATCCTTGGTCTGATCAAAGCTTGGATAGAGGCCTTGCCTCCTAAGAGAAAAAAAATATTTCTCCTGCATTACGAAGATGGCGTATCGACCGATCAAATTGCAGAAATATTGGGTATCTCCCGCAAAACCGTCCAAAATCAACTCAATACGGTGAGCCATACCTTACGTATACGCTTGTCACAACTGTTGGCACTGCTCGTATTGATCCATTTTAAGGGATGATACAATTTGCCCGCAAATAGCACAAGGTTTTTAACACAAGACCTCCACCTCAGCAATGCTCGGCAAAAGTCTTGTACCAAATTAACGACAAAGTCATATCGACCCGGTGCTGGATCACTACAAATCAAACTTCTTCATCTCGCGCACAGCGTAATCCACTGCCCTTGCTGTCAATGCCATAAAGGTCAACGAAGGATTTTGTGTAGATACTGAGGTCATACAAGCTCCATCGGTCACAAACACATTTTTACAATCGTGCAATTGGTTCCACTTGTTCAAGACCGAATCTTTCGGATCATGCCCCATCCGAGCTCCCCCCATCTCATGGATATCCAGACCCGGTGCCTGATCCTTGACTTTTGCTTCGATGTTCTTAAAACCTGCATATGCAAACATTTCGGACATCTGATCACAATAGTCTCGTGTCATCAAGCGGTCGTTTTCGTCGTAATCAATCGCAATGCGCACTAGGGGAATGCCCCATCGATCTTTTTGGGTTTCCGACAGTGTCACCGTGTTACTTTCTTTCGGAAGGGTCTCTCCCATGATATGGCTGCCTATTCGCCAATTGCCCAACCGTGGGTTCAGCAAGCTCTCCCGCAAATGGTCACCTATCCCTTTGGTATCCGATACCTCGGGTCGACTGGCATTGACGGTCGTAGCATAACCTCTCAAAAATGCTGTCTCCTGCTTTTTTACATTGCGAAACCTCGGAATATAGCCGCCCCCGGCAGGATTTTTACCATCTGTACGATAATCCAAATGTCCTTCATATTCAGCACGGATATTGGCACTGTAGTTATGAAAGGCCAAATACCTGCCCAATACACCCGAACTGTTGCCCAGACCTGTGGGATATGTCCGTGATGTGGAGTTGAGCAATATCAGATTGGTATTGATCGTCGACGCACACACGAAAATAAGCTTTGCATGGTATTCCATGCTCTCATTCATCTGCGCATCTACAACCATTACACCCTTGGCCTTTTGCGTAGCCTCATCAAAGATGATCGACGAAACCACCGAATGCGGACGCAACGTCATGTTTCCGGTCTTGGCCGCATACGGAAGTGTACTCGAATTGGAACTGAAATAACCACCGAAAGGACAACCCCGCTCACAGAGTTTTCGGTTTTGGCACTGTACACGTCCCTGCCCCAGCTGTACGTCGGTGGGATTGGACAGATGGGCGCATCGCGCACTGATGACATGGCGGTCACTGTAGCGGCTTTCTATCTTTTCCCTAAAAAACTGTTCGACGATATTCAAAGGATAAGCTTTTTGGAAGTACCCGTCGGGCAATATTTCCAAGCCGTCGTTGTTGCCCGAAACACCGATAAATTTCTCTACATAATCGTACCAAGATTGGATATCCCTGTATCGTATAGGCCAATCTACGGCAAACCCATCTCTTGCCGGACCTTCAAAATCATAGTCGCTCCATCGTTGGGTCTGTCTGGCCCACAACAACGATTTACCCCCCACTTGATAACCTCGTATCCAGTCAAATGGTTTATCCTGTATGTAAGGGTGTTCATTGTCTTTGACAAAAAAATGCTCGGTATCTTCTCTAAATGCATAACAACGACTGACAATAGGGTTTTCCTGCTTTACCGCATAGGGCAATTCCATTCGATGCGCAAATTCATACGGATACATATTCGTCGTCGGATAGTCCTTGATATGCGTGACATCCCTACCTCTTTCCAGAACAAGTGTCTTCAATCCTCTTTCACACAGCTCTTTTGCCGCCCATCCCCCGCTTATGCCCGAACCTATCACAATGGCATCGTATATGTAATCTTTGTCTCTCATGTTATGCAATAATCTTATAATATCCATTGTACCGACCGGGTACCAACTCATATTTCCCCATATCTTTCATCAGTAGTTCCGATTGCTGAAAACCTTGAATAATCTTGGCTTTGACCTTTGAAAAAAGAAATACAGCTTCCTTGCCCAGATCCTCGTCCTTGGTATTGAGCCGTAGGACTATTTCTTTCTGCTGTTCTTTGCTCAAAGTTTCAAAACTGTTACGGTAATTTTTGCGACAGTATGTATCAAGTGCCTGCTGTCCTTCGAAAAAACGCTTTTGGTCTTCCGGGCTGAAACAGTCCCTTAGCATCGTCATGACAAAGTTTTCTATATGCAAATGCTCCATCACAATGCCGTCTCCCGATGGCAACACGATCTCCCGCACGTCTCTGACAAAATCATGGATCAGTTCCCAATCCGACTTGGACACACCACAACTATTCAATTGTAGGGCTACCAAAGGCGGTATAAAAGCCAATCGATATATAAATCCTCTTCTATTCATAGCTTATCGTTATATTTTAAAGTTATGTAAGTTATGGATGTGAAGTAGGTTATGAAGGTATGCGTTTCGCCTTCATAACTACATCACTATCATCACCTCCGTCACTTTATTTTAAAGTTACGAAGTTATGATGGTGAAGGAAGTTATGGAATCACCGTATATCATGACCTTTTATAACCTCTATAACCATCATCACTCCCATAATTTAATTTTTAAAAATCTCTCCTCTAAAGACCTCGAAAACCAACAATCCGGTGAAAAGTCAAATAATTGGCATCGTGATAATTTGCCGCACCTCCGGCATCGTCATCGTGGGCCGTTCTGGAAACTGCGATAATATCGCTCCCGTCAAATTGCCAATCTACATATTGATAACCATGTGAATCCATGTCCGGATGGTGGATAATAGTGGCATGGATATGCCAAGTCTTCAAATCCGCACTGGAACATAATGCCAATGTATTTCTTACTTTATCCAATGGGCGTATATTGTGGTACGCATCAGGTACATAGTTTGCCAGTGTCCAATAGGTATTGCTCGCCGCATCATACCGAATGGTGAATTTCTTCATACTTCCGGGCATATCCACAAAACCATCTGTAGGATTGAAAGTGGCCAGTGTCCCGTCAGGACTGACCTTGACATGAGCGGCCAATTCCCTATTCTGGCTGAATGTATGTACTCTTAATATATTTAATAAATCACCGGAAGGTGATACGACAGCATTGCCTTCCAGCCAACCCCAAAAATATCCATTTAGATAGGAGGCATCATGCTCCAATGGATTACTGACGGTCCAATTGGCCGCATCCAACAGATCGCTGTCCACCGGTGCAGATAGCATAAGTGCACGGTACTGCTTGGCAAATACATTGGTCGGGCCGTATGCATCTTCCATCGCTCTCCAGATCCTGTCCTTGTACTCGACGACAGGCGTGGGTGCCGTATGATATTTACCGCTCAATAGCCGACCGTTGGTAGACATCGAGGGGACAGACCATACCGTGCCATTGTCTACCGATTTACGGATCACCACATGGTTGCCATTATCATATCCGCCCGATACCCCCATGATATACAAATCACCTTGATGAAGAAATAGCCCCGACATGAACTGACCACTTAGGTTGGCGATAGTTGACCACGAATTGCCTTGATCGGTCGACCGATAGATACGTGTATAGGATTGCCCATTCGGCCGTGCTTCTGCACTGGGGCCAAAGAAATCATTGGAAGCGATCAGATCACCGTTGGGCATCTTGACAATACTTGGCGAACCGATATAATACCTTTTCTCTGCTGGTACATGGGCGATCACGACTCCCGGTACTTCTTCGGGAATAACGGTGTTGTTTGGTGCATCATCTTCCACACGAGGAGCGGATTTTTCACATGAAAAAATGCTAAACAGTAGAAAAAGGATAGCAATATTTTTTAGATAATTTATTGTCATAACAAATTGTATCAATAGCCTTAATCCTATTCTTATGCTGAGGATTAATTAACTCGTGTTAAAACCAATATGAGTGACGTTAAACTGTCATCCTGAAGCCTGCTGAAGGATCTTTAACTCTATCGTTCAGATCCTTCCTATCGTCAGGATGACAAAAAACAAGAAATGCTGCTTTATCAAAACAAAACATCAATCTTCTCTAAAATTCACGATCCGATGAAACGTCAGATAATTCGAATTGTGATGGCTATCGGCTCCGCCAATTCCATCGTCATAAGCTGTCCGGGAAACAAAAACGATGTCGGCCTGCTCGAATTGCCAATCCACATATTGAAATCCGTGATACAGCGTATCGGGATGAAACAAAATCTCCTTTTTCACATCCCATTTTTTCAAGTCCTTGGAAGCAACGAGATACAGCTGATTTCGCACACGATCGAGCGGTATGACACCTTGATATTCCGGTTTGACATAGTTGGCCAATGAATAATAGGTATGACTTAGCGAATCATATCTTATCGTAAACTTCTTCATCCCGCCGGGGAAATCCCGAAAACCAGTCTTGGTATCAAAAGACAAGACCGTATTCGCCGAATCCAAATCTAAGACGGCCACCCGCTCCCTCTTTCTATCAAAAGTATGTATACGCACGATATCTTTTATTCGACCATCTGGCGCAACCACGGCATTGCCCTCAATCCATCCCCTGCCATATCCGCCCAGATATTCCTTGGTCAAATAGGGCAAGGAATTGGAGAATGTCCAATTACCCGCATCCAGTAAATCTACACTATCGGGGGCCGACATCATGAATGGCCGATATTTGGTGGGCCATCTTTGTACCTCTCCAAAATTATCTTCCATAGCTCTGTACACCCGTCCACCATGAAACACGACAGGAGTGGGTGCAGTATGAAACTTTCCTGCTTTCAATAGCCCGTTTTTTGAATCCGTGGGATTTGTCCATGTATATCCGTTGTCCGCAGACTTGCGAATGACGACTTCCTGATCATGTGCCTTGACCCCCAGCAAATAGACATTTCCGGCATGGTAAAATAAATTGGACATAGCAGCACCAACGATTTTTTGGAGAAATGTCCATGTTCTCCCTTTGTCTTCCGACCGAAATATTAAGGTCATTGGTAACCCGTCTTGCCGGGCCTCTTTATTAGGCCCAAAATAGTCGTGGGACGCCAGATAGGTACCATCCGGCAAGATACAGAGACTAGGCCCTCCGATATAGTACTTTTTGTATTTCGGCACATGGTTGATCGTGACGCCCGGCGGTTTGTCATGACTTATATTTCCTTTCAGCACCAAGGCAAACTCATCTATAGGTTTTCGCTGCGTAAATCCATAATTGAAGTCATCACCGCTCTTTGCAGACCACACGTATAACCTAAATATGATCTCACCCTGAAACCCGATATTTTTGAACAGGCTTATTTGCCACAAGCCTATATCTTCATCAAGGCTTTTCGCGCTTCGCACTTCTTTGAGCGTAGAGAAATTGTTTCCATTGTCCAGACTGTACATCCATCGGTATTGAACAACAGCATTTTTAGGCAACAGTAAACTGGCAAAAAGATGGCTCAAAGAAACATATTGATCCGGTTTGGCCTTCAATACGACTTCAAGATAGTTATGCTGGTTGTAGGCCTCTTCAAAAGACTGCACAGCCCTGCTCTGGGCCAGAAAAGAAGCCTTTGATTTGGCTGTTCGTTGCAGAGCTCCGGCTCCTCTCCGGACCAAAGCGTATTCTACCTTGGGATGGATATAGTTTGCCAGCTTAAATTCGGCCGTACCGTCTTCTCCGGGCTGAAATCTAAAATACGACAAGGTATCCTGTGCCTGAACTCCGTTAAAGCTCCACCACACCAAGCATAGCAAGCAAAATATGTTCTTCATTATTCCGCCACGTTAATCGTTATCTCTTTCATGACTTTACTTCCGGCTACGGCATCCTTTGCCACAAAAACGACTTTATATTCTCCGGGACTGTTGTAGCGAAATCCATATTCTTGCAATGGAGGATCTACTAAGCTTTTGATAGCCGTACCGAAACTTGCCCCAAAGTTGGTGAATTTGGTAAAGTTCAACTTCTTGGAAATCGCCCAAGCGTTCAAAGTTGTTGCCGTATTTGCTGTGGTATTTGCCATCATATTGATAGCCGGACCAAGTGTAGCTGATGTCGCAAGCCCGCCTCGGTTTGAGGCGATTCCATCCCGAATAAAAGTCCATGCAAAATCTGTATGTACCATGTAATTCGAGCTTGAAGCCGGACTTTCCCGCAACATATAAGCATTGCGTATCCTCCAGGTGCTATTGCCTCCATTTTCAGCTGTCGGCAAAGACAAGTAATGGAATGCGATATAAAAATCTTCACTCTCTTCAATATAAGCATTGATACTATGTGCTCCCGAAGGTGTCAGTATCTCCGCAGTGGGACCTATATCCGCTAGTGTAAAAGATTCAGTGACATCCTGCCAGGTCGCATTCTTAATATCTTCGACCGTATAGTTTCCGTTAAAATCATGAGAAATAACCACGCGAAGTTGATTGGACTGATACCCTTCAAAAGAGTATATAGGATTGAATACAAAAGTGCCAAACCCAAACTTATAGTGGCTTTCAACAATATAATCTGATGAACTATAGTAGTCATTCAATGGAAGCCCGGAATAGAATGTGATAATTCCCGGATTGCCCGAAAACGTGAAGACGACTGAATCTCCCACATGTATGCTTGTTTTTTCAACGGTGACGTCAAAGCCATCCAATACGGAACTTTCCTCTTTGTCGCAAGACATAAATAGTCCTGCTATCATGATGATGAAGTAAAATTTATATGTTTTCATTGTTACCATCCTTTATTTTGTTTCAACTTAGGGTTTACAGCCATTTCATCCGACGGGATAGGCCAGCGCACGTCTCTTTCCGAATAACTATTGTAGGCGACCTTCGCATTTTTTTGATTGGCGTAATCCGGAGCCACATTGATTTGTGCCTGAATGATATCCATATTTTCCATAAACTTCCCCCACCGGACCAGATCGCTTTTACGCAACAATTCAAATCCCAATTCTCTGGATCGTTCTTTCATAATGGCTGTATGGAACTTATCTGTGGATGAAATATCATCTGCCGAGAGGTCTGCATCGATCCTTGCGGTCAAGGTGGCCGCTGCCGTAGCTCCGCTACCACCGCCTCCTGTGATCGTGATGGTTGGTGCAGATGAAAATTTGATCCCTCCGTTCAATATACGAATGGTCTGCACTTGACCTCCGGAAATAATCGCTTCGGCTTTTGCCCGGATGCCGTCACCGGAAATAATGACGTTAGGTTTTGCGGTGTAACCACTGCCGGGATTCGTAACCGTGATCGTTTTTATGCTTTCTGACACACTGCTCTTGCCGTTCATATATTTTCCATACCCTCTTCTCCGTACGTCATTGACCATAGCGATGATATCGGTATCACTTCCATCGGGACCAAAGCGTCGGTTCTCTGCTTCGGCATACATGAGCAACACATCCGCATAGCGCAATATCGGGAAGTTCTGCGGCGTTCTGACCTCTCCTTTGGGCAGTAAAAGCTCATTGACCCTTCTGAATTTGCCACAATACCTCTCATAGATCTGTGTCGGTAAAAAATGTACGGTATCGGCTTTGTTATTGTCTCTGTAATAAAATTCGGCTATGGTCCAGTCACGTCGCTGATCATTGGAATAGTAAGGATTTTCAGCCTGAAAATAATTGTAAAAATTTTCGGTAGGATGCAGGTATCCCGGCGAATAGCCAATGGAAGGAGCTCCGCCGGAATTCATTCGGATACCGTTATTACGGCCGACCATACCACCGATCACGTAAGTGGACGCGCCGTTTCCCCAAAATTCTACTTCGAAAATACTCTCTTTGGGATCATAGATGTCCTGCGCATAATTGATAAAAATCTGTTCATAATCGTCGTTCAGTTCGTGCAATCCGGATGTAATGACTTTGTCCAACCAGTACGACGCTTTTTCATATTTGGAAATATCTTTCAATGGCTCTCCGGCCATGTGCAGGTACACTCGTCCAAGTATCCCCCATGCTGCAGACTTGGTCACCCTTCCACCGAAATTCACCTCTCCCATATCGGGCAACAGTCGCTGTGCTTCCTCCATATCTGCCGTAATACTTTCATAGATCTGCTGTATACTCGCTTGCTCTACTTGCAACTCCGAAGTTTTTGCAGATTGGATCGATTGGGTAATCAAGGGAACTTCGCCGAAATTGGAAACTAACATAAAGTAGAAATATCCTCTCAAAAAAAGTGCTTCACCTCTTATCTCCACTCTCTTGACCTGCTCGACACTATCTGTGATCTCCAAGTTTTCCAACAATAGATTAGCCCGGTTGATACCGCTATACAACGTCTGATAAAAACTTTTCACCTTTCCGTCTACGGTGGATGTATTGTATCCGGCCACGCCCCTCAGCTCAGTCTCATTGCTACAAAACCCCTCATCAGTTTCCAATCCCATACGGGCCAGCATATTATTGCAATACAGGCTCTGGCTCGCCAAGGTAGAATACACGCCATTGAGTGCCGTTTGCAATTGCTTATCGGTCTGATAGTAGTTTTTGGGACTTAGGAAGTCCTCGGGATCCCGGTCTAATATCTTATTGCAGGAAACCGTCAATAATAATATCGTGATATATAGTATATTCTTCATCTTCAATAGTTTTAAAATGTACATTTGAACCCTAAAACAAAAGTCTTCTCTCTGGGATAGGCCGAATAATCAAAACCGGGGGTCAATATGGTGCGACCTACCGAAACCTCGGGATCCATACCCGAATAGTTTGTCCACGTTTTTAGATTTTGGCCCGACACATACACCGATGCATTCGTCAGTTTCAATCTCTTGATCTGTCCAAGATTATAGGAAAGCATGATCGTTTTTAACCTCAGGAAAGAGCCGTCTTCGATCGTACGGGTAGAAAATCTTCCCGTGGGGCCCTGCCCACCTGTTCTGTACAATTCATTGGACGGATTGTCCATCGTCCAGCGGTCGATATAGCTGGCATACTGGTTCAACCCGGGACGACCATAAATATTGCCCTCGAACATATCCCTATTGGCATTATACACCTTATTGCCGGCAGACCATTGAAAGAAAACGTCAAGCGATAGGTTTTTATAGGAAAACGTATTGTTAAAACCGCCGAAATGCTTCGGCAGGGCATTACCCATGACTATTCTATCCAATTCATTGACGATACCGTCCTCATTCGTATCCACATATTTGATATCTCCGGGTTGAATGACATTGCGGGCATTGCCATTGGTCGGCAAATAGCTTTTCAACACATAATTGCCACCTACCACGTCAAAGTCTTCCACTTGGTAATTGCCATCCCACTGGTATCCGAAAAATTCAGCGGCAGAATGGCCTACCCGTGCCAGATACAACTGCGCATTGCTCCAAGGAGCCGGAAATCCGACAAAGGATACCATCATGTTTTGATTGTCACTCAATTCCAGCACTTTGTTTCTATTGAAAGAAATATTGAAATCCGTACGCCAATTAAAATCCTTAAATACGTTCCAGTTGTAGTTTAGCGTCACTTCAATCCCCTCATTGCCCACCTTGCCGACATTTTTGAGAATAGTCGTGAAACCACTGCTCATAGGCACATTGGCATTGAGCAACAGGTCGTAAGTCGTCTTTTTATACAGGTCTACGGTCAGGTTGAGCTTATTTTTAAATAGCCCCAAATCATACCCTATATCCAGTTGCCTCGTCGTTTCCCACTTCAGATCCTCATTGCCAAACCGATTGAACATGGCAGACTGCGCCGGCTCGGCATTGTTGAATGAATAATAGGAATTGTAAGGGAAGCTCATGGACGACAGGTAAGCGAAGTCTCCTACCCTGTTATTTCCGGTAAGGCCATAACTGACCCGTATTTTGCTATTGGAGATGGCTGTATTTTTAAGGAATTTCTCCTCGTGCATATTCCAAGCCAATGCTCCGGACGGAAAATAGCTCCATCTGTTATTTTTAGAGAATTTGGAAGAACCATCCGCTCTCATGGAGAAGGTGGCCATCAGACTTCTCTTATAATAATAGTTCAATCTTCCGAGAAACGACATCAAACCAAAGGACGAGGGTGTCGAGACCAGAGAATTGGCTTCTCCTTCGTCTAGCCCGGCTAAGCCTAGATCCTCATTTTCGATATTTTTGGCATGATAGCCTCTTCTGTCTGTCCGGACTTCCTGCATCGTAAAACCAACCAACCCATTTAGCCTGTGCTTCCAGTTGTAGCGTCTTTCATAGTTCAACAGGTTTTCATTCACCCAGCTACTCAGTTTAGTCTCATAAGTTGATCCATTCACACCAAGGATATTATCCGGAAACGCATACCCTTTGGACGTTTGCGAGTTATAAAATTCTTCGGCCAATGTGTTGGTATTGCTGAGACCTCCTCGTATGTTGATACTCCAATGGTCGGACAGCTTGTATATCAATCTCCCGTTGAAATGTGAGGTATTGACATATCTGTTCTTCGTCTCGTTGCGTGTAGACAAATAGGGATTGAAACGGGTATCATTAATGTCTGGATCAACAGGTTCGTCCATGAGGTCCAGTCCCGGCGAAACAGGCCGGGAACCCCATATCTGATACATCAATTGGGTAGAATAAGGTTGGGAACTGGAGTTTCTCGGCGAGGAGGGGGATGCCCCGTAAGCCTGATCTCTACCGATATTCAAATTGAGGTTTAAAGACAGCCTGTCCGATATTTTCTGGTCCAGCTGGAAACGCCCTTGATATTTTTTGTAGCCCGAATTGATAATGATCCCCTGTTGGTCAAACAGGTTTCCGGAAATCATATACTTTGTATCGTTATTTCCTCCGGACAAACTCAAATTGTAATTCTGGACATTCCCCACATCAAACATCAAATCCTGCCAATCGATACGGTCTATTGTCTTATAGTCATCCAATGTCAATCCGGGATTGGTCAGATACAACGCCGAAGCAATGGTAGGCGATAGCTCCAGTTGATATTTGACAAACTCGTAAGGCTCCATCAGATCCAGCTTACGGGTGATGGAACTCAGCCCATAATAAGCGTTAAAATCTATTTTAGGTTTACCGACTTTCGCTTTTTTCGTTTCGATGATGACGACACCATTGGCTCCACGCGCACCATATATCGCTGTAGCCGAAGCGTCTTTCAAAATGGATATCGTCTCTATATCATTTGGACTGATGATGGAATTTAACGTGCCTTCGACCGGGAATCCATCAATAACATATAAGGGTGAGTTTTCCTGTGTCAACGAATTTCCTCCCCGGACAACGATATTAAAGGCATCGCCCGGCTGTCCGTCATTTGAGGTGACCTGCACACCGGCCACCCTGCCGGCCAATGCCTGATCAAAATTGCCGACCGGAGCTTTTTGGAGTGCCCCGACATCCACTGTCGCGACGGAGCCTGTAAGATCTTCTTTGGTTGTCTGCCCATAACCGACGACTACCACATCTTCGATCTTTTCTTCCACAGGTTTCAAAACGACATTGATAATGCTACGTCCGCTGACGGCCTGCTCTTGCGAAGCATACCCGATAAAAGAATAGAGGATGGTATCACTCGGAGTGGCCGCAATACTGTAGTGACCTTTGTCATCCGTAAAGGCTTTAGCCGGTTTATTCTTCAAACCGATACTCACACCTTGCATGGGTTGATTGTCCACCGTCTGCACCTTACCGACCACATTCGTTTGCTGACTTTTTGTTTTTGTGCCGGGCACTTCTTTGATCAGTGCCGTCTTGTGATCAGCATTCAAGATGACTTCGACGTCTATTCCTGCAAAACATTTTTCTATGACGTGTTTCAAGTCTGTATTTTGCTCATCCAATGTGACTACCCCTATCTTTCTGGACAGATTGGCATCCGCCATGAAATTGTAACCCGTCTGCTTGGAAAGCTGATAAAAAACGGTCTTAAGAGGAGCTTTTACCACCTGAATACTTACTTTTTGGGCAAATGTCATAGCACTGGCCTGAAAGAACGTGACTATCAAAAGAATAAAGCTAAGCTTCATAATGATGAGAGGTTTTAGAATACGATAAGATTTACCGCACCACAATGCGGTTATTTTTTTATACATTTGAATTAGGATTTAATTTTACTATTTACAGTTAGTTATTAATTTATCCTGCTGAAGCTTCACGCTTTACAGAACAGGAGTGCTCGCAACACTTCTGTTCTTTCAACAGGAATACATTATGCAATCAGTTTAATTATTTCTCTTGACAACTACCCTCCTTTCCTTGTTTTCAGTATTTATCTCAAATTTCACTTTATTCGTCATTTCCATGGTCTCCAACAGATGATTTAGGTTTCGGGTACGTAGGTAATTGCCTTGAAATTCTACCCCCGACATATCTCCCCTGTATTCGACCGCAAATCCATACCACTTGGCCAGCTTCTTCATGATATCCTTAATATTTTCATTATTAAAGATAAAATACCCTTCCCTCCAAGCTTTTATATCGTCCACATCGATGTCGACCACTTGGATCTCTCCGCTATTCATCGCCGTCACGGACATCTGCCCCGGTTTTAGCAATGTACCCCGTGAATGGGCGGAATTTCCCTGTAACGATACCCGCACACTACCTTCTACCAGAGCAGTTTTGACGGTTCTGTCTTCCTCGTAAGCACTTATATTGAATGCTGTACCCAATACTTCTACATCTTGGTGTCCAGACGAGACTATGAAAGGGATTTTTCGGGTATTTTTTGAAGAATAGCTTGGTTTTACTTCAAAGTAAGCTTCTCCGGCAAGTGCTACTTTTCTCTCTTTTTCGGAGAAATGCACAGGATAACGAAGTTTGGAAGCTGAACTCAGCCATACTTTGCTGCCATCCGGCAATACTACTGTATATTGGTTGCCCGTGGGTGTCTCTATGGTGTTGTAATGGTCCGTTAACTCACCTTTCCCTGCGTCTACTACCGTATAAAGCAGCTGTCCATCAGCAGTTTGGCTGATCTTTATACCGTGTTCTTCAGCTATCTCACCAATATTACCGTCTTGGATACGTACTTGGGTTCCATCCGCCAATGTCAAGACAGCAGAATTGGTTTCCGGCAACAGAACAGCGATAGGTGTGTTTTCCATTACGGCTTTATCTTCTGACCGAAAAAGAAGCCAACCCAACCCGACACAAATCATCAACGATGCCGCAATAGCTAGACGCGGCCAAAGACGTATAGCCTTCCTTTCCTCCAAAGACTCATGTAGCTTTTTCAGACCCATTTGATATTCTTCCTGTAATTCTTCAGATTTGAGATTCGAAGGAGGCGTTTTGTAGTTGAGATACCAACTCTCTACAATAGCCTTTTCCTTTGCACTGGCGGTACCGTCATTATACTTCTTAAGCAATTCCTCTGCTTTTTTCATGCGCGTTTATAATGGTTAAAATTTACTGCGTTTATTAGGTAGACACGCGAGACAGAGGGAGGGGGTATAAAGAAATTGATTTTTTTATAGTTATCTATACACATAAAGAAGGTGTCTAAAAGGCCTATTATGCCGTCATTTCGAGGAGGAACGACGAGAAATCTATGGTTAAGCAATTTTTCAACTTGTTGAAAATAAGTTAATTAAAATTCATCCATAGATTTCTCTCTTCGTTCGAAATGACGATTAAATAAATTATCAGACCTTTTTAGACACCCCCTTAAAGCAGTGAGTGCCTCTTCTATTTTTTGTAGAGTTTCTTCTTAAGTTCGGCAGTGGTGATACAGAAGTTATATCCCTTTTTTTTCAAGGCATTGGCAAGAGCATTGTCACCTGTCCATATTTTGTGTCGTTTGTACAAGTGGAGCGCAACGAAATAAGCATCGTTTATATCAATATCCTGTACTATCTTTTTAGCTTCTATCAAATCTTTTTTAGGGATTTCATCCTTATCAATGATTCCAATGCCGGCAATTAACTTTCTAAAATTGGTAATAATCTGTTGATTGCTTTTGTCTGAAATATCAGCAATTTTTTGTGCATGGTTTTCTACTTCTTCAATGACATAATCCAGGACAAGAAATTGTATTCTACCTTTTTCAGCCAGGACAGAAGCCACAACTCCTCGAGGGGTAATGAGTGCACTAATAAAGATATTACTATCTGTAATAACGATCATTCGGGAATTGGCAAATTGTGATGTCTGTACAATCGTTTATTTATAGTACGATTTATCTCTGCCGAAAGTTTTTTAACAGCTTTTTGTTTTTCAGCATAAGACATTTTTTTTGCTTTTGTCTTCGGTTTAGTGTCTATTACAGAAAAATCAAGACCTAAACGCTTTGCCATATCCAGCAAAAAATCAATATCGCTTTTTTTTCCTTTATTTATAGTGATCGTAGTCATGACAATATCCACTTATGACAAATATACAAAAAACTTACGAAAATACAGAGTGCTCATATCTCGGAGACCTGAGAGATTTCGGTCTCAAAAAAACAAAGTAAAAATACCTGCTCCCAATTTTACCCTCAACACCCGAAGCGCATTTCTGACCTGCGTGCGTACGGTTTGAGGACTTATAGACAGTTCTTCTGCTATTTCTTTGTGGGACTTCTCCTGAAAACGGCTCATTTCGAATATCTGCCGCATCTGTGGAGGTAATGAAGTTACTTCCTTTTCAATTAATTGAACTAGTTCTTTTTCTCGTATTTTTTCATCCAGGGTATATTCACCTGCATTCATAAAGTCCTGCAAGGATTGCATATACATCTCCCTGACCTTTTGGTTTCTGAATACATTCAGTACCCTGCTCCGAACGGACGTATACAGGTACGCCGATAAGCTTGTGATCTCTAAGGTTTCTTTTTTATTCCACAAATAAATAAAGATCTCCTGCAAGATATCTCTTACCTCTTCCCGGTCTGGTAGTCGTCGGTAAGCATGGTTATACAGCAGACCATGATATCTCTTATAGATTTCATCCAATGCTGATCTATCGCCCGATTTCAACAAGTCCAGTAATTCAATATCCGTATATATCCTACTCAATGAAACATAAGGTTTGTTAACGAAAATACTATCTTTTTGGATAGTACACAAACTGTTATTGGTTAATACGAATATCGCAATTTATTCGAAGGCAATACTCCTATAATTTATCAAAATTATCTAATATTTTGACATGAGAAGAACAACATCTATTCAGATTTCTTTATAAACACATAATCTTCCAACCATGCCATACAGCGATGCATCCACTTGTCTGATGTCGTACGGTTGTTCAGACCAAACCCATGACCTCCGGCCGGATATAGGATCATTTGCGCCTTTACATTATTCTGCTGCAACGCTTCATAAAACCGTAACGCATTTTCGACCTTCACGACTTTGTCGTCTCCGGCATGAACAATGAAAGTCGGGGGAACATCCGGTGTGACCTGCTCTTCGTTTGAATAAGCATATACCTTTTTCTCCGATGGCGAATTTCCGATCAGGTTATTGCGCGATCCCCTATGGGTCAACGAATCTTTCATACTGATGACGGGATACATCAATATCATGAAATCGGGACGTACGCTTATTCCTTGGGTATCGACAACAGGTCTCTGAAAATGAGTACCTACCGTAGATGCCAAATGACCTCCTGCCGAAAAACCGATCACACCGACCTGATCGGGGTTTATATTCCATTTGGCAGCGTTCTTCCGGATCGTCACTAATGCAGTCTGCGCATCTTGCAAAGGTCCCGTGGATTTATCTTTCATCGTCTCATCCGAAGGCATCCTATATTTTAAGACAAAAGCAGCTATACCGTTTTTCTGAAATTCCTTGGCGATGAGATGACCTTCTTTTTCTATTGCCAGACCGGCATAGCCACCTCCGGGACAGACCAAGATGGCCGGTGAAACCTGGTTGCTTGTCAATGCAGGATAGTAGGTAAGAGTCGGAACCGAAACTTTAGCAACCCACTCCCCTCCAGATTTTCTCGCTGTAGCAGTTTCCTGGTTTTGCACAACAATGCTATTGGGAATTGTATTTGCATACAATGGCATTGTCTCTTGCGAAAAGGTTTTGGAACCACACAAAAAAAAGGTTGCGATCAAAATAGATATTATTCTCATCAATATAATAATTTTTAGTTCTATAGTAAAGATAGGAATCTTTGAAACGTATTGCAACGAATAAAATTTTGCGCTACCACATAACAAAAATACTATCTAACATGATCTCCAACAATAACTTCTCGTTAGGGTAATCTGTGCACGACACCCTTATATAGTTTAATTTTTGACAGCGTATTTATCTGGTTTATAGAGATAAATATATAAAATATTCTTCATTCAACCCGTTGTGCATTATCAAATAAAAACCACTCTATTGTCATGCTGACGATAGGAATTGCAAAGCAATCATTCATGCCATTGAAGGCTAACACGAATGAATAACCATCTGTTTGTGTATGGCTATTAGATTCCTCCTATTGTCGGAATGACAAAAAAAAACGCACATAATGCACAACGGGTTCATTCATTATATTTTTAGTCCTTGCATAATAGAATCCCTCGTATGGATACACGTTTTTTTTGAATCGTCACCAACTTAAATTCTTTCTGTCATAAAACAAAATGCGCCCTGTCTCCACTCCTATGACCAGATTATTTTTTGCACCACCGATATTTCCTACCGAAGGCGTACACTCATGTCCTCCCAACGATATATTCACACCTTTGTGCTTCAACACCTTGGGAAAGGCATACTCCGGCTGCTCATTGGTACCTATATTTTTCAAAAACAAAATGGTTGATCCTCTCCTGGGTTTCATATTCAGCGGCAATCCCCGGTCAGTCGTATCGGGAATGGACTGTTTTCCATAGGTACCGATCAACAGATCGTGCACCCCATCCTCATCCCAATCTATGATCTCTAGCTTGCTGCGCCCTACTGTACCTCCACGAGACTTATTGCCGCAGATCGGCTTTCCTTCCAATAGCAATTTTCCTCCATCCTTGACGTTATAGGCATCCAATTGCCAATAAAGATGCAATTCGTCATCCCGATCGAAAATCATATAAGCGACCTTGTCCCCAAACCGAGCCACGCCGGGCTTCACACGCCAAGTACCATGCAGATCCATTCCTTCCAGGTATAAGGGCCTCTCCGAAGCCAAGACAGGATTTTCTGCTGTACCGATATTCTTATAGAACATAAATTTTCCACGGCTGTCTCCGGTCAATATATCGAGCTTGCCATCTCCATCCCAGTCAAACACGGTAGGGCTCACATACCCCCACCTCGCCTCTCCGGGACCTTGTATATCTTCCCGATACCCTGGCTGGATGTGGATGATCTCATTATTTGCCTTCAGATATTCCGGATCACCATATTTAGGGTTTTCATTTGTTCCCTCGTTCTTATAGTAGAAAATAAAACCCATCGAGTTGCCGACGATCAGATCCACTAACCCGTCATTGTTCCAATCCACTAGACAGGGATTGACCAACGAACCAGCATATAAATCGGGATTCAGCTGCAACAGGTGTTTCGGTTTGTCAAATACCAGATTTCCCTTATCATTGATCTTATTCTGATTAGCATAATAATAGATTCCTCCTTCACCGACGGTCAATATCCCCTGATGCATATCATCATATTTGAAATGCCCTACATAAGCGTGCACATTTGGATTGCGCTGTATGATACCTTCCGCATCTACGATATATTTTTTTGCCCCAAGTGTGTTTTTCTTTATATCCCATTCATATCCCTGTATATTTCCTAAACGAGTTCCACTAAAAATGTAAAACTTATCTTGAATCTCTGCACCTATAAAACCGTCAAATGCATAATAGACCTGATCCAGAGAAGTGAACTGTTCTACTTTCACCTCGTTATCTTCTATACGATTCATCACACCTCCCAATATCCCTAGTCGGGGAATTTCGTACGGCCAAAAACCTTCCGCGTTATAAGCAATTTTGTGTGGGTATGATGCTCCATTTGAAAAAACGCCTTCTTCTCTCCTCCCTGCTAGGAAAAGGATCTTCCTATCGGGCAGCTCCACTATACCAAAATCCGAAAACCCCGTACCGAAAACCTTGATCTCTCCTTTTGGCTTAAATACCTTAGACGACTTGTCAAATTCGGCATAACGTATGACTTTGCCGTACTTCCACAGGCCATAAACTGTACCGCTACTGTGTTGGAATACTACTCCTCTCTCTTTGTTTTTTCCCTCATAAGGTGCATCGATCTCCAAAGGACTATCATAGATCGGTACTCCATCTGGAGACATTTTTTCAAAGGCATAATAATAGATCACACCTTGGCTTCCGTTTGTTCCCTGTAAAAATAAGTCTACAGGCTTGTCCGAACGAACCGCGGCAAGCCCCATCAGATAACCATTGTAAAAAGGAACAGATAGTCTACCGTAACCTTTCTTGTCCTGATTCAGAATAGGTCGACCGCTCTCCAGAGAGATCTGGGAGTAAGCTGCAAACCAGCTTGAGAATAATAAAAATATGATAATCTTGGGCATAAGTAGTTGTTTAATTAAAAGTCAATCATACCGTCATTTCGACGAGGTACGAGGAGAAATCTATGGATAAGAAATTTTTCAACAAGTTGAAAAATAGTTAATTAAAATTCATCCATAGATTTCTCTCTTCGTTCGAAATGACGACTAAATAAATTACCAGACATTTTTGCCCTTACTATTTCTACAACTCAATCCGAAATGGTGCTACCGGCAGTCCGCTCTTGCTGAACAGATTGCCTATCGCAACATCTGAAAACGAAAACTTAACCGATTTCGGATTCTTTATCGTTGCATTGTAAACGACCAATTTATTGCCTTCGATACGTGCATCGGCAACCTTATAGACATTGTCCGCTCCGGCAACAAACAATTCTTTAATTGTATTTCCTTGCATCATCAATCCATTGCTGACATAATCAAATTCCACGACTACCTCATTCCCTTTGACGGTATGCGATTTATACACCGGGGACTTATAATCCTGCAGTTTCTTGCCATATACTTCTGCCAATGCGATATTGGCTAAGCGATTGGCAACTTCTTTTTTATAGGGTGGATGGATATTTTTAATATCGGGCACCAGATCAGAAACCACGACCATAGCCGTTTTCGGTAGCTTCAACAGTGCCGTCTGCTGTTCTCTCAAAAGCGATGCTTTCTGCTCCGAAGGAGTAGATTGTTTATAGATATGTGGCGCAATCTGCACATAGTAGAATGGCAGTTCCGCATCCCATTCTTTTCTCCATGAATTGACCAATGCAGTCATCAGTCTATTATAGTTCTTGTAGTTGTTTACATTGGATTCGCCTTGGTACCAACAGAATCCAGCAAGAGTGAAGCCTTTCAACGGGTGTATCATACCATTCCAGCTGGACCCAATCGCTGTAGGACGTGAACGATGTGGACTAAAGGTTTTCGCGTCGGCTAGCAAGACAGGGTCAGATTCCACAACTTCCTTAGGCATCCATACTTCAGCGTTAGTACCCCCAATGCTGGCACTGATGATACCGATGGGCACATCTAGCTCCTGATTTAGTTTTTTGGCCAAAAAGTATCCTATGGCACTAAATTCTTTTAGTCGATCACTGGATGCCATTTCCCATTTATTGATAAAATTGTCCTGTGGTACCTGAGCACCGATACGATTGACATGCAACAACCGGATGTTTTTATTGTTGGCGTGGGGGATTTCGTCCAACATTTCTTGATGCTTGCTTTGTGCTCCCCATTCCATATTGGACTGCCCCGAACAAAGCCATACCTCACCAATCAAAATATCCTTTATAGAACTCGTTATGCGTCTGTTTACAAATTTGATTTCATAGGGTCCTCCTGCCTGTGGTGTTTTCAATATTGCCGACCATTCTGCGTTCCCGTCACAGGTCACTTTGACTGTATCCTGAGACCAACCCGGCAATATCCATACCTGACTACCTCTTCCTCCCCAACCCCAGATCTTCACTTCAGCATTACGTTGTAGTACCATGTGGTCCGAAAATATGGATGGTAATGCCACCTGACTCTTTGTCGGCATATAGGCACAAAGCAATAAAATGAATACAAAGGAGGATGTAATGAATAATTTACGCATAATGAGTATAATATAAAAAGTGACACATAAGTTTTTTGGTTAAGCCAAAGATAGAAAATCTATCTACAATCTTCATCTCATCATTTATCAAGAACATCCAACATATTGTCAAAAATCTATATAGAAAGCCCTACAAAATTGTTGGATATATATAAGGTAAAATCCTGCCAAAATCCGGAAAGACTAAAAAACTTTTTGGCGGAATTTTACCCCTTTCTCATGTATCAATTCGATCAAAAAAAATAAAAAAATCTACCCAAAACATCAGTAAAGGCATATTTTTTTCTTCTCCGCCCCTTTCAGCACCGTTCCCCCAGCCTTAAGGATATTTTGCGTTCCCGTCGGGATATCCGAAAAAACCCAAGGGAAATCATCCTTATCCCTTGGGAAATCCCAGACATCCCCAGGTAAATCCTGCATACCCTTCGGTATATCTTGCGTTCCCTCAGGGAGATACCGCATAGCCTTCGGGACATCGGAAGAATCCCAAAGGAAATCTTGCTTATCCATGGGGATACAGCGCACATCCTTAAGGCTACAGTACCAATCCCTTGGAATATTCTCAACACCCTCAGGGAAATGTTGTCTGTCCGTTGGGATATGCTGCTTTTCCCAAAGGCGGCATCACACCTCCCTTGGAATATTTTGCATTTCACGAGGGAAACTGTATATATCCTTAGGGACATTTTAAAAAACCTTGGGGCGATCCTGCTCAACCGTCTGTATCTTTCCGATACCCTTGAGGATATTTTCCGCTCCTTTACGGATATTTTGAAATTCCCTAAGAGGGTTTTGCCGATCCCTCGGGGTAATCCCAGCTATCTAGTTATTTTTAGGGTTCTTCAGATAATAGAAATGACCATCCTCGGCTCCTATCAAAAGATCTTTGTACTTCGATCCATACCAATTGACCAACGTCGGGCTGGTATCATGTCCGGCAAGTACTAACGCCGCGACAGGATCTTGATTTTTATAGTAATTAAGACCCTTTTTTGTTCGCACAAATTCCATGACTGTCGCATTTTTGCTATTGACAATGATGTCGTTTTTGCCATCACCATTCCAATCTCCGATGGTGAATTTACGTCTTCCGCTCTGTCCGTGTTGCTTCGCATTCAGTCGCAATAGCCCTGCTAAACTGTCTACTACAGCATGCTTTTGATCAAAAGCCGATTCGTTAACCGAATAAAAAATCCGCTGCGGCGCTTTCAGTAGCTTACCCTGACTTTTCGCATCCCTTTCAAAATAAGACAAATATCCTGCTGTATCCATCATAATCAGATCGTTCCATCCATCGTTATTCCAATCGATGGTAAACGGCGTTGTACGCCATTGCGTCACCAAGCTATTCGGCTTTGGCGTCCACCATACCCAAAAAGGCTTTGGCGTTTCCGCACCCTTCCAATCCACCAAAACAGGCTTCGGTTTCGCCAATACTGCTTTTTCTTTTGTTCCTATATTTTCATACCATACAACTTCGCCAAAAATAGAGTTCACAATAAGATCAAGCTTCCCATCGTTGTTCCAATCCGACACAGAGAGCGTCGTATAGCCCCATTTTTGCTCTGCCGGCCCTTGTATAGAGCCATTATACCCCGCCATGATCCGGATTTCCTGGCCTTCTACTTCCAATAATTTTGGCTTCGCCCAACGCGGTGCGCCATCGTATAGACCGAGGTTTTCGATAAAGGCAAAGCGTCCCGCCGAATTACCGACAATTAGATCCTCGTCGCCATCATTATCCCAATCGACACTGACAGGCGTAACCAGCACACCAAATTTGACATTGTCTGCTTCCTGCTGAAAGTAATAGGGATTTTCAAATTGAGGCATTCCGTTCACGATTTCCCCCGTATTTTTGATATAGGCGACTCTTCCATCCTCATCACCGACAATAAGATCCACATGTCCATCTTTATTCCAGTCAACCGCAACAGGGATAATCATCTCCAGATCCATTTTTACAATTCCCTGGTTATTATAGACATATTGCCCTTCCTTAAATATAGGATTTTCCCGTGTTCCGATATTTTCGAAATAGATCAGTTTATCCAAAAATTCGCCACAGATCAAATCCAAATCACCATCACCGTCAAAATCGGCCATATTCGGTGTAGGAGCACCATATACATCTATTGTCTTCCCATATTGATCTTTCAACCGACCCCTATTCATATATTCTCCATCAACATTTTCAATCAAATATACGTATCCGTGTAATGGGCCTTTTGTCCACTGACCGTGACTGTTGAACGCATTATCCCAACCGTAATCTCCCCATTCATCGATGCCTACAATAACATCCAAGTCTCCGTCATTGTCATAATCCACATGCTTCCATTGATTGAACCGGATACGACCGTTGATCTCGCCTTTGATGGTATTCACGTCAAACACCTTTTTTTTCTTCTTGGTATAGGTATTCAGAAAATCCGTATAGATTACCCCGGGTCCGCTAAATATCGGCTTACCTTCGTGGTATGATATCTGGATATCTTTGACCGATTTATTCAACCATTTAGGTTTTGCAAATACGGGTTTCTCGTCTCCTGATATATTTTCAAATAAATACAAGCCGTTAAATGGCCTACCTTGACTAGAAACCACTAAATCCATATCCCCGTCATTGTCGTAGTCAACCGGTAGCGGCCAAGCCCATAACCCTACCCCTAAATCGACAATTAGACCGGGATTATTATATTTTAGAAACTGTAGATCTTGTTCTTGTGAAATAGATTGGGATACAACCCCACAAGTTAGCGATAAAATTAAAAAAATCTGTCTCATTATAATGCTCTTCCTCCAATAGCTATTTGATCCATAAAATTTAACATGACATCCTCTTCGCTCCCTCCTATGACGTAACATCGAAGAACGATACCCTCCTGTGCGGCGATACTATTTAATGGTCGATAAACCTGTAAATATAACGTTGGTTCGGGTTTATAATCTTCTACCCCGTTTTCTACATTCAAAAGATACCTTGTGATGGGATCGAACAAAATACCATTCTTGCTATAAACCCACTTCAATTTCAGATTTTTGCTGTTGGTTATTGGAGTATAGTCCAAGGTCTCCACCGAAAAATTTTTTATCTTTCTGTTCTTAATCTCTATCTCAAAGTACCGCTCTTGTTTCAATGCTTGTTTCTCATCTTTTGCAGGTTTGTCTTTCGTCGCAAATTTCAACTCACCCCGCGCATTTTGTACCAGCCCCTTCCCCAGTCTTGTGATGATATCAAAATCTCCTATACGAAAACGGTCTTTCGTCAGGTTCGCCTGTGGAATGCTGACCAATATAGGATGCTTTGTATAATTTTTCAAATCTTCAGGCTCTATATTCGTATTGCTTTTCCTGAAATCCGCAATCCGATGGAAAGTAACCATATTCGCATCGTGGTAACGGAAACCATACCAAGATGTTCTACTCACAAAAGCAATATCGTTGTCATCAAAAACCCAATCGACATATTGAAAGCCAAACGTATCCCATGTCCGCAGATGGGCGCCCTCATCCCATTTCAATATTTTCTTTTTAATCGTCCAGTTTGTCAGATCCGGAGAACTCATTAAAACCAATACATTACGTTGGTGCCAGTTGCCATCATGTGTCCTTCCCAATGTATTTCTAAAAGATGAAATCTTATTCGTAATGGTCCAATACTGCTTAGAAATCGAATCATAACGAATAGTAAATTTGCTTTCTGCCCCCGGAAAATGCACAAAGTTTCGCTTCTCGTTCTTAAAAACCATCTGCATATTCTTATCGTCGACATCAATGATCGCAGCTATTTCATCTCGAGGCTTTCCAGCGGCAGCTCCTTCTATTGTATAATTAACACCTCTACCTATCCACGTTTCTAAACGCATGAAGTCTACTAATTTACCTTCTCGGGTAACGACTAAATTTCCCTCCAGCCAATTGGGTCGTCTGGCATTGAGCCATTGCTCATCAAAACGGATACTGTTCGTTCTTTTCCAGCTCGAGGCCTTGAGCAAATCCGCACCCTCATCGGCACAAATTGCCAAAGCATGAAAATCCCTCCGGTCTTTAGCATCGAAAGCTTCTTCATAAGCCCTCCAAATCTTGCCCTTATGCTTTACAATAGGCACAGGTCCCGTATGAAACATTCCTTTGGCTAGTATTCCCGTATCCTCATCCTTCGGTTCAGACCATGTCCTACCTTGATTAGTGGATCGATAAATGATGATATTTCCCCATCCTTTGGACGTACCCATGAGGTAAACATTCCCTTTATGTTCAAAGATATTGGCCCAGATCAACGGAGCAACCCGGGAAAGCAAACTCCATGTTTTTCCTTTGTCTTTGGAAACATGTACGCTCGTTCCCCGGTCAAAATCATGGGAAACCAAATAATCACCATTCTCTAAAATGACAATACTTGGCGAGGCGACTTTTTTAACGATAGGATCTTCTTCGGATTCGAACACAACCGTACCTACACTTTTCGGAAAGGGATTAAATCGTTGTGCTACAGCTGTATTTAGCAGAAAAGTTGTACAGCAAATTATAACAAGGAACTTAAAAACATTTATTTTTTTCATCATCTATATTTTTATCGTTTTACAGTTTATTACCAGCTCAAATCTTTCCTGTCATAATACATAAAAGTCCCATATTCCGTACCTACGATCAGATTAAGCGTTTTTCCATCTCCCCCTATATAACCTGTTGTCGGCGCGCATTCATGCGCTCCCAAAAGAATATCTTCACCTTTAAACTTCATCATCTTGGGAAATTCAAAAATTGGTTCTGCGTCGGTTCCGGCATTTCTCAAAAATAATACAGCCGCTCCCTCGTTTTTCGTCTTGCGATTATAAGGCAAGCCCGTCATCGGATTTGGTATAGCTGCTCCCCTGCCTGTACCAATCAACATATCCTTTACCCCATCCCCATCCCAATCAACTATATGCGTTTTTGCCCTGCCATATTGCCCTCCTTTTCGGCGGTGTCCGTGTATGTTTTTACCATCTGTTAACTTTAATTTTCCAGCATCGTCTATATTGTAAGTATCTGTTTTATAATACAGGTGAAAATCATTGTCTCTATCTAAAATTACATATACATCTTTGCCCCCCATTTCTGCCACACCGGGAATGGAACGCCAACCGCCATGTACATTCAATCCTTTGATGTAAAGTGGGTGTTCAGATTCAAGCGCTGGCTTTGATTTTGTTCCTTTGTTGATGTATACCATGAATTTTCCCCTGCTGTCTCCGGTCAGAATATCGGGCAAGCCATCTTTGTTCCAGTCGTAAACTACCGGACAGGTATAACCCCAGCGAGCTTCATGTGGCCCCTGTATATCTTCGCGATAACCAGGTTGAACATGAATTTTTACGCCTCCTGCTTCTAAAGCAACCGGATTCTGATAAGCTGGTTTTATGTTGGTGCCTGTATTTTTAAAGAACAAAATGTTACCTGCAGAGTTTCCTGAGACAATATCCAGCACACCGTCCCCATCCCAATCTGCAAGACTGGGAACGACCAAAGAACCTCCATAAAGGGTAGGATTCTCCTGTAAAATATAAGCCGGATCTTCAAAAACCAGATTACCGTTTTTATCTTTTTGTTTCGTGTTCTGATAGAAGAAAATACCCCCCTCTCCCGAGAGCAACAGACCTTCCGTTTGTCCGGGACCTTTAAAATAAGTAGGATAACCGTTTACCGTTGGCGTTCGCTGTATAATATGGTTTTTATCGACTACGTATTTCGTAGGGTATAATCCGTTTTCATCTATCTGATAGGCGTGTATATTTCCCATCCTAGTTCCGCAGATTACATATTTATCTTTGCTTTTTGTTTCATAACCGGTATAACCGCTGATACCGAAATAAGTTTGGTTCAACTCGGTCAAAGGTTTTGCTTCCAGATGTTTGAGGTTTTCCAGATCATTTACCAATGCTCCATAAATACCCACTTCGGTTAGTTCATTGGGCCAGAATCCTTCGGGTGTGTAATAAAGGCTGTCGAACTGCATTTTTATCACAGGAGAAGTGGATACCTTTGCTATGGTAAACAGGAAAAGATATTTTCCTTCCGGTGTTTTTACCACACCAAAAGTGGAAAATCCTCTTGGCAAACCATTAACAGTTATTGATTTCGCTTCGTCAAAAGAAGTGCTTGATTTATCGAAAATCGATGTTTTGATTGCTTTTCCCCCAAATCGCCAAAATCCATGAATCTGTTTATCCGAGGTTTGGATGACAGTCCCCCTATTTCTTCCTGTATCTTCAAAAGGAAGTTTTATTTTTACGCCCTGTGAGAATACAGGTTCGCCTTTCTCTGTTAATTTTTTGAAGTAATACAGGTAAGTACCCGGAGCCCTGTTATCTGATTGCAGAAAAAGGTCTGGATATTCATCATCATTTACGATGGCCATGCCCATAATCGCTCCTGTAATAGAGGGCAACGCAAAATGCCCTATTCCATCGGCGGAACCGTTTTTGATGGGCTCTCCGCTTACAAATGTACTTTCTGCTTGCTGAGCAAGAATATGCAAATGATTCATCAAAAGAACCAAAATAAAAAGGATTCTGTTCAACATATTTTTATTTATCCTTTATAAATTCTCTCCGAGGTCGTTACAAAATCCTTCCTCCTACCGTAATCTTATCATCAAATTTCACATAGCTACCACCATCATTTCCATTAACAAACACACAGCGCAATATGGCTCCATCTCTCCCCTTAACCTTATTTAGTGGCCTATATACAGGCAGATACAACGGTGGGTTATCAAAGATTACCCCGTTAATCCCCTCTACACGGTGCAAATAATCGGTAATCGGATGAAAAGTCTTGCCGTCTATACTGTACACCCATTTTAACCTAAAACTTCTGTTGTTCCCTTTAATGGATGATTGCAACGTTTCGAGCGAAAAATTATCCCCTTTATGATTTACAATCTTTAACTCAACATATCGAAAAGCTTTCATCGCTTGGCTTTCATCGTTAGAGATCAACTGGTTTTTCAAAATGATATGCCCCTCCTCATCGATATCAATCCCTTCTCCTATAGAAACAGCCACCTCAATATCACCAAATATTAAATTTCCATTTTTAATATCCTTAATTGGTATATCAAACAGCCTCGGATGCTGGGTATATTTCAACAGATCTTCCGGTTCCTGATCTGAAGCATTTCTAAAATTTTCAACGCGGTGGAAAGTAATCATATTGGCATCGTGGTAACGCTTGCCGTACCAGGATGTTCTGCTCGCAAAAACAATATCTTCTCCATCAAATTGCCAATCCACATATTGAAAACCAAAAGTATCCCAAGTTTTCAGTTTTGCTCCCTCATTCCATTTCAATATCTTTTGTTTGACTTCCCAATTGACCAGATCCGTAGAACGCATCAAGACCAACACATTGCGCTGATGCCAACTACCATCATGGGTACCCGTGGTATTGATAAAGGATGTGATTTTGTTCGTAATGGTCCAATACGATCCCGATACCGGATCATAGCGGATTGTAAATTTGGTTTCCGCTCCGGGAAAATGAATGTAATTTCTAGGCTCATTCTTGAATTCGGCCGTCATGCTCTCCGCATCGATATCCAAAAACGCAGCAACCTCATGCCTTGGCTTGTCACTTGCAGCACCTTGAATTTGATAAGAAATACCTGATCCCGGCCAGGTTTCCAACCGCATAAAGTTGATCAGTTTACCTTCAGGGGTGGCCACGATATTCCCTTCCAACCAATTCGGACGCCGGGCATTAATCCAGGACTCATCAAAACGAATACTATTGGTTCGCTTCCAACTGGATGCTTTCAACAGGTCAGCATCTTCATCGGCACAGACTGCAAACGCATAAAAATCCCGACTTTCCGCCGAATCAAAGATCTCTTCATACGCCCGCCATATTTTCCCGTTATGTTTTACGACCGGAACCGGGGCAGTATGAAACATCCCTTTAAATAATATACCGTTGTTTGCATCCGTCGGAACTGTCCAGTTTTTACCTTGATCGGTAGACTTATAAATAGCTATATCTCCCCTGCCCCCCTTTGACGTTCCCATAAGATATACATTCCCATTATGTTCAAACAGGGTCGCAAAATTGGATGGTGACACTCGGGAATGCTGCGTCCAGGTTTTTCCTTGGTCTTTGGATATATAAACACTGGTCCCTCCGTCGTAAAAAAAGGAGACCAGATAATTCCCATTGGACAGTACGAGAACACTCGGTGATTGGACCGTATAATCGTTGATGGGGTCATCGACCTCAAAGACGATCGTCCCCGGATAGGGATTAAACGTCTGTTGTACCGAGTCACCGTCGTCCTCCTGGTCGGATATAGGTAGTACCTTCTTGCATCCGAATAGCAGTGCAACAAATAAAACAACTACGATCTTGGTATGCCAGCTCTTCATCCGCAAACTTTACTTCGTAATCGTTACGGTAAAGGTCTTCATAACAGGTTCACCGCCATCCCTAACATTCGACGCGACAAACACGACTTCATATACGCCTGCTTTATCGTAAATAAATTCGTATTCCCCCCAAGTACCATCATTCTTCGGTGTTAATAGCATGGGTTTGTCCTTCCCGGCATTAAATTGAGGAAGTTCAAGGGCTTTGCTAATGGCGTAGCCTTCTTTGAACTGCCCAACAAGCGGGTGATCCGATCGCGAACTGAGATTATTGAATGCACCATGCCAATTGAGCGTAGTAGAGGTAACTGTAGGTACTGTAGTCATATGACCTATCTGATCCGCTGCCGCAGGATTCAAAGCCCATTTAAAATCAAGCTGGTTTTGATTATACAGCTCCGCAGATCTGCTCTCGTCATCAACCACAACGCTCCGGAGACTTGAATTTACTACCCTGAATACAACTCGCTTCGATTCGGCTTGTGTCGTACAATGCCATGCTAAATAAACCGGTTTTTCTTCCGCAAAAATTGCAGTAATATCCCCCATACCTGAATCTTGATAATCAGCAATATCGCCCGGCTTGTCCTTTATCACAAATTCGTGAGGAATAGGCTTCCATGTCGCTGCTAAAGCATTGGTATAAGCATTCACTCCTTCACGCTCGCCATTAAAATCGGTCGAGTACAGCAAATGCGCACAGTCCCAATTGACCTCAGTATCATTGTCAGGAGACTTTCCCGTTTGAAAACTTAAATTAGCCAACACATCATAAAACCGGTCTTGATCCTTGTACGCATACGCATTACCAAATGTACCCGAATAAAAGTCAATTAAATCGGGGTTACCGGACAGTTGGAATCGCACGGTGTCCTTCACGATTTCGGTTACTTCTACGTCAAACTCCAATGCACCTTTCTGCGTAGGATCTTCGACATCGATCTTCGCCAACTCGATAACTTCTACACTGTCGGCATTACATGCCAAGATAACACCCATACTCAGTGCCATCCAATATTTTATTATACCTTTCATCTGTATATCATTTATTATTCATTACTGAATATTATTATTCCTCGATCGTCAGCTTTATTGTCTTTACGACTTCTTTCTTCCCCTCAAAATTCACATTGAAACCTACAAACGTAACTTCAAACTCACCGGCTTCCTCAAATGCGTACGTGTACTCCGTCATATTTTCCATTTGCATGCCCTTGACCACAATGGGATAATCTTTACCCAAATTCATCTGATCAGGCAAAGTGATCGGACCGCTAACAGCATATCCTTCTTTCAAGAGGCCAGCAGTATTATCGAAAATACCATTCCAATAGATTAGAGAATTGGTAATGCTCGGTAGATTCGAAGTCTGTGCTGCAGCCTCTGGATTTAATGACCATTGAAAGCCCATAGCTGCTTGTGAAACTAATATTCCCGAAATATCAGGTTCATTCGTAGCAATTCCTTTAAGATTGAAATCTGCTACCTGAAACCGCGTCCGTTGTGAAGCTTCGTTTGTCTTACAATACCAAGCGAAATATACCGGCTTACCTTCTTCAAATATGTCCGTGACATCGACAGTTCCTGCATCGGAAAAGTTGGCCGATGTACCATCAATAGGCGGGATATCAAATCGATCCGATATATTAATCCAGTTTACCGCACTCACATTGGTATAATCGTAATTTTCGTTGAATTCCGTGGTATACAACAGCTCTGCACAGTCTTCATTATTACCTGCAAATTTTGCCGCCCGGAAACCTAACGTCGGCATATATTCATAAATACGTTCGACGTCCTGGTACCGATATTCCTTTCCATAATGGCCAGGATAGAAGTTGATCATATCCGGGCTCCCTTCGATATGGAAGATAATGGTATCGCCCACCTTATACACGACCTTGTCTGTCCAGACGTCTAAGTGAGGTTCAGTGATTTCATAAGAGTCACGACAGGACATGACGACAAACAGAACGCTCATTAAAATTAAATACTTTTTCATTGGACTACTTTTCATAATTACCATCCTGGGTTTTGAACTAATTTTTTATTTACGCCCATTTCGTATGACGGGATCGGCCACCATGCATCTCTGCGCTCTACACTTCTGAAATATCGTCGGGCACGCACATAATACGATGAGGTATAGGTCTGCGGTGTTTCAGCTTCCCGAGCCACCATATTATCATAGAATACGCCCCAACGTACTACATCATTTTTGCGCAACATTTCAAAACATAATTCCCGTGGTCTTTCATCCCGAACTTCTTTCTTAAAATCGGCATAGCCTCGATCTGTAAAATCCGTCGTCGGGCTTGCTAACGTGGGATCCAACCCCAACCCTCTTCGTTGAACCATGTTGAGGTATTCGATCGCATCGTCATTGGCCCCTTGATAGACTTCGTTGTATGCTTCGGCATACATCAATAGTACATCCGAGTACCGCAAAATCGGGAAATTTTGAGGTGTCTGCGAGTTCAGCTTGGGAAGCACGGTCTCGTATTCTCTTCTGAACTTACCGCAAAAACGTTGGTATTTGGAATCATTAACACCCCATTCAACTTTCATCGCTACTCCACCATCGTTTACATAATAATATGGAGCGACGTTCCAGTTCTGACGTTTGTCTCCGGTCTCATATAGACCATGCAAATAATCGGTAGATCGTAAGACACCGATCGAAAGCCCGATCACGTTGTCTATCACAGGATTACGGATACCGTTATTTCTACCGACCATACCTGAGGTAGGGTATACGGCTGTACCATCGCTATGAAACTCAACCTCAAAAATGCTCTCTTGCAGATCGTATTTGTCCTGTGCATAATTGATAAACACTTGCTGATAGGACGGGTTCAATGCGTGAAAGCCCTCATTGATGACACGCCCAGCATAGACCAAGGCATCTTCGTACCGTTCTTCCTCATAATAAGGATATCCGGCCAGATACAGATTGACCCGAGCCAATATGCCCCATACGGCAGATTTGGATACCCGGCCACCGGTACCGACTTCACTGGCCGGCTTTACCCAGGCCGCGGCCTTTTCCATATCCTGCAGGATCTGTGCATACACCTCTCTGCCCGTAGCCCGCGGATGTTGCAATTCCTCCGCACTGGCATTTTTGATCGGATTGAGGATCAAGGGAACACCTTGAAAACGTGTGACCAACATAAAATAATAATACGCCCGCAGAAACAGTGCCTGACCACGGATATCATTGCGTTCATCGACGCTGATATCTATATCAGCATTGTCTACATTTGCCAAGAGATTGTTCGCTCGATCGATCCCCACATAGCACGACCGCCAATAATTCTGGATTTTGGGATCGGTAGGCGTGACATTATAGTCTCCTACCGAATTTTCATCCGAACTGTAGTCCTCATAGGCTTCATCAGCTTCTAGCCCCATCCTGCCCAACATATTATTACCATAGAGATTGCCGTCAGCCAATGCGGCATATACACCATTCAGGGCATAGTTCAACTCCGCTGCTGTCGAGTAATAATCGTCCTTGACCATCGTATATTTGGCTGGATCGATATCCAACAAATCATGGCAAGATGTTATGAGATAAACAACACCTACCATCGCTATTTTCTTAAAAATACTTTTCATAACAATATCGTTTTAAAAGGTCACCTTTGCCCCAAAGGATAGCGTTAGGTTCTGTGCGTACGCTGAATAGTCAAAACCGGGTGTCAAAATAGAATTCACGGTCGAAACCTCAGGATCCAAACCGGAATAGTTGGACCAGGTGTATAAATTTTGTGCAGCAAAACTGACATCGACACGGGAGACCTGTGGTATCCATCTTTTTGGCAACATATAAGCCAGTTCAACGGTTTTCAAACGGATATAGGACCCATCTTCCAGATCCTTCGTCGAATAGTAGCCGACCGGGCCGGCACCTCTCGTCCTGAAGTATTCGTTGGAAGGATTATCGGGTGTCCATCTGTCCACATACGTAGCAAACTGGTTCAATGCACGTCTGTTTGTCCCATTCCCTTCAAACATCAAGCGGTTTGCGTTCATGATCTGGTTGCCGTAATTCCACTGGAAAAATATATTGAGGCTCAAATTCTTATACTGAAAATTGTTGTTCAGTCCACCATAGTGTTTGGCCAGGGTACGCCCCATGATGACCTTATCGTTGTCGTCGATGATCAGATCACCATTGACATCCTGATATTTGATATCCCCGGGCTGTGTCAGACTCCTGTCATCGTATAAGGAGACTACATCGTCTTTGAGTACGTAAGAACCATTGGAAAGCTGATCGAAATCCGACAGTTGGTACACACCATCCCATAGCAAACCATAGAAAGAAGATACCGGCATGCCTACCTTAGTCACGTACAGATTGGAAGCATTCCAGCTGGCAGTAAACCTTGCGTTATTAAACATGGTTTTCTCGTCATCCGTCAGCCCGAGTACTTTATTTTGGTTAAAGGAAATATTGAAGCTCGAATTCCATTTAAAGTTCTTCTTGTGGATATTGGCCGAACTGATCTCAATTTCAAAGCCTCTGTTGCGGATAGAGCCGATATTACGGTAAATACGCTGCAATCCTACTGCATATGGCACATTGGCATTCAGCAGGAGATCCTTGGTGTCCTTGTTGTAATAATCCACGACGAAATTCAAACGGTTCTTGAACAAGGAGAGTTCGTATCCGATATCCAATTGGTAAGTGGTTTCCCAGCGCAGATCCTTGTTACCGAAGCTATTCACAATCATAGCATAATCGGGAATGGCCCCACCTGTACCTATGCCATATCGGTCATCCAGCGTAACGATATTGGCCGTGGCAAAATCATTGACACGGTTATTGCCCGTTGCGCCCCAGCTCGCTCTCAGCTTCGAGTCGCTAATAAATGAAATATTCTTGAAAAACTCTTCCCGCCCCAATCGCCAGGATACTGCAACAGCGGGGAAATATCCCCAACGATGCTGCGGGGAGAATTTTGACGATCCATCTATCCGAAAACTTCCGGTCAGGTAATACTTACTTCTGTAATTGTAGTTGACCCGTCCCAAATACGACATTAAGGTATTGGCCGAAGCCGTAGAGACCGGCGATTTGATATTACCGTACTCCAGCGAGCGCATACCTAACTCTTCGTTGGGAATTTGTACCGAAGTAAACCCATATCTGTCGGTAAGGGCTCCTTGCATGGTCATCCCTATCAATGCGTCAAAACGATGGACTTTGTTCCACTGCTTTTTGTAAGCCAGCGTATTTTCGTTCATCCAGTCTGTATACGTATTCTCCGAGTAACTCCCATTTATTCCATTGGCATTATTGGCATGTGGAAATCCGCGGTAGGTCTTGGAATTGTTGAACGCCTCATCTCTGTACATCCGCCACCGATATCCTCCCCGGACATTCAGCTTCAAATCCCATGGCAGGTTATAATCAAGACCGACATTTCCAGTAAAGAAAGTACGGTTCTGCTCCCTGAACTCGTTCTGTGTCGATATGATCGGATTCATAACCAACAAAGTCTCACTGTCATCACCATCGTCGTCAAACAATACGTCCAATAGATTTGCTCCGGTAGATACTGGCCTATACCCCCATGTCCGGTACATGATATAAGTCGCATAAGAGTTGTTGCCCGCAGCCTGCTGATTAGTCAGTTGTCCGTAGTTCTTATCCTTGGAGTAACTGATATTGAAGTTAATGTTCAGGTTCTTATTGATTTCCTGATCTATTCTGGCACGGCCTTGATATCGACTAAAACCCGATTCGATAATCACGCCATCCTGATCAATCACATTGCCGGAAAAAGAATACTTTGTTCCTCGTGTACCTCCTCTTATCGAAAGGTTGTGGTTGTGCATCAAGGCTGTCCTGAACAACAGGTCCTGCCAGTCGTATCCTTGAATATTTTTGTAATCGTCCAAAGTTCGGTTCTCCTGTGTAAGGTACACCCGTGTCGCTTCATCCGGGTCCATCTCGATCTGATACTTCACGAATTCATAAGGATCCATCATATCCATGAGCTTCACGGGCTTTTGCGCGCTTAAATCCAGGTTATACGTAATCGCAGGTGCCCCCTCACTACCTTTCTTGGTTTCGATAATGACCACCCCGTTCGCCCCTCTACTACCGTAGATGGATGTTGCCGAGGCATCTTTCAATACCCTTAACTCTGCTATTTCCTCCGGATTGATAGATGATAGACTAAATCCTTCAATCGGAAAACCGTCCACAACATATAAAGGAGAATTGTCCTGTGTGATCGAATTGCCCCCTCGAATGATAATATCTGACTCCTCGCCCGGCTGGCCCGAAAGCGAATTGACCTGCAACCCAGCTACTCGGCCTGCCAAAGCCTGTGCAATATTGGGTACAGGCGCACGGTTGATATCCTCTACATTCACTTCTGAAAGTGAGCCTGTAAAGTCTTTCTTATTTACGGTACCATATCCGATTACGACCACCTCATCAATACTCGTTGCAGAAGGTTTCATGATAACTTGCTTGGGTATGGATTGGGCCAAAAAATTGACTGTCTCATATCCTACAAATGAAAAAGAAATAATATCCCTCCGATAGGCTTGAATGTTAAATTCACCAGACGCATTAGTTCTGGTATTGAAATTAGGTGTATTCGTATTCTGGACTAGAACTCCCACCAAAACTTCATTCGTACTTGAATCCACGACTACTCCAGTGTATTGTCGTCGCTGCGCATACGAAAACGTTATGGCCAGTGTGAAGAACACCACCAATAACAATTGTTTATTCATCATAATGAACTTTTTAGTTTTTTACAACACTACCTTCTAATTTCAAGACAGGGCTATTATCTTTCACACTAGATTTACCAAATCCTACCGAAATCTTTCCTTTGTCTTGCGAATTATCATTGCCCCAAACATACACCCTAAATGTCACCTTTTTATTCGGTTTTATATTTTGCAAATCCGCTGCTTTCTTCAGATCCAAATTAGGTTGATTTTTTCCGGAATTATTGAGATCACTCATATAGATAGGTTCGTCGTGCAATTTCTTAAAATCACCTCCATTGATGCTATATGTCCATTGGAAGTTTTTAGCGGAAAATTCTTGAACACGTAATTTAGCTTTCAAAAGGGAAAATGATGCCGTATAGCCCTTTTCAACATCTACGGAAAATTCGAAATAAGCTCCCTCTTTGACAGCTTCTTCAAACGTCCGGACGTTTTTGGCCAAATGTCCACTAAATCCTCTTAAATTGCCCTGCTTACTACGTATCAATGGCCCTTTGGACAAATCGCTGGATTTTAGCCCTTCTTTAACAAAAGCCGGCGCAACGGATGCTTCTTTTCCTGTTGTAGGGGAAGGACCAGCGAGATTCCAGGTTATCAATTGCCCATAAGAAACTTGTGCAAAAACGCTTAATAAAATAATTAAAATTGACCTCATAACGATTAGATTTATTTTGTGAATAAAATATAAGAAACATAAGTTCTTTGGTTAATTCAAAGATAGGAGTTCCCTAGAGATGAAAAGTCATAAGATTTATCAAAAACATCCAACATTTTATCATAGATATACGCGGTAACCTCCCCGAACCAAAACAAAAAATGCGAAGCTTTTAAATAAACTTCGCATCTTCTATGTAGGCCTAAGAAACTTACTAGGTCTTATTCCACCTCTATCAGCTTAATCTGTACATTCTCCTGACCATCCTTACGGACAAACTGATTGAATGCAATCTTATCCCCCTTTCTTGAAAAGACAGGTGCTCCCACTATTTTCAATTCACTATCTTTATGATCGGTCAACTGTTGCAAGGTTTTGGCCGCTATATCAAATATATACACATTATTCCTGGCAATAAAAGTAATCTTGCCTCCTTGATAACTGATATTGATCGGAGATTCAATGGAGAAGCCAAATTCCGAGATATATTGAAATTCACCTGTTTCTACACTACACTGTACGATTTGATTTCTCTGCTGATCGTCCTTTGCCAACGCATAGATATATTTTCCATCTGCACTGGACCGAAGCCAATGCCTCAGATCAGACAATCCCTTCCCTGTTCTGGACAAACGTCTCTGCTGTATACCTCTCGGAACATGAGGGCGCTCTCCTTGCCGACCTACGGCCTCTGCATCCGCCTTAACCAAATCCTCATCGATATCGACCAGATAAATTTCTGTAATCAATTCACCCCTTTCATTTCGTGTATGACCCTGAAAAGCTATCGTATGCGTGGCCCCTACCCAACACTCATCAAAGGCTTTGGAGATTTCATCCGAACCCCACTTAGGCTCACGTATGACGTCCGAAACTATAGCTGCATACATTTCACCGTCATTATTTGCAGCATTCTTCTCCACGACCACAGGTCGATCTACAGGCACCATGACACCGACCGTTCGCAAGTCTGGGTCGACAAACTCATCGTTGTACGTAAAACTGATCAATCTGCCATCCGCACTCCAACAATGCGAATGTGTCCCTCCCCGCAACGATCCCGGAGTATATGGAGCGACTACGTCCCGGGGATCATAATGAAATGCTTGCAGAGGTGAATCAATATCTATACCTACCCCTATTCTTCTACTCATGTCATAAGGCTTGACCGAATCTGCATTCGTCAATCCATGTATAAAGATCACCCGATCTGAGGTAGGACTAAACGACACGGCACCGACCCCCGGTCCATAGATGGTCTGGTTTTGGGTTTGATAGATGATTTTTTCTTCTCCTGTACGGACATTCACGATACCGATCGTTGAGGTCTCCCCTATTTTGGTATCATCATTTCGCCCATCGAAGACGATCCATTCGTCGTCCTTCGAAAAAGCGTTGTTGTGGTGCATCGTGTGCCCTGTATCAGATGCTGTCAATGTGTTGATCGTGATGCTAGTATTGGTGTTTTTTTCTGGATTGTACATACAGTTCTGCAATAAAAAAAATAGAATTATCAAAAAAAAATTGTGAATAAATAGATATTTCATAATACATTCAATTATACCATGACTAAAACAGGTAGAAGGTTAGCTACGTTCCAACAATTATTTTACCATTTTTTCTAATGATAGAATACACGGTCAGGTATCTTCTCTTTTGGTTGCCCTTTATAGCTCCATTGTAGGTTTAGCGTTTCTAGATCTTCAGGATTTGTCATAGAATATATTTTAATTGGATGATATCCCACCCTTAATCTGACATTAGCTTGTCGCTCCTCTCCCTGTGTATATTGGTAGTCCGCATCGATCAGACTAACATCGTGTATCCTTATAAAAGCTTTATGACCTGCAGAAATGTAAAAAGTATATTCTCCATCGCTGGGAATATCGATATACCCTTCAAATACAGCCATATTGGAGCTAATCTTGGCTTTTGCAGGATCTGCTACCACAGAAACGGAAATAGGTTTCATGCCACGTGTATCGGGTATCCAAGGTGTATTGGCTTGATAGTTTTTCATCGTCAACCCCTGGCCGAGCTTCACCGGATTTTTGACAGATGGTATCAAGGCCTGATCGTACGGTCTTGCGGCAGAAGTATCAGACATACGCACCTGCAAAACCCTAGCTTTCATATATTGTTGCAAGGATGGTCTTTCGCTCGCTAAATTATTCTTTTGCTGTGGGTCATGGACGACATCGTATATCTCAAAGTCATCGTTGGCCGACTGTACATCATAGCGTACACCGACTGTATCACCTACGCGCAACATTTGCATCTGCTTACGACGTTTTCCTTGACGCTCCGGAACAAAAGCTGAATATTTAAGTACAGTACCCGGGTGGAAATATTCAGCATATACCAGGCTATTAGGCTGTTGCCCTCGTTTTGTGAGAGCCGAAACCAACGATACACCATCCGAACGCACAGGAGCTGAATAGCCGGCCAACTCCGTAAAGGTGGGCAACCAATCATACGAAATATTTGCCGATGTTATCTCGGTATTCGTTTCTATGGTTCCCGGCCACCATGCTATTGTCGGCACACGAAGGCCACCTTCGTAGAGATCACGTTTTATCCCGTCAAAAGGTCCGAATGTATGGAAAAAATCAGCCTGATAGGATACATAGGTCTTAGGTAGATAAGACTCGTTTGACGGACCATTATCAGATGTAAAAACGACCAACGTATTATCCTCTATCTTCAGATCTTTTAATAATTGCAAGATATCCCCTATCTGCTCGTCGATACGAAAAGTTACCGATGCATACCGCTTGTAAGTATCCGGCCAAGGGATTTCGGGCGTAGCTGGATCTTTGTCGTGATCATATACTGCATTGGCATACTGCGGATAGACATAGGAATCTACCGTGCCAGAAGCGGTATTGATCATATGTCCCGGCGTGCCTAACCATCGGATACCTCCATGCAGTCCTTGTCCTTTTGGATAAGCCTGCGTGGGCAGTTCCAATACAGCATGGGGAGTATCATAGGCCAAGTACATAAAAAAGGGTTGATCTCCCTGCTTTTGTTGGTGCTCGACAATATATTTTTTGGCGACAGCCGTAAACAAATCCCCTGTATAGCATTTGTCCAGTGCACGGCTTATCTCATTGTTGTTTTCCCACACTTGTTTACTACCCCTGTATATCCCCTCTTTTGGATAATGCTCATGACCATCGACATGCGCTATATATCCAAAATAATAGTCAAACCCCCGTTTTAGTGGATGAGCTGGCCAATGGGGAGGTTCACCTTCTCCCTGCAATCCCCACTTGCCAATCGCGGCAGTGGTATATCCCGCTTTCTGCAGCACATTACCCAGGGTATAGTTGTCTTCCAATGCCTTATCAAACTGGTTGTCCCGGACATTGGCATGTCCCTGGCTGACTCCCAAAAGTAAGGATGCCCTAGAGGGAGCACACACAGGAGCTGCTGCATAATGATGAGACAGTATAGCTCCATCCTTTGCCATCTGATCCAGGTTTGGTGTCAACAGCCATGGGTCTTTTTCTCCGGGTTTGTGCTGTCTCGTTTTTTGAAACAATACCCCTAGATCTCCATAACCTAAATCATCGACAAGAATAAAGATAATATTGAGTTTCCGTGCAGTGACCTGTTGTGACCATGCGGTGTCCACTCCGCATCCCATCAGACAAAGTATTAAGAGTATTTTTTTTATATCCATCTGCATCTTGCTAGCCATTTGAGTTTTCCGTCAATATCATCATTCCAAAACGAGCATTTGATTTTTTATTTCAAAGACTTGACTATGTCACGGAAATTGATCACACTTTGTGTGACATCAGGCACATTATTATCCCAATTGTATTCGTATTCGGCCGAGATCATCCCCTTAAACCCTTGGCGTTTCAATTCAGCCAAAACACCAGGAATGTTGTTAACTCCCGTACCCCAATGTACATCATGGGCTTTCTTATTGTTCTTTTCATTCAAATCCTTGAAATGCAGATGATAGATTTTTCCCTCCAACTTCTTCAAGCACTCCACCGGATCCAGTCCTGAGCGTACCCAGTGGCCTATATCTGCCGCTGCCCCCATCCTCGTGCTTTTGCCTTTGAGGGATTCCAGAACAGTGTCTGGGTTCCAATAATAGGAAGGTTTCGGATGATTGTGGATAGCAGCCTTAATATCATATTTATCGCATAATCTGGACACGGCATCGAGTGAACGTACATCGGGTTCGCACGTAATGGTTTTGACGCCCATACTTTTGGCAAAAGCAAAGATTTCCTCCCACTCTGCATCATCCTTTGCCTTGACTACACCATAGGCTTCCACCGTAATATTTTTCTTCTTCAATAGATCTCTAACATATTGCTTGCTACGCTCGGACATCCGTGGCCCCATCTTTTCGTCGATACCTCCACCTATTTTTTGCTGCGGATAGGCTTCTACATACCGAAGACCACAGCTTTCGATTTTATCCACTGCTTCGGTAAAGGTGAAATTTTTAAACGTGTAAGCTTGCGCCCCCAGATGCCATCCTAAACTGGATTCCGGAAAGTTGGCTTGTTTAGTTGGCAAATTAGCATTTGAAGCACATTGGCTAAAAACTAATAAGATTATAAATGCCAAACTTTGCATATGCATATGCTTCCAAAGTGTCAAAAAAGATATTATACGTGTCATATTCATTTAAGCTTTTTTAAAATAAGATTTTTTCGTTCTTAAATGTACCATGGCTCACCTAATAAATCGCGATATAATTAACGTTATATTATGGTCGGTACCTAAGTAAATAAGAAATCGACAACTTCCCTACCTCAAAAATATCTATTATTAACAAAAGGAGTGTAACGATTATTTTCTTATCTATCCAACATCTTATCATTTTACAAAGAAATATAAACCGTATCACACCAATAAATCCTATACCCAAAAGATTATCCTTTTTTTGTTGCAGAATATTTTTTTGAGCATATTTTGGAACTCCCCTTTGGAGTTCAATAATTGGTTTTGTACGGTCTTTCGGGATATTTTCAGCAGGTCACTTATTTCCCGGGTCGAATAATCGTCTTCATATCTG
The DNA here is from genome assembly GCF_011030405.1 of Parapedobacter sp. SGR-10. Classification (GTDB taxonomy): domain Bacteria; phylum Bacteroidota; class Bacteroidia; order Sphingobacteriales; family Sphingobacteriaceae; genus Sphingobacterium. Next base: position 59,761 of record NZ_JAAJTJ010000010.1, read on the forward strand.
AATCGGAATATCTCTTTTCTCTTTCTGGGAAGATTATCGTACCAGGCCGCAAACACACGCGCTAGTTCGGTATCATGAAGCCGTGTATCCGCATACTCACTTCCTACGATTATTTCAGCAAAATCATCGACGACTTCTACTGTATGAATATTTTTTCTAAAATAATCGATCACTTTTTTCTTGACACAATTGGTTAGATAGCCCATGAGATTGTCAATACATCTCACCTCACGCTTGATCCAGATATCCAGGTAAATCTCTTGTAAGATATCTTTTACTGCATCTTCATCTTTCAACCTGCTATACGCTATAGCGTAAAGTAAATCCCAGGTTTTGTCATAGATCAAATCAAAGGCATCCTTATCACCTTTCTTTACAAGGGTGTACAGTTCATCTAATGAAGGAATGTATGTCATAACGATCTCCTTTCCTTTATTATCCATATTCTTAACCCGGGGTTTAAGCACCCGGAGTTAAAGAATATTACAATTCGCGAAACCCCTCTATTCTGTGAAAGGTTAAAAAGTTCGCATCATGGTTATTTTTTGCGTCCACTTTACCATCGTTATATGCTGTCCGGCAAAGTACGATCATATCATTTCCTTCAAATAGCCAATCGACATACTGAAAGCCATGATTAATGACATCTTCATGTTCCAAAACAACTTTTACGTCCTGCCAATTGATCAAATCTTTGGATTTCCGAAGCATCAGTACATTTCGGAAACCTGCAGGGTTACGTTGTGGATATTGTTTACTATATTTTTCGAGTATAGAGTTGGTTAATGTGTAGTAATAATCCGATGTAGCATCATATTTGATGACAAATTTTTTACTACCCCCATCAAATGGAATAAAATCTTTCTTGGGGTCAAATGACAGTTTTTTGCCATCCTTGGAGATCTCGACCATCGCTGCTTTTTCCTGATGTGTCGTTTTATCATCTACACGCAGGATATTCCACAACCGATTGTCCTTCCCTACCACAAAATTACCTTCCAACCAACCAGTAAAGTTTCCATCGAGGTAAGTCGAGTCAAAAAACAACGTACTGCTCGTCCGCCAGGATTTCGCATCCATGAGGTCTGAATCTACAGAAGCCGACATTACCATAGCACCATAACGTTCACCCCATTTGAGAGAAGGGCCATGTGCAGTTTCCATAGGACGCCACAGACGTCCATTATGCTCAATGATCGGCATAGGCGCACAATGGTATTGGCCAGCGAGTACTATTCCATTTTGCCTATTGGTAGGTTGGGTCCAGGTTTTCCCCCCGTCTTGCGATTTACGGATCAATACTGTACCATGGTGCCTATCCGGCCCTAATAGGTAAAGGTCTCCTTTGTGGACAAAGAGCGAACTCCAGAATGCACCATGGACCGTGCTGATCTTTTCCCACGTTTTTCCTCTGTTTTTCGAGTGGTATACGACTGTTTCTGCCTGTTGCCATTCCGAACTCTGCGGACCGAAAAAATCATGTGAAGCGACATAATCGCCATTAGGAAGTATGACCAAACTCGGAGAGCCGATATACTTTTGTGTCGCTGTAGGTTGATACGTGACCACAGTGCCTGGTACATGAGCAAACTTTTGAGCGAAAGTGTCACACATCCCACTCAAGATAAATACTATTAATAAAAAGTAAACCTTTCTCATTTTTTTTTTAATTTTAGTCGTTTCGCTGATGTCATTTTAAAGTTACACATCTTCGTAACGGAGATCATAAGTCTTTTCACAAAATAGGCTAACTATTTTATAACGGTTAGGCCTTTAGGAGCAACTGCTGATTCTTCAATTCTATCCGTTAGTTGTTTATCTAATTTTTTTATCAGATCCCCATACTGCTGTGCCCCTGAAAGATTGTTCATTTCTTGTGGATCGGAGAGTCTGTCATACAATTCAGTCATATTTGGCCCATCTTTTCTCCACCGCGTATACCGATACTTTTCTGTCCTTAATGTGTATCCTCCTCTGACTTGGCTAAGTGCACTCTCCCTTGTTTTATAATTTGGGTCATCCAATACTTTCTTAAAACTTCTACCGGAAATATATCCCGGTGTCTTTATGCCTGCGAGCTGGCTCAGTGTTGGATATAAATCAATCATTTCAACGATAGAATTGCTGGTCTTTCCTCTGCTTTTCATACCAGGATAAGAAATAATCAGGGGGATTCTGTCGGAATCTTCAAACAAAGTGCTTTTTTGGTAGTGTCCGTGTTCGCCCATATGATAGCCGTTATCTGAAGTAAATACAATGATGGTATTATCACGCAACCCTAAACTGTCCAACGCCGCTAAAACCCGACCTACTTGTGCGTCTAAAAAAGAAATAGTAGCATAATACGCCTGTGCCGCACTTCGAGCCAGGGAATCGGGTAAATTTACCTGCTCTTTGTGAGCCTGTAATATTGCTGTAGCAGGCTCGGGTAAAGTAGCCAGATAGTTTTTAGGAACCTGCGGTACTTTTATATCATTTGTTTTGTATAGGTCAAAGTATTTAGCAGGAGCAACAAATGGGGTATGAGGTTTGTAAAATCCAATACCCAGAAAAAAAGGCTTGTCTTCTGATTTATACTTCCCAAGCAATTCAATGGCCTTAGTGGCCACTTTACCATCTGTATGCTCTTCGTCACTACCTTCTGCGGCTAACCAGCTTAGAGTAGCGCCAAATTTACCAGGCCTTAATGAGAATATCTTTTTTTCGATATCCTTATCTATACCGCGCGGATAATATCGTTCATTCCAAGATACAGAATCATCGTGGCCGGGAGTCCCAATGCCCGATGGATTATCATAATGATAAATTTTACCCACCCTTGCGGCAGTATATCCTGTGTTCATAAAATTTTGCGACATAGTTACTACATCCGGTACATGCTGCCGGATATGATCACGTAACTTATAATGCCCCGTCTGGTCGGGATACAGTCCTGTCATCATACTTGCTCTTGAAGGTCCGCATACAGGAAAGTTGCAAAAAGCATTATTGAACTGCATGCCATCTTTTGCAAGTTGATCAATATTAGGTGTTTTAACTAAATAATGATCGTAAGTTCCGAGATTACAATTCAAATCATCAGCGATTATAAATAGCACGTTCATTTTTTTACTTTGTGCCTGCACTTGAAAAGAAGTGAACAGCCCACTAGTCAAAAGAACGAGTATCCACCTGATTATATTAAAATTATCCATTGTTAGATTGTATCAAAATTATTCGTCATGTTCATCTCGGCTTACTATTCAGAAAATCAATCCGTCGGATCTTATAGTTGAAGAATGATCAACTTGCCAACACGCCAATTTTCTCGCTAAGCACCTGGTAATCTTCAAGCAAGATATCCAGTTGCTTTTTGGCATTCTCGTCTGGAAGTTTAGACGGTGTACGGCTAAAGGTACCGATAGCAATTCCTCGCTTCTGCAACACATACTTAGCCGATACAGGATAGGTATCATGCATCACATCCATATTGTCGATCAGGAACTGCTGTACTTGATCTACCTCATCTTTCTTTTCTAAATTATCAAAATTGTCGCACAACCAGACGACCATCTCCGGAAAATAGTTTCCCTGTATACACGATAGACCGGCAGAGCCAGCTTTCAATGTTTCTACAGCGTGAGCCATATACGCATCATACAAGCCGAAACTCTCATCATCTTTTGTCGCAACAATTTTTGCCCGGACACTGTTGATATCCAATGACGTATCTTTATGGTATTTGATACGGCCTGTTTTCACCAGTTGGCCTAAGAAATCTGCCGATAGAACCCTTTTATAAGGAACCGGACATTCGTAAAATCCTAGAGGTACATCGTCTGTTAGCGCGAGCAACTTCTCTACGTTTGCACGGAAAGTCTCTTCGCTGTCGTCTTCTTTGGCCAGCAAACCGGTTATCACAATAACAGCATCGACGCCGGTGGCATACATCGCTTTAACAAACTCTGCCTGATTTTCAATAGTATCCTCAAAAGTCCCTGTCGCTACGATAGGTACGCGTCCGTTTACTTTCTTCACGATGAACGATACGGACTCTAGCCTTTCTTCCTGCGACAATTGGTACATCTCACTGGACAAGCAGTTGGCAAACAATCCCCCTGCACCCGCCTCTAAATAGAAATCTACCAGATTATCCAACGTATTATAATCAATACTTCCATCTTCCTGAAAAGGCATAAGCATCACAGGAACAAATTTTTTATCCTTCTGAATCATTGTAAATTTTATATGTTTAGTTTATTTTAAATCTATCATCATATGTACGGGCGAAAGATTTTTCGCCCTTACCTTATTTCCTGCTGGCGCAAGCTTGTAGCTTGTGCCTCTTACTCCTTTGTCCTTGATCTTTGTTCCCTTATCCTTGCTCCTTCGCTTTCTCCCTCAACTTCCTGCTTAAATTTCCCGCCAGGAAAATCGACAAAGTCCCTACCACAATAATCATATTCGCATGCAGTGGATTTCTCAGATAAGCATATTGATCGGGTATCAGATAAGAGAATGTCATCCACAATATCACACAGATACCAATTATTGTTCCGATCAGCGCATCATTGTTTTTTACTTTTTTGCTGATCAGACCGAGTAAGAACAATCCCAGCATACCCCCCGCAAAAATACCGGACAGTGTCCACCAAGCATCCAATATACTTTCCACACCTATCATGGCAATTCCTGCGAGCATCCCTATCGTTCCAAAAACACCCGTACCGATTAAGAGTATACGCAAGCTTTGCTTATCAGAAGTTTTGGGATTGATATATCGCTTGTATATGTCTTCAGTAAATACCGTCGCCGAGGCATTCATACCCGAACTGATCGTACTCATCGCAGCAGCCAAAATAGCCGATACGATCAACCCTACGATACCAACCGGGATATGCGTAACCATATAGTTTGGCAATACCTTATCTCCATAGTCCGCAGGAGTGAGACTACCGATGACAGCACTTCCATTCAGTCCCCTTTCTTGAAGAACCTGCTCCTTAATCGGTGTCAATAAATCCTGATTTACATCATAATAAGCATACAAACATGCCCCGATGATAAAAAACAAAAGTGAGATAGGTACGTATAACCATACACACATCCAAACAGACTTCGCTGCGTCCTTTTGGTTAGGTGCAGCATGATAACGCTGCACATAGTTCTGATCCATCCCAAAATTCGTCATATTAATAAAAACCCCATATAGCAAGATCACCCAAAAGGTCGATGAACTAAAATCCGTCAACGAAAATGAGCCTAAGCTAAACTTATCATCCCGAATTCCAATATCAACGATCGTGCTCACTCCCCCAGGGATATTATAAACTAATGTGCCGATGATAATCAACGCACCTATCGTAAGAAGGATACCTTGGGCTACTTCTGTCCATATTACAGCCTCCAATCCTCCCAGTACCGTGTACACAATGATACAGACCCCTGTCACAATCATGATAAGGGCCATATCAAACCCTGTCAATGCCTGCAAGGTGAGTGAAATGCCAAAGAAAATAGATCCCATTCTTGCAATCTGAGTCAATAGAAAACAGATCACCGCATAACTTCTAGCCCAACGTCCAAATCTTTTTTCCAGATTTGTATAGGCTGATACTTCCGTATGGCTCCGATAGAAGGGGACAAAATATTTGGCCGCAAACCAGGCTGCTATCGGCATAGAAAGACTAAACACAAAAGCATTCCAATTTGACCCAAAGGCTTTACCCGGAACACCCAGAAAAGTATTGGAACTCAAAAAAGTCGCATACAAAGAAATGCCTATGGCCCAAGCAGGAATTTTTCCTGCGGCTTTGGTGTAAGCATCGGAGGATGTATTCCTCCGGGAGAAATAAACGCCGACCAATACCATAGCAATAAGGTATATAATGATGATAGAAATGTCTAATACGGGTAAATTGTTCATGTTTATAAATTGGTTAATGCTCTGTATCTCTTGTATAAAATATCATAAATTCTTTGTTTGGTGCGATCGGGTTCGTACGTGTGGGCTACCTGTGCTGCCATCACCGTTTTGGCGTCTTCTATATTTCTATACGCACCGCCGACTACAGCCGCAAATATAGCCGAGCCCAACGCACAAGTCTGGTCACTATCCACCACTTGTATAGCGCATCCCAAGACATCAGCCAACACTTGCACTACATAAGGCGACTTATTGGGAATACCTCCCGTCGCAATGACCGTTTTTATCGGAATATTAAATTCCCGGAAACGGTCGATAATAGCTCTGGAACCAAATGCCGTCGATTCGACAAGAGCCTTAAAAACATGGCCTGCCTGCGTAGCCAAGGTAAAACCATAAGCTGCTGCTTCTTTGGTAAAGTCTGCATCGGGCGTTCTTCTTCCATTGTAATAGTCCGTAAAGACCATATCCTCCTCTGTCACGGGCAACGCCGAGGCTTCTTTTGTCAAATAGCCAAATACCTCCTCTTCCAACAGTTGTTTTTGTTCCATCGTCAATCGTTCGCCCAGAATACCATGTACAGGTTTTAGGAGAAACTTTCGAAACCAATTATAAATATCTCCAAAAGCCGATTGACCTGCTTCAAAGCCGATCATGCCTGGATCTATGGAGCCATCCACCTGTCCACAGATACCTTCGACCAAAGGTGGGTTATCCCCTTGAGGGACAACCAACATATCACAGGTTGAAGTACCGATCACTTTGACCAATGCATAAGGTGCACTTCCCGATCCTACTGCCCCGTGATGGGCATCAATCGCACCGACAGTGATGATCGTCTCCGGATGAAAACCATACTTTTCGACGAAATAAGGTGAAATCTTGCCAAAAACCTCATCCGAAGTATATGTAGTAGTATAAAATCTATTGACTAAATGGTAAAAAGAAGGATCCAAAGAACAGAGAAATTCGGAGGATGGCAAACCGCCATGGTTCTCATTCCACATCGCTTTGTGTCCCGCAGCACAGCGGTTCCTTTTTATGTCAGCAGGTTTTTGCGTACCTGTCAGATAAGTGGGTATCCAATCCGATTGTTCTACCCAAGTAAAAGCCCTTTCCTTGATCTGAGCATCACGCCTATTGGTATACAGGATTTTGGACCAAAACCATTCGGAGGAATATATACCTCCGCTGTAAAGAGTATAATCGATAGGCCATCTTTTGGCTAAAGCATTGATCTCGTCGGCTTCTTGGATAGCCGAATGATCTTTCCAAAGGATAAACATGGCATTTGGATTGTCCTTAAATCCGTCCAATAGAGCCAATGGCTGACAATGTTCATCTATGGCGACGGGAGTCGATCCGGTTGTATTCGTTCCGATCGCTACAACATCTTTGATCAGATCCGGATCGATGCTTTGAAACAATCCCGCGAAAACCTCATCGATCGCTTCCATATAATCCAACGGATGCTGCCGGTATTGATCCTTCGAAGGATCACAATAAAGCCCTTGTGCCCATCTCTTAAAATACGAGATCGACTTCGAAAGGATTTCTCCGGTATACGGATTGACCAGTATACCTCTGGCCGAATCCGTTCCAAAATCCATCCCTATGACTAATTTATTGTTCATTGTGCTTTTATAAAAAAACCTGACCTTTACTGTCCGTAGTGTTAAGCGTAGCGCACTACGAATTTAACATATCCGAGGAGTCTCAGACTCCTTATTGCTTTTTCGAATCCATAGACACCCCTCGGAAGTGTACGGACAGTACCGAGAACTTTTCCAAAGTTTAAAACTTTGGAAAAGTTAATTATATCCCACAGTAATTAACCTTAATCCCCATCGCATTCAATGTCGTTGCCTTGATAGCTGCCGCACGCTTCACGTCAAAATCTCCATCTACATAGACCACTTGGATATGGTTGGCCTTATGCTTGGCCATCATCTGATCCCTGCTCACACCGTCCAGCACACCATGCATGATGGGCCATTGCTTATCTGTCAGGTTCCATCTCCTTTCGGTTTCTTCTTGCGGCAATTCAACCACCCTACCTGTTCCTATATCACACCAAAGCTCATCATTCTCTATATACACACGGCTCCAAACAATCTTACCCGGCCGGCTGACACCACGTAGTGTGCCACCACCTTTTTTAAAGAACATCGGAGGCTGACGCAGACTGTCTGCACCTTGGTATCCTCCAATAAAATGCGATGCTGGAGCTGCTCCCGAAATCAGAAACACCCACACAAATTCTTCTTGTCCATTGACCACAAAATTTTCACCATAGCGTAGGTCATGCAAGGTATTGTCTCCGTTCAGACCCAACTGCCTCCACAAATGGTATGTGACGTATCCATCTATACCGGCACATTCATCCACTTCGTTAAAGTGTGGTAGAGCTGCACCTGCATAAAGTTCTTTACCCTGCTCATCGTAGACCGGCGGCCTCTCAGTATTGTTCAACAACCCCTCAACCAAGTCGCTCGCCGGAACTAAGTCTTTCAATCCTTGCTGATATTGAATACCGACAGTGTCACACCCAAACTCATCGGCAAGACGCAATGCCGCGATATACATTTTACATTGCTCCAAGGTTTGCTCTTTTGTCAATTCATTGACATGATCCGTACCCCAAGCGAATTTCATACCTTTGGCCAGCATCCATTCCAATACCACATTGGCTTCTGCATCAGAGACGGTCAACATTTTAGCATATAAGGTAGATTGGCTCAATCGCTCTTTGAAAATTCCTAACTGATGGATCAAAGCATCCGGTACAATGGCATTGAACATCCCCATACAACCTTCGTCAAATACTCCCATAATGACTTTATCGCTCAGTATCTTGCTGGCGAACTGCTCTGCCAACACACGATCTTCTGCCGAAACAGTTTCCGGATCAAAAGGCCTAACATGCGAATAGTCCTGCGTGACTGTTCCTGTCTCCAACCATTCCTGAAGCCTACTGTTAAAAAAATCATCACTGAAGTCCTTACTCCATAGAAAACTGTATTTTACATTTGCCTTAGTCAACGAACCTGTCAAATTCAATGCACCGACCAAGCCGGGATAAGTACCATCCCAATTGGCCACAATCAAAATCGGCCCTTCGTGCGCAATCAATCCCGCCAAAACATGGTGGCTATATTGCCATACACTCTCCGCCACAATCAAAGGAGCCTTCTTATCAATCTGCCTGAAAATCTTTACACCGATATGCTGATAGTCGATAAAACCATGCCCTTTCTCTTCGTTATACCCATGTGCCCGCTTTGACGACCAGCCCATACTGTGTAAGGCCACGTTCAATTTTTCTTCCATCTGCTGCTGCATAGGCCAACATTTGATATTGGCAGAAGGTCTTAAATCTCCACTACAAACGACTAATACTTGCTTATTATCTATTACTTCCATGAGATATTTATACTTGGTTATACAATCACTACGACAAATATCCAAGAAAATAGCAGACAATTAGTTTCATAAGTTATCCTCTTATTCCAACATATTATCATAAATTTGATTATTATAAGGAAGTAATATAAATTAGTTAGCACAATTATACAGGGCTTCAGCCCGGAAAGAAAAATATAAAAGCCTATGAAACCCAAGTTCCACCAAGTCCCAAAGCCTCTTGACCATACCTTCAGTATCAGACATGATGTGCTTCCACATTTTGGTACGATATGGCATTATCACCCCGAGATCGAACTGCATTATCTTATAAAAGGGGACGGTATTCGGTTTATAGGAGAAAATATAAGCAACTTTGAAAAAGACGAGCTAATCTTGTTGGGGTCGAATGTACCCCATACCTGGAAATGCAATGTCAAGCAGGACAGCAATGACTATGTCGAAGCATTGGTCATGCACTTCCACCCCGAATGTCTGGGGCGGGATTTCCTTTCCCTTCCTGAGACCAAAAGCATACAAAAATTGCTGGTTGTGGCCAATCAGGGCTTACTGATCCAAGGAGAGACCAAAAAGAAAGCACGGAAACTCATGATGAAAATGAAGGACGAGCAAGGTGTAAACAAAATCGTTTTTCTATTACGTATTTTTGACATTCTTGCCAACTCAGATGAATACGAAGTGATTTCTTCCAATTATGACAGTACCAAATTCAATAAAATCGACGAACAAAGAATGAACAAGATATTCACATACACGTTTAGCAACTTTAAGAACAAAATACTAATAGAGGAACTTGCTGAACTCACTAATTTGAGTATTACCTCATTCTGCCGATATTTCAAAATGACGACCAGTAAGTCTTACTTTGATTTTCTGACCGAACTGAGACTGAACTATGCCTGTCGGCTATTGATCAACAGCGATCTGACTGTGAAGGCCATCGCCGAAGAAAGTGGTTTTGAAAACACCTCCAATTTCTATAGGCACTTCAAGAATTTCAAAAATTGTACCCCTAAAGACTATAAGGAAAGTTATATGCAATAAGGTGGGTAAACGGTTAACTCATGAGAAGTTGTAACAAGGAGTAACAAGAACAGTATTTAATAAACACTTCTTTCTAATATCCTCAAAAATTCTCATAACAGTCAAAAAATAAATCTCATCTTTGCAATAGAGATGAACAGTACATTCGAAAAGGACAATAATGCTTCTGGACCTATTGGCATATTTGATTCCGGATACGGTGGTTTGACCGTATTCAAGGAGATACATCGTATACTGCCCCAGTACAACTACATATATCTTGGGGACAATGCACGCGTGCCTTACGGCACACGTTCTTTTCAAACAGTCTACGAATATACCAAAGAATGTGTCTTCAAATTGTTTGACCTCGGATGCAATCTCGTCGTTCTCGCTTGTAATACGGCTTCCGCCAAAGCACTACGCACCATACAACAGCAAGATCTACCTCCCGGAAAAAAAATATTAGGTGTCATCCGTCCTACCACCGAAAGTATAGACCAATATACAAAAACGAATAAGATCGGGATCCTCGCCACACAGGGAACTGTACTCTCAGATTCCTATAAAATCGAAATCAATAAGTTCCACCCCAAAATTGAAGTCTTTCAACATGCCTGTCCTTTTTGGGTGCCGCTGGTGGAAAACAATGAAATAGACAGTTTAGGTGCACACTATTTTGTCAAAAACGACATAGAACAATTATTGACACAATCCAAGGAAATAGACACGATCGTATTGGCATGCACACATTATCCTTTACTACTCCCCATTATCGAAAAATATACACCGCAAGGTATACAGATTCTTGCCCAAGGCGAACTCGTCGCCCTTAGCCTGGCAGATTATCTTCAAAGACATCTCGAAATCGAAAAGAAATGTTCCAGAGGAGGAGATTTGCAATTCTATACGACTGACGATCCCCGAGCTTTCGAAGAAAAAGCCGAAATATTTTTTGGACAAAAAGTCCACGCTGCGAATATAAAGGTATAATCTATCAAATGATCTTGGGCTGCAGCCTAAGGAAGGAATAAAAACTATCGCTGGCGCAAGCCTCCTTCGTGTGCCTTTAACTACAAACTCTCGCCGTCTCTTTTAACCTGTGGCCTGCAAAGTCAATGCGTACAATTTCATTTGCTTGACCATAGACAACAATCCGTTGGCACGTGTGGGAGAAAGATGCTCCTTAAGCCCTATCTGGTCTATGAAATACAGGTCACTTGCGACGATCTCCTGTGGCGTATGTCCCGAAAGCACCTTGACCATCAGACTGACTAAACCCTTGGTGATCACGGCATCACTATCGGCCGTAAAATAAACTTTACCATCCTTTAATGTGGGGTACAACCACACCTTGGATTGACAGCCTTTGATCAGAAACTGGTCCTGTTTGTATTGCTCGTCGATCAAAGGGAGTTCTTTGCCCAATTGGATGATATGCTCATATTTTTCCATCCAATCCGAATAAAAAGTAAAATCCTCGATCAATTCGTCCTGTATTTCGTTTATAGTCATTTTTTTATTTAGTGATCAGCAGTCCGTTACCACAATCAAAAATCGTAATTCGTAAATCAAACCAACATTCCTACAGCCCGCTTGATTCCTTCCGTTAGCCTATCAATCTCCTCCTTAGTATTGTACATAGCCAAGCTGGCTCTTACTGTCCCCGGTATACCAAACTGATCCATTACGGGTTGAGCACAGTGGTGTCCGGTACGTACGGCTATTCCCAATTTGTCGAGGATCACGCCAATATCGTAAGGGTGCACACCTTCGATGACAAAAGATAATACCGAAGATTTAGATTTTGCCGTTCCTATCATTTTTAGACCTTCGATTTCTGTCAACCTTTGTGTTGCATACTCCAACAACTCATCTTCGTACGCCTTGATACGATCTAGCCCTATAGCCTCGATATAATCGATGGCAGCAGCCAGACAGATACCAGCCTCAATATTAGGCGTACCCGCCTCAAATTTAAATGGCAAATCGTTATAAGTAGTTTTTTCGAACGTCACATCCTTAATCATGTCCCCACCACCTTGATAAGGAGGAATGGCATTTAGCCACTGTTCCTTACCATACAGTACCCCTACACCCGTAGGACCATACATCTTATGCCCCGAAAACACCAGAAAGTCAACATCGAGATCCTGCACGTCAATTTTCAGATGCTGTACAGCCTGAGCAGCATCGATCAACACAGGTGTATTGTTTTGATGCGCCAAACGGATAATTTCTTTAACGGGATTTATCGTCCCCAATGCATTGGAAACATAGGTCACAGCCACCATTTTGGTTTTTGGAGAAAGTAAGGAACGGTATTGCGCTATGTCCAATTCGCCTTGCTCATCCATGGGAATGACCTTCAAGACAGCCCCTCTGTCTTCACAAAGCATTTGCCAGGGCACGATATTCGAATGGTGCTCCATAGCTGAGATAATGATCTCATCACCGGCATGTACAAAAACTTTACCATAACATTGAGCGACAAGATTAATACTATCCGTAGTACCTTTCGTGATGATAACCTCATGGTCATGCCCTGCATGAATGAATGCTTGTACTTTCCGACGTGTGACCTCAAATGCATCTGTCGAAATCTGGGACAAGTAATGTACCCCGCGATGCACATTGCTGTTCATATCTCGGTAGTAATGTGTGATGGCATCGATAACCTGCTGAGGTTTTTGTGTTGTCGCACCATTATCCAAATACACCAAAGGCCGACTATTTACCTCCCTACTCAGTAAAGGAAAATCAGCCCGAACACGTAATATATCAAAGTCTTCCAAACCTGCTAAATTCAAGATAATAAGACAAAGTTAGCATTTATATCCCCAAAATCTGTCAATAATATGTATTCTTTCTGAAAAACGGTAATCAGTGGTCAGTAACCAATAGTCAGTAACCTTGAAACACAAAACCCTAACTCAATACGCATATCTCAATACGCAATACTCACTACTTCATACTCAATACCCAAATATGACTTTCGTCATCTCTGTGTTTTTTTGACAAAAAAGAAAAGATGAATTTGCCCTAATTTATCTACCTTTGTCTAATATGCAAGAGAAACCGTTAAATATCCCAGAAGGATCGAGAAAAGAGGTCATGGCCTATCTCGAGCCGTTCATGTTGCATGAAATGAGCGAGTACTTAAAACCTGTGGAAGAAATGTGGCAACCTGCTGACTTTCTTCCCGATGCCTCTCGTAACACCTTTCACGAAGAAGTTCGTGAATTGCAGGAAAGTGCCAAAGAACTTCCGTACGATTTGGTAGCCGTATTGATCGGCGACACCATCACCGAAGAAGCACTTCCAACTTATGAATCGTGGCTTACCATGGTCGAAGATGTGGAAAAAAACGAACAAGGAGGCTGGATGAAATGGGTACGTGCATGGACGGCCGAAGAAAATAGACACGGTGACTTGCTCAACAAATACCTGTACCTGTCCGGACGTATCAATATGCGGGAATTCGAGATGAGTACGCAATATCTGATCCAAGATGGTTTTGATATCGGCACAGGTGCTGATCCTTATAGAAACTTTATATACACCTCATTTCAGGAATTGGCTACCAACATCTCCCACAGACGTGTAGCCGGTATATCCAAAAAAAGTGGAGACAAGCTATTAGCAAAGATGTGTGGTGTGATCGCCTCAGATGAAGCAAGGCACGCCAAAGCATATATGTCCTTTATATCCAAAGCCATCGAAGTAGACCCTAGCGAGGTTATGTTGGCCTTCGAGGATATGATGCGCAAAAAGATTGTTATGCCTGCACATTTTCTACGCGAATCCGGTGAACCACAAGGCGAAGCCTTTGCACACTTTTCGGATGCTGCCCAACGCATGGAAGTGTACACCGCGTTGGATTATGTAGACATCCTCAAAGAACTCATCGTCGAATGGAAAATAGATAAGGTATCCCACCTCAACGAACAAGGAGAGAAAGCCCGGGATTATATCATGAGATTACCCGACCGCCTGACCCGTTTGGCCGATCGTATCAAAATCCCCGAACTACAATACAAGTTCAAGTGGATATATGGATAAAACAAATCGAGGTGCGGTAAAAACTGTACCTCGATTTGTTTTACGCTATTTTGACTTTTAGCCATTCTTTTTCTCATTTTTTAAGCATATATTTGTTATACTAATTATTGTTATGCTAAAGGAAAAATATAATCAATATTCTTTCATTCTGGACAGGACAGCCAGGCGTGTCAAACAGTATGCTCAATCGGCTTTTAGCCAACATAATTTTGATCTCACAGTAGATCAATGGACAGCGTTGCGTACACTATACGAAAATCCAGAATGCACGAACAAAGAACTCGCCGAGTTATGTGGAAAAGATCAGCCTACATTGACCCGGATAATCGATCTGCTGATCAAAAAAAATTTGGTGGCCCGTGTCGACCATCCTTCGGACAGACGCTGTTTGAGCCTACAGTTGACCGATAAGGGACAAAGCAAAATTTTGGAGATTGCTCCCAAAGTAGCCGAATTCCGCATGCAGGCATGGCAAAATCTTACAGAAGAAGATTTTGCACACTTCACCCGGATTTTAAACACGATTTACGATAATTTGACTATAAAACAAAGGGATAATGGAGATGGAAGTTATGATTAGGATCTCGCCCAAATAACTTCTATAACCTTCATCACATACATAACTTTCATCACTTTAACACAAAGCACCATGATAACAACAGATATTTGCATCGTAGGAGCTGGTCCCGTCGGACTATTTGCCGTTTTTGAAGCTGGCTTGTTAAAAATGCGTTGCCACCTCATAGATGCCCTGCCTCAAGTGGGTGGACAGTTATCCGAAATATACCCCCACAAGCCTATCTACGACATTCCGGGATACCCCATCGTCACTGCACAGCAATTGATCGACAACCAAATGGAGCAGATCAAGCCATTTGCTCCGACCTTTACATTGGGCGAACGAGTAGAACAACTAGCTAAGCAAGCGGATGGTTCCTATATCGTCAGCACATCCGAAGGTACAGATGTACATTGCCAGGTCATCGCAATTGCCGGTGGACTCGGATGCTTTGAGCCCCGTAAGCCTGATCTGCAAGATATCGAGACTTACGAACGAAAGGGAATAGATTATATGGTCAAAAATCCGGACAGCTACCGCAACAAAAAACTGGTCATCGCAGGTGGTGGAGATTCCGCATTGGATTGGACGATTTTCCTAAGCGATATTGCCCAAAGGGTAACCTTGGTACATCGCAGCGACAGCTTTCGTGGAGTACCAGATTCGGCAGACAAAGTATATGAATTGGCACAACAGGGTAAGATAGATCTCCTGCTGTCCCACAACCTATTGGGGGTACATGGCAATGGTGTACTTACGCACGTCAAGTTGTCCAACAAAAACAAGGAAGAATTTAGTATAGAAGCTGACAATTTGATTCCGTTATATGGTCTTACACCAAAACTAGGCCCTATCGCCGAGTGGGGGTTGCATATCGATAAAAACGCGATCGAAGTCGACACATTCGATTATTCGACAAATGTAGAGCGGATTTATGCTATAGGTGACATCAACACCTATCCCGGAAAATTGAAATTGATCCTTTGCGGATACCACGAAGCCACATTGATGGTACAGAGCGCATTCAAATATGTGTACCCTGAACAAAAATTGAGTTTTAAATACACAACCGTAAACGGTATCCATGCTTTTTAGGAAAAAAAAGATGGGAGTGATGATGGTTATAGAGGTTATAAATGGTCATGATATACGGTGATTCCATAACTTCCTTCACCATCATAACTTCGTAACTTTAAAATAAAGAGACAGAGGTGGTAAACGTGAAGATGAGCACGATATTTCTCACAAAGCTTTTTCTTAGCGGCTCTGCGAGGAATTTTGAGACGTAAAGAGATGTTTGTCGTACACCTAAACAAAAACCTCAATTAAAGAAAATCAATGGAAGACAACATAATTGACATACACATCGAAGATAGGGATGGCACTATACAAACAGTGGCCATACCTACTGATGTCAACCTCAGTCTGATGGAGATTCTCAAAGCGGCCGAATACGATATATTGGCCACTTGTGGAGGAATGGCATTATGCGCAACATGCCATGTACAGATAAAGTCCGGAGCAGAACATCTTCCTCCTCCTCAAGACCAGGAACTGGATATGCTGGATACGTTGCCGGACGCCGATCTCGACAGTAGATTGGCTTGTCAGCTAAGGCTTTCAAACGACAACGACGGCTTATCCTTCAAAATAAGGGGAGCCTTACAATAGGCATCCATACACATGTGTATATATTACACTATGTATATCACGGTTTTAGCTTAAAAATTTGCAGAGAAAATTAGAAATAGCGGTATTATCAAGCAAAAACAAGGTTATAAATCACAAAATAAAAATAAATATTTTATGATTTTTTGAGATATTTGTCACATATTAGAAAAAACACGAATAAGACATGTTGTTGAATCGTTCAGAGCGTTCTTTCCCTCGTATCATCGTTATCGGTGGCGGTTTTGGTGGTGTAGAAGTGGCACGCACATTAAAAGATAAAGATGTAGAGGTGCTTCTTATTGACAGAAACAACTTCCACACCTTCCAACCACTCATGTATCAGGTTGCTACAGGTACACTGGCCGAAGATTCCATTTCCTTTCCCCTTCGTAAAATGTTCAAGTCCCAGATGAATTTTAAATTTCGTCTGGCCGAAGTACAACATATCGACAACGAGAAAAAAGAAGTACATACATCTATCGGGATACTCGATTACGACTACTTGGTCATTGCGACTGGCGCTACAACAAATTTCTTTGGTAACCAGGAAGTGGAAAAATACGCTCTTCCGATGAAAAGTGTCAAAGAAGCGTTGAATATCCGTAGTTATGTATTACAAAATCTGGAAGAAGCCGTTTTGCGCAAAAATATCGCCGACAGAGAACGTTATCTGAATTTCGTAATCGTAGGAGGGGGACCAACAGGTGTCGAACTGTCCGGAGCTATCGCCGAAATCCAGTTGCATATGCTCAAAAAAGATTACCCCGAATTGAGTGAACACGAAATGAAAGTTTACCTTATCGAAGGAACAGACAAGATCCTGGGAGCTCTTTCGGAAAAATCTTCCCGTGATGCCGAACGGTATTTGAAGGAGCTTGGCGTGAAGGTCAAGCTCAACACCCAAGTGACAGGTTACGACGGCAATACCATTACATTCAATAACGGCGAAAGTATCCCAACAAAGACCGTGATATGGGGAGCTGGCGTAAAAGGACAGTTTCCAGACGGCCTTCCATCCGAGCTCATCGAACGCGGCAATCGTATCCGAACCAATGGTCAATGTCAGGTCGAAGGCATGAAAGACGTATATGCCATTGGTGATGTAGCCGCCATGATTACCGACGATACACCACGGGGGCTTCCAGGCGTAGCGCCGGCAGCACAGCAACAAGGTAAATACGTTGCCCAGCATATCCTGAATTCCGTCGATGGAAAGCCCAATGAAGAAGAATTCAAGTACTTCGACAAAGGCTCCATGGCTACAGTAGGTCGCAACAGAGCTGTAGTAGACGTAGGCAAGTTTCACATGAAAGGCTTTATTGCCTGGATGATATGGATGTTCATCCATCTGGTCTCTATCTTCGGATTTAGAAACAAAGTCGTCACTTTTGTCAATTGGACCATCAAGTTCCTGACAAAAAATTCGGGAATACGGCTCATCGTCTATCCATACAACCGGCCACGGCCCACCTCTCCAATAAAATAATATCCTGTAGAGACGCGATTAATCGCGTCTCTACGAATACAATAATTCCCATATCTGTCTTTAGAGTTCCGAAAGATCCTACGGACTTTTTAATAGAGATATTTTCTTATTTTTGGAAAAACGACAAAATAAATCCTGCTATGGACAATAAAACGATTGCACGTACTTTTAGGCTTTGCAGCCAATTGATGGAATTGCACAACGAAAACCCTTTTCGCACCAAAGCAATGGCCAGTGCATCGTTCAAAATAGACAAATTACCTTTCTCCGCTATTGAAGCCAACATCGAACAGCTGAGTGCCCAACAAGGTATTGGAAAAAGTACAGCCGAAAAAATCAAACAGATCGTGGACAAAGGATCTTTTACCGAGTTGGATAGCCTATTGGAGAAAACGCCAGAAGGAATCTTGGAAATGCTCAAGATCAAGGGTCTCGGACCCAAGAAAATTCAAATTATTTGGCAAGACCTTCAGATCGAAAGCGTAGGCGAGCTCTATTATGCCTGCAACGAAAACCGACTGATCGAAGCCAAAGGATTCGGTCTCAAAACTCAGGAAGAGATCAAAAAAGCTATCGAATTTACATTGGCCAATCAAGGTTGGTATCTCTATGCAAAACTGTTACCTGCAGCAGAAAATGTTTACAGGCACCTCTCAACAAGCCTTCCCTCTCATCAGATCTCATATACAGGAGCTATCCGACGAAAATGCGAGATACTATCCCATATAGAGGTCATCTGCGATGCCACACTGGAAAACCTGTGTACGGCCATTCAGCAATTGGACAACGAATGGAAGATAGAGACAAAAGAAAATACGATCTCTTTCCGGGACGAAAACAATTGCCCATTTGTCATATATAGTACCACAGCCGATCTTTTCGCCTTGGATTTATTATTGACGACAGGTTCCGAACAACACCTAAAACTTCTGCAACACATCAAAACACCTATTCCCATTGGCAATAGTGAGCAAGACATATATCGGTCCTTAGGACTTGCTTACATCGAACCCGAACTACGAGAGGGGCTCGACGAAATCGAATGGGCAAAAGACAATCAATTGCCGACACTGATCACCTTCGACGACCTCAAAGGCTCTCTACACAACCACTCCACCTATTCGGATGGTGTACATACATTGGCCGAAATGGCCCGATACTGCAAAGAAGAATTGAATCTGGAATATTTTGGTATCTGTGACCACTCCCGTACTGCCGTGTACGCAGGAGGCCTGTCTGTCGAAAGCGTGGAGCGACAATGGGCGGAGATAGATCAGCTAAACCAACAGATGGCCCCTTTCAAAATCTTCAAAGGCATTGAAAGCGATATTCTTTCTGACGGTACTCTGGATTATCCAGATGAGATATTGGCACAATTTGACTTTGTCGTTGCATCTATCCACAGCAACCTTAAAATGGATGAAGATCGAGCTACGACACGCCTGCTAAAAGCCATTGAAAATCCCTATACGACGATATTAGGGCACCCTACTGGCCGGCTTCTTTTATCCAGAAGTGGCTATCCACTGAATTTTAAGAAAATAATAGATGCTTGTGCGGCCAACCAAGTTGTCATCGAGATAAATGCCAATCCTTTACGTTTGGATTTGGACTGGCGCTGGCATCGATATGCACTGGAAAAAGGGGTACTCCTCTCGATCAATCCTGATGCGCATCGCACAGAGGGATTACTAGACATGCACTATGGTGTGTATGTAGCACGAAAGGGAGGATTGACCAAGGAAAAATGTCTAAATGCCTTCTCATTGGCTGAAATTACGACATACTTTAAATCAAAAAAAACATCTTAATAGAGACGTTGCATGCAACGTCTCTATTAAATAAAATTAACAATTTCCTGCAATCTGACACCCAAGCCTTCGGATATCTGGTAGAGATAATAAAATGAAGGGTTGATTTTTCCCTTTTCCAATCTCTGTATGGACTGCTGGTCCTTATTAATGGAATAAGCCAACATTTCCTGTGTTATCCCCTTTTCTTTTCTGATGTATTTTATACGTTCTCCCAACTTTCGGAGTGTGATCTGCCTGTCTTCCATAGTAGGTAAAGGAAAGACTATTGAATTTTAAAACTTACAACGAATATGTTGTATTTTTCAAGGGTTTGTGTACCTTTGATACAACCAAACATTATTCATTATCAAACTCTATATATGAATAGCTATAAAAAAAGTATCGATATCTTACATCGCAGATTGATAAGAGTGAGGGTATTTTGTTTTGTTTTAACTATAGGTGTAATACCTCTATTTTATTTTTTCGGCGAAATCACATGGCATCACGCCTTCATTATCGGAATAACATTCGGCTTAATCGTTTTCCAGTCTTTTCATTTTAAATATGCTATCGAACAGAAAGCCTTAAAGAACTATGTCTATCATCTCGAACATAAAAATAAGGAAACCGCCCTTCATTGGGGAAGAAAATACTATGCTATCAAGCGCTTGGGAGCCCTAGGTATTCGGCATATGAATATTTCAATAGAGGACGAACAGACCATCAGCCATGATATACGGAAAAACCTATAAGGCTTTGTATCTATATTACCTTAGACTAGGATCACTAAAAGTATCTCCCGCATGAATATCCCCCGTTTCATACCCTTTCTTAAACCAATACATCCGCTGTTCCGATGTACCATGCGTAAAAGATTCCGGATTAGCGTGGCCATGTGCCTGCTCTTGAATATGATCATCCCCTACGGCAGCCGCAGCACGCATACCATCCACAATATCGTCATAAGTCAACTCAATATCCGTCATTTTGTTGACATAATGTGCCCACACCCCTGCATAGAAATCTGCCTGTAGTTCGGTCATGACAGAAATCTTATTATACTCCCTTTCACTCATTTTGGCACGCATCGCATTTGTCTTCTGCAATACACCAAGTACTTGCTGAATATGATGCCCCACCTCGTGTGCAATGACATAAGCCAACGCAAATTCGCCTTTTGCACCGAATCGTTGGGACAACTCCCGATTAAAACTCAAATCCAAGTATATTTTTTGATCACCTGGACAATAGAACGGTCCAAAGGCTGATTGCCCATAACCACATCCTCCCGTTTCTGTACCTTGTGTGTACACGACCAACGAAGGTTTAGGATAAGCCTGTCCCGATTGTCGAAACAATGCTGTCCAAATATCATCTGTACTGACCAACACAACATCGGCAAAATCAAGCAATCTATCCTCCTCCGGTGTAGACTGATACTCGCCTTGCTGTGTAGCTGCACCTCCGGCATTCTGCATCTGTTCCAACAATTGGGTCGGATCGCCCCCCATAAAAAGACTGATCAACAAGACGATTACCCCTCCGATACCACCAAGGGCAACTTTGCCACCGGTAGACATCCTTCTCCTATCTTCGATATTGCCGCCTCTGCGGCCCCCTTGCCATTTCATAATTCTGTTTGTTTCAAGTTAAAACAATTATACGAATTCTTTGGCATATCCTTTTTATTTTTAAACTGGGATTGTTATTTTTTTGTAGAGATGCAATGCATTGCGTCTCTACTACAAATTTTATTACCTTTGCCGCAATGAATATCGAACAACAACTCAAGGAACGCAGTCACAATATCTGCGAATTATGCGGCAACACGAATGGGCTCTCTATATACGAAGTACCTCCGGTCGATATACCCAATGTCAACAATTGTATCTTGGTATGCGAGACATGCAAGTCTCAAATAGAGAAAAAAGAACAATTGAATCCCGACCATTGGAAAACCTTGACCGATACTATG
The DNA here is from genome assembly GCF_011030405.1 of Parapedobacter sp. SGR-10. Taxonomy (GTDB): domain Bacteria; phylum Bacteroidota; class Bacteroidia; order Sphingobacteriales; family Sphingobacteriaceae; genus Sphingobacterium. Next base: position 81,661 of record NZ_JAAJTJ010000010.1, read on the forward strand.
TGGTCCGAATATCCAGCAGTGCAAATAGTTGCATGGCGTATGTTGAGTCGCCTCCGCAATGAAAGCTGGGCAGCAGACAACTTAGAAATCCTTTATTTAGACGATGAAAATCTCGAATGGGCAAAGAAAACCGGTGACCATGAGCAAGACGGAACCGTACAGTTCCACCAAGATTCCAACGGGACAAGACTTTATGACGGCGATACTGTCGTGCTTATCAAGACATTGGATGTAAAAGGATCCTCTTTAAGTGCAAAATTGGGTACAGTCGTTAAAAACATACGATTGGTACAAGACAATATCGAACAGATCGAAGGGAAAGTCGAAGGACAAACGATCGTTATCCTTACCAAATACCTCCGAAAAGGGTAAATAGCATAAAAATATTAAAGGAGGAACCTCTTGTTCCTCCTTTAATATTTTATCGGATAATCTTCGATAAACTCAAACTTATAATCTTGCTTTTGTAAGCTATCTAGTAATTGCAAGAGCAATTGTTTGCCTTTACGTGTCTGAAACATATCATCATGCATGAGTAGCACCACATTATTAGGTCGCATGGACGATTTGTTGTTCATAAAGTTTCGCATACGATTAAACACTTCATTCAACGGTTGCACAGGGATACCCGTCGTACTCTGTATCCTCCACTCCACATCCCAACCGTAAACACGATAACCATTCGAATACAGTAGATCTGCTGTACTTGCCCCACTTTTCAAGTCTATTTTCCGTACATTATCGTAGATCCAAATATTACGTCCCGGAAGCCGGACAATTTTATGTTCTAGTCTCAAATCCACTTCATTCTTCTCAAAGTCAGCCAATGCTGAAGTCGGATTGCTATAAAATGTATTGAACCTATTGTACGCGTGTGTAAAACTATGGTTATAACAAGCCACATAAGGATTGGCCTTATACCTTTCCAAATCTCTTTGACGCCCTTTGCCCATACCCGCATGGCGACCGACCAAAAAAGCACTTACTTTGATCTTTCGGGCACGTGCAATAGAGTCTATCGCGGCACTGCCCACCAAGGGGCCATCATCAAAAGTCAAAAATACATGTTTAGGGTGCTTGTTAAATTCTTTACGAAGGGAGTCCCTCAGCAGCCTCTTTTGCACTTTAACATCAACAGGACGCAACGAGTCCACGGGAAAAATAACCAAATTCTTTTGCAACGAATCCCATTTGTCCAGCAGAAGAGGTGTAGGCTCAGGCTCAGCTTCCGGAATCGTATCTATCCCTTCTGGTTGCCCCTTTCGCGTATTTTTAAGACTGTCTAAAGTCGTACTGGATATATTCTGGCAAGAAGAAAAGCAAAACAGCACAATAGCCAAACCAAACCATCCCATGGACATCATCCACCCACGCTTATTCATGTATTTTAATTTAAAAAAATATTTTCAACAAAATTAGCATAAAAAAATGAAAAGCAACATCTTTATTGTTTAACTGTTTAAGGGTTTAATCGGTTAACTGACAGCACATCTCCTAAGCAGTTAAACTTTTAAACGATTAACCCTTAATACGTACAAAATTCACTATCTTTGCGCCAAAATAAATCAAAATTATGCCACAGATATCACAGAAAGGCATCAATATGCCTGCATCTCCGATCCGAAAACTAACACCTTATGCAGATAAGGCTAAAAAAGAAGGAAAGAAAATATACCATCTCAACATAGGGCAACCCGATATCGAAACTCCTCAAGGCATGTTGGACGCCTTGAAAAACTGTGACTTCAAGGTATGGGCATACACCCCTTCCGAAGGGACAGCGTCATATAGGAGCAAGTTGGCTGAATATTACAACAAGCTTCACTACAACATTACTCCGACGGATATCCTTGTGACCAATGGTGGATCCGAAGCGATTACCATCGCGATGCAAGCCTGTCTCAATCCCGGCGAAGAAGTCATCATTCCCGAGCCATTTTATGCCAATTACAACGGCTTTGCATGTTCGGCCGATGTCATCGTCAAGCCCATCATGTCTCACATCGAAAATGGATTTGCCTTGCCCTCCATTGCCGAATTTGAGAAGGTCATCACCGACAAAACGAAAGCTATTGCGATATGTAATCCAAACAACCCAACTGGATATCTCTACTCTCGTGAAGAATTGGAAGCTTTGCGTGAATTGTGTCTCAAGTATGACCTCTACCTCTTTTCCGACGAAGCCTATAGAGAATTTTGCTACGATGGCCGTGAATTTATATCACCCATGCATCTGCAAGGTCTCGAAGAGCATGTCGTGGTATTCGACACCGTTTCCAAACGGTACTCGGCATGTGGAGCACGCATAGGCTGTATCATCACCAAAAACAAGTCTCTCTATCAGACAGCCCTCAAATTTGCGCAAGCGCGATTGAGCCCTTCTCTGGAAGGACAGATTGCCGGCGAAGCGGCGGTGGATACACCAGACTCTTATTTTGAAGCTGTTTCCAAGGAATATACCGCACGTCGGGACACGTTGGTCAATGGTCTCAACCGTATCGAAGGTGTGTTCTGTCCCAATCCGGGAGGAGCATTTTATGTTGTCGCCCGTCTACCAATAGACAATGCCGATGCATTTTGTCAATGGATGCTGGAGACATTTGCTTATGAAAACGAAACGGTCATGATGGCTCCCGCAACGGGTTTCTACAGTACACCCGGGGCAGGCACGAATGAGGTACGACTGGCATATGTACTGAATCAGCAAGATCTCCATAAAGCCCTTGTATGCCTCGAAAAAGGCCTGGCCGAATATCCGGGAAGGACTATTTAAAACGTAGAGACGCAATGCATTGCGTCTCTACATTCTATTTCCCCATACCCCTCTTTTATACCTTCTCGCTTCAGCCTGCAATTCCTGGAAAAAACCCGCATGTTTCACATTCGGAGGGATAGTCAGGATCACAGCATAACCATTTTTTATCAATTCGGCATTGACAAATGTGCCGTCCTCCAAGTAGGCATAAGCCAATGTTCGTCCAAAACGATCCAGTGAATCCACATCACTTACAAGCTGAACCCATTCACCCAACAAAAGCTCAGTCAGATATTCCTTAGCCTCTTCCCCATAATACCCCACATCTTTATGACCGGATTTCCTTGTTTCGGGCGCATCCAAACCGATCAGACGTACTTTAACATCTCTGGGCGAACCATTGCTCACCCAAAACGTATCTCCGTCGACCACCTTTGTCACACGATAATAGTCACTTTCATCTCTTTTGGTGCCATTGGCCTCCAAACAAGAAGTTTGAACCCCAAACACAAAAATAATAACAGTAATTCTTAATATTCGGTATAGCATTGTCTTTACTTTCACGAAACTTATGATATGATTAAAAGTTCACTTCCATCTTAACTTCCTCGACTATTAGATTTCTAAAGAAAAAAATGTAATGTATTAAAATCAAATTTACAAAAATTATCCTAGTATATCCATTGAACTTTGGAACTCGATTAGAGCAATATAATTAGGTCTCAATAAACAAAAACAGTATATCGTAAGGAGAAAAAGGTCATATCGAAATATCTGATAATTTCTTAGTTAAATCCCCTGTTGAGGATTCAAAATATTGAATTATTATTATTTTTTAAAAATAATTTATAAAAATTTATCTTTGCATCGAAATAATTAAACACCAAACGCAATAGACCTGTACGAACTATCTCCAAAAAGGATTAATAAATTCAGTTCGGACAAGTTTTATCATGGTTAAAAAAATTTACACTTATTATGAAAAAAATCTTTACAATATTACTAACAATAGTAGTAGGTTTCAGCGTCTACGGTCAGAAAAAAGAAAGACAACATACCGGATTCTTCTTATCGATGGGTCTTGGAGGCGTTTTCGGCCCTATCCACATGAACAGCAACGTAGATGGAGAGTACGACATGAGTGGCGTCGGCGGCTTGTTTGACCTCAAGATAGGAGGAGCGGTAAAGGAAAACCTTATTCTCTCCATGCCACACTACTTTCCAATTCGTTGGTGGGTCCAAAAATTACGGTTGCTGGCGGAAGTACGAAAACATCAAATCAGGTATCCATAAGTGAAACTATGTTTGGAGGTGGGGTTACTTACTATACACCCTCCAACCTGTTTGTTTCAGGTTCTTTAGGTTTAGGCAATTTCAGCATTTTAAATCAGGAAAATAATTATAGTGCCTCGACAGAGCATGGACTGAGTTTCCAACTTAAAGCAGGTAAAGAGTGGTGGATTTCCCGCCGATGGGGACTTGGTGCCGCTATCACTTATGGAAAAACCAGTGTAGATAGCAAACCAAGCAATGATCTACGAGAAATATTGAATAGTAATCGTTTTGGTATTTTGTTTAGTGCCACGCTTAATTGAGACTTATCAACAAAGAAAGTGATAAAGAAAACTTCACGGATTGTGAAGTTTTCTTTATCAGACCTTACCCCTTCTTCCCAACAACTACCTTTACCAACTTTTCAAAATCAAAATACCGGATAGCGATATCCTGCACACGCGAAGGGCTCATATTGGAAATGACATCGACATAATAATCGTAATAGGATAGATCCATATTGGACAGGTACACCGCTTTGAACTTGTCCACATGCGAAAATATACTTTCTAGACTGCCCAACATCCCTCCTTGCAGATAGCGGAACACCAAGTCGATCTCCTCCTGCTTCGTCTTCTCCTGCCGCAAAGTTTCAAACTCTCTTTCAATTTCGACCAATGTAGCATCCGTCACATCCACGCCTACTTCGGAAGCCAACGTAAAGAAACCTGTATGCTTCAAGCTACTCACCGCTGAGCCAATACTGTAGGTGTAGCCTTTATCCTCTCGGATATTGCGCATCAAACGTGAGCCGAAGAATCCTCCCAACAATGTATTTACAAACTGTATCGCAGGAAAATCGGCATGTGTACGGTTGACCGTCAAACTTCCCATACGAATAGCCGACTGCAAGGCCTCTGGCTTGTGCTCCAACACATTTTTTCCGGACATTTCGGTCAGGCTGACCAGATTATTGCCCGAAAGCTCGGCTATACCCTGCCAATCTTCACCAAAATAGACCTTTACCTTTTCCAATACAGTAGCATCCACATTTCCGGCAACGAACAATGTACAGTTATTCGGATGTATTTGCCGTTGGAAAAGATGGATCAAATGCGCACGGCCGATCTCATCATAGCTCTCCAGGGTCGGAATAGTTCCATACCTGTTTCCACCAAATATATTCTGGTAAAAAAGCCTTCGTGCCAACACTTCATTTTTTTGAAGAGCTATCTGCAAGGCCTGCTTGCTGTTGCGCACAAAAATTTCCAGTTCCTTCTCCGGAAAGATACTGTTTTTCAATACATCACTCACAATAGGCAACACCTTATCCACATACTTGTACATAGTGTACACGGTCAATGTCGTATGGTCAAGACTATATTCAGGAATCAGATAAGCCCCATAAAAATCTATTTTTTCAGCTATCTCCGCACTCGACAAAGATACTGTCCCCTCTTTCAGCATAGCTGCCATAGCCGTGTTGACAAGAGGATGTTCGTCCGCATCAAATACATTGTCAAAGACAAACTCAAATTTCATCAGTTCCTGTTGAGGCGCTTGAAATACAAAAGCCTCCAACCCGTTACCATATTTGACCGATTCGGGATGGATCAGTGTCAATGGTTTTATCGGGTTAAAATCGGGAGCTACAGATCTATTCAACATGCGGACCTCCTTTGGCTTTATAGATCAATGTTGATGAATTTTCCTTTCTAAATAAGTATTGTGCCATATTCTGGATCTGTTGAGGCGTTACGGCCAAATATTTTTCAACCTCTTTATTATAATCTTCTGCCCTGCTGATAGTTTCGTAATACGCAAGATTCATGGCTTTATCCAAAATAGACAATTCAGCAAAGAGCATGGTAGACTCGATCTTGTTTTTTACTTTTTGCAATTCTTCTTCCGATACCATTGTTGTACAGACTTCGTCCAACTGCTTCCATATAGCCTGTTCGGCTTCTTCCAAAGCGACATGAGGCAACGGTTTTCCTTCGACCACAAACAGATTGGGATCTATACTGCCCAACACATACGCATTGATCTCACTGAACAGTCGTTGATCCTTGATCAGGGAACGATAAAGCCGGGATGACGAACCGCGAGAAAGAATATCAGAGATCAGATCCATAGTTTGATAATCGTCCGACAGTCGGTCTGGCCCATGAAATGCGACATAAATACTGTCAGCCGGTACTTCAGCGACCACCTCTTCTCTCCTCGGCTCAGTCTGTACAGGTTCGGCAGGCAGATCGCGGACAAAACTTTCGCCTTTCGGAATATTGCCAAACCATTTTTCGGCCAGTCGTTTTACTTCTTGTGTATCCACATCTCCCGCCACGACCATGACAGCATTTTGAGGTGTGTAGTATTTTTTGAAAAATGCCTTGACATCATCCATCCTGGCCTCTTCGATATGTCGGAGTTCCTTGCCAATCGTCGCCCAGCGATAAGGGTGTACCTTATAAGCCAAGGGTCTCAAACGCAACCATACATCTCCATAGGGTTGGTTCAGATAGCGCTGCTTAAATTCCTCACACACCACCTGTCGTTGGATCTCTAGGCTTTGTTCGCTAAACGCCAGACTCAGCATACGGTCACTTTCCAACCAAAAAGCTGTTTCCAGATTATTGGCCGGCAATGTCAGGTAATAATTTGTGATATCATTGCTCGTAAAGGCATTGTTCTCCCCACCTACTTGCTGTAAGGGGGTGTCATAGCTTGGGATGTGGATAGATCCACCAAACATCAAGTGTTCGAACAAATGGGCAAACCCCGTTTGTTCGGGAGATTCGTCCCTCGCGCCCACTTTGTACAGGATATTGATTACCGCCATCGCCGTCGCACGATCCTCGTGGACCAATACGGTCAAGCCGTTGTCTAATGTAAATCTTGTAAAATCTATCATAGTTTTTAAATTATGAATGAAAAATTACGAATTACGAATGGAGAAAGTTTGAAATTCATAATTCCCAATTCATAATTCATAATTTCTAAGCCCAATCTATTCCTTTCCTCAGCAAATCCAATGTATGTTGTTCGTTTGAATCAGGTTTGGTTTTGAAATCATACAACCAACTGGCCTGGTTTGGAAGGCTCATCAGTATGGATTCTACACGGCCATTTGTCTCCAGGCCAAATTTTGTACCGGCATCATAGACCAAATTGAACTCTACATATCGGCCACGTCGAAGCAGTTGCCATTCCTTCTCTTCCGACGAGAAGTCACGATGCCGGTGTCTATTGACCAGTTCGGTATATATGGGAGCGAAATTGTGTCCCAGGTCACAGGAAAAATCAAAGATCTGCTGATAGGTGAGACCTGTTTTCAGTGGAGTCAATTTATCATAAAACACCCCTCCTATTCCCCGGGTTTCATTCCTGTGTTTGATAAAAAAGTAATCATCAGCCCAAGCCTTAAAATCCCTATAAAAGTCGGGGTGGTGTCTATCACAAACCGCTTTTAGCTGAGCATGAAAATACCGGGCATCTTCCTCCACAATATAATGTGGTGTCAGGTCAATACCTCCGCCAAACCACCTGATCTGCTCGTTCAACTCGAAATACCGGATATTCATGTGGATAATAGGTACGTGCGGATGGTTCGGATGGATGACAATAGACACGCCTGTAGCAAAAAAATCATCTTCATCTACACCGAGTGACTTTTTAATGACCTCTGGTAGCTTTCCGTGCACCGCCGAAAAATTCACACCTCCTTTTTCCAATATAGTACCGTTCTGGATAATGCGCGTACGTCCGCCGCCGCCACCGTCCCGTTCCCATACTTCCTGTTCAAACCTGGCTTTGCCATCAAGGGCCTCCAAAGCTGTACAAATCTCATCCTGTATATGCCGATACACTTCGGCAATGCGTTCTTTATCTATCATCTTATGTAAAGTTTTCGGCCAATTCTGCAACCGCTATATGGGCAGGTCTGTGCCTGTACAGTACGTCATAGACCATATTGCAAATTGGCATATCCAAATTTAGTTGATGGATTTTGTGCTGTATACAACTGGAAGCATAGAATCCCTCTGCTACCATATTCATTTCCAATTGCGCAGACTGCACGGTATAGCCTTTGCCGATCATATTACCAAACGTACGATTTCGGCTGAATTGCGAATAAGCCGTGACCAATAAATCCCCAAGATAAGCCGACGCATTGATTTCACGTCCTCTTGGCTCTAGCTTCTCCATGAAATGCTCCATCTCACGGATGGCATTGGATACCAGTACCGCCTGAAAATTGTCCCCGTATCCTAGCCCGTGGCATATCCCTCCTGCCAGAGCATAGATATTCTTGAGGACAGCTCCGTACTCAATTCCTATGGTATCAGAGGACAACACTGTCTTGATATAGCGGGTGCTAAATAAATTGGCAATCCACGCGGCCTTATCTATATTCCGGCAACCGAAGGTAAGATAAGACAATTTTTCCTGAGCCACTTCCTCTGCATGGCAAGGGCCTCCGATCACGACAATATTTTCTTCCTGAACAGCATACTGCTCTGCTAGATATTCGCCCACGATCAGGTTTTCATCCGGAATGATGCCCTTTATGGCGGAGACAATGATCTTGTCCTTTAGGTCAGTGGCATGTATATCTGCCAATGCCGCCTTCAGGTAGGCAGCCGGCGTGTTGAGTACCACAATATCCGACTGCTGTACGACCCACTTCGCATCCGAACTAATGGATCGTGGAGGAACTTTTATCTCAATCGCACTCAGATAGGTAGGATTATGCCGATAATTCCGGATAAAAGCGATATCCTCTTCTTTGCGTACCCACCAAAAGACAGGTTTGCCCGCATCATTATCTGTCAACATTTTTATCATAGCCGTAGCCCAACTACCGCTACCTATTACACCGATCTTTGCATATTTATCCATTCCGGCCAAAGATACTTAATAATAAATTAATAGTAAACCTATAAGGTTTTTACCCCTATTTCCACACGATATCTACCAAAAATGGTATTTTTGAAACAACTTGATTCACGAGCATGAAGTCCGAAAAAGAAAAAATGATAAATGGCGAACTCTATTACGCCAACACAAAAGAACTCACAACCCTACGGCTGGAAGCCCAGCGAGCCTGCTTCCGATATAACCAGATTGACCCGAAGCATCACAAGGAACGCAAAGCCCTGATCAAAAAACTGTTTGGAACTACCGGAACAATGTTCTGTGTCGAACAACCATTTTACTGCGACTACGGCTTCAATATCCACATAGGAGAAAACTTCTTTTCCAACTACCACCTTACCATTTTGGACTGCGCTCCGGTCAAGATCGGCAGCAATGTCATGTTTGGCCCTAACGTCTCCATCTATACAGCCGGACACCCCATAGAGGCCGAGGAACGCAACAGTGGATTGGAGTTTGCACTACCTGTGACTATTGGTGACAACGTGTGGATCGGCGGTAATACGATTATCAATCCCAACGTAAGCATAGGTGACAATACCGTCATCGGTTCCGGTTCCGTCGTGACCAAGGATATTCCCGCCAACGTCGTTGCCGTAGGTAACCCCTGTCGGGTATTGCGGGAGATTACAAAAAAAGATAAAGTAGAGACGTAAAATCTTACGTCTCCATAGACGCACGCCCCTACATAAAAAAATCCCGAGGCGGGGAGCCCCAGGATTTTACCAAACCAATTATTAACCTAAATATGAAATTATGAATCTTAAATTCACGTAAATTTGAACAAACATTATGCCAAAAAACCAACACAATATTGCCTTAACATTTTTTAACAGATTTATTTTTCATCCGGATCGGGAGCCAGTATATCGACCACTTTGTTTTTGATCTTCGTGATATCCGACTTGAGTCCCACCATGATAGTCAATGCCTGAAAAGGCTTTTTCTCTATTTTATCAAAATTGTACATATACCCCAGCTCTGTGCATAGAAAAAAACCTTTGAACTTATAGTCTGCTCCGAAACCTACTTTTGTACCAAAAGCAATGGACCTTAAGCTTTTGACACGAACTACATCCCCCTCGTCCACAGCCCTAGGCTCACTGACCAAGCCAATCGTTGGCCCGGCGTATACATACGTATTCAGACGGTCATACTGCCTACGACTCCCTCCCGCCAGACTCAACATATACACACTGGAAGGCCCATTCTCAATGATTTTATTGTATTGTGGATCCGGATACTGCTGTTTGTACTTGAAGGAAAGCATGTACAGTGCCGGATAGACATAATACTTCGGGTTTTTCAACGTAAAATCCACACCCATACTCCCTGCAAATACCTTGGGAGACAACACTTCCCTAGTCTTGCCCAAGGGTATCCCCAATCCGGTACCGGCAAAATAATACACTTTATTATAATGTATCGTATCCGCTCCCTTTTGGGCATGACTATATAGAAAAGATGCGGATACAACAACCAACAAAATCAGTCTATTCATAGGTTTTTTTTAATGGGAGCTGTCTCAAAAGTCAAACATTATCGTCATTCTGACCGAAACGAAGTGGAACGGAAGACCGCCGAAGGCAGCTGCGAAGCAAATCTCATCATGGTCAATCCCCATTTAAAATGAGATGTTTCGACTTCGCTAGGCTTCGCTCAACATGACGAGGACTTTTGAGGTAGCTCTTCAAATAAACATCATCTTCTGCCAAATTGTTTCAAAAAGCCAATTTCCCACTACAAATAAAGCTTACTCTGTGGCCCTTGATTGAAGAGCAAATCCAGAATACTCAGATCCGGGACAAATCCATGCCTATCCTCAAATATCTGATAATAAGGTTTTTCCGATGCATATGCACTTTCTTTTTTGGGGTGGATAGCCTCTCTATAATCGATCATGGACTCCGGTGATTTTTCATAGCTTTCCGTAAAAGATATAAAACGGTTTATTTTCAGAATTTTCAAGATAAGTTCCAATTGAGCCACATTGTAGTCCAACAGAAATTCATGCTTTTCCTCAAAAAAAGGCACAAAATCAGCTTCATAATACTCAAAATAAGCCGAACTCCTGTAGGCCGTCTGTATGCTCAACCAATGCAACCGCTGCCAATCGTGCTCATAGTTGATACGGATATCCTTCATCGACACACGCTCCTTACGACCATGGCGTATCGGCACGATCAAGTCCAGTACTCCATTTGCCGTAGCTATTCGAGTCCTATTGCGATAGGTTTGTTTCGGATAATGCTCGTGTTTCTCCAACAGAATGGGCAATTCGTCCTTTTGGATAGCATGAAAATAAGATATGCAGGGAAAGTAATTCGCAGCAAACAATAAAGCTAATGACATACTAAAAATTTAACCTGAAAATTTTGAACAAAAATAAGGATATTTGCAATAGAAAAAAGATCTTGAAACGCCCGAATGAGAAAAAGTATCCTTTCAGCAATTATATGGACTTTGTCGTTATTGCCGTTTTGGGTACTCTACAGGATATCGGACATATTGTACGTCCTTATTTTTTACGTCATCGGTTACCGAAAAAAAATCGTCTATACCAATCTTCGAAATTCCTTTCCTGAAAAATCAGACCAAGAGATACGACACATTGCCAAAAAATTCTATCGCTACCTTCCCGATATAGTCGTAGAATCCATCAAAATGCGTACAATCTCCAAAAAACAGGTAAAGGAGCGCATAGAATTGCTGAATGAGGAAGAAGTCATCCGTCATTTTGAAGCGGGCAAAGCAGTCATCGGTGTGACCGCACATTATGCGAATTGGGAATTGGGCATACACCGGCTTTCGTTAATGACCGACTATCCCAAGCTCATTATCTACAAACCCTTGAACAGCAAAGTTTTTGACGACATACAAAACCAGATACGCTGCCGCTTTGGGGCGATCATGGTACCTATGAAACAGATATTGCGACATATTGTCCGATTGAAGGGTCAACCCCATATCAGTATGTTCGTTGCCGATCAAACACCCTTATACCAAGATTCAGATTATTTCATGGATTTTCTCCACCAAGAAGCATTGGTATATACCGGCACCGAACGTATAGCCAGATTGACCAGTGACCCTGTTGTGTTTTGCCAAATCGGCCGAAAGAAAAAAAGAGGCTATTATTTCTGTAAATTTACTACTTTAGTAGAAAATCCGGAAATGTACACCGAACACGAAATTACCCAGTTGCACAATCGTTTTACCGAAGAGGTCATCCGGCAAGAACCTGCATACTGGCTGTGGTCGCACAATCGTTGGAAGCGCAAGAGGAGAGCTATATGAGGACAGCATATCCAAAAGTTGCCGTGGTCATACTGAACTGGAACGGCCGTTTTTTTCTTGAGAAATTTTTGCCTTCGGTGTACAACAGTACCTATCCGAATGTGGAATTCGTACTGGGTGACAATGCCTCCACAGATGATTCGGTAGATTTTATACGCAAAACATATCCCAATATTACCATTATCCAAAACGAGACCAACCATGGATTTGCGGGAGGATACAACCAGATCCTGGCACAAGTAGGTGCCGACTATTTCATCCTGCTCAATTCTGACGTAGAGGTAAGTCCAGGATGGATAGAGCCCATGATTGCGCTCATGGAAAAGGAAGGGTATGCAGCCGTACAGCCAAAAATCAAATCCTATCACCAAAAGACCCATTTCGAACATGCCGGGGCTGCGGGAGGTTTTATCGACACCTTTGGATACCCTTTTTGCAGAGGTCGCATATTGAATGTCTGCGAAGAAGATCATGGACAGTATGACCAGAACCGGGAAATATTCTGGGCATCAGGAGCAGCAATGTGCATAAGTTCCACCGCATGGCGCGAGGTCAACGGCTTCGATACGGACTTCTTTGCACACATGGAAGAAATAGATCTTTGCTGGAGACTGAAAAAACAAGGACACAAGATCGGTTATACCTACGAAAGTACCGTCTACCATGTCGGAGGGGGCACGCTCCCGACAAGCAATCCCCGAAAGACTTACCTCAACTTCCGCAATAACCTGGTCATGCTTCAAAAAAATCTCCCCTTTTGGCAGGCCGTATGGATTATAGGCTGCCGATTCTGGCTTGACCTGTTCGCGTTGGTACGTTTTCTATTCGAAGGCAAAAAAAAAGATGCTTGGGCCGTCAGTCGCGCACATCAATATTTTTGCCTCAAGTTCTTCCAAAATGCAAAAAAAAGAGAAAGAGCAGAGCGACATGAAAACAAAAAAGGAAAATATAAAAAGTGCATAATTTGGGATTTTTATATAAATAAAATACGCAGATATTCGGATTTGAACGAAAAAGATTTCACATAAAAGCCAACCAACCGAATACAGAAGATCAGCCCAGACACCGTGTTTTCCCTATTTGTAACCCTATTTTTTTAAAAATTATTTTTAGGTTTTAAAATTTCTTAATTTCGCTTCGATGTCACGCGATATTCAAGAAAAAATAGCACAACTTACACAAGAGCTGAACGAATATAATTACCAATATTATGTTCTGGCCAACTCCGTCATTTCGGATTATGACTTTGATATTAAACTCAAGGAGTTGGAAACCCTGGAAAAACAATTTCCTGAATACAAGGATCCCAATTCGCCAACCGCAAAAATCGGTGGCGACATCACGTCCAAATTTGAGACGGCAAGACACCGTTGGCCCATGCTTTCCCTAAGCAATACCTACAACGAACAAGAATTGCGGGACTTTGATGAGCGTGTACAGAAAGCCATAGGCACCCAGGTTCAATACGTGTGTGAGCTCAAATTTGACGGATTGTCCATATCGCTTACCTACGAACACGGTAAACTGGCTAAAGCCGTGACGCGTGGTGATGGTATACAAGGAGATATCGTGACGCAAAACGTGCGTACCATACGAAATATCCCCCATCAACTCAAGCACGGCTCATATCCCGACACTTTCGAAATCAGGGGAGAGATATTCATGCACAAAGCCGCCTTTTTACGCCTCAACAAAGAGCGTGCTGAAAACGAAGAGCAGACCTATGCCAACCCTCGAAATTTTGCCTCCGGCACAATAAAATTGCAGGATTCGGCCGAAGTCGCCAAGAGGCCATTGGACTGTTTTCTCTATTTCCTTTACGCCGACAATAGAAGCAGGATATTCAGTAGCCATTGGGAAAGCCTAATGGCCGTCAGATCATGGGGATTTCCGATATGTGAGCATGTCAGCTTATGCAACAATATAGATGAAGTCTTGGACTTTGTACACCTGTGGGATACACAACGGCACCAGCTCTCCTATGACATCGACGGGATTGTCGTCAAGGTCAATGACTTTGCCTATCAGGAAGAGTTGGGTTTTACGGCCAAATCACCCCGATGGGCTACCTCGTTCAAATTCAAGGCTGAGCGCGTCGAAACGACCCTGAAAGCCGTGACCTATCAGATAGGCCGTACAGGTGCGGTCACACCTGTAGCCAATCTCAAACCCGTGCTTTTGGCCGGTACCACCGTCAAAAGAGCCTCTTTGCACAACGCCAACGAAATACAACGCCTCGATTTGCACGAAGGGGATACGGTGTATGTAGAAAAAGGTGGAGAAATCATCCCCAAGGTCATGGGAGTCAATTTTGAAAAAAGACCCGAAAACGCCGCCGTTATCGTCTATCCCACCACTTGTCCCGAATGTGGTACTCCCCTGCTCAGACAAGAAGGCGAAGCTGTACACTATTGTCCCAATGAATATGGTTGTAGACCACAGATCGTGGGCAAATTGCAGCATTTCATAGGTCGCAAAATGATGGATATACAAGGTTTGGGCAACGAAACAATAGAAACATTCTATTCATTAGGGCTTATTTCGAAAATATCCGACATTTACACCCTAAAAGACAGGAAAGACGAGCTTGTACACATCGAAAGATTTGGACAGAAGTCTATCGAAAATATGTTGACAGGTATCGAGCAATCTAAAGAAAAACCTTTTGAAAAGGTACTTTTTGCGCTTGGTATCCGTCATGTAGGTGAGACAGTAGCCAAAAAACTGGCCGCACATTTCAAATCCCTGCAAAACCTACAAGCCGCCTCTATCGAAGAACTGGCTGCTGTACAGGATATCGGGATACGCATTGCCGAGAGTATCCATCATTACTTGAAGCAGGAATCTCACTTGATCGAACTTCACAAGTTGGCTGAAGCCGGATTACAGTTTGAAATAGTGGAAAAAGAGGTCGTACTGGCAGGTAATGGCCTATCAGGCAAGACCTTTTTGATTTCGGGAGTTTTCGAAAACTATTCCCGCGAAGAATTGACTGCCCTCATCGAGTCTCATGGCGGCAAAATGCTGAGTGGTATTTCTGCCAAACTCAACTTCTTGGTAGCAGGAGACAAAATGGGGCCTTCCAAACTCGTCAAGGCTGAAAAAATGAAAGTTCCCATTATTTCGGAGCAGGATTTATTAAACATGATCAATACATAACAATTTAAATATTACAAACAGAAATGAACGAGCTTAAAGGAGCAGGTGTGGCATTGGTTACTCCATTTGATGCAGACGGAGCCATTGATTTTGAGGCCCTTGGCAATCTGATCGAATATCAGATCACAGAAGGCATGGACTATCTCGTTTCGCTGGGAACAACGGGCGAAACGGCGACTCTGACTTCTGAGGAGCGAAAGCACGTTTGGAAATATACTGCCGATAAGGTCGCGGGACGTGTACCGCTGGTCGCTGGTATCGGTGGCAACAATACCGCCGAAATTGTCAAACAAATCAAAGAATTTGACGTGGCCGGGTATTGCGCTATCCTATCTGTATCTCCTTATTACAATAAGCCCACACAGGAAGGCATATATCAGCACTATAAAGCTATCGCCCAAGCCTCCTCCCTACCCGTCATACTATACAACGTACCGGGCAGAACAGGAAGCAACATCGCCGCAGCAACTACGGTCAGATTGGCCAGAGAATTCAACAATATCGTGGCGATCAAGGAAGCTTCGGGCAATTTTGCCCAGATGTCGGAAATTATGCGTGACAAACCGGAAGATTTCCTATTGATTTCGGGAGACGATCCGGCTACCCTGCCCATGATGGCCTTAGGCGCTGTCGGAATCATCTCCGTAGTAGGAAATGCTTTCCCCGCCAAAGTGGCCGAACTGGCCAGGCTATGCGCCGAAGGCCGTTATGCCGAAGCTCGGACAATCCACGCCCAATTGCTGTATATCACAGACCTCTGTTTTGTAGAAGGCAATCCCTGTGGTGTCAAGTACATCCTCCAGCAAAAAGGGTTCGGAAAAGACTGTGTACGCTTGCCTTTGGTTCCTGTCGGCGAACAGACACAGCAAAAGATAGATAATGAATTGAGGAAAATATAATTATAGTATGTAGAGACGCAATGCATTGTGTCTCTACATATTAAAAAAATACACTATCTTTAATCTGAATTAACGATACTATTAGTATGGAGGAAATCAATACAATAGAAAAAAAAGGTTCAAAAATAAAATCATTTTTGGGCTGGCTACTCGTCGTACTGCTATTGTCCATTGCTGGAATAGTGTATTTCAAATATTACTTTGTATTCGGCGAAGGTGTCAAATCCGGATATCTGAACTATGCCGTAAAGAAAGGCAACCTGTTCAAGACCTATGAAGGTAAATTGATACAGGAAGGTTTTGGCAGTGGTCGTACAGGTACGATTACGAGCAATGAATTTATTTTTTCCATAGAGAACGACTCGATTTTTCATCTTTTGGAAAGCAATAGCGGAAAGTTCTTCGACTTGCATTACAAGGAATACCACGGCGTACTGCCTTGGCGTGGCAATACCAAGTATGTCGTCGACAGGATTGTTCAGATGAAATAACCAATAAAAATTCCACTGTGATCAATCTTTGTCCATCTTCCATAATTTCATTTATTTGCAAATGTCTGGTGTGTTGTTGTCTCCTCAGTGTTTGGACAAACGAGGCATACGCTCAAAAAAGAAAAAAGCAACGGGTACAGATCGAACAGTCTCCGAGACAAACATTGGTCTACGCCAACAAGAATTACCTTCCCGAAATTCGTACGGTACAGTTTTACCCTGTAGGCCAGGAAAGCTCGCTTCCTATCTATACGTTGGGCAGTACCGAACAGCTTTTCTTATCCTTTGATGACTTACGCGGAGATGTACGCACCTATTTTTACAGTATAGAGCATTGTGATGCAAATTGGGAACCCAGTAGATTGAAAGCACTGGATTACGCTACTGGTTACAACGAGGATCGCATCGACAAATATGCCGTGTCACAAGGTACTCTTCAACCCTATACCCATTATGAGCTCCGCTTTCCAAACGAATATATCGCTCCGAAAGTTGCTGGAAATTACCTATTGAAGATTTATGAAGATGCCGACAAGCATCGCTTGGTCATCACAAAACGATTTTATGTCGTCCGCCCATTGATACAGGTCGAAAGCAGTATTATTCCCTCCTTGCAGGCCAACAAAAGGCTGACCAACCAAAAACTGAATGTCAATATCCGAACGTCGGCCCTGACGATCAACAACCCGCATCGGGATGTACAGTTGCATGTCTTCCAAAACCAACGGGAAGACAACAAGATGCTGCTTACTTCACCCATGTTTATCGGGCAGAATGAAATAAAGTACAACGGCAATGAAACATTGGACTTTTTAGGCAATAATGAATTCCGATATGTCGATCTGCGGAGTACCCAATCGGCTTCCGGGCAGGTCAAAGAGTTAAAACTGGACTCGGCAGTACATGCCATTCTCTTTACGGACGAAGACCACAGTTCCATGGCATATGCGACCACGTACGACGAAAATGGCCGTTTCTATATACGAAACATGGACAACCGTGATCCCGAAACCCAAAGTGATTACAGCCATGTACGATTTACCCTGCAAACCAGCCAGGATATCAAAGGCAAGATTTTTGTCGTCGGTGGTTTCAATGATTTTCAGCGAAACCCCGAAAACCAATTGGTGCTCAACAAACAAACAGGATTGTGGGAAGCCAATATCATGCTCAAACAAGGGCTTTACGACTACGAGTACGTACTGGAGACTCCTGACGGCAAAGTGATAACGGATGCATTTTCCAACACCTTCTATTCGACCGGCAATGACTATGTCATCCTGGTGTATCACCGCAGGACAGGAACCTATTGGGATGAGATATTGGGCATAGGTCATGTCTCTATACACAATAAACCCAACAAAAACCTCTAAAGCCTTGGAACAACCGAAAGAAGAAAAGAAGTTAAAGCGCGGATTGAGCAATCGACATATACAGTTGATTGCTTTGGGCGGTGCCATCGGTACAGGTTTGTTTTTGGGTATAGGACGGGCAGCAATATTGGCGGGCCCTTCAGTCATTCTGGGATATGCCTTGGCCGGTATCATTGCCTTTTTCATTATGCGCCAATTGGGCGAGATGGTCGTGGAAGAGCCCGTATCAGGTAGTTTCAGCTTCTTTGCTCATAAATACTGGGGATCATTTGCCGGATTTGCTTCGGGATGGAACTATTGGATATTGTACATTCTCGTTAGTATGGCCGAGCTGACCGCTATTGGAGTCTATGTACAGTTTTGGTGGCCCGAAATTCCATTATGGGTATCCAGTCTATTCTTTTTTATCGTCATCAACACCGTCAACCTCGCTTCGGTAAAAGTATATGGCGAGACCGAATTTTGGTTTTCCATCATCAAGGTCGTGGCGATCATTGCAATGATCCTGTTCGGTTCGTATCTCTTGATAAGTGGCAGTGGAGGCGAGCGGGCCACCGTCGCAAATCTATACAACGATGCCGGTTTTTTTCCAAAAGGATGGCTCTCTATAGCCGGAGATGGCAGCTATCAAGGTCTACTGGCCGCATTGGTCATCATCATGTTTTCTTTTGGCGGGTTAGAATTGGTAGGTATTACCGCTGCCGAAGCTGAAAACCCACAAAAGAACATCCCTAGAGCGACAAACCAGGTGCTGATCCGCATATTGATCTTCTACGTAGGTGCACTGTTTATCCTCTTTTCATTAATGCCTTGGCGGTCTATCACAGCTCATACAAGTCCGTTTGTAGAAGTATTCAACACATTGAATAGCTATCAGTTTGCCCTATGGGGAAAGACTTTTTACTTTACATCCATCATCGCCAATGCCTTGAACATCATCGTACTGACCGCTGCATTATCGGTTTACAACAGCTGTGTGTATAGCAATTCGAGGATGTTATACGGATTGGCTGAACAGGGCAATGCCCCTCACTTCTTAAAAAAACTGAACAAGAATCATGCACCAATCATAGCTATATTGGTCTCGGCAGCATTGGTATTCGTATGCATTATTGTCAACTGGATCATCCCCGAAAAGGCCCTGGAAATACTGATGTCTCTGGTCGTTTCCTCTTTGATTATCAATTGGATCATGATCAGTTGGACACACCTCTTTTTCAAAAAGAAACTAAAAAATCAAAACAGAAAAACACTCTTCCCCAGTTTTCTCTATCCATGGAGCAATTATCTCTGCCTCTTATTCCTATCCGGCGTACTGGTCATGATGTGGTTTACAGGGCTCAAAGTCTCCGTCGAATTGATACCGATATGGCTGATATTACTCTGGATTTGTTATCGGTTGGTCAAGAAGAAGAAAGGCGATTAATTCAAAATAATAACCTCTACCCTTCTGTTTTTTTCACGACCTTCGGGTGTTTTATTATCGGCGACAGGTTTTGTCTGGCCCAAGCCTTTGGTAGATATACGTGAAGCAGCTATTCCGGCACTTTCCAGATGTGCTTTGACCGATGCAGCCCTCTTTTCTGATAGCCATTGATTATATTGCTCCGTACCGGTTGCGTCGGTATGGCCATCGACCCTTATTTTTTTTCGGGCATCCTCTTTCATGATTTTCACCAATTTATCCAACTCGGCTTTAGCTTTTTCTGTCAAATAAGAGGAATTGGTCGGGAACAATAAATCCGAGGATAAAGTGAACTTGATACCTTCTTCTGTCCTCGACGCATCTTTAAATTCGCTCTTTACATTTTTCAATCCATCGTCTGTCCCGTCTTTGGTGACGACTGCTCCCGGATTGACTGTCAATAAAGGTTGTTTGCAGGCAGCAAAACTTAAACTCATGGCGACAAATGCACCCCATATTATTCTTTTCTCCATAATCTTCATTAAAGGTCTAAATATATAAATATTATTCTTTAAAAGACTTCTGAAGTTTAACTTTAATCTTTTCATATTTTTAATGGCCAAGTTGAAGGCCTAGCCGTTTGAAAACTTCAGAAGTCTAATGGCTATCAAACAATTTACTCCTTGCCCACTGCAATTCGGGTATCTGTGTATAAAGATCCCAAATCAGCCCTGTCCTCGCATTTTCGATCATAATGGCCAATGTAGACTGGTTAGCGGCAAGGTACTCGTCCGACACATCGTCGTTTCGGAGGTCCAGCCACGCTCTAAACCCATATTCTGTAAACAGGTTCTTGCCAAAATTGCGGTATAGTGCCAGTAAAGCTCCTTCCCCGATCTGTCTATCCACGATGATAGAAGATGGGCCGATAACCGGATTGATCCTAAAATTACCTTCGCCTCTTCCATATTGATAGAAGCCCCAAATATCGCTATCATTGACTCCTACCCCCAATTCATTATCCCTACGTTTGACAAAGTGGGCATAAGATCTGAGTATCTCTTCCCAATGAAAGATCGAATCCGATACGATCTGTGGTCGGATGGTGAGAAAAGGCCTGTACAGATCGAGCAGGCTCCCTTTCATATCGCCCAGTAGCACACGTTCCCCGTATCTGAAAAGCGTGTCTAGGGCAGAAACACGTACCAACGTATCCATCTGTCGCAGGACTTGAACCTGGTTTTGGACAACGGAATCCGTTGAAAGGCTATCGGTGTACACGTCAATATCCAATTTTTCGAGTGTATCCATCCGAACGGAATCATACACATGGTACACAGAGTGCGTATAGGATGAAACAGGTAGATTATACTTAGGTGATCCGATAGCCAGTATATACGTATTCATCGCATAGTTGGGCCCTGAGATGGGCTCATTTCTATCTTCAAAATTGGCTTTGTCCGCAGCAATATTTTTACTTAATACCTCACTCGAATCCTGCATGGTGAGCAAAGGCCAATTGATACGCTCGTACAAAGCCGATATACGATTTCGTAGATTATATTCCTCATCATTGTCCTTCGAAAAATACTGACGCGCAACCAATAAAGCCTCTATGATGGAGGAAGTGGCCGAAACATCGTATTTTCCCCCACCTAAAACATGCTCAGGCATGGCCTTCCGTCCATCGAAATAAGCAGGAAAAATACCGTGGTAATTCTGTGCTTTTGACAAGAAGTCCACCATTCGCGAAAGCCTATTGAAAACAGCCTGTCTGGAAATCTGCCCTCTCTCTACCCCCACGATCAAGGACAGGATGGCTCCCCCTGTCTCCTTTGTGGACACTACAGCCTTTTCCTTCAATCGATATGGCATATACATACCACTGTTGACATCATAGTTTTCGATAAAATAGTTAACATGTGCCAACTGTATCAGATCAAGGACCCGGGCAGTTTCCATTTGCTTGGTCTGCACTTCCTTAGCTACTGAAAATGGAGATTCATTATAGTTGTAGTCCAACCAAGTCAGTTTATAAAAATACTTTTGGCCAATAATAGGGACATCATCCAGACAGGACTGCATGTGTATAGGTTTTATGCCCACAGGAACATAATCCTTGCCATCCATAGAACGATAGATCTTAATATACCGAATACTGGGCGTAAGGGGCAATTGCCATTTCAGATGCACCATCTTATCGTACGCTTCAGCCGAAATCAATACAGCCGGTGAAGACAGCTTCACCTGCGAATACGATTTGGGCAAAAACTCGATTTGGTCCAGAAAAAAATGATGGACGCCGGAGGACACCCCTTTTTGAGACAGCGTAATACCACTGATCGGCTTATCATTGTCCAACCCCTTAAAATCCTTACACGGAATCTTGACCACAAGCCAAGTGTCGTATTTGAATTCGGCAATATACTTTGCGATATCTACAGAGGCTATATGCATACGCCGTTGGCTGAGGGATATCTGCGGCAAGACTTCGGGTTTTGTTCCATTGGATTTGATAAACAGGCGAAAAGTCAAAAAATCCGAATCAAGTACACGATAAAGGATTTTCTGCCTACTGTAGCGAATGTTCACCCGCCAATCACCTTCCTCCGCTGAAATATACTTTAAGGAAAGGGCATTGCCCGGTGTAAAAAACAAGGTATCTGAAACCAATAAATGCTTGTTTACATTTTCCACCCAACTTTTGCCAGAGTATTGCACATAGCTTCTGGCATAAGAACCAGATATCAAACTATTGTCAAACACCACTTCGGGGTAGGTATCCGCAGATACATACAGCGGCAAAAACAATAATACCGGAATAAGCCGTTTAATCCATTTCATTGTACAAAAATAGGCAAAAACGATACCATAGATATCACAATCAAGTAAATTAGTGCCTTACGTAAAAATTAATTTACACAAATTGAGCTTATTATGGGTAGGAAAAGCGGAAACGATTCTAAAAATTTCATTTATTGAATTTTCTACATATATTTGCAGCACATCAAGCGAAAGTAGCTCAGTTGGTAGAGCACAACCTTGCCAAGGTTGGGGTCGCGAGTTCGAATCTCGTCTTTCGCTCAGTTGCTCGGATGGTGGAACTGGTAGACACGCGGGACTTAAAATCCCGTGACCCCTAAAGGTCGTGCGGGTTCGATTCCCGCTCCGAGTACAGTTATTAAAAGGCCGTCTGGATAAGATGGCCTTTCTATGTATGTATTAACGTGATTATATACTTTGCATAATCGACCATAAATAACATCGTCATTCAGCTATTCTTCCCCACCCTTATACCCACGGGATTTATACTTATCCGCTTCGTGTTTATACCCTATTTTGGCCTTTGAGCGAACTATAAGCATATCTGAATTGTCCTTCTTGAAACAAAATGGAGGATAACATGGAAAATTTAAATCAAGATCAAGCAGACTTGCTGAATCAACTGGTAGAAATCAACAATGACCGCATAGAAGGGTACGAAAAAGCAATTACATTATTGCCTACCGAAAATAATTATGGATTACAAGGTATTTTTCAGAAATACAGGGATCAGTCCGTTCAGTTTAAAAACGAATTAAGTCCTCTGGTAATACGTGAAGGAGATCTCCCTACACAAGATACACGCACGAGCGGCAAGTTGTTTAGAACCTGGATGGAGATCAAGTCCGCTGTTGCTCCATATACCATCAAGGCAATACTTGAAAGCTGTGAACGTGGTGAAGATGAGTTTAAAAAAGTATACAAGGATGTCATCCAGAAAACCCAGGGAATACCTATGCATACCCTTTCTATCATTCAAAGCCAGGCGGATCTGCAAAAACAAGCGCATGATCATATTAAGGAACTCAGAGATAATATCGATCGGGAATAATTTTTCCGGTTTCTCATCAAGGAGGTGTCTAAAAAGCCCTTCATGCCGTCATTTCGAGGAGATACGACGAGAAATCTATGGTTAAGCAATTTTTCAACTTGTTGAAAATAAGTTAATTAAGGTACACTCGTGCGACTCTTCTTCCCCGATAAATCATCTTCTTCATCAACCAAACCTAATCTTCGGTCATAAAACTTATTATTTCATTCGAATCCCTGTTGCGGAAACTCAAGGATAAGCGTTCATTAAATCCATGCAACTTCTCGTATACAGGATTCTTAGCATACTGTTCTTCCAGTTCACAAAATGCCCGGAGTACCTGATCATCATCCGGATATTCACCACACAAAGCTTCGGCACTGGTCTGTCCGCCAGCAGATTGCACACTTTTGATAATCCGTATTCGGCGTTCTGGAATAGCTTGTTCCATATTTACTTAATTGGCTAAAGAGACTGCCCTGCAAACCTAAATTATATTATATAAAAATCATTGTTATTGTATGGAGGGCAGCTCTTATGATATCAGTTCCTATTTATTCTGCTTTCGAATTGAGATTGGTGTCAGCTATACTGGTCAGTAACTCATCACATTTCTTTTCCTCCTTCAATGTTTCTAACAACAGCTTCAACCCTTCTTTATGACCCAGTACTTTGGCAAAAGCCGCCAGTGTACCGTATGTAGCAATCTCATAATGCTCTACCTTTTGTGCCGCGGCAATAATTCCGGCATCACGCACAGCTCCTTCTTCTGTTTCCTCCATGATACCTTTTCCTTCTTCTATCAACCCTGCCATCGCATCACATTTCTCGGCTTTAGCCTTTTGCCCCATACTCTCGAAACATTTCTCCAAACGTTGCACGTGCATCTCCGTTTCTTTAATGTGTTGGGTAATAGCTTTTTTGAGTTTATCCGAAGTAGCGTTCTTTTCCATCTTTGGAAGCGCTTTAAGCAATTCCTTCTCTGCCCAATAGATATCTTTCAGACCGTCCTCGAACAAATCCTGGAGATCTTTTGCTGCATCAGATTTCGCCTTTATCTTTTGCATGCCCCTATTCGAAGATTTGCCGGTCATGCCTGTCTTAGCTTTTGTAGCTGTAGACGATGTCTTTGTGGAAGCTTTTGTAGTTGCCATAGTAATAAATTTTAAGGGCTTTGCAGCCATAATCACTATGCAATAAACAACCTATAAGCAAGTCGGTTTATCCATTTCCCATACAAACGGTATTAGTCGGATAAAAACCCGTAAAAATACGTTCCACTATCTTTAGTAAATACGTATATAGCTAGGATGTTCTCAACATTATCGAAGCACTATACCTTCGGGGGTCGGTAATCCAATACATATTTTTAGGAAGTTATTCTATTTCGTCACAGGTTTCCCAAAGAGACATAAGCTACAAACCTACACCATCAATCGAATAGACATCCACATTATTATTGAAAAAGGGGCTTTGGACAAAAAATGTCCAAAGCCCCTTTCCTATCTCTGAGTGGATGCTCTTAACGAATGTATATATAATTATACACGTTTCGTACGAATACGAGCAGCTTTACCAGTAAGTCCACGCAAGTAGAATAGTTTTGCACGACGGACTTTACCATAGCTGTTTACCACGACTTTGTCAATGTTTGGCGAATTTACAGGGAAAATACGTTCAACACCTACACCGTTGGAGATTTTACGGACAGTAAAAGTAGCGTTACTACCTACACTGTTTAATTGGATAACCACGCCTTGGTACACCTGAACACGCTCTTTATTTCCTTCGCGAATTTTATAATGTACGCTAACGTTATCTCCTGCTTTGAAAGCGGGAATTTCATTTTTTACGACCGCTTGTTCTTCTACAAATTTTACTAAATCCATGATTTTGAGTAATTATAAACGATTTATGTCCTGTAAAAATCGGAATGCAATATTACAGCTTTTATTTTAATTTTTAAAATGTTTTTTTTACAAATACTTTTTCCTTTTTCCAAAGAAGCTGCAAAGATAAGAAAAAAAGGATATAATTATATACATTATAGCTGACATTTTAAGCCAATAGAGCTATGAACCTACCTGCAAAGACACCCCTTATCATCCTTCATGCCTACTTGTCCAAAAAATTTCTACCCGATCTCCCTCTAGTTGTCCATCATATAGACTCGTAGAGCTTATCGAAGGATGTAACGCGAAGTTAAAAATTTATAACGCAATAAATCAGCGTTTTAATGTTTTTATATAGGCATACTGTTGACAACGATTATTTTTGCGCGTATATTTGTGCCACACAAAACAAAGGTGATACCTTTTCGGGGTGTAGCGTAGCCCGGTATCGCGCCACATTTGGGATGTGGAGGTCGTAGGTTCGAATCCTGCCACCCCGACCGAGAAGCTCGACGAAAGTCGGGCTTTTTTGCTTTTAGCCCATTTTTCAGAGGTCTATCCCAAAAACTTAGCCATTGTCACACCTCTGTATTACGCTCTGTTCAAAAACCCATTGAGCAGTGAAAAGAGGTCACTATAAATAGATAATTCATCACAGCCATAGAAACTTCTATTGCGTCCCACATGCCCTTGATTTGTAAATGCGGAATTGAATTCAATTGGGTTTAAAAACTCCATCCTATTAGGGGGCATATGGTAGCTGACCCATTCCACCTGATCCATCGGTAAGAATCTGACAACCGCAATTTTCTTCGATTGAGCATACGACAGCGCACCTTTTTGTAAAGCAGAAGTAGACACAAAGATGGCTTTGACATTATCTCCAGCTATTTGTTGAATTTTCGAATGAAACTCTTCCATATCATCTACCGGAATTGTACCATTACCGCCTTTACATTCAATTATAGTCAACAAACTATACTCATCTGCGCCGGGAATAGAAGTTTCTATAGAAATATCAGTTATTATATCGCTTTGCCTATCTCTTGAAAAATATCCTTTCTTTTGAAAAATCCTACTGGTTTTCTGTGGCACAAATAGATTGTCCTGGCTTAATGCCTCTTGAAGATAAGCATATACCCTATTTTCAAAATTGTTCCCTCGTTTTGTTGTGTTCATATTATTATCCATTGTTGCTTTTCAAAGCTGTATCTCTTATCGTTAACAGATGATCATTATATAAAAATTCTACCTTTCAGCCAATGGGGGAATAGCTTCTCAACAGATCGCCGACATCATTTCGTTTATCCATGAGCATTTTTGCATAATCAATTACTTCATCTGTTAGGCTATATTGGAGCGTGTAATCTTACCCTAGCTAGCTACACCCAAAACTAAAGAATTCCAATCAGTAGATTACAAGCGCCTTTAGATCTTTACCTTGTTCAGACATCTGGTCAAAAGTATCTTCTATCTTAAAGATACTCTCTATACAAGATAGGCTAACCTCTTCATGATCGGGAAGGTGAAAATCGTTATCAAGAAAGTGATCAAGTGACTCCAAAACCAAGTATGATCGTACGGCTGGAATAGGATGAGAAGATTTTTTTAGGGAATGTGGTTGATTGAGATGCCCGAAAAACCTAAAATAAGTATAAATAGGCAAATACCAAAATTGCAAAGTCGATTTCCAATCTTTGAAGTAAGGTTTTAAAAGCGGGTTCACGGGAAATTTTCCAAGTTGCGTATCATGTAGCAAATGGAGACATCCGAAAATGGCAAAGTCATCCGCCTGCAATTCTATTGTCTGTTGAAAAACCGGATTATCAAAACCGACAGCATACGTTGGTTGGATCTCAAACAACTTACAAACCCGTATTGTATCGATGCAATAGTCAATGTGACCATCTATAATGTGGGCATACTCATGGAGCACGATGAATTCTATAATCGATTTAAAGAAAAAGGAAGCCGCGGCCAATCTAGTCTCGTCCTGTGGTGTGAGGTCCTCATTAAAATCATCAAGCAGTGTTTGAATGTCTCTAATCTGTGCATCATGGATCTTTCGTGTTACCCTTTCTTTGGAGGCATCACCGACCTCTGTCAAAATACTGTTGCTGGAGAACATTCTAAAAAGCATGTTGGACAACAAGACCAATACACCTACGTTAATGCCTATATAGTACCTTTCGCCTTTCTTTCCTACACAGGCATTGATGGAAAAGTTATCAATGACATCCACATAAATATCAAGATCCCTTGCTCTCTCAGATGTTTTGAATCCCTCTATCAACTTGTCAGCAAGAAACAGCATAGAATGGAACTGAGTCTGTTCGACAATTTTACCTCTGTAAATTCCACCCTCTTCCCTAAAAAGATGGTTGAACTCAATTTCCTGATCACTCATTCCCCGTAAGTTCATTCTTAAAATTTTATCACTTTCACTATACGATAGTAGCTATTATCACGATCTGCAAAATATCCGTTTAACCAAAGATATGTTTTTTTACCATCTTTTGGATAAACCTGTCAGGAACTACCACCTTTATTTAATTGCTACATTTTATTTCAAAAACCCACAAAAACTCCTATCTTTGTATCCCGTACATAAGGCAGATTTAGAACCTCTTTTGAGGTCCAAAACAATAGAAAATTCCATTAATTGCTATGACAAAATACATCTTTGTTACGGGCGGCGTAACCTCGTCGTTAGGAAAAGGCATTATTGCAGCATCACTTGCAAAGCTCCTTCAAGCTCGTGGCTTCAAAGTTACCATCCAAAAGTTTGACCCTTACATCAACATCGATCCAGGAACACTAAACCCCTATGAGCACGGAGAATGCTATGTGACCGAAGACGGTGCCGAGACTGACCTGGATCTGGGGCACTATGAGCGGTTCTTGAACGTTTCTACCTCGCAGGCCAACAACGTCACGACCGGACGTATATACAAACACGTCATCGAGCAAGAGCGTGCAGGAGCCTATCTCGGCAAAACCGTACAGGTCATCCCCCATATCACAGACGAAATCAAACGCAGGATGCAGTTACTTGGACAATCGGGCGAGTACGACATCGTGATTACTGAGCTCGGTGGCACCGTGGGCGACATCGAGTCCCTTCCATTCATCGAAGCCGTTCGTCAGCTACGCTGGGAATTGGGCAGCAACGATTCGTTGGTCATACACCTGACCTTGGTACCTTATCTTGCCGCAGCAGGAGAGCTCAAAACCAAACCTACCCAACACTCTGTCAAAACATTATTGGAATATGGCGTCCAACCCGATATATTAGTCTGCAGAACAGAACATAAATTGAATCAGGATATCCGCAAAAAATTGGCTTTATTCTGCAATGTCAACGTCAATGCTGTCGTGGAGTCCATCGATGCCTCTACCATATACGATGTACCTTTGCTCATGCTCAAAGAACAGCTGGACAAGACCGTACTGACGAAACTGAAGCTTTCGACCAAAAACGAGCCTAACCTAGAAAACTGGAAAGCATTCCTTGGTCGTCTGAAAAACCCGACCACAGAGATAAATATCGGTTTGGTTGGCAAATATGTCGAGCTTCCCGATGCTTATAAATCTATATCAGAAGCCTTTATACACGCTGGATCCACCAATGAGAGCAGGGTAAAAGTCAAATTCATCGCGGCCGAAAGTATCAACGAAAACAATGTAGCCGACAAGCTCAAAGGATTGCATGGTGTACTGGTTGCTCCAGGGTTTGGAGAACGCGGCTTAGAAGGAAAATTGAGTACCATAAAATATGTCCGCGAAAACAAAATACCTTTCTTCGGGATATGCTTGGGCATGCAGTGTGCCGTCATCGAGTTTGGACGCAATGTACTTCACCTTAAAGATGCAAACAGCTACGAAATGGATGCCAACACGCCAAACCCGGTCATCAACCTGATGGAAGAACAAAAAAACATCAAAAATATGGGAGGTACGATGCGCTTGGGTGCTTACGATTGCGACATCAAGAAAGGTACAAAGGCTTTTGCCATATATGGCAAAGCAAAAATTTCCGAACGCCATCGCCACCGCTACGAATTCAACAATGCCTACTTAAAAGATTACGAAAAAGCAGGAATGGTGGCATCGGGTTTGAATCCCAAGACAGGATTGGTTGAGATTGTCGAACTGAAAGACCATCCGTTCTTCGTCGCCGGACAGTTCCATCCGGAATTGAAATCTACCGTAGCCAATCCCCACCCACTCTTTGTCAGCTTTGTAGCTGCAGCAATAGCTTATAAAAATCAGTGATCAAAAAACTTTAATATCGAAATTAACTCTTTTTAAATGGATAGAAATAATATCATAGGACTAGTACTCATCTTTGTGATCTTTGCAGGTTCCTTTTACCTAATGAAGCCTTCCGAACAAGAAATCAAACAGGAGCAAGCTTTACAGGACTCTCTCAAAAAGGTAAGAGAAGGGATAGTAGACACATCGGCAAATAACCAGCCCGGTAATACGACAATCGCTACGGTAGACTCTGTCGACCTCTCCAAACCCTTTGGCGGATCCAAAAGCGGAGACGAAAGATTTGTCACGTTAGAAAACGAATTGATCAAAGCAGAAATCACAACCAAAGGAGGAAAAGTAAAAAAGGTACAACTCAAAGAAGAAACCAATTTTGATGGCACACCTCTGTATCTGGTGGAAGGAGAAAACAATAAATTTGGCTTTCTTTTCAATGCCGCAGGACAAAATATCAACACCGATGACCTTTACTTCTCTTCGGTCAATAGCACATCCAACAGCGCAACATTTAGACTCAATTACAGTGACGATCAATACCTGGAATACACCTATACCCTACAACCCAACTCCTACAATCTGGGGTTGAATATACAAGCCGTAGGAATACAGAATCTGATCGACATCAAACAAAAGAGTATCCTACTGCAATGGGAATCTACGTTATTGCAGAAAGAGCCGAACATCAAGTCCGAACGTGACAAATCCACTATTTTCTATAAAAACACGGATAACGACATCGACAACCTGTCAGAGACAAGTGATGATGATGAAAAATTGGAGAAAGAAAAAGTAGAATGGATCGCTTTCAAACAGCACTTCTTCTCTTCGATCCTATCCTCCAAGCAGCCTTTGGAAAATACAGAATTGGCCGTTACCTACCTAACCGTAGACAATGTCGTCAAGCATTACAAAACTACAGCAGAACTTGCATTCAACACACAATCCAACAATCAGTACGAATTCAACTTCTTCTATGGACCAAATCAATACAAAGTCCTTAAATCAGAAGACAAATCATACGAAAAAATCATCAACATGGGTTGGGGACCTATGGGCTGGATCAACCGCTTCATAACTGTACCGCTATTTGATTTTCTGGACGGTTTCCACTTGAGTTACGGCATCGTGATCCTGATCTTGACCCTATTGCTCAAAGGAGCCATGTTCCCATTGACACGCAAATCATACCTTTCCATGGCCAAGATGCGTGTACTCAAGCCACAATTGGACGTCATCAAAGAAAAGGTAGGCGATGACAACGCTATGTTGTTGCAACAAGAGCAGATGAAACTATACAAACAGGCCGGTGTCAATCCTTTAGGAGGCTGTCTGCCGATGTTGTTGCAGATGCCTTTTACAATAGCTTTCTTCTTCTTCTTCCCAAACCTTTTTGAATTGAGGGGAGAAAGTTTCCTATGGATGAAAGACCTGTCCACGTATGATGCGCCAATCACGTTCTCTCCTATTTTTGGGATCGGCCACATCTCATTGATGTGTGTGCTCATGACA
The DNA here is from genome assembly GCF_011030405.1 of Parapedobacter sp. SGR-10. Classification (GTDB taxonomy): domain Bacteria; phylum Bacteroidota; class Bacteroidia; order Sphingobacteriales; family Sphingobacteriaceae; genus Sphingobacterium. Next base: position 112,776 of record NZ_JAAJTJ010000010.1, read on the forward strand.
GCTACGACATTGCTGACCACTTGGTATAACAATGCTACAGCCGGAGCAGCAGCTAACAATCAGATGAAATACATAGGTTACATTATGCCGTTGTTATTCTTCTTTATGCTGAACAGTTTCCCCTCAGGTCTGAACTACTATTATTTCTTGGGTGCGGTATTCACATTCTTGACCCAGGTGCTCATCCGTCAGAGCATTGACGATGAGAAGATACTGGCCAAACTGGAAGAAAACAAAAAGAATCCGAAAGTACAGAAAAAATCCTCTTTCCAAACGCGTATGGAAGAGATGATGAGACAGCAACAAGCCGCTCAACAGCAAAGCAAAAAGAAATAAAAAAAACAATAAAAGGGGGATGCATAAAAACATCCCCCCCTTTATTATTGTCTAAACAAAAGAACTATTTGTTGACTATAGGTTTTTCAAAACCATCCTTCGTAGCTTTTTGAGACATTTCTTCTACACGTTTTTTCGTATCGGGGTGCGAAGAAAACAATTTTTTTGAAAGTCCTCCATCTGATGCCCCTCCCGAAAGCTCCAACAATCGCTCAAAAGCCATCGCCATATACCATGGATTGACTTTATTATCCTTCAAAAATTTGTATCCGTAATCATCCGCAAGGCTTTCCTGCTTACGTGAAAAACTCATGTTAGCCACCTGTTCTCCAAGTTCGCCCAATTGCGAATCAGTCAAGGTCGCTGCTGTACCTCCTTGTGAACTCACACCATCTTTCAGCGCCGAAGTCAATAGCGCCGTACGAAAAGCATCTTTGGAATCTTGATTTTTGACGTGTCCAATCTCATGACCGAGCACACCGAGCACTTCATTGTCATCCATGACTTCCATCAGTCCCGCGCACACACGTACACTTCCATCAGCACAGGCAAAAGCATTCACATCCCGCACTAGATATACCTTAAAATTCAATTGTTGTCCATCATAATTGGAAAGGTTCCCGGTCAATTTTTGCAAACGCTTTGCCAATTCATGATCAGCAGGTGCTACCGGATTATGCTCATCCATCCATGTGATATATTCTTTCGTATAAGCGATCACATCATCATTAGATAGTGTCGCTGCTTTTACGGCTTTTGCTGCCGAACCGATGGATTTCGTGTTGATTTTGATCTGAGCGTGAGCCGCTACAACACCTGAGCCTACAAGAGCCAGTGCTAATAGTGTTTTTCTTAGTGTCATATGATATAATTAGTGTTTAACAAATCTGTTACAATAAATATACCAAACTTACCGGAACAAGGATGAAAGACCTAATCCTTAAGAAAGAACAAAGAATAAGGAGCAAAGAACAAGGACTGAGGGGTATCCTTGTTCTTTGCTCTTTTATCTCAATACGCTATACGCATCACTTGTCCCGATGTCGGGATCGCAATACTTACCTACTATACAAAAGCACTATACCCCGTGATACTACGTCCTACGATCAACGAATTGATTTCCTTAGTCCCTTCATACGAATAAATGGCCTCCGCATCGGCAAGAAAACGGGCAACATTGTATTCTAGCAAGATACCATTCCCTCCCATGACTTCACGCGCCCTCGACACAATGTCACGCGTCCGCAAGGTACAGAACACTTTCGCTAAAGACGCATGCTCATCCTTCAATTTACCCTCATCCTGCAACTCGGAAAGCCGGAACACCAGAGTCTGCATAGCTGTCAGATTGGACAGCATTTCTACCAAATGGTTTTGTATGAGTTGGAAAGACGCAATCGGTTTACCAAACTGTTCACGATGTAATGTGTATTCCAGCGCATTTTCATATGCCCCACGTGCACAGCCCACAGCCATCCAAGCCACCCCTGCACGTGTCATCTGCAATACTTTAGCCGTATCCTTAAAGGTCTGCGCATGTGGCAGACGATCCGATTCGGGCACCAAGCAATCCGTCAAGGTAATCAATCCATTCTGCACAATCCGCAACGCCATCTTGTCCTTGATCTTTTCCACTTGGAAACCCGGATTTTCCTTGCGTACGATAAAACCTTTGACCTGCCCATCATCCAGATCTCGCGCCCAGATAATAGTCATATCTGAAAACGTAGAGTTTCCGATCCATTTTTTCTGACCGTTCAATATCCAATCTTTACCGGATCGTTTGCATGTTGTCGTGAGACCTCCTGCAGTTCCCGAACCGACCAGCGGCTCGGTCAACCCAAAGGCACCTATCTTTTGAAGCTTTTGCATGGGAGGGAGCCACTCCTGTTTCTGTTCTTCCGAACCACACATATAGATCGAACCCATTGCCAATCCACTTTGTACACCCAAAAAAGTTGCAATGGACGGATCGACACGGCCAAATTCGCTAGCAATGATCCCATCCATTAGGGACGTCCCACCAGCGCAGCCATAGCCTTCGTACACATAGCCACAGATATCCAGTTCCGCCAATTTAGGGATCAATTCAAAGGGAAATTCATCCCGTAGCCAATATTTGTTGACAATCGGTTTGACCTCGCTCTCCAAAAAGGCCCGTACCTTCAATTGCAATGCCCGATCTTCCGGAGACAGCCTTTCTTCCACCGCATAAAAATCTGCATTGATAGGGGGAGGATCTTTTTTCTTCTTGCCCGATGTCAGCATCTTCATGGCCATCTGCAACTGCTTTTCATCCATTTTGGAGACGGCTCCCAACACCTCACCCAGATCTACTTTTTTTGATATTTTCTCGACCTGTTCAAAATCAATCGATTTCAGCAGATGGATGATACTTTTTAGTTTTTTCAGCATTTCTATTATTTTTTTTAAATGACTGCCGTTATATCGCTAGCGCACGAATCCTTTCGTGTGCTCAAAATACAGGCACACGAAAGGATTCGTGCGCCAACAACTGACTACAACTATAACAACATTTCCATTCCAATTTAGTTTTTTATCCTTGTATTTCCATAAAACTATCCTATATTTGCAACCTAAACAAATATTTTTAAATTTCATAACACTGTAATACAGGTAGTTATACACAAAAACAAAAAATATTTATTTTTTGGGTTACCTTTTGGGTTTCCCGGTATTAAAGGGTATAAAAACATATTTGTTTCAATTAAACAGAAAATTAGAAAAAAATGAAAAATTTATTCGCATTCGGATTTTTAGCATTTGCTTTGACAGTTGCTTCTTGTGGTGGTAACCAAACTAAAACTGAAGAAACTGCAGATTCTTTGAAAGAAGTTGTAGATTCAGTTGCTGAAGTTTTGACTGACTCTATCAACACTGTTGCTGATTCAGCTGAAGCTGCTATCGATTCTGCTGCTAACAACGTACAGTAATCCGATAAAGAGTTTTGATACTCGTAAAGCCTGTGTTTTTATCAAACACAGGCTTTTTTTATTTCACAAACAATTGCGTTGAGCCACTCATTTTCCTATTTTTGTAACAAAATTTTCTAACATGACTTTATCAGCTTTGACAGCCGTCAGCCCAATAGACGGACGATACCACAATACCACAAAAGAATTATCGGCTTACTTTTCGGAATTCGCTTTAATAAGATATCGCGTCCTCGTCGAAGTGGAATACTTCATTGCCTTGGCTGACTCTAAAATTCCCCAACTGGCAGATTTTGACAACAGCGTAGCCGAGCAGCTAAGGGCCATTTATCGGGATTTTTCGACAGCCGATGCCCAATGGATCAAGGACACCGAGAAGGTAACTAACCACGATGTCAAAGCAGTCGAGTATTTTTTAAAAGACAGGTTCGAAAAACTGGGATTGAATGCCTTTTTGGAATTTATCCATTTCGGACTGACCTCACAAGACATCAACAATACAGCGATCCCCTATTCGTGGAAAGAGGCGATACACAAAGCCTACCTTCCCGCATTGCAAGAAGTCACTACTGAATTGGATAGCTTGGCAACCGAATGGAAAGACATCGCGTTGCTGGCCAGAACACATGGACAGCCGGCCTCTCCCACCCGTTTGGGCAAAGAGATCAAGGTATTTACCGAACGCATCCAAAAGCAATTGTCACTATTGAATCAGGTACCATACGCCGCAAAATTCGGTGGAGCTACGGGCAATTTCAACGCGCACCATGTGGCATATCCCGGACAAGATTGGGTAACATTCGGCAACAATTTTGTCAATAATACACTGGGGCTATACCGTTCGCAAACCACCACACAGATTGAGCATTACGACAGCTTTGCAGCAAGTTGCGATACCCTCAAACGAATCAACAACATATTGATAGACCTGTGTCGTGATATATGGACCTACATATCGATGGACTATTTCAAGCAAAAGATTACGGCCGGGCAGGTCGGTTCATCCGCTATGCCACACAAGGTAAATCCGATAGACTTTGAAAACGCAGAAGGAAACTTTGGCATGGCCAACGCGCTCTTCGAGCATTTGGCGGCGAAGCTGCCTATCTCAAGGCTACAGAGAGATTTAACGGATTCTACGGTACTGCGCAACATCGGTGTACCATTTGCCCATACGCTGATCGGACTCAAATCTACGTTGAGAGGACTCCGCAAACTGATCCTAAACAAATCTGCCCTACAAAAGGACCTGGAAAACAATTGGGCTGTCGTAGCCGAAGCGATACAGACTATCCTGCGCCGAGAAGGCTATCCAAAGCCGTACGAAGCACTGAAAGATCTGACACGCACCAATACACATGTCACCCAAGAGACTATTGCAATATTCGTCGATGGACTGAACATCAGCGAAGACGTCAAAAATGAGATCAAAGCCGTCACACCGTGGAACTACACAGGAGTCACATGGTAAGCTTTGACGTGTAGATGACGAGCGTTAAAAAACAATTGATGTATATTTGTAGGCAGGAGGCAAATGTTTAAATACTAAATACTAAAAGTCTAAATACTAAAAATGGCTACTATCAACGTATATACTGAAGCGACACCTAATCCCGCAACGATGAAATTCTTGGTCAACAAGCTTTTGATCAATGGAAGTGTAGACTATCCTGATCGGGAAAAAGCGCAAGAATCACCTTTCGCAAGGGAATTATTCAAATTCAATTTTGTTAATGGTGTATTTTTTGCCAGCAATTTCGTGACCATTACCAAAACAGATAATGTGGCATGGGAAGATATCGAGGCTATCCTGAAAGAGTTTGTCAAAGGTGCGGTCGAATCCGAATTGAAAGTAAAAGAAGTGGTGGCAGATGACTCAGTCAATTTCGAAGGTACAGATACTGAAAAAAAGATCCAGCAGGTCCTTCACGATTACGTACGTCCCGCCGTAGAACAGGATGGTGGGGCGATCTCCTACAAATCTTTTGATGATGGGGTTGTGACCGTCATCTTAAAAGGTTCATGCAGCGGTTGTCCCTCTTCAACAATTACACTCAAAGCCGGTATTGAAGGCTTGCTGAAGCGCATGGTTCCCGAAGTGGAAGAAGTCGTCGCCGAAGCGATGTAAAAATAGCCTTTAGCTTTAGAGCTCATGGTTTAAAATCTCATTGTCCTTAGACTTCCGTAGGGTGTCTAAGGACTTTTTCATGATGGTGGTCTCCAGACTACCATTCTGCCGCATCTGGCACAGGTATGAACAAAGCGGTGCTTGTGACTGATTTTTGCCCTGTCACTAGGGTACAAAGTATTGGTTTTTCCTTCGTGTCTTAGTGACTTCGTGGCATAATTACTTTTTTCCGACAGTCTCGTCCTAAAAGAACCTTCTCAAATGCCTGTCTGGGATTTCCTCTCAAATAGACAATTCCACAATACGTGTACCCTGTTTTTTCGAAAACACGAAGCATGCCTGCATTATCATAATTAGTATCTGCTTTGATGCTGTACACATGCCGGGCCTGGCAGAGAGGCTCCAACGCCAACATGATCCAACTGGCCAATCCTTTGATTTTCTTGTGCTGTGATACGATGACCCTGTGTATGACAGCATATGTCCCTGTTGTCAGCCATTCACCCTCTATGATGTCATATGCAGGCTCAACATCAAAAATCAAGGCTACATAGCCGACTATTTCGTCCCCTTCATCTACGCATACATATCCATGACCGTGGTAGATATCATTTGCTATAGTTTGCGGATTGGGGTATCCGTCCTGCCACTGCGTACTTCCCTCCTGTCTACGCTTCTCAATACCCTGTTCGAAAAGCGGCCAAATGGTATCCACCTCCTCCGCTTTTGCTTTTCTTAGCTGTAATTTGTCCAACATATTCCCAAAAGAACAAAAAAATTATAAAAAAATATAGAGACGCGATTAATTGCGTCTCTACGATTTTACCTTCCTAATCTTCATCTGCAACAACACAACCGATGCCACAAAAGTGACAATAGCAATGATAGCTAGCCCCCATATAGATCCTCGCACATATTCAGCTGCACCTCCTTCAATGAGCATCGTCCGGAAGATCTGCAAATAATGCGTCAACGGGATCATATCCGCTATATACACGACCCATGTTGGCATTTGGCTCAGAGGCCACGTAAATCCGCTGATGATAAATGATGGTGTCGCGATGACCATTAGGATTTCGGTCGCCTTGAGTTGACTGGGAATAGCTATACTAACCAAAATACCGATAAAACACACTGCTAGCAGAAATAATATAGAAGCTCCCCAAAAGGCAAAACCCTCAACATGCAGCGGCATCCTGTAATAAACGGAGTAACCATAATACAATGCGTAGATACCAATGGACATCAACAGGTAAGGCATGATCTTGATCAGAATCAAGACAAATACATTGGAGGACCTATCCACCAGTTCCTTAAACGTGCCGCGTTCAAATTCCGAGGCAAAGCTCAGCGCCAATCCCAACATCATGACCTGTTGCAGCACCGTAAGCAATACACCAGGCAACATGAAATACAGATAGTTTCCACTACGGATATGCTGTCTGATAATGGTCGTCTTAAAAGGCTCGTACTGCTGTGAAGCTATGTAGGCCGGTACTCCCTTTTTCTCCTGTGCCTTGATCTGAATCCCTGCTTTCAATGTTCCGGCACATACATTGACCGCCATCATGGCATAGTTGGAGGTCAGTGTATTGGAAGCATTGACAAATAAGGTCAACTCCGTACTCCGGTTGTAATTGACATCCGATGCAAAACCACGCGGTATATGTACGACGACCGTAGCTTCACTTTTCATTGCCGTTTCGTTGGCCTTGAACGCATCCGGCAGTACATCCGAAACGTAGATGACCTCACTCTCGTTGAACATATCAATCAGTTGACGGCTCAATGGGCTACGATCCTCATCGACGACGACTATAGGTAAATGTGTGACCTTACCCTGCTTATATACATTACCCACCAATACGCCGTATAGGATCGGTGCGCCCAAGAATAAAATAAGCAAAACTTTGTTCTGATAGAATAACGCAAACTCTCGTTTGATCAGATTCCAAAAATTTTTCATTAGAATATTTTTTCAATTGCAATTCATACAGACCTCATACCTGTTATTGTCCGTCGCTGATAACGAAAGTTGCTTTGGTCAACAGCTCTTTGCTCTCGTCCTTACGAACCGGCTTCAAACGAACCTCAAATAAGGTTTCCTGCTGCTCAAAATCAGGATATGCCGTGCTGATATTCGCATACGAGCTCAACGGTTTGATGGTCTCGACCACAGTCACTATCTTCTTGTTGTCCAGATAAGGGATCGTCACATCTTTTTGTGTTCCTTTCGCAAAATCCTTAACCTTGCTTTCCGGTACGGTCATGCGAAAATAGGCACCCTCCTCTATATATCCGGACACCAGACTATAACCTGCTAAGGCCAATTCGCCAATCTTCAAATTGATAGTTTCGACAGTCATATCCTGTGGAGCCAGCACAAAGCGCTCCCGGGCCGCTATGTTAACTTCGGAAACAGCTCCCAACGCACGTTCTTTCTGTCCCAAAGCCATTTTTTGCTGCTCGACACGTGCCCCATGTTTCACATCGGCCAACTCGGCCTGAGCAGCAAGGTATTGGTTTTTTGCCCCTTGGTATTTGGCATACACCTCATCGTATTTCTGTTGAGAGACCAACGAATCCGCCAATAGGTTGCGCATACGATCCAATGATTTTTGGGCAAAATCGTATTGCTCTTTCAGCCCATCGACTTTAGCGTTCAATTGTACCAACTGGCCATCTGTCGCTCCTTTCAAGGCCATCTCATACTGTGCCTGCGCGGATTCCAATGCACCCTGAGCCTGAAGGGATTTTGCATCGACCTCCGGCAATTCCAAGATCAGCAGTGTATCTCCCTTCTGGACAAACTGTCCTTCTTCGATCAATATACGGTGTACTTTGCCAGGCACTTTAGTCGTGACCGACAACTGATCACGCTCGATCTTTCCTTCAAAAGATTTGTAATTTGCTGTGCGATTTGAACAGCTTTGGAATAAAATGAATGTACCTAGAATATATAGTGCTTTTTTCATGATTTATTGCATTATTGTCTGATAAAGATTCCCGTTTGCTTTCAATAGTTCAGTGGCCATGCTTCGCTGGCTCAATATCTGGTTGAAATAACTCAACGAATGCTTGTAATACTCATTTTCAGCCTCCAACCGTTCTGTCACATCCAACAAGCCTTCTTCAAACTGGCGGGATGCCAATCGCATATTATTTTTAGCGATCGTGACCTGTTGTTGGTTGACAGCTATTTTTTTCAAAGCCAATTCGTAGTCCGATTTGGTCTTTCGTTGGAGTAACGACAGTTTTTCACGTGTATCATCCAGTTTGTTGGCATTGATCTGTAAATCCAAACGAGCCTTTTCTATAGATGATTTATGCGCCTTTCCTTCAAATATATTCCACTTCATCCCCACACCCACGGCATAGCCAGGAAAGGCACGAAAATGGTTGCTAGACATCTTCACATCTCCAATATGGGGTATATCCTGCAAAGTCATATCCGTACCAAACGCATTGACATACGATACATTTCCAAAAGCAAATAGCATCGGAAGTTGCGCACCTTTTTCTTTCTTCAAGACATATTCAAAAGCTTTTTGCGAAGCCTCCAACGCCTGCAATTCCTTTCTGTTCATTTGCATAGCTTCCTCGCCGCCCAATACGATTTCAGACAAAGTATAGGATATCGAATGCAGTTCCTGCTGGGGCAATCCGGTCAACTCTTCGAGCTTATAGTATAACAGCTCACGATTGCTCTGCACTTCCGCCTTTTTACTCTCCAACTCCAACATAGCCAATTTGATTTTATCCCTATCGTAAGGAATCGCAAAACCATTTTCTATCGCCTTGACTACCTTTTGGTGCTCTTTGCGCAATCGCTTGTCCGAATCCTCGATCAGCAGATCTATCTCCCTCAGCAACATCAGTTGATCAAAGGAAAGAATCACTTCCTGTGCCAACTGATCATAACCTGCCTCCGTCATCAATTCCTGTGCTTTGGCCTTATGCTCCAAAGCTTTCTTTCCGTTGGTAATCTGCAAGCCACTAAAAATAACTTGTTTGGCTGTAACTCCGGCGAGGCCTACCTGCGTAGAGACCGTGCCTTTTTGCGACCCTTCAAACAGATTGATCCCGGTCAAAGGCAACTGTTGGGTAGGCAGATCCAAATCAAAACCCGAATGCAGATAGCCGTAACCTGCATTCGCCGTAAGGATAGGCAATAATTTACCTTGAACCATCTCTTTATCTAAAAGGGTCTTTTGGTTTTCTAAGATCGAGTTTTGCAAGGATTTGTTGTGTACGACAGCCTGTTGGACAGGTGTCTTAAAAGCATCGAACGGTTGCTGGGCATACAAGCCAACACTTCCTCCCGCCACAAAAGCCGATACGAAAGCAAAATAACGGAACAACTTCTTCATACCTTTTGACATTTTCTATTTTTAACAGGACAAAATTGCGACTTATCTTTCAAATAAATTTTCAGATATCTTAAAAAAGCACATCACTTCATCCCCCGTATCACGGATAGCGTCTGCTGTGAAATCCCCAAATAAGATGCAATATGCCCCAAGGACACATGCTGAAACAATTCAGGATTCTCGGCAATCAACGATTGATAACGTTCGTGTGCGGTTTCAAATTGGCTCCGGTAAAAACGTTTGGAAAAAGCTATCAGCATATCCAACAGTATCTTTTGGATAATCTGGTTGACCGTAATATTGGTCTCGGCCAACTCCTTTATCGGCGCAAAGGGAAATATACTTATCCGCGAGGGTACCAATGCCTGAAAGCCCACATAACTCGGCTTGTGGTACATCACGCTTTCGACAGCTGTACTCAACGTCTGTGGAGCAAAGAAATAATGGGTAACGTCTTTTTTGTTCTTGAAATAAAAAACACGGGCAAAGCCACTCTCTATAAAATAGATATGTTTCAAATAGTTTCCCGGCTCAAAGACAACCTCCCCTTTCTGGTATTCTTTGGTTTCTGTGATCGAATCAAAGAAGATTTCCAGATCCTCGTCAATCTTATATTCCTGTTTTAAGTAATCTATTAGGTTCATACCAATCGTTTTGCAATACCTAAAGTAAGTTATTTTGTAGAGATATGAAAAAAAATGTCTCCTATGTTTGTTTCCAGCAAAAACAGGAGACGACCTCCATCTTTACCTTAAAAGTTTTTCACTTTTTACTTTTTATTTTTTACTTTTCTTCCTACCTTTGCACTTCCGTAAATGCGGAATTGTTTAGTTAAATAAAATTTATAACACAAAAATGCAACAGTACGAATCTGTCATCATTCTTACCCCGTTGCTTTCAGAGGAGGTCGCAAAAGAGGCTATTGCCAAATTCAAAACTATCCTTACAGAAGGCGGAGCCGAAATTATCGCAGAAGATAATTGGGGTTTGAAAAAATTAGCGTATCCAATCCAGAAAAAAACAACTGGATTCTATCACTTAACTGAATTCAAGGCTCCGGGTGAATTAATCAAAAAATTAGAGCTTGAATACAAGCGTGACGAACGTGTGATGCGTTTCCTAACCATTTCATTGGACAAACATGCTATCGCATACAATGAAAAGAAACGTAGCGGTGCATTCAACAAAAAAGCTGAAACTAAAACTGAGGAGGTAGCAAACTAATGGCAAACGACAATATCCAATACGTAACCGCCCCCAAAGTGGAGGACAACCGTAAAAAATACTGCCGTTTCAAAAAGAACGGTATCAAGTATATCGATTACAAAGACGCCAACTTCCTGTTGAAGTTTGTCAATGAGCAAGGCAAAATCCTTCCTCGTCGTCTTACAGGTACATCAGCAAAATTTCAACGTAAAGTAGCACAAGCCGTAAAACGCGCGCGTATCATCGGCCTATTGCCTTACGTAACTGATTCATTAAAATAAGGAGGATACGATAATGGAACTTATATTAAAACAAGATGTCAAGCACCTTGGCGAAAAAGACGATATCGTAGTAGTAAAACCCGGTTACGGACGCAACTACCTTATTCCTCAAGGATTCGCTATATTGGCTACGCCATCGGCAAAAAAAGTATTGGCTGAGAACATCAAACAGGCTCAGTTCAAACAAGAGAAAATCAAAAAAGACGCTACGGAATTGGCTAGCAAATTGGAAAGCGCAAAACTTACTATCGGCGCTAAAGCTGGTGAAACCGGCAAGATCTTCGGTAAAGTAAACAGTATCCAAATTGCAGAAGCTTTGAAAGCACAAGGCTTTGACGTAGACCGTCGCCGTATCACATTCGAAACAGAGCCTAAAACACTGGGTGAATACGTAGCAAACCTAAACTTGCACAAAGAAGTAAAAGTTCAGGTTCCTTTCGAAGTTGTCGCTGAATAAAATTATATTTAGCACCAAAATATAAA
>NZ_JAAJTJ010000011.1 GCF_011030405.1 Parapedobacter sp. SGR-10
AATAAAAGTCTTATTATAGTACATTGATTTTCAGGTTATTTACATACTTTTTCAAATCGTAGGTACAACATAAGTACAACTTTTAGAGAGATATATTTTACACCTTTCAAAGCAAGGATTTTTATAATGAAAATCCTTGCTTTTTTTATTTGTTTTCCTGTCAATTTTTCGTCCGTTCTACCATACCGATTGCAGTTCTGCCCTTTACATTTTCCTATTTTCGGTGCGTTAGCACTGTATTGCGTTGTATTTCAATATGTTGTGTATTGTCTATAAAATTGTATAGAGTGAACTTTGTAAATGCGTACGCAACGTATTTATTAACTCAAAAAATTTAAAAAAATGGCAAGACAAAAAGGACTTATGAAGTATGTCGGAACGATTGGCGATGTTCGGCACTTCAAAATCAAAGGACAACAGGGATTTTTTGCGGGTATGGTGGGCGGTCCTACCGCAGAACAGGTAAAGACCGCCCCTGAATTTGAACGTACTCGTGAGAATATGAATGAATTTGGGGGCTGTGCAAGAGCTGGCAAATCCATTCGCACCGCTTTATCAGCGTTGATGTCAAAAATGGCAGACAGCCAAGTTACAGGACGTTTAACGTCCGTAATGAAAAAAATCAATCTGGAAGATGGTACAGAGGCAAGGGGTTACAGGAAAGTTGAAATCTCTACCCAAAGAAATTATTTATTGGGATTTGAGTTTGATAAAAAACTTTCTCTGAATGGCGTTTTTAACGCCCCTTACGATGTAACCCATACGCCTGCAAGGGATAGTGCAGATTTTACGGTAGCACCGTTTAACCCTGCCGATTTAGTTTCTGCACCGTCTGGAGCAACGCATTTCAGATTGATTAACGCTTTGGCGGTAGTTGCTGACTTTGTGTACAATGCGACTACCGGAACGTATGAACCTGATGATATGGTAAACAACGAATTGAGTATTATTGAATACTCGCCCTACATTCCGTTGAATACAGCATTTGCAGGCTCTACATTAACGGCAACGCTTCCGGGTACTCCTACGCTCGATACCAATGTAACCGTTATTCAGTGCATCGGGATTGAGTTTTTCCAAGAGGTAAACGGCAATCATTATGCGTTTTCTTCCGGTAACTGTTTGAAAATTGAAGATGCTTTTTAAGCAACTGAAATCAAAGCCCTCTGCTTTGAGGGCTTTTTTATTTAACCCTTAAAATCAATCTTCAATGAGAACAAAAATCGTAAGAGTTGCCGAAGGCAAACAAAGCACATTAAGCCATTTGTATATTGACGGTATTTTCCAATGCTATTTATTGGAAGATAAAATCAGAACTGTTAAGATACCAAAGCAAACCGCAATCCCAACAGGACAATATACATTAAGGCTGAATACGTGGGGCGGAAAGAATGCCGACTATCGGCAGAAATTCCCAAAGCTCCACAAAGGTATGATTGAGATTAACGGCTTACCGAATTTCAGTTTTGTATATATCCACATCGGGAACACTTACACCCATACGGCAGGCTGTCCGTTGTGCGGTTTCGGTTTCGAGCTTGTGAATGGCGATTATCAAGTGCTAAGAAGCAAAGATGCTTACCAAATGATTTACCCGAAGTTGTTAGCCATAATACAGGGCAAAGAAAACGGTATCAGCATTGAAAACAATTTCCAATTTTAAAAACGTATGTCAATGGAAAATGCAATCACATTAAATATCGTGTTCGGCTCTCTGATTAGTATGCTGTTGGCTATTGTGGCTTACTTCATTAAACAACTCCATTCCGATTTTAAGAAAATGGAAAAGGATTTAACAGAGGTCAAAACAATGGCTTTGCTGATAAAAACAGAGTTCAAAAACAGCTATGATTTACTAAACCATAAAGTAGATTATCTGGAACACCGAGTAAACAATTTAGAAAAAATCATTTTAAAAAATTTCAACAATGAAAAGCAATAGTCTAAACTTAGTCGAGCGTGTAACAGCTCCAACCCCGAAATGGTTTAAAATCATTCGGACTGTCGGTATTGCATTAACTGCCGTAGGCGGTGCAATCTTAACCGCTCCGGTGGCGTTGCCTACCACCATTGTAACCGTAGCCGGTTATGTATTGTTGGGCGGAACTGTGGCGACTGCCATTGCTCAAACCGCAATGCAGACCGAAGATATCGACAAAAAGGAAACGAAAGAAGATATACCAACTTCCGAAAATCCGTAGTCGGTAAAGGTTTCATTCAAACCTGTATTTTAAAATCCTGTCCTTTGGGCAGGATTTTTTATTGCTTGCTTTTGTTTGCACTCTATTTATAAAACGGTGCTTTTATATTGCCTTTATATGTGGCTAATGGTGCAAGTATCGGGCAAGCGGTGGGAACTGTAAAGGCAAAAGAGCGTAGCCCTGCGGGCTACCGCTTTAAATGCCTTGCAATGTAAATGCGTTTCAATTCTGAAATCAAAAGCAACTGTTCGTATATGTGCCTTTCTCGTTGCTCCAATGTCTTAACCCTGCGAATATCATTTTTAAACACCTTTTCTTTTCCTTTCAAATGGGTTGCCTGTTCAAAAACGAAGTTTTTAAAATCCGAAATGCGGATATAAGGAATGACCGAACCAATTAAAAACTGATGAAATGATTTTGTTTGCCATAAGCCAAATAATAAGCTACGATAAACGTCCAATTCTTCCACATTACGGCAGGAAATAACAAAACAATTTGGGCAAGGGCTATCTAAGGGCTTACCACTGTTTAAGCCTTTGGATAAGGCGTAAAATTCAAATTCCGATTTTTGATTTTTCAGGTTGTAAGTAAAGATTTTAACGGCTTTCATATCGCACTATTTTTGAGATTTGCTCCGCTTTTTTCGTTGCTGTGGCTGAAAACCAAAACTTTTTTACAAAGAAAAAAACAGAAAAAAAAGAAAGCCATTCATCAGGTGGCGTGGCAAAAAATCCAAAAGGAAACGGAATAAGTCCCGAAGGGTGGCAAGGCAATGAAAATTATTTTGCGAAGCACCTTATTTGTCTTGCCATTATGCCGTAGTCTTTTGGATTTTTTTTGGTGCGGTGGACTTGTGCGTAGCCACCTACCTTTGCTTTCCTTTTTATTCTTTTTTCTTTTGGAAAATGTCTATTGACTTCCTTTTATTCCTTTGAAAAATCGTCTTTAAGCGTTGGCAATGGGGCAAACACTTCGTAGTAAAAAATAAAGCATACCATTATCTGAAGCGTTGGAAAAAAACAAGGGTATGAGGTACGAAATACGCTTGCTGTGCGGTGCTGAAATAAGGTGTGCAGGGAATGGAACGGAATAAATGCAGGTAAATTTGGCTTTCGCCTACCGAAATGCAATGAAGTGAAAATCCCAAACACTTTATTTCAGCACATCGGCAAAACAACCAATCAATGCTTTATTTTTTTACTGCACCGCTGAAATGGGTGGTGGGGCGTGTGGGAAAGAAGCGTTGGCAAGTGTGGTGGGAAAAAAATACGGCTTCCGATACCCGAAAAATATCAGCGTTGGATATTGTGCGTGGGGATATTTTTTCGGGTAGCGGCTATGGCATTGGCTATTTTACATAATGTTATTATGGGACTTTTCTGCGTTGGCATAGTCGCCTATAAGCGTGGGGAAAAGTACCATAATGCCACATTATGTAACTTAGCTTCCGCCGATTTGCATACTGGCATAAACGGAACGGTGGTGGTTGGAGTGAAGTGTCTTTTTGCTTTGTTTTTTTCGCATTGGTACAGCTCTTTGCAACCGCAGGAACGAGGATTGCGATGTGCTGTTGTGCGTTGGCAAAAAACAACGCAAAAAGTATGACAGTTGCAAACGGCGGCAATGCCATAGAAGACAGACGAAGCGTTGGCTTTGTGTGGTTGGGTCTGGCTAAAGCCGCATTTTTTCTGTGCGTGGGCAGAGCGTGGGGAATTTAATTTGTATTTTTGTTTGTACTACCCTAATACAGAATTACTATGCCTGGACGTCCAAAAGACAAGCTGAAATATTTAAATGGTCTTAATGAAAAAGATTTTCCATTTTTAATCGCTGATATATTAAGTGTGCATTTTAATCACAGTAACATTAAGATAATGGATGGAACTGGTGATGGCAAAAGAGATATATTTTCTGTAGATCAAAGAGGCAATAATGTAATTACTCAATGTAAATTTCATTATGATTTTAATAAAACTTCAGGTAGTAGCGAAACTGATGAAATAGTAATTGCATTAAATAAATTTGGACATAATCACGGTTTTTTCTGTACTTCGGGTAAATTATCTCCCCAAAGTAAAAGAGAATATTCAGATAATTATAAAAACTTTAATCTTAATTGGATAGAAGGGCACGAGATGGTTGATATTGTGTTAGAAAATCCCACTTTGAGAAGAATATGGTTTGAAAATGAAAAAATCCATCTAATTGATAATAGAATTTCGATACCTTTTATTTTAAGAAAATTACCTGAGGGTGTTTTATTTGAATATAATTTTCCAGAGTCTTTGGCTCTTCAAAATGGAGTGCATTTGAAAATAAAGCAAAAAGAGCTTATAAATCCC
This sequence comes from Parapedobacter sp. SGR-10, assembly GCF_011030405.1. Lineage (GTDB taxonomy): Bacteria > Bacteroidota > Bacteroidia > Sphingobacteriales > Sphingobacteriaceae > Sphingobacterium. The sequence goes on from NZ_JAAJTJ010000011.1 coordinate 4,544, forward strand.
AGACAATTATATCCATTAAATCATCTTGATATTAGAAAATCTATAAATGCATTTGGAAATGCGATAGGTTATTGTGCTACGATAGAAAAGAATGTGAATTTCAATTCAATAAATGATGTTAAAGAAGAAATTCTGAATGCACTTGTTAATGATACAAATATTCAATTTGAGGATTCATATGTTAGTGTTCGCTTTGGAATACCATATTTTCCAGAGCAAGAAGAATCGTACCGTAATTTTAAAGCTGAGAAGTTTAATTTACCTGTAAACAGCGAAACATATGTGGTTTACAAAGACACCTTTATAGATGAATATGATTTCTTAATAGATGTGAACGAGGATTGGAAATTACCAGATAGAATACATATGTCTCAATTAGATAATTTATGCTATTATAATCGGGAGCAAGATTTCGTATTTTACTTAGAGTACACTTGTGAGGTTAACAAAGATTTGCATCCGCATATTGTGAGACAAATAGAAATTGAAAAAGTCATTTGGTCAAAATCTCTTTTTATAATTGTTAACAATAATTCTGATGAATTATTCACTAATTATCCACCTAGTGAATCGTATAAATACACAGATAATTATAAGCTATTGTGTTGGATTCACCCAACACCTATGATATATCCTGCTGATGTCATCGAATTTGAAAACTCTTTAAAAGATGATAACTTTGAAAGTTCAAAAACATTAATTATTAATGTTGCCCATCACAATAATTTAGAAATTATTGATTGGCAAAAGGCAAGTAAAATTATTGCAATCGATAATGATGACCCTTTTCCTTTAAATCCAAAAACAACTTATAGGTTGGTAGATATTTTTGAAGAATTTAGTACAATACCTTCACCTATAAACCCTGAAAGTCGCTCATTTATTTTTGAATGTGTTTTCTTTGTATCCGAGCATAATGATCAGTTATTAAAAGAAAGAATTGATTCATTAGGAGAATTATTTGATGAAATAGGGAATGTAGATTATTATAATTTCACAATTGATAATCAAACTACTAATTCCATTTTTCTAAGAGTTGTGTATAATCCTGCATATAAACTACACTTATCTACTCTTGAAAATTTAAAAATACTTAGTAAAGATGCTCAACAGTCTTTTGATAACATCGAAAGAAAGGTAAAGAAAATTTTTCCTAAGGGAAATCGATACACTAACAATTACTGGTTTGAAGAATTAGGTGTATTTCTCAAAAGAGATTAATACACCAACTCCTCACTCAACTGAACATTATAATAATCTTCCAAAAAAGCATCAATTATATTTTGATTAGGTTCATTAATTAGAAAATCAATGTCATCTTCAGTAAAATCAGGAATGCCAAAGTTTTTAATATACGTTCCGTTTAATGAATAATATGCTGATGAGTAGGGCTTGCTCGTTGTTTTTATATAGTACCAGAACAAACGTGATTCCAAAATTTTCTTAACTAATTGCATTTCTTCATCTGAATGACCTACAATTGCCTGACCATTGTAAAAAAGTAAATCATCATCATTACTGATTAAGTAACTTGGGATTTTATCTGAGAATTTTGGAAAAAACAGTTTGTTCCCAACTTTCTCCAAGGACTGAGTTCTTCCAAAGGCAAACCATTTTTCATATTTACCTTTGCCTTTATCTCGTTTGGCTAATTCTTCCTTTTTCTTCTTCAGATATTTATAAGCATTAGGAAAATTATCTTTCAGAACCTTTTCTTCAAGGGCTTTAGGCTTTGTTTCATCATTGTATGGAAACAGCACCTTTTCTTTTACCTCATCAAAATTAATATCTCTACTCAATTTATTTGAGTTCAATATATCTTTACAAATGCCTTTTTCTATCGCATACAAACTTCCATTTTGAAGATAATAAAACTCATTATCTTCCTTTACAGGCTTAAAAATATAAACATCATTTCTTAATGTAGCAATACCGTGTCTTGTCTTATACTTCTCTCCAAATGGAGTTCCTGTTGCTTCAATCCGGGATATAATTTCATTATCATTCAGATTCCAACCTTTCTTTGCATCAAGATTTTTATAATTGATTCTGCTATATTGGTTTCTATTGGTTGGCAATTCTTTTTCAGCCGATTTATAATATTCAATATAGTTTTGTTCTGTTTTCTCCAAAAAACAAATACATGTATAAGTGCTTTTAGACTTAAATATCTGAAGTGTGCCAAAGTCAATAATCCTTATGCTCGTATTATTGTCTTCAAAATATTTTCTTAATGCTCTACCGTTTAAGCTCTTGAAAAAGGTATTCATTGTAATGAAACCAAGAATACCATTTTCTGCAAGATTTTCATAACCTATTTGGAAGAAAGGGATATAAAGGTCAGGGTTCCCTGATTTACATACAGACCAGTTTTGCAAGTTCTCTTTTATGGTATCTTCCAAGTTCCTTGCACATACATAGGGCGGATTTCCAGCTATGATTTGGAAACCTTCAAAGTTTTCATAATGGTCTTTCCATTTAAAAATTAAAGCATCACCTTGATGTAAATTGAAATGGAACTCTTCTATATCTTCCCCTTCAGACAATGCTAATAAACTCAACAATAATTTACTACGAGTAACGGAGTATTCTTGTATGTCTAATCCAAAAATTTGATTTTGAAAAATGAATTGGTAGCTATAACCTGTTCTTTTTCTTAATTCTTTAGCTGCTGTGTATAAAAAACCAGAGCAACCACAAGCAATATCGGCTATTTTGACGTTTTCAATTCTGTTTCCCTCTCTCCGAAAGGATTGGGCGATAATGTATTCTCTGATTTTGGAAGGTGTATATATGGCTCCGTTTATTATCCTGTCAGAAGGAGAAATAACAAATTCAAATAGTTCGATTAGTTTTTCGATATCAAAAGTTTCAATTTCATTTTGAATAACTCCAATAAATTTCAACAAACTTTTCCATTCTTGTTCTTGATTTTCTTGAATTGAATAGTCTTGTAATAATCGATTATTTATAACTTTCAACTCATTGAGTTCTAAAAAAGCAGATACAATAAGTCTATCCACTTCTAGCGGAAGCTGTGAATAAGACTCTAAATATCTGAATATATTTCTCATATAAATATTGGGCAAATTTCGTTAATCGGATTCCAAATGATATTTTTTTCATCAAAAGGTTTCCACTTATTAGCTAAAGTATGAAAATAAGGTCGCCATACAGATTGTTGATAGGTAGTATTTAACTTGATAAATTCTCTTTTCTCACAAAGAACCTGAAATCCTGTTGGAAAAAAATTTGAAGTTAGAAAACCAACCCCTAGGATAAAATCCATTGGTTTATGCATTATTCTTGGAGTATCAACATAGAATAAATCTCCTAAATTTGGTTCGGCTGAATCCGTTGGATTGAAATCATATTGTAAATGATATACTGGATGAGATTCATCAGAATTACCCCCAGTATGTTTATCAATATGAAATCCAAAGTGATATGTCCTATCATTACCCACACCTTTTATTAACACTTTAAAAGCTAACTCAACAAATGGATCATTAAAGGATTCCCAGTTTTCAATATTCCCTCTTAATTTCATATTTAAAACAATCTCTCCCTTCTTTATATCGTTAGGTGTAACATGTTTCAAAGTGTCTAGTGGCAAAACAAAATTTTCAATGTCATATCCCCAAATATTTTCCTTTGCATCTCCGTTTTTCAACAAAGGTATTCTTTCTGGGTTGCTGAGGTCTGCTATGGCATTATGAATTGGGAATGTAGATATATTGCCAATTTGGTTTTCTAACAAATCAGCCATTTGCCTCATTTCTTGAGCTCTTGCATTTCGGAAGCTCATGTACTTAGAATTTACCGCCATGTCATGAACCTTTTTTGAATTCTTCAATTCTTTCCAATTCGGTGTAATGAGGTTCTATACCCTTATCAACACCTATTCTTTCTGCTGCTGCATATAGAGAGATGTATTTTGGTTCTTGCCATGGCTTCAGTTCATGTGATAGTCTTATTTTTACACCTTCTAATGGATCAAGAGGCAGTTTTAATGCTTCACATATAGTCCAAAATTCACTGCTTGCATTATTCGTAATTGGAACAGCCGGAACTAAATCATCTATACCAAAAGTTTGAGATAAGATTTCCACTCGCTCCTCTGCTTTTAAAAAAGAGAAATTTTTACCCGAAATTTCTTTTAATTGAATATTCAGAATATCTGCCCACCACCTATTCCAACCATCTGAAAATAACCCAGAATATTTACAGTTTTCAAACTTGCTTAAAAGTGTTAACCAAGAATCACCACTTTTAGCAATATCAACTCCTAGTCTTGCGGCTAGAGTGGTTTCTTTAATTAGGGGATTGGTACAATGGAAAAGTGTTTTTACAGCAAAGTATGCAAAATCATATGGTACTATTATATCTTGATTAAAAAAACGTTCAAATATTCGTTGGTCAAGAGTATTTAAATCTGGGCGATTAAAAATTGTTTCTAAGCTAAAATCTTTATATGGCAAATCTTTGTAGCCTTTAGCTAATGAACATAATTTTTTAGAAAATTTTTCATAATTAGGTTCTTCTGCTTTCTTAAATGTATAATCAAATAAATCATGACTTGTCTTATCCGATTTGTAAGTTTCCTTTATCTTATCTATCGTTGAACATAAAACTATTGGGAAAGAGGGAATTTCTTCTCTCGCACTTAATGCTCTTAATTCAGAACTTATAGATATTGCACTATAATCTAGGCTGTCGGGGCCTTCTCCATCTAATCTTAAATCAATCAAAAGACCAGAATAACTATCTTTTTCAATCTTTTGAATAATGAGGTTTTTTAAAGTAGAAAAATCCATACCTTTTGAAAGTGGTAATCTTTCGACTGCTATCAATTTAGTATCATTAAATCCATTTATTAAAGATTCAATTGAACTATCATTCTCATCATCGATATATATGTACTTTGGAGTATCCATGCTTATCATATTTTAATTTTTAGGAATTTCAATTCTAATTGTTGTTTTATAATCTTCATATGGAGTCGTCACATATATCTCCCCATTATAAAACTCAATTATATCTTTTACGATTTTCAAACCTAAACCAGTTCCGGTAAGTGCTGTTGCATCATCCACTGTATGATTTGCTACTGTGGAAGTAGTATAAAATGCATTGAAAATATTTTCCTCATTTTCTTTAGTTATACCATCTCCATTATCGGAAAATTCTAAAAAAACAATATTTTCATCCCTTCCACATTTAATAAAAATTTTTCCATCGGATTTAGCTCTTTTTATTGCCTTTTTTGAATTTGTATACAAATTAAATAAAATAGATGCCCATTCAGATGGATGCATGGGAACTGTAAACAAATCATATCCGTCAAATACTGGTGGAACAAATTGAGTTCCTGCTCTTTTTAGATCATTCTTTATTACAGTTTCAAAGCTTCTTACAACATCTCTTAATTCTATGGGCTCTAATTCTCTATGCACATTTCTTGAAATGGCTTTATCAAAGTAAGAAGTATATGCAGTAAATGATTTAACATTTGTTTCTAACAATTCAGTACGTTCATATATCTCCTTGTAATCTTTAACAGCATTTTTAAGAAACCTTATGTCAGCATCGAAGCCTGGTAAAAATCTTTGAACTTCATGCACAAATTCTCCAATTACCAGTCCTAAACCAGCTAATATTCTTAGCATATTGTTTTCATCAATTAAAGACTGTGTCTTTTGCTTTTCTTCATTTCTTGCTTGTTTTAATTCTTCAAAAATTTGCTTAGCCCTTTCCTTTTTCTCATAATTTGAGGAATGACTGCTGTCTTCTTCATTGGAATCATCTTCTGATTCAAAAAAATCCTGAATTTTTTCAAGACCTCTGTCTACTTTTTCTGAAGGATCTTCTTCTCGTTTGGTAAATCCCTTTTGAGATGCTGTCACTTTTCTTCCTCTCAATTCTGAAACCTTCATGACAGCACTTGTCAATGAACGATAGACAAAGTTTACCAATTCCTTTAAATACTCATTTTCAATTAAACCTTCTCTACTTGAAGTTTCTTCAAAATCACCACTTTTATCCTCAAGTTCGACAAAACCAAAAAAGTTTCTATTCGGATGTTGAGCCAAAATAATATTTCTATTATTTGACTTATCTAATCCTAACCAATCATCTCCCTGTTCTCCGTAAGGTAACACTCGGAAACCATTTCTATATAACTTTAAACCGCCCTTTTCATATCCTAAATCACGAATAAAAGTAAATGTTCCTGGAGCAAAAAGTGATGGATCATATACGAAATAATATGCTTTAAAATGAACTCCCTTGATTAAATTAAAAGGAGTGCTAGTGTCTTCTTTATCCTTTTCATTATTGCCTATAGCATATACTTCTTGTGAAAAGTTTAACTTATCGCTCTTTAATGCCCAACAACCTTGTCCATCATCTAATACATAACCCTCTATTTCTGCCAAAGCATGTTGGAAAATTGCTTTTTCTTCGTCTATGATTGGAATTAGTTCATCTTCGTCTTTCCGAAAGTAATTACTTTTAAACCCTGGATCATCAGATGATTTATTTTCCTTTTTCTTCTTTTTAGATAAAGGGAAAGGTTGCAGGAGTTCAGAAGTATATCTATAAACTCTTTTTATCATTGCATCAGACCATCCTTCTCTAAGCCCTTCTATAACTAAAGTTGTACCTTCTTCCTTTTCCTTGGGAATAAATTCAATCCTACTAGATATAGTGAGTAAATCTTTATCTGTTTGAAATTCGTCCCAATTAATTACAACTTTCAGAGCTTCCTGAGAATTTTCGGTTTGAGTAATAATTGTAAGTTTATCACCCAGCCGCTGAGTTGCAAACCTACCAATACCTTTTTTGCCTGCTCTTTGTCTTTTATATTTATTTGAAATAGGATTATGTATCTTATCAGAAGATGACAAACGCATGAAACCATTAACAAGTTGTTCCTTATCCATTCCATGCCCATTATCTTCAATAATTAAAATTCCTCCTAAACTCCATGCATTCTCAAAGATCAGATTAACTTCTGTAGCATCGGCATCGTATGAATTTTTAACTAATTCCGAAACGGCAGTTTCATGCCTTCCTACTAACTCTTTCCCAAGTCTATTAATTATACCGGCGTCAACAGAAAATCTAACTTCATTGTCGTCTAACTTGGCTATTTCATTTGATAAAGTAATAATGATATTATTATCAGAATTTTCTTTATTGATTTCTTCTGATAATCTTTGTTTTAGCTCCAATAACTTATTTACATTATCCATGATTATAATTCAATATTATTGATTAAGTCAGCCGGTTTAACTTTTAAAATATTTGCTATTTCTATCAATGTTTTCAAACTGGGTTGAACATCATTAGTACACCATCTTGAAATAGTAGCTTCATTTTTCCCTAGTTGTTCTGCGAGCCATTTGCTACTCACATTCTTCTCTGCCAGTACTACTTTCAACCTATTAATTGCCTTTTTACTCATAAAAATTGCATATGGTGTAAAGATATTGATTTTTTTAGTCTCAAAGACCTTGTTACAAAATTAATTTTCATCGTTTAGAAATCCATATTTCTTAGAGTTTCCATTTACATTAACCCCCTAATTCCCTCTCTTTTTGCAATCAAAAACTTAATTCTTCTTGTTGCTCCGAATTACACCTGATTAAAACAGTAAGTAGGATAAGTAACCTTTCTTAAAAACAAATATTACTAATTCTGGAAAAAACAAAAACCGATTTATCGGGATTATAGGAAGCAAAGGAATGAAGCCGATGTGCCGTTTACTTTATTTTGGTGGGTTTTGGCTTATTTTTTATCGTAGATAAAAAACACAACATTGTTTTTGTCTTTTTCTGCTTATCTTACTTATCCACTCCAACGAATGAAAAAAGGTGCAAAATGCACCTTTGAGAAATTCAGAACGGTAAGCCTGTTTGCTCCGGCGGTTTTGGTTGTTCGGGTGGCAGTTCTTTCTCTTTGTTTTGATTGTCCACTTCTTCCCAACTTAGTTCACGGACTGCATAAACGTAGCCGTTCTTTTTTGATAAACGCAAATAACCGTGTTTCTTCAATGCTTTGCCTAATTTCATTACTGTACCGTCCGTAATATTCAACTTTGCTTTTTCGGCTAATTTGGCTGCTATCTGTGTAGTGTTTATGAAGTTGTTGGCAGTTTCCCTGTCGGCTATTTCAAACCACGTTAAAAGCAATTCTTCTTCTGGGCTTCTTGCCTGGTACTGTTCGTTGTTTTGGTTAATCTCTTTTATTTCTTCCTGATTGAACCAAAAACGGAAACCGTTTTTGTAAAGCTGTTTTGCTTGGGCATAAGCCAAGTTTATATCAATATTATGTGTGTACTCGATATGCTCTACTTCAAAACATAAAAATCTACGTGAGCCTGTTGTGTCGTTTAAAAATTGGGCGGTGTTTACACTGCCTGCAAATGAAGCCCTGCGGGGCAGGGTTTCATTGTTGTGTCCGTATGCTTTACGCATACGGATATGGGTTTTCGTGATTAGTTCTTTTAACGTACCGATTTCGGTACGGTTAAGGTTTTCGAGTTCGTCCAAATTGATAAGCATACATTCAGCCAAATGAATTAAAGTGTCTTTATTGTTTGGGTTGATTGTCCCCGAAAACATATAATCCTTTAAAGGCTTTGGTATCAGCTTTTCTATCCACGTGGTTTTTCCCAAACCCTGTTTACCGCTAAATACAATTACGGTCTGATTTGTTTCTTTTTCATTGGTTACACAAGCCACCATTGCGACAAACCATTTCTTAAAACATTCAATCCACAAACCCTGCTTTGTAGTCGTAATGGTATTGGCAAGCTCTGTGATGTAGTCCGTTTCATCTTCATTTTGTAAAAGGTTATCAAAATAATCTTTGAATGGGTCAAACTGTTGGCAGTAATCGGAACGTAACAGGTTGCGTAGTGTATTGATGTTGCATTTTACTTTTGCCTTTAAAATCTCACGCAAGATTGAGTTTTCAACGAAATCCGTTACAGGTTTCCAAAGCGTAGCTTTGGTAGCCTTGTACTCCAATTTTCCCGAAACTACGTTATAGCGAAAGCTATAACGGTAGTTTAAAAACGTTTCCAATCGGTCAATGAAACTCGGTTTTTCTTCTTCCTCGTCCGTTTCTTCTTCAGATGATTTTATGCTTTTGGATTGCTCGGAAATTTCGCCATTTGGCGAAATGGATAAGGTGCTTTTGTTATGTTCGTGGGTGTTGTTGTAAGCACTGTTTACCGTTGTTGCGACTTCCTTTGCATCATAATTATAATCAGAAAGGATATAGCCCATTGCCATAGGCAATGGCACTCCTTTACGATTAAGATTGCAAGCCAATAAATGCACAAAGTTGTTTCTATTGCCATTTACATAGCTTTCTTTTTTCTCTGTAAATCTTACGCAATGCTCATACGTTGCCAAATAATCATTACTAAATTTTTCGGTAGAAAAACCATTGCTTGCAATGGTTGGCGGTTCGGGTTCTGCTCCCTGCTCTTGGTTAAAGTATGGGCTTAAATCTTCGGTTGAAATTACAGGATAAACGGTTGCATTTTCATTCAAATACAAATCGGTATCGTAAGACACGAAGCAAAGGCGTGTAACGTCTTTGCCTGATTTGTCAATGGACAATCCTAAAAAATCTTCATAGAATTTTTGAAGTGTTATAAATGCTTCTTTGTGATTTTCCTGCGATGAATTAACACGAACAAAGATTTTTAAACCGTTTCCCGATGGACTGCTAAACGAAGCAAAAGTATAAGGCGTTTCTTTTGATAATTGCTTTGCTGTATTCAGTTGTTCCTTTGTGAGCTTATCAATGTCTAATACTACGATTTGAGTATATGCAGTAACAAATTCTAATTTCCTGCCGCCTTTAAAGGAAGCCGAAGGCGTGAAAGCGGGCAAAGATTTCTTTGCCCTTTCATAAGCCTCCATTTTGCTTTCTTTCAGTGATTTTCGCAGGTAAGTAATCACATTGATATACTTGCCTGTTTTGATGTCGTTTAGTGTCTCAATGATTTTTTGGTTTTGCACCACTTCATTGAAGTTTTTAAAAATACTTACTACCATAGTCAAACGTTTTTACTTGTTCTGAAATTCTTACCTGCATTACTTTTTAGCAAATGCTTTGTTGTAATGTTCTTGTAACAGTTTTTCAACGTCTGACAGCTTGTAATAAATTTTGTTGCCTACCTGTGAGAATGAAATACGCCCCTCGTCCCTCCAAGTTTGAGCGGTTCGTTTGGAAATTTTCATCAGTTGTAAAAACTCCTGATTGTCTAAAAACGTGTCCTTTTTAGGTTCGTTCTTTGCGTTAAGTCGTTGGGTAATTTCGTCCAACCTTGCTACCAATTCTGTGTATTGGTCTTTGCTTAAAATAATTGCTTCCATTTTCAAATAATTTTATGATTATGGAAGCAAAGGACAGCAACATAAAAAAGTCCGAAAGTTCCGAAATGGTCTATCGGAACTAAAAAGTTCTACAGTGATTCATCAACCCCTGCTCTTTGTTAGATTATGTACTCCTTTATTGCCTTAGATTTCTTGAACATTTTTATCAATTTCGGGACTTTAAACTTTTACTATCAAAATGCCCTTTTAAACTTTTTATAAAATATTTTCAAAGCTATGTAAGGTATAATCGGCAATTTCAAAACTCAAATTCTTATTCCCATTGGTAAACGCAATCACAGACATTCCTGCACTGTGTGCTGACAGCATTCCGTTGGTAGAATCTTCAATGGCAACACAATCAGATGGGCTTACTTTTAGTTTGCCTGCTATGCTAAAATAGACACCGGGATGTGGCTTCCCCTGAACTTCAAAATCCGCAGAAGCAACAGCATCAAATAAGTGAAGCATTTTTGTTTTTTGTAAAACTTTCGGGATAATTCTTGAAGGCGAATTGGTCGCTAAACCTATTTTGAAATTTGCATTTCTAAGATTTTGTATAAATTCTTTAATCCCCGATATAGCACAATCTTCTGTTGTTATTAGCTCTATCACTTTGTCAATTACCATTTGTTCTACATCACTAATGGATGTGTTATTCCAAGGGTGTTTACCGTACCAAAATTCGGCAACCTCTTTAGTAGTCATAAACTTTGTCTGATTACTAAATTCGTCCATTCCCTTTACACCAAGACTGGTAAAAACGTCATATTCAGATTTTGCCCAAAACTTCTCACTATCTACAATCACACCATCCATATCAAAAATTACGGCTTTTTTATTTGAAAGTATTCTTTTCATAATTCAATGTCATTATTGCTTACAGCATTTTATCAATATCTATTCTTTTGTGGGGTTTGGGGCGTTTATCGGTTTTAGACGGTCTGAACATTGTAGCAATGCTATCGGGACTTAACTCCCTACCGTCTTTATCTGTGAATGAATTTACAATAACAGCAACAAAATCATTTATATTGCCGTCAATGATTGGTTTGCCGTCTGTGAACAATTCCCTATGCAACTGATAAAATATATCTACCAACTGATTGATGTTGCAATTTATTTTGAGCTTGTTAAATGGTAATCCATTTTTATTTCTGTTCATCTGCTCAATAGAAAATTCATTTGTTAGACGATTTAAATGCTGTATCTGGTCTATTTCTTTCTGACACTGGCTTGAGTAATCCGGTAATTTTGGGTTAATAAAGTCAATGCTTGCCTGTTCATAATCAAATTTTTCTTTGGTTAGAAACATAATTTTATGTGTATAATCTTTCAGCTCGTCCACTCTGTTTTTAGTTTCTTTGAATGAAAAATACCTTTTCTCACATTCCGCATTGACGTATTGCATAGGAAGGTTTGCAACGGTGTGTTTATATCCTGAGAACTCAATCTCTTTTCGCTTACTTTCTATAATGGTATAACATTTCATCATCCTGCCTCTGTTAGTCGTAGAAGCAAATAATTCTTCATTTTCTGAAATCAGTTTTTCCAGTTTATTAAGCCATTTGATTTGGTCAGATACAATATTGCAGTGATGATTCAAAAAGTCCGGCAACTGAGCATAAGGCAGATTCAGTATTTTATTGATTAAGACTTTGCAATAGGAAAGACCCTCGCTTATTTCATCATCAGAAATATCAAATAACGGGTTTTCTATCTCATCTCCGGTAACTGCTGTTTTTTCGGGGAAACAGACATTATCTTTTATCCTGTTGATGTATGACATAAGCAATCTGTAGAGTAATATTTAAACTAATCCAAATTTTTCATCAGTATTGTCCTTTTAGTGTTCAGAAGCATTATTGCATTATTTTTGGTTAAAAGGCAATCCTTGTTTACCATAATGCCCTGCAAAACCAACCATCAATTTGAATGACATAAGCAATAACAATGTTTTTAGCGGTATAGGTAATTCGGGGTAAAAGCTTGTCAGCAATACCACCAAGGCAAAGAAGAATACACTTATCTGTAATTGGAATTCGGTTTTCCTGAAAATCACAGCAATGCTTGCACCTGTCATTGCAACTGCCATTATCGCTGCTGCCGGGATATAAAACGCATTGTAAACAAACATCAAAGCCAGTGTTTGCAGAGCGTGAAACCATATAAAAAGATGTGGAGACAAACCAGACTTCCGATAATAATTAATTGTGCCCTTGGTAAAATTACTTATTACACCACCGCCAATATCGACCGACAAAACCGCTACGACAATTATCTCCCATAATGCAAGGTCTTTTATATTCAGCATATTGAAAATCATCACTATGATTGCTAACAGATATGTCAGAATCAAATCGCTTTTATAAGCTTCTTTACCGTGAAGTTTCCAAAGCGATTTCGGTATGTTAATTGTTTTATTTACTGTATTCATTAGATTTTATTTTATGACTTGAAATAGAATTAATCTTAATTATCGACCTCCGGTTACATCAATAAATATTCCGGTTGAATAGGACGATTGTTCCGTAGCAAGCCACAGAATAGCTTCCGCCACTTCACTTGCCAATCCACCTCTTTTCAAAGGAATTGTTTCTTTTATCCGCTCAATCCGGTTGGGTTCTCCGCCTGAAGCGTGGATGTCGGTATGAATAAATGCAGGACGAACGGCATTTACACGAATATTTTCGTCTGCCAGTTCCTTTGCTAATCCGATGGTCAACGAATCAACAGCTCCTTTTGATGCAGCATAATCAATATACTCAAACGGTGCTCCGGTTCTCGAAGCGATGGAAGAAACATTGACAATTGTCCCTCCGTTTCCTCCATATTTAGGCGACATCCTTTTGATTGCTTCCCTGCAACATAGAAACGTACCCGATGTGTTGGCTTCAAATATTCGTTGCAACCTTTGCCAAGTAATATCTTCTAATCGGGATTGATGCTCTAATATTCCAGCATTATTGACTAATGATGTGAGGTTGCCTAAGGCTGTATCAACTTCTTCAAACAACCGGACTATTTCTTCTTCTTTGGAAACATCTGCCTGAAATGCTTTAGCCAAACCTCCTTTTTGCTTGATGGCTTCTACTACTTTTTCTGCATCCTCTTTACTTTTGTTATAATTTACTGCTACCGAAAATCCCCTTTCAGCAGCAAGCAAAGCCGTAGCTGCACCAATCCCACGACTTGCTCCTGTTATCAATATTGTTTTCATATCGTACTTTCTTTTTTAATTTCTGCAACTCTCCACATTACACCTGATGGGTCTTTAAATACAAAATCTCGCACTCCCCATTCTTTCATAGTAATTTCCTCTAAGTAAACTAGGAATGAATATTTCGATATTGTAGCTTTTAAGATTTTATGCAGGTCCTCGCAATGATTTACAGTAAGATGCAAAACCATATTATTGGCAAAGTCTTCAATAAAATAGTTCTGCAATAAGAAACCACAAGTTCCTGTTTGTAAATGTGCAAGATTACTGTCAGACCATTCAAGCTGAAAGCCTATATCCTGATAAAACTTTTTAGACAGTTCGAAGTCAAGTGCTGGTACAAAAGGTTTTAATGAAACAGCATCTATATTTAGTTTTTCATTCGCCATAACTATAAGATTTAAGAATTTTGATTTACTAATTTTATATGTGCCAAATGATGATTGCAATGCCTGGCATACATCCCGATAGCTTCTTCCAAAGTAAATTTCGTACCGTGTTCGGGATGGATATATTTCCTTTTAAGCATTTCATCATCCATATTTTTCAAAACAACATACCACCTGTGATGCAATCCTTTTAATATGGACAATGAAAATTTTACAGGTAAAAATTTACTATCAATGAGTTCTGCCCATAAAGCTTCGTTATAGGGTTTGATAACAGGATTGTCCTCTGTTAAAGCAAGTTTGAAACGGATAAATGCGTTGATATGACTGTCAGCACAATGATGAATTACCTGTCTTGCTGTCCACCCACCTTCCCTGTATGGCGTATCAAGAAGATTATCTGCCATTGGTTCTATTTCATTTCGCAATGCTTCAGGAAATGTTCCAATGATTTCTATCCATTTTTCTAATTCCTCTTTGGAAATAACCAACGGTTTTACAAATTTCCCGATTGGATATTTTAAATTTTGGTCTTTCATTTTATCGTCATTTTGATTATAAATCATCTGTAAAATGCCGTCTGTCTTTATCCTGCGAAAACTTCCTACTATTGTAGTCTGCTGATTTGTTTCGGGTTATGGATAACGTTTGCCAATCCCCATTTTTTAGCATTTTGGCAATAAATACCATTTGTCCGATATGGTAAGGATAATGAGCCAACTGCCTGTTAATGGCTTCTATAACTGTATGACCGTCATTTCGGATATACACAATACGCTCCAAATCCGCATCAAAAAGCTGTTCCAATGTTTTTAAAAGACATTCCCAACCTTCGTTCCATCGGTTCATTAATTCGTCTTTGCTATTGAATGGATTTGTAAATTCCGCATCCCTGTTTCGCCAAGGTTTTTCTCCATCAGCGGTCAGGAAATCAGTAAATCGTGACAACATATTTCCGGCAATGTGATTGACCAGAATGGCAATGCTGTTGCTTTCTTCGTTGTATTGCCAGAATAATTGTTCATCCTGCAGTTGCTCCATTGCTTTTTCTCCAAGCATTTTGTAATACTTGAATTGTTTTACTACGCTGTTTAAATAACTTTCCATATTGTTTGATTTTAAAAATTGTTACTACTTCTTTGAATGACTTCTTCTGAACTCAATCCGAACATTGGCGGAGTATCAACACCAAGCATATTCAGATAAATGTACAGTTGTGCCCGGTGGTGTATTTCGTGTTCTGTCAGTGTTCTTAACCATTTCCATATTGAGATGGATGCGTTTCCGGGTGTCAGGCATTTTCGCTGTAAATCATCATCCGTCAAACGGCTGAATATTTCTATACTTTCCTGATGCTTTTCATTGAAAAATTTCAAAACATTTTCATAGCCGTCTGCCAGCTCTTTACCACATCCGGAATATTTACACGGTTTGCCCTGTACTGTTTCTGCATACATATACCGCTCAATGGCTGAAATGTGACGTATCTGGTCGGCAATGGTAAACTTGCCGGGTTTGTATGCCCAATCCATATATTCTTCAGGGATTACGGCAATCAGTTTATTAGTCCGTTCTCTCAGTTTTTTATAATAATTTAAAAATGAATTGATGTCAGTGTTTTCCATTGTATTTCATTTTTCGGAGTTAATCAATTTGTGTTTCGTTATGATTGTTTTGAAGCTGCATTAATGTAACCAGTGATGTAGCAGCTAATATTTCTTCATTGCCTTGAACGGCAAAAATATCTGACCTTACTACCGAAAGTCTTTTGCCGTTTTTTATCACTTGTGCTTTGGCGATGAGTTTTTCGCCCATTGCAGGATTTAAGTAATTTATTTTCAGTTCTACTGTCGTAAAATAGCTATCTGAAAGTGTGGCAGAAGCGGCCGCATAACCCGCTGAAACATCTACCAATGATGCTATAGTGCTTCCGTTGAACATTCCTGCCGGACGTATCATAAAACTTTGTTTTGATACGGTAATTTCAAAATGCCCTTCTGAAATTATATTGGCTTCGGCACGAAATAATTTCATTATTTCCGAACGTTCAAAGCTTTGCTGTAACTGTATCTTTCTTTCTGTGTTCATCAATTTTTATTTTATATTTTTTCAGTACTTATTTTTTGTACCTATGCAAACGGGGTTCAACTACTTTATTTTTATATCCTTTGTTGATGAAATAAATAGCACTTAATACACACCCGAGAGCCAGAACAGTTACCTCTGTAATTGTTTCATTTAATAGAACGTAACCAAGTATCAATGCTATAAAAGGATTGATGTAAGCATACAATGAAACGATGCCTATCGGAAGTTTTCCTAAGGCATATACGTAGCAGGGATAAGCCAATACAGAACCGACAAGAACAAGATACCCGAGAGCCCAGATGGCTTCTGTATTTATAGTTTTCAACTCTGAATAATCATCCATTAATAAACTCATCACAAAGAGGACAATTCCTCCGAAAAGCATTTGCAATGCAGCATTTGTCATTACATTTCCTTTCGGAACTTTATGTTTGGTATAAACACTTCCGGTTGCCCAGGATAAGCAAGCTCCGAATGCGACCAACATCCCGATAAGGTAATTCGGGTTTGCAAAATCCTTCAAGTTATCTTTAAAAATCAGGACTATACCGGCACTTCCTGATACAAGACCGGAAATAATGTATTTATTGAGTTTTCGTTTATCAATTCCGGAGAAATAGTTGATAGCAACAATATAAACAGGCAATATGGAAACGATTAACGCTGCCAATCCGCTTGGTATATACCTTTCGCTCCAACCTACTGTACCATTCCCGAAAGCAATCAGTAATATGCCTAAAATAAATTGCTTGAAAAGCAGGCTCCTGTCAATTTTTAATTCCCCTGAAAGTTGTAATACTATCAACAAAATACCGCCTGCAAGAACTTGTCTAATGGCAGAAAAAAGAAATGGCGGAAAAGTTTCAACCCCAACTCTAAGAGCAAAATAGGTTGTACCCCATACGACACAAACCACGACAAGAGCTAAATAGGCAAGAATATTTTTTTCAGTTTGCATATAGGACTGATGATGGTTAAAAGTGAGCTTGATTGTTCAGAATTTTCAACAAGGTATTTAAGTGATGTTCATCGTGTTCGGCAACGAAATACATCAGGTCGATAATCCGCATTGGTTGATTTAATCTTGGATGATACAGGCTATTAGATAAATCTTTCTTGTTGAAGCTTTCCAAAAGCCTGATGGTATGTTTTCTTTCCTGCTGAAAATCGTTTGTTATTTTTTCAATGTTATATTGGTTAAATGATGCATTATCTGTTGCTGTGTTATTCAAATCGGCAGGCGACATTCCGGCTTGATGTTCTTTAATTTCCAGAAACCTTTTTTGCCACAACGGTTCTAATATCCATAAATGCCCTATGTGCTCTTTTACCGACCATTTTCCGTCTGGTTTAAAACTCAAATCCTGTTCAGGTATTCCGTTTGTTATTTCAAGAATTTGGGCAGCAGTTTTTTCCAGACGTTTTAATAAATCCGGGAACTGTTCTATCCCAAAATTGAAATCGAATTGCCTGTCGAACCACTTAATAACAGGTTGCGGTTTTAATAAAAATTCCATCTTGGTATCGGCTCTGCTATATTCCTGTCCATTCAATAGAACCTCTTTGAAACCAAATTTGTGATAAATCTCGATGGCTGTTTTTAATCTTGAGTTGGTAAACAATATCAACTTATCCGCATTTATTTTTTTAGCTTCTTCAATAGCAGTTTTGCAAAGAAACTTTCCTGCACCTATGCCTTGAAACGCTTCATCAACTGCCATTTTAGCCATTTCATAAACGCCATTACTAACGAACACTAAAGCGACCGTTCCGATAATTTTATTTTGATATTCAACAAAATATATTTGACCTCCGTTTTTTAGGATATTCTTTTCAGGGTTTGAGAGCAAAGCTTCATCCATAGGCTCCATTTTAAAATATTTTTCTACCCAAGCCCTGTTTAACTGCTCAAAATATTTTTGATATTCTGGTGTATATTTTACTATTCTCATTTTTCAAAAATTTATAAATGACCATAAAAATCTCTGTCGTAAGCCTTATTGATAATGGCTATTATTTTCTTTAGAATGTGTTTCCATAATATTTTTAATTTCTTCATAACCGATTATTAAAATAGACCAATCGGTCTTTTTTAAGACAAAAAAATTATGCTTTTAACCCGATAATCATTTTTTCTAAAAACTCCATTGCTATTTTAAGTTCTTTTGTTCTGTTCGTAACTTTTGCCTGCATAAAAGCACCTTCAATCATCGAAATCATTACTACTGCTATTTCCGTCGGGTTGGTATCTTCCTTAATTTCTTTTCTTGCAATACCCCGCTTAATTTGGTTCTCAATGGACGTTTTCCAGAAATCAAGTGCTTTTTCCGCACGTTCTCTCAATTGCGGATGCGTATCATCTGCCTCTGTAGATGTATTTAAGATGGGGCAACCTGCCAATAAATAAGGATACCTGAAATAATTCTTATAGGTATTGGGATAAACCAATAATCGCTCAATGGAATTATCGGTTGCCAATATCCGTACTTTCATATGCTCGTTTACTTTATTGTGATTGTAGTCGAACGCTGCCAAAGCAACTTCATCTTTATTTTCAAAATTGCCATATATACAACCCTTTGAAAGCCCTGTCGCACTCATAATATCATTCATTGAAGTACCGGCATAACCCTTTGTGTTGAATACAGGAGCGGTTTTTTCAACAATGAATTGTTTCGTATTTTCTGATTTAGACATTTTCATAAAAGCATATTGATGCAATACAATGCAAAGATAAATAAAAAATAAACCGAACGGTCTATTTTTAGATAAAAAATTTTAATTAATGTATTGCTCCACCGCATTATCCAACTCCTCACTAATTACTTTGGCGTAAATCTGCGTAATACCAATATCTGAATGGTCTAACAGCTTTGAAACATATTCTATCCGCATACCATTATTTAAAGCGTTTGTAGCGAATGTATGACGGCTTAAATGGAATGATAAGCTAAAAGGCAATTCCATATCCTTACCTAACCTGCGTAATTTCTGACCGCATAGGATATTTTTTGCATTGATGATATACGCCTGATAATCGGTATCGGCATCAAACCTTTCTACATCTTCTAATATCGGGAAAACAAAATCGCTTGGCTGTGATATTCCTGTTTTGTATTGGTTCAGAATATCTATTGCCGTTTGTCCGATTTTAAAATTGTGGTTTCTTCCTGTTTTGCGAATGGTCTTTGTAATGCGTTGTTCTTTCTCGTTATAGTTTTCCCATTTCAAACTCACTACATCACTAAACCGCAAACCACCTGCATACACCGAAAAAATGAACATATCTCTAAATACTTCGTCCTTGCCTGTGTATTCGATTTTAAAATTGCGTAGCTTTTCTACCTGTTCTTTGCTCAAAAATAATCGTTTGCCTTTATCACGTTTTACACGAACTTTTGAGAACGGATAAATGTTTTCTTCAATTACATCTTCCCTTTGAGCATCACGAAACATTACGGATAAAATCAATAAAGAATAGTGCACCGTAGTTGCTCCATTTTTCAAATTGTTGGACATATAATTGATATAATCTTTCAGCATCGTAACGGTAATATCATCGAAATAAATATCCCTGTGTCCAATGAATTTTTCAAACTTGGCTACATACTGTTTGTAATTTCTATAAGTAGCAACCGATACCGTTCCTTTGATACGCTCACAACGATTGTAAGCATATTCAAAGAAGTTTGCCATATCCTTACCCTTTATTGCTTCTTTGAGCTTTCGGGCTGATACGGATTTTCTTTTGCGTTCGTGGTCTGCAACTGTTCCCTCTGCATCGGCAATCTTCTGGGCAAGAAAGGCGTTCATTCTTGCACTGTTGGCGTGGTTCTTCTTTATTTTCTGCTTATCATCGTCCCATTCGGTACGTTTCAGCTTTACGCCTGTTGCTACAAATTTGGCTTTCCTATCCTTTATAACCCTTATGTATAAAGGGCTATGACCTGTTTTATCTTCCTGATTTGTCCGAAGCACTAATTTTATCGAAGCCATAAAAAAAAAGTATTATATTTGTTGTACTAAAAAAACAATCGAGTGCAAAACGATGAAACCCTTTGTAAATCAGCTATTTCAAAGCAGTGCAACCTGATACAAAGGTACAACATTTGGTACAACAAACCTAACTTTTCGTTGCTTTTTTCTGCGTTATTCTGTTCTTTCTTATTTTATAACTTATTGATAAATATGTATTTGAGTGCAAAAGGCGGCATACGATTTAATACTTTTAATAACAAGGTATTGCCAAAAGCGGGGCTGAAATCTAAAACTCAACATTTGTACTTCTATTCCGCAAAAACCATTTTTTATTTGCTTTAAAAATGTAAATTAGCAAATAAAATAATGGTTTTGCTAACTGTGGTACTAAATTGAACTTTTGTGCTTCTATTTCCCCGCCTTCGGCAATACCCGAAACGTTGGCAACAAGCTAAAAAAGCTCAACTAAAATGAATCCTAATGAAAAAAATAAAATCCATTATATAGAACGGCTCAATAAAGTTTTTGATTATATAGACGAAAACATTGATGCTCAATTAAACCTTGACGACTTGGCTAAGGTATCCCATTTCTCAAAATTTCATTTTTCAAGAATATTTAGTGCCTTGGTGGGCGAAACACCTTTTAAATTTATTCAAAGAATCAGATTAGAGCGCGCAAATTATCTATTGCGACTAAAGCCAAAAGCTAAGATTACTGAAATTGCATTCGAATGCGGTTTTAACGATTTAGCTGTTTTTTCACGCCAGTTTACTTTGCACTTCAACATCTCACCCACCGCATTTAAAAAACAAAACATACAACAGAGCAATATTCATCAAACTTCTTCTTTCAAAGCCAAATACTTTTGTTCCGAACTTAAAATTTATAGAGATATGGAACAGTTAGTTGAAGCAAACATTCGATCATTACCTGAAAAAACTATCGCTTATATCAAGCATATCGGTTCATATAGGCAAAATGCAGATATTTACGAAAAGCTGTTTAACCAACTCTATGATTGGGCAGGAAAGAACAGCTTACTTAAACACCATCCTGAATCCATTGTCATCCATTACGATGACCCCGAGTTAACACCGGAGGACAAGCAGCGAATGAATGTATGCATTACTGTTCCTGAAGATACCGAAGTAAACGGTAGCATAGGGAAAACCACGATACCTTATGGCAAATATTATGTGGCCAAATTTAAGCTGAAACCTCAAGAGATTCCAATGGCCTGGAATTGGATTTACGGGGAGGGAATTCCTTCAATTGGATATCATCCAATTGATAAAATTCCTTATCAAGTTTATCCCGAACCACCTAAAGAAGGGATACTCACCATAGTTTTCTGTATACCTGTGAAAAAGAATTAAAACAAAATAGATTATGGTAAAAGTCACAGTAGAAGCAGATTGCGGTAATGCCCCAAGGAAGGAATTTCTAAAACAGTTTCACATTGCTTTAGCTAATAGCGATAGCACCTTTGTAATAGAAAACATCACAGACAATATCCATTGGGAAATTGTTGGGAACCATACGATTACCAATAAGGAGGAATTTGAAAAAAGAATATTGGATAGCCCGTTGTGGAATGTGAAAGAACTTGTCATAGATGCCATTATAACCCATGGAAACGAAGCTTCTGCAAATGGAACTGTGGTTACATCAGATGATTTAAAATTTGCGTTTTGTAATGTGTATAAGTTTAAAGGCTTTAAGGGGACACTCCTAAAATCTATACAGACATATCTTATTGAATTTTGAAAAAAGCCAGTTGCCAACATTGTATAAGCGTAATGCGGACTGTATGGCTAAAACTGAGTATCTTTGCGCCTAAGAAACTTTACGGTGGGCGGACAGTAAATCGCTCCGAAATCCCGCACTACGCTTATACTTGGCCGTTGGCGGGCATTGTAGAGACACCAAATCAATTAATGATAAAAGACGACATAATAAATTTCGGTGCCTTTAAATGGCAAGTGCTTGACATTAAGAACAGCAAGGCACTTATTATTACCGAAGGAATAACAGAACTGCGTTGGTATAATGATCATTTCGTTGATGTAACTTGGGCAGAATGTGAATTGAGAAAATACCTTAATAATGAATTTTACAATACTTTTAATCAAGACGAAAAAGCGAAAATTGCTGCTGTGACAAATTGCAACCCCGACAACCCTTGGTTCAAGACAAAAGGAGGAACAGACACTATTGACAGCATATTTTTACTTAGTCTTGAAGAGGTTTGCAAATATTTTGGAGACAGCATTGAAACTTTGCTGAATAAAGGAAATCAAAAATGGTTGATAGATGATGAAAACAACCAAAAAAGACAAGCAAGATATAATGGAGAATACCATTGGTGGCGACTTCGTTCTCCAGGTTACTACGGACGGACTTCTGCCAGCATTAATTCCAGGGGCAACGTCTATGTCCGTGGGAATGGAGTATATGGCAGACCAAAAGACGGTGGTGGTGTCCGACCAGCTTTATGGTTGAAACTAGAATAGTAAGCTCAAAGGGATAGATGAATAAAATCAAAAGAAAACAACGACCCGCCAACATTGTATAAGCGTAATGCGGGCTGAACGGTTGAAATTCAGCATATTTGGCTCAATGGCGGGTGAAGTGGTTAATTGAACATTCTACCTCGCATCAACTTCTGTGGTGTATTGACAGTTTTGTGCTCCGAAATCCGCCACTGCGCCAAGCGCCAAAACGTTAGGCGATATTTTAGAAAAACGCAACAACAAAATAAGACTTCGGATTTTTTTAATAAATTTGCAGTTATTTTAACGAACTTGAACGAATGAAATTATCAGGAACAGAATTATACGACAAACTTGTACACGCGGTACGCGTGCGCCAGATTTATGCTAGCGCCCGCGACCACGCGTGTGCTTAAATTTTTAGATCCACTATCTACCTGCCCTCGGTGCCCACCGATCAAAAGGTGCCATATCAAAATTATTCACCTCATCCATGGTCATTCCCAATGCTCTGGCGACACCTTCTCCATATTCGGGATCAGCTTTATAACAATTCTTTATGTGTCGTATCTGAATAAACTTTTTCGCTCCCCCTACTTGAGCTGCGGTGTTTTTGAACAATAGTTCAGCCTTACCATCGGCTTTGATAATGCGGAATAAATCTCCCGGCTGTGTATAATAATCCTCATCATAATCCCGGAAATTGTGCGCATAAGCTGTTCCCTCCAATTCCAAAGGTGGTTCCTTTGCCGAAGGATCCTCTTGCCATTCCCCAAAACTATTGGGTTCGTAATGGATGGTAGAACCATAATTGCCGTCTACCCGCATAGCGCCATCTCTATGATATGCATGGTAAGGACAGCGTGGTTTATTGACCGGAATCTGGTAATGGTTGACCCCTAATCTGTAACGCTGTGCATCGCCATAAGAGAAGAGTCTTCCCTGTAGCATTTTGTCCGGTGAAAAACCGATTCCGGGTACGATATTGGTCGGATTGAATGCTGCTTGCTCTACATCCTGAAAATAATTGTCTGGGTTCCTGTTCAGTTCAAATTCGCCTACCGGAATTAATGGGAAATCTTTTTTTGACCAGACTTTTGTCAGATCAAACGGATGGAAGCGGTAAGTTTTGGCCTCTTCCTCGGACATAATCTGTACAAACATTTTCCATTTTGGAAATTCTCCTCTTTCTATAGCTTCGTACAGGTCACGTTGCGAAGACTCTCTGTCCATTCCCACTACCTTTGCCGCCTCTTCATCCGAAAGATTTTCAATGCCCTGTTGACTTACAAAATGGAATTTTACCCAATGCCGTACGTTTTGGCTATTGATAAAACTGTAGGTATGGCTTCCGAAGCCATGCATGTGTCTGTATCCTTTCGGAATTCCCCGGTCGCTCATCACGATGGTGACCTGATGCAATGCTTCGGGCAAAAGTGTCCAAAAATCCCAGTTGTTGTTGGCGCTCCGCATATTGGTCCGTGGGTCACGTTTTACGGCATGGTTCAGATCTGGAAACTTCATCGGATCCCGGAAAAAGAAAACAGGTGTGTTGTTTCCGACCAGGTCCCAAATCCCTTCGTTGGTGTAAAACTTCAAGGCAAAACCCCGAATGTCCCTTTCCGCATCAGCAGCTCCTCTTTCTCCTGCTACCGTAGAAAACCGGGCAAACATCTCTGTCTGCTTCCCGATTTCGCTGAATATTTCCGCTTTGGTATAAGGCGTGATATCGTGTGTGACGGTAAATGTCCCGAATGCCCCAGAACCTTTGGCATGCATTCTACGTTCGGGAATGACCTCTCTGTCAAAATTGGCCATTTTTTCCAGAAACCAATAATCCTGCATAAGCAATGGACCTCGGGGACCGGCAGTTTGTACATTCTGATTATCGGGGACAGGTGCCCCTGTTTGACGTGTTAGTTTTTCTTTTTTCTCTTCCATGTCTATATATTTTAAAATGTTTTGTTAAATATACATAGATAAAATGTGTTTATGTAGCAATTTCATATAGATGTTTTCTATGGTTAATAGATTATATACATTAACTGCTAGAGTTTACATCCCATAATCTGGGATGTTCTATCTTACATTGTCAATTATTATTTTTATATTGTAATAAACTTTATAATACGAGGGAGTTCGATCAGATTTTTTTTGAACAGATGTAACCAAAGTCACTGTATGGTGAAAATAATCAACGGAAATTTGTTCTGTTGAATAGTGGACCATTAAAATAATAGAATCATGTTTTTCCAACACGTTTATGATACCAGTCTTGCACAAGGAAGCTATATAGTGGGCTGTCAAGCCACAGGTGAAGCTATCGTCATCGATGCCAAACGGGATATTGACACCTATCTTGACATTGCCCGGCAAAACAATCTTCGTATCACGCACATTGCAGAGACACATATCCATGCGGATTTTCTTTGTGGGTCGAGAGAGCTTGCGGCAGTGACCGGTGCCAGCATGTACCTCTCTGACGAAGGGGGTGAAGATTGGCAGTATGCATTTCCACATGTTGGCCTCAAAGACGGATATGTGATCAGGGTGGGCAACCTATCGTTGGAGGTGTTGCATACGCCTGGACACACACCCGAAAGTATCTGTTTCTTGTTGACGGATCATCCTGCTACAGACAAGCCCGTCATGATATTTACCGGGGATTTTGTGTTTGTGGGAGATATCGGTCGTCCAGATTTGTTGGAAAAGGCGGCAGGAATACAGGGGGCCAAAGAAATCGGGGCGCAACAGATGTTTCAATCCTTGAAGAAATTTGCGGCATTGCCTGAGTACATTCAAGTGTGGTCAGCGCACGGAGCGGGTTCTGCCTGCGGAAAAGCTTTGGGAGCAGTCCCTAGCTCTACTGTAGGGTATGAGAAAATCCGTAATTGGGCATTTCAATACGGAGAGGACGAAAAAGGTTTTACCGATTATCTTTTTACAGATCAGCCCGAACCACCCCGATATTTCGCGATGATGAAGCACTTGAACAAGGTAAATCGTCCGTTGCTGATCGAAATTCCGAAACACCCGAAATTGTCCAACGAACAATTCCTTGCCGCTCACAAGAAGGGTGTAAAAGTCATTGATACCCGAAAGAAGGCAGATTTTGCCCGGGGATTTCTTCCGGGAAGTTTGAATATCCAAGGCAATAACTCTTTTTCTACATGGTGCGGTTGGTTGTTGAATTATGAAGAACAGTTTATGTTGGTGGCTAAGGATGATCAAATAGAAGACCTGACCCGTAAGCTGATGCGTATCGGCCTGGACAATGTGTATGGCTACATTTCGAATATCGAGGAGCTGGGCACCGAGCTGCAAATAGCGGATGTTATCTCGCTGGACGAGTTCAAAGCGTATATTGGTCAAGAGGGAGTACAGGTTGTCGATGTGCGTGGTGCAAGCGAATATAAAGCCGGGCACGTAGAGGGGGCGGATAATGTGTTTGTGGGGACACTTCCCGACAATCTGGATAAGATCAGTAAGGATAAGCAAGTAGTCATCCACTGTCAGTCTGGAGACCGTTCGGCCATTGCTTATTCCGTCTTGAGAAGACACGGATTCACCAATGTAAAAAACTATTCGGGTGGATATGCGGAGTGGGGTAAAAACAAATCCTAAACCAAATGCCCTCTTTATTTGTTTATGATATAGCTTGGTTTGAAAAAGTATGCAGTCCTCTTGGCTGTTTGATCAAATCCAAGCTCATATAAAATGGAGGACATTATGGAAGAGGAAAATAAAAAAGAAGGTTGGCAACAGGAAGTACAGGAGGAGAAAGCTCCGGAAATTGTAAAAAAGGAACCGGATGATAAGCCCGCTGCAAAGACATTACGTTGGACAATATTTATTGCGGTGCTCATCTTGTTGATTATTTACGTCGTCTTTTTTTATTTGCCGGGTCAGAAGACATAAGACCGTATAATATAATTTGCGTATCGAGGGGGCACCCTTCATCCAAATTTTTGAAAGTAAGCAGGCAACCAAAATTATTTTCGAAAAATAATTCCCATAAAATAAAGCAACCGCTATCTTTATGGTTTGATTGCAAATAATCTTCGGTATGGGAATATTTTCCAAGACTTGTGAGTATGCATTGCGGGCTGTATTTTATATTGCCCAAAGTTCGCACGAGGGTAGGCGCGTAGGCATTATAGAGATTGCGGAGAAGATCAAGTCACCCCAGGCATTTTTGGGAAAGATACTTCAACAACTTAGTCGGGAGGGGATTATCTTGTCTGCTAAGGGGCCGAATGGTGGCTTTTTTATGGATGGAGTAGGACTTAAGCGTCCTTTAGCAGATGTCGTAGAAGCCATAGATGGCAAGGATATCTTTATTGGGTGTGGACTGGGATTGGATCATTGTTCGGAAAAGGAACCTTGTCCTTTGCATCATGAATTCAAGTTGATACGTAATAAGATTTCGGTTATGCTCAAAGAAACCAGTATTGGGCAGTTTAATCAGGAACTCTTGTTGGGAAAGCTGTCACTTTACAAGCGGACTTCTTTGGAATAGACTTCTCTCGCTATCCTTAGTGTTCAATGTAGCACACTAAGGATCAGTAATAAGGAGGGTGTCTCAGACTCCCTAAATATTTATAAAATCCGTGGACACCCTGCGGAAGTCTACGGACAGTTACTGTGTTTTATAGAGAGTTTCAATTTTTCAACAGCCGCTGAATCTCATCCAGTTTCATCAGTGCCTCTACAGGAGTCAAAGTGTTGACATCCAGATTATTTAGCATATCCCGTATTTTTTCCAGAATAGGATCGTCGATGGCAAACATTTGCAATTGATAGGCTTGTTTTTGTATCTTACGCATGCTATCCTTGATTTTTTCCCCACCTGTGCGTTCCTGTTCCAGACGTTTCAAGATCTCCGAAGCTCGTCCGATCAATTTAGGAGGCATCCCGGCCAATTTGGCAACGTGGATACCGAAGCTGTGTTCAGAACCTCCCGGCATTAGTTTACGCAGGAAGATGACCTTATTGTTGACCTCTTTCACGGTTACGTTGAAGTTCTTGATCCTTGACATGGAATTGCTCAATTCGTTCAACTCATGGTAATGCGTCGCAAACAGCGTCTTAGCCCGAGCGGTAGGGTGGTTGTGTAAAAACTCTGCAATGGCCCAAGCGATGGAAATACCATCGTAGGTGCTCGTACCACGGCCAATCTCATCCAATAGGATTAGGCTACGGTCAGACAGGTTGTTCATGATGCTGGCCGTTTCATTCATTTCCACCATAAACGTCGATTCGCCCGAAGACAGATTGTCCGAAGCGCCTACACGTGTGAATATTTTGTCGACCAATCCGATGTAAGCCTCCTTGGCCGGGACAAATGACCCGATCTGTGCCATGAGCACGATCAACCCGGTTTGTCTCAATAAGGCCGATTTACCCGCCATATTGGGACCTGTGATGATGATGATCTGTTGGTTTTCGGGATCGAGAAATGTGTCGTTGGTGATATAGTCTTCGCCGATGGGCAGGTTCTTTTCGATCACGGGGTGGCGTCCACCCTTGATATCCAGTGTTTTGCTGTCCGAAACTTCTGGTTTGACATAGTAGTTTTTCTCGGCAATGACGGCAAAATTGAGCAGAACGTCCAGTTTGGCAATGAGTTGTGCATTGAGCTGTATGGGCTTGATATATTCTGCAATCGCCAATAGGAGTTCGGCATAGATACGATTCTCGATAACCTGTATCTTTTCCTCGGCTCCCAATATCTGGTCTTCGTATTCCTTTAGCTCTTCGGTAATGTAGCGTTCGGCATTGACCAGGGTCTGCTTGCGGATCCAACCCTCCGGCACTTTGTCCCGGTGGGTATTGGTGACCTCAAGATAATAGCCAAATACGTTGTTGAAGGCTATTTTCAGTGATGGAATTCCTGTGGTTTCGGACTCACGGCGTTGGATTTCCAAGAGGTAATCCTTTCCGCCAAAAGCGACCTTTCGCAACTTGTCCAGCTCTTCGTCTACGCCCTCGGCGATGACGTTTCCTTTGTTGAGGGCTACCGGAGGTTCGGCCTGCACTGTTTTTTCTATCTTGTCCCGAATGATCGTGCAGGGATTGAGTTGTTCAGCAATCATGCGAAGCGATTCGGAATCTACCGCATTCGTCAACTCTTTGAGCTTTTCTATCGCGTACAGTGAGCGCTTGAGCTGCGTGATTTCACGAGGGTTGGCTTTTTGTAGGCCTATTTTACTGATAAGGCGTTCCAGGTCGCCTACATGCTTAATTTCCCGGATGAGCTCATCCCTCAGATCCTTGTGCTGATAGAAGTAATCCACGACATTGAGACGCTCTTCGATCAGTTTTTTGTCTTTCAACGGCATCACGATCCAGCGTTTCAGCAATCGTGCGCCCATAGGGGAGGAGGTTTCGTCCAGCACGTCCGCGAGGGTGATGGCATTCTCATTGGCTGAGCCGATCAATTCCAGATTGCGGATAGTGAAGCGATCCAACCACATATAGCGGTCTTCTTCTATCCGGGCAATGTGGGATATGTGCTGTAGATTGCGATGTTCGGTTTCGTTGAGGTAATGCAATGCGACACCTGCCGCCACAATGCCTATAGGCATACGGTCGATACCGAAGCCTTTTAACGAATTGACTTCAAAATGTTTCAACAGTGTTTCTTCGGCATAGTCGCCTGTATATGGCCATTCGTCCAGAGAATAGGTATAATATTGACTTCCAAAATGTTCGTTGAATTCCTTGGCCTGTTTGCGGGGCATAATGATTTCCGTAGGTTTGAAACCTTGCAACAGCTTATCGATATAGCTGATGCTACCTTGTGCGACTAAGAATTCTCCGGTGGAGATGTCCAGAAAAGAAATACCCACTGTGCTCTTGTCAAAAAACAAGGATGCCAGATAGTTGTTGGACTTTTGCTGTACGATATTGTCATTGTACGAGACACCGGGTGTGACCAGTTCGGTCACGCCTCTCTTGACGATGGTCTTCGTTTGCTTTGGATCCTCCAATTGGTCACAGATCGCGACACGCTGTCCGGCACGTACCAGCTTCGGCAGGTATGTCTCTAAAGAGTGATGTGGAAAGCCGGCCAGTGCGGTCTCTGACTCAGAACCGTTTCCACGTTTGGTCTGTACGATTCCCAAGATACTCGCAGCTTTGATCGCATCTTCACCGAATGTCTCGTAAAAATCACCTACACGAAACAGCAATAATGCACCCGGATATTTCGCTTTGATGCTGTTGTATTGCTGCATTAACGGAGTTTCTTTCTTCGCTTTAGCCAATGGAAATCAATTTTTTAGTTA
Source organism: Parapedobacter sp. SGR-10 (assembly GCF_011030405.1). Taxonomy (GTDB): domain Bacteria; phylum Bacteroidota; class Bacteroidia; order Sphingobacteriales; family Sphingobacteriaceae; genus Sphingobacterium. Next base: position 34,400 of record NZ_JAAJTJ010000011.1, read on the forward strand.
AGCGGTAAAAATAAGATAATTGAAAGGATTTGACAAGGTTATATATTTTTTATGTTTTACTTGACAACTTGACAAGAATATTCTATCTTTATATTTATGAAAACAATGACTGTAGGTGAGTTTAAAACACGATTTTCCGAAGTGCTGGAACAAGTAAAAGCCGGTATTGGCTTTGCGGTGACATACGGTCGCAAAAAGGAAATTGTGGGGTACTTTTTGCCGGAGGCCCAGGTGAACAAACCTGTGCGTAAGCTCGGCTTATTGGAAGGCAAAGCAAAAGTTACGTTCAAACCTGATTTTAAAATGACTGAAGAAGAACTTTTGGGATGAGGTATTTGCTGGATACGCATACATTTCTTTGGGCATTGTTGGACCGAAAAAAGCTATCTCCCAAGGTTTTGGGCCTATTGCAGGATGCTAGCCACGATGTATTTGTTAGCGCTGTTAGTTTTTGGGAGATTTCGTTAAAATTTCGTTTGGGCAAGCTTGATTTAGCAGGTGTTTCTCCCGAACAACTGCCGGCTTTGGCACAAGAAAGTGGGTTCGATCTTCTTCCGCTTGTAGCATCAGAAGCTGCGGGATATCATTTATTGGACGCTGACTGGCATCGGGATCCTTTTGACCGAATGCTGATAGGACAAGCTATTATGCATGATCTGACCCTGTTGAGCAAAGACAAAACGATCCGTCAATATCAGTCTTTAGGCTTAAAACTATTGTGGTAAGAAATGGCTATTCGCAGAAAGGCAAATAAACGAAAGATGAAAAAAGTTGCACCTTGGAAGTCTGTATTGAAAAGATTCTTCCTTGCAATAGTTGTAGGTTTTTTCGCCGTAACCTTATTTTGGGTATTGACATTGAAATTTATCAATCCCCCCATAACCTATCTGATGATCAAGCGGGGCTTTGAGTGGAAAGCTGTTGGTAAAGGATTCAAGATAGAAAAAGAATGGCTGAGCTATGACGAGCTCTCGGACAATTTGAAAAAGGCAGCAATAGCTGGCGAAGATGCCCATTTTTTGTCTCACAGTGGTTTTGATACCAAAGCGATTATGGAAGCCATCGAAAAAAACAGGGAGGGCAAAAGGTTGCGTGGAGGAAGCACGATCAGCCAGCAGGTCGCTAAAAATGTATTTCTATGGCCCGAACGTTCCTGGATCAGAAAAGGACTGGAAACATACTTTACTTTTCTGATCGAGACTTTTTGGAGCAAAAAACGCATCTTGGAGATTTATCTCAATGTCATCGAAATGGGGCAGGGGGTATATGGAGCCGAGGCTGCAGCCCAATACTACTTTGAGAAGTCGGCCAGAAGCCTATCTAAAAAACAGGCAGCACTCATCATCGCGATCTTGCCCAATCCCCGAAAATGGGACGCCCGCAGACCGTCAGTCTATGTCAATAGTCGGGCGAATAACATCGTGCGGTATATGGGGCATTATAGTATACCATAGGCAGAGATATCAGATTTGATGTCTCTACAGTTGCCCCCCTTACTCTGATTTTTGGAGCTGCTCCAAATGTACCTGATACATTTTGTACAGATACTCCTGCCGCCTGCCCTTCAAGCATTCTGGAAATATCGGGTACACCAGCTCGTTCGGCGTCTTTAGCATCTATTTTAGCAGTGGATCCTGTAAAAAGTTTTCTATCAATATTCTGGTATCCGGTAGCTACGACATCGACAGCTTCGATAGAGGTTTCGTCCTCTGTAAGAATGACCGTAATCTCTTTGCGAGAGTTGACATTTACTTCCTGCTCTTTATATCCTATGTACCGTATCTCCAAAGTAGAGTTAGGTTCTACCGTGATCCGGAATCTACCCATACCGTCGGTTGTCGTGCCTGTTGATGAGCCTTTCACGACAATCGATGCACCGGCAACAGGCTTGCCTTGAGCATCACGCACAGTTCCGGAAACTTGGTGCTGAAGTACTTTTGTCTCTTCAGCTGTCGAAGAGCTATTGATAGTGACCGTGACCGTCTCGGACAATACCTTATAAGTCAGCTTCTGGCCACTCAGTACTTTATCCATCACCTCTTTGATAGGTGCATTTTTGACTTTGACAGAAACCTTGGGTGCTCCTTTTAGGATATCATCATTGTAAAAAAACTTGTAGGGACTCTGTGATGATATAGAAGAAAAAATGTCTTCCAGCTTGGCATTTGTCAAATTGAGCGAAATATGTTGTGCTTTACTTTCTGCAAGGGCTACAGACATACTCACGAACAGAATAAAAATAGATACTTTCATAATTCGGATGCATCTAAGCAACAAAGAATATCGGGCACGAAATTCTTTTACAACTAAAAAGTTATTCATACATTTGAGTAATTGGGTTAATTAAATTAGTAACTAGATTAATCGGATTATACAGGGGTGCTGCAACACTCCTGTTTTTTTCTTTCTTGTCTTTTATGTCATACTGTCTTTCATCTTTTAGAGTTAATATATAGTTTTGTTCCTTCCAAGGAAAAGTTCAATCCGGACGTAAACTCTAACATGTTGAGGATTTCGGACAACGGAACGTCTCTGCCTATTTCTCCGGAGTATGTAGCGTTGTTTTGCAAGCTTCTGTCTACGACAACCTGTACACCGTACCAGTTTTCGATCTGTTGCATGACGTTTTTCAGATTATCATTCCTGAAGTAAAAAATATTGTTTTTCCATGCGAGATCTTTTGTCAGATCGGCATCCCTGATGAGTAGCTTGCCATCTCTGTTGATAGACTTCTGTCGAGGCTTCAGATCTAAGCTGTTGTCGTCGTTGTAGACTTGAACTTTACCTTCTGCTAGGGTCGTGGTGAAGTCGTCTTGGTAATTTCTGACATTGAATCGTGTTCCTAATACTTTGATGTTGGCTTTGGCTGTTTCGACAATGAAGGGTTGGTTTTCATTCTTTTCGACTTCGAAATAGGCTTCGCCTTCGATTAGATACACATGTCGAGAATCGCCTATGAAGCGGGATGGAAATCTCAATTTAGAGTTTGCATTGACCCATACCTTGGAACCATCTGCCAGTTTGAAAGAAAAGAAATGGGTCTGGGGCACGATAAGCTCATGGTAGATCACTTCTGTGGATTCTGACAATTCGACTATTGTGTTGTTGTCTGCGTTGAGTATATGTCCATTTTCCTCTATTGTCACTTCTCCAGACAAAGCTACTTTTTCTCCATTTGCCAATAGGAGGGTAGCTCCTTCTATAGCGGGCAGTATATCGTTTTTGTATTTAGGATTGGCCGAAGCCACTATCCTTGACGAGAGCGGATCTTGCTGGCCGGACCGAAAATTTTTGTACACGAATATACTTGCTCCCAGTACCAATATTATACTGGCCGCTATGGTTGCCCATAGCCTATATGACATGAAGTGTTTCACCGGACTTTTTGAGACAATATTCAGCCAAGCTGTGTCTGTATCAAATTTGTTGAATATACTTAAGCTTTGCTCCACACTTTTTGTTTGCATCATTTTATGGAGCAAATCCATATTCCTTGGATCAATTTCTGACCAACGACGCAGTATTTCGTTCTCTGAGGCCGTGCACTTTCCTTGAATGTGTTTGACGATTATTTCGGCAATGTTGTTAGTCTTTAGGCTCATACTTAAACCTAAGAAACCTAAATATAGAAATGGGGTGACAAGTTTTTTAAATTTTTTTTAGCATCTGTCTATAAAGGTATGACAAATCGTTCTCCGTTGCAATGGCGGTAAGGTTTGCTAAATACGATTCATCGGATCAAAATAACCGTATAGTCTACTTTTAGACGCTTTCCTAAAAGCGGAAAAAAGAAATTAATATCAAAAAATATTCAGGATTCAATCGGGATCTTACATGATTGAGTCCTCGTCTTTTTTGTGTTTTAATGGTATTGATGCTTAAATTCAGTTCATCTGCAATTTCTTGGTTGCTTAATCCTTCTAAATAACTCAGTTGGAAGATTGTCCTACATGCATCGGGTAATTCCTTGATGATTCTATTGATTTCTTCCATCACTTCGGTTTCAATGATGGCATTATCAATATCTACATCATCGAATTCGGTAAAATTAGTCTTTTCCCAATATTTTTCCTGTACTTTGTTTCGTCGTTGCCAGTTCAGGATACTGTTTTTTACAGATGTGTATAAATAAGATTTAACGACAGACTCTTGAGATGGGATTTGTTCTTTTTTCCCAAAATAAGCGATGAAAGCATCCTGTACGAAGTCTTCGGCTAGGCTATAATCTCTAATGAGTGTGTATGCAAAGTAACACATACCTTTATAGTATTTGTCAAAAAGACCTTTTTCCGCTAACCCATATACCACATCCATTTAGCTATAATTTAGGTAGTACGTTTTTTCGCACACATAAACTGAATAAGACAAAAATCATTAAAAATTAGCAAAGTATCAATAGTACACTTTCGTTGAGAGTCCGGTTGATGATTGTTTGTCGCAAAATTTGTGCCGAGTATCCGAATATGAAGCCTTCCCTCGATTTCTCTGTTCTATCCGTTAAAAATCGTTAAACAGCACGATGCCTCGTGGATAAAATCCTATCTTCGTAAAACGAGGATATTTACATAAAAATTCAAGTATTTACAAATTATTCTGATATTTTTGTAACAAATTTTTTGAACAGCATTTTCATGAAAAGATATATTACGGTTGTATTTTTGGTATTGGGTGCCTTTACCTTTTCCTTTGGTCAATCATCTTCATCACCTCAACTGGTTGATCGGATTATTGCCACCGTAGGAACAAGCTTTATCCTGCAGTCAGACCTGGAGATGGAATATACCCAGTATCTCGCCAGCGGAAATGCCCCCAGTGAGCAGGTAAAATGCTATATCGTTCAACAATTGCTGACGTCCAAGCTTCTTTCGCAGCAAGCGGCCATTGACTCCATCGAGGTGTCCGAAAATGAAATAGACGACAACCTGAACCAACGTATTCGAGTCATGATACAACGGGCCGGTGGTAGAGAACGTTTGGAAGAATTCCTGAATAGATCTATCCTACAGCACAAGGAAGAAATGCGTCCTATGGTTGCAGAACAGCTGAAGGGAAATAAAATGCAGCAACAGCTTGTGTCTAATATAGATGTGACACCACAGGAAGTGAAGAATTATTTTGAAGGTCTCAATGCAGATTCTTTACCTTATTTTGATACGGAAATCGAATATTCACAATTGGTCTTAAAGCCTATTCTGACCAAAGAAGAGAAAGAGCAGTTTCGCCAGAAAGCGGAAGGCTACCGTAAGCAAGTCATGAATGGGTCGGATTTTGGAACCATTGCCCGTCTTTATTCCGAAGATGGCTCCGCCCCATTCGGAGGTGAAATGGATTACGCTACACGCGATACTTGGGTGAAGGAATTCTCTGCCCAGGCATTCAAATTGAAAGAAGGTGAAATTTCTCCAGTATTCGAAACACAATTTGGATATCATTTTTTACAGGTATTGGACAGAAGGGGTGAAGAGGTGAAGGTAAGGCATATTTTGGTCCGAATAAAACCGACACAGGCTTCGCTAGAACGTACTAAGTTAAGGATAGACAGCATAGCCAATAGAATTGCAGAAAAGAAAATCAATTTCAATACGGCAGCTTCTCTCTATTCGGACGATAACAATACCAAGTACAACGGAGGTGTAGTGACCAATATGGAGGACCGTTCGACCTTGATACCTGTTAGTCAATTGGAGGATGTATCTGTATTCAACGCTATAGACCCTTTGCAGCCGGGCGAGGTTTCTAAACCTATATTGTATACCGAAAAGGGGAGTGGAGATGTCACCTATAGGATTTATTATCTCAAATCACGTATACCGCCACATAAAGCCAATTTGGATCAGGACTTTGCCAAGATCAAAGAGGCGGCTCGTCAGGATAAAATAAATAGAACTTTGAGCGAATGGTTCGAAAGTAGGAGAGAGAGCACGTATATCGATATCAATCCGGATTTCTTATCCTGCGGTGAGCTTAAGATCTGGACTTCGCAAAAGGATATAGCAGCAGATTAATGCAAATTATTTTAACAAAAAAACCACCTGATCAGGTGGTTTTTTTGTTTTTTAAATCAAATCATCTGGATTCCAAATTATAACATCTTCATTCCCCCAACCCTGTACCGCAGGCCGATCTCGTGTGTATTGTTCGAAATATGTTTGTTCGATGTACTGCTACTTGTATTAAATTGATAGCTGTAGCCGATTCCAAAGCTTCCGATATTAAATTGCATGAGGCCAGACAGGTCACCTTGGTTCTGTACACCTAGGCCTAGCCCAAATTTCTGCGCAAAGAAAGCCAATGCATTTACATCGTACCGGGCTGGCATATCAGCCATGTGGCTCACGATAAAGGACGGACGGATATGAAAGGCGTCATCTACTCGCAACAGAGCACCGGCTGTGATGTAATACACACGTCTGAAATTGTAATCCTGATTAGGATCTGGTTTGGATAGAATCAGTCGGGGAATTGACACACCAAAATAAAACTTGTTTTCCCGAAAGTAGGATGTCCCGATGTTCATCATTCCTTGGGTACGACGGGTATCCTCTCGAAATGAGGGATCCAGTGGATCCAATTGTGAGAATTTACCGTTGTAGTGCAATAAGCCGCCACCTAAGGAGAGCGCCAGGTATTCGTCTTCGGACAACCGGATGCCACTCGCCAGATAAGCGCTCATTTCCTGATCCCTGGATGCGCCTAGGCTGGCATGTTTGAGATCTACACCCATCGTCACGAGCCCACCGAGACCTAGGTGGCCACTCGCCCAGTAAGCCCGTGGTGCACCATCCATGCCGATCCATTGCAGGCGCCCCAACATGGTCGCCCCTCCATCGGGATCCATGATGCTGAGTGATCCGTTGAATGCATTGCGTATCTGACCGAACTGGTTGTAGCTTAGACCGTGTTGTGCCTGTACGCTGACAGTCAGTAGCAGAAATACTATTGCCGATAGATAGGATTTTATTGTCGTGTTTTTCATTGTTTATCTTCTTTTTTTGGCCCTCCAATTGGAGGGCCATCCTTTAAGTGTTATCTCTTGATCTCAAAATATCCCTGCAAATGTTTGCGTTCCCCATTTTGGGTCGTATAGTTCAGTCTATAGAAGTATGTACCATCATGTACATTTTCTCCGGTAAATATCTTGGTATCGTTGTCATAACCGTCTATTTTTGTAATCACGGTACCGCTTCTATCAAAGATGATCAAGGTATTGTCCGGATAATTGTGAATACCGTCTATACGTAGGTACTCGTTGATGCCATCGCCATTCGGAGATAAAGCCGGGTGTACGCGCAATCCATCACCATCACCGATCACGTATATCTCTACTGTGACCGGTTCGGCCGGCATGTACTCATCGTTGCCCTCTTGTGTCGCAGTCACAGATACCTTGCCTCGTTTATGCAGGATCAGGTCAGTACCCGAAAGGCTGGCTACAGATGGGTCATCTATGGATAATGTGACCGGAAGGCCGCTGGTGGAAGAAACTTCCATTAGTGAGGCTGTCCCGGCACTGAGCAATACACCTTGTGGTGCGTACAAGCGGATCTGCTGTGCCATTTTATTGACCTGTACCTCTACTGTCATGGTAAGTGCTTCAAAACGAGTGGTCTGGACCAAAGTGATAGTCATTTGGCCACTTCCGGCAGAGACTGGGGTTACGTTGCTCGGACTGGTGCTTGACGACAAGCTCAACAAGGCATCGGCTGCGATATTTGCTATGGCATCACTATTGGTGACGACAGTCAATACGCCCTGCGGATCGCCCAAAGTCAGTTGCAATCCACTTGTCGGGATAGCAGCCCCGTTCCAACGTACCTGTACAGTAGGCACAATACGGTCAACTTCTACGTCTACGGTCAACGACATACTCTCAAAATTAGCAGTTGCCGGCAATGTCACCGTAATTTGTCCGTTGCCGATCGCTGTGGCGGTGACCGTGGTCGGGCTGCTTGTTGATGACAGGCTTACCGGTGCACCCGGATTTGCCGTGATCTCCGGCACAGCATCGCTGCTCGTGGTGACGGTCAATTCGCCCACTTCGTTAGGGGCAAGCCGGAGCCCACTTGTTGGAATAGCCTGGCCGTTCCATAGTACTTCCAAAGTTGGAGCTCCTTGTACAATGACCGCAAAGGTTGCTTTGAGGTCATCACCATTGGAGAACCAATCGGGATCGGATGTAGACAACAACTCGACCGGTACCAGGAAGGTATAGGTCCCACCTGCCGCCGGATTGTAGGTGCCCCCGTCAGACAGTTCCCAGTTGGACGGATCGCCTTCCAAGGGCAGTGTCACGGTGCTGCCATTGCTCAGCGTCACCGTAGTGCTGTTTGCGGGCAGGGTAAGATCTGCCAATTCCGTGCCACCGGGTACACTGATCCCCGGGACACTGCTTATCGCCGCAATGTTCTCGTAAGACGATTCATAAGCCCCCATATCCACGCGGCCACCTTGTACACGGGTATTGCCCGCCAGATCTTCGGTGTCTGTATTGCTATCGTTATTTCCGCTATTGACTGCGGGACTGCCTGCAGAAAGCCGTAAGAAGTCCGGATCCGTATCGACCACACTCACAAACAGCGGATCTGCACCGACCAGTACGCCATCGACTCCAGGCGTTCCTGCCACTTGGGTGATGGAGTGGTTTATATTTAGTGTACCCTGGTAGGATATATCGGCCGTGGCAGTAGTAGATGCACTATTTCCGAACAAAATGGAGTTGTATAGATCTATCCTTGCGCTGTTTCCTGCTGTCCGAATAGCTCCACCCAATCCGGTACCTCCAGCTGTATTGTTGTAGAAAGTGGTTCCTCTGAAGGTGGCAGTGGCAGAATTGGCTAGAACAACCGCTCCGCCATTGCCATTACCAGCGGCACCACCGATAGTACTGTTACCACTGAACAAAGACTGGTTGATTTCAGGGCCGGGACCTCCTGTTCCGCCGTTATTATCATTATTCAGATAGAGTGCTGCCCCGAGACCACCGGCAACATTATTCCTAAAGGTAGAGTGCGTGATAGAAGCTACGGCACCGGCTGCTGCTTTGTATACAGCACCGCCGCTAGTTTCCGCCATGTTGCTTATAAACTCGCTTCGGGCGATGGAAACCGTACCGTTTGCTACATATAGCCCGCCTCCAAGTTGTGTTGTACTCTTATTCCCGATAAAACGGCTGTCTTCAACCACTATGCTAGTTCCTGCTCCGGTAATATAGAGACCTGCTCCGCGAGCAACAGCCAAATTCTCCTTCACGCTCACATTGAAAAGGCTGATGTCGTAATTGTCTTTTCCCCCATTTAGGTAGATGCCTGCAGCGCCCGGATTCGAGCCTGTGGCAGTGGCATAGTTGTGCTCAACGACCAGGTTGTGCAAGGTAGGACTACTGCTATTGGTGTAGATTCCGCCTCCCTGGCTTCTATTGAATGAGAACCCCGCTTCCGGTGTATGGGCTGCTCCTGTTTGGTTTGCATTACCTCCTTTGATGGTAAATCCGTCCAGTACGGTCGCTGGTGAATTGTTCCAAGACATGACCACGTGGTAAGCATTTTCCTCATTGCCGTTAATACTTTCGACAGTACTGTTCACATCTGTAAATACCGCATCATTGCCGTCAAAGTCACCGCTGAGGATGGTTTCGTTTGTTTCGAAATTGCGGGTGCTCCGATCAAAGTCTGCCAGCTCGGAACCTGCAAAGCCTCCGTAAACCTTGACACCTTCACGCAGAGTAAAGGTTTTATCCCTGTCCGTTGTTGTTCCCTGAAGATTGTCTGTCGGGAGATAAGTTCCTTTGGCTACCCAAATTTCATCTCCGGCCGAAGCGGAATTAATTGCCGCTTGTAAGCTGGTGAAGGCATCTGTCCATGAAGTACCGTTGTTGCTACCGGTAGCGGCATGGTTTACGTAGATAATATCTCCGGCAGGTGTCGTTATGCCTTGGTATTCGTACGGCCCAAGGTCTATGTTGGTGCTGACAAGACGTGGCAGGCCTGCTAGGTCAAGGGCATCGGCCGGGTCTTTGTCTGCCGCGGTGTACTTCGCATTGTCGCCCCCGTTGATAGCGACACTTCCTGCTTTGAGGCTGTAATCACCATCTGTGGTAGGTGTAGTCGAAGGGGCTACAGGTGCCTCAAAGATCTCCTCTGCAAGAATAGTAGATGGGTACGGATTAGGCACCGCGATAATATTGCTGCCGACTTGTTGGGGATTGTTGTTGGCAATGGTCTGTGTCGCGATATAGATCAGGTTGTTGCTGCTTTCATGTATATCGTCAAATATCGAAGGGTTATTTCCTTCTGTACCATTCCCCCATACAATACTATTGATCAATATTGGTCTGGCGTTTGCGTGGCTGGTGTATATGGCTCCACCGTCACTTTGCGCATAGTTGCCACTGATGACCACATTGGTCAGGACAGGACGGCCGCTATTATTGTTGTTCAATGCTCCGCCTTGACCGGTGCTAGTGCCGTCTACCGCGACATTCCCGGTGATCTGCGCATTGGTCAGATGGGTAGTGCTGTTCCAATTAAATATACCGCCGCCCCAACCGGTTACTTTGTTGCCGCTGATGACAGCATAGTTTAGCTTAGGGGAGGAATTATTTTGGTTGGCCATACCACCGCCCCGATGCCCGGTCTCGTTGTTGGTGATCCGGATATGGGTCATAGCCGGTGTTGCTCCTCCACCAGTATTAAACATACCTCCACCACGACGATTGGTTTTATTTCCGGTAATATTCAGGTTAGCTAATACAGGACTTCCACCACTGTTGAAGATACCTCCTCCGCTCCCAAACCGGTCGCTAAGATCAGCAGTCGTACGATCCGCTAAGCCACCTGTGACGGTAAAGCCGTCAAGCACCGCGGTATTGTCCACGCTCGAAGCGGTCACTACGTTGTAGCTGTTGCGTCCCTTAATCTGTGTAGCAGGCGCGGTGATGACCGTCACGTCATCCTTACCGTTCGGATCTGCCGAATCGATATCTCCACTTAGAATAGTTTCATTTGTTTCGAAATCACGATCTTTGAGATCAAAGGTTGCCGGGTCTTCGTTTCCTGCAAACCCTCCGTATATTTCTACACCATTGATCAGTGTGAAAGTCGCCTCCCGTTCGGTATCGGTGACACTTGTAGGATTTACAGGAGATACAGGTTTGTACACTCCTCTGGCTACCCAGATCTGCTTACCTGCGATAGCTGTACTTAGTGCTGTCTGCAGATCGGTATAGGCATCTGTCCAGGAGCTTCCGTTGTTGCTTCCGGTAGCGGCATGGTTGACGAAGATAATATCTCCGGCAGGTGTTGTTGTGCCTTGGTATTCGTACGCACCGAGGTCGATGTCATCCCCGACTAAGCGGTTTCCGCCTGCCAGGTCGAGGTCGTCTGCCAGGTTTCCACCGGCATCGGTGTATAAGACATTGTCGCCTGCATTGATGGCAGGGCTATTTTCTTTCAATTTGTAATCACCATCGAAGGTAGGCGTAGTTGCGGTGGCTGCAATAGGATTTACAAAAATATCTGTCACAGCAAGACTGGAATGATCACCGGGAATATTGCTGTTTATCTGAGTTGTCCACTCTGGATTTGATGGAGCCTCGATCAGGTTGTTGCTACCAGATGCTATATCATTACGTACAGAGGGGTCTATAGGGGAACTGTTCCCCCATACGATAGTGTTGCGTAGAATGACTCTGGACCAGACACCACTTGTATTCCCCTGGAATACTGCCCCTGCATTGGTAGCGGCATAGTTTCCACTAATAATACAATTGGTTAAGACAGGGTTAAGGTCTCCGGCAATAGTATATATGCCGCCTCCACTGGCTCCGGATACATTTCCGGTGATGGCTACATTGGTCAGTGTGGGTAAGCTGGAGTTATTGTGTATACCACCACCACTACCAGTAGTAGCGTTATTGCCACTGATCGTTACGTTTGTCAGGATAGGGCTTGCTCCGGTAGTATTACCTATTCCCCCTCCGGAAGTAGCCGTATTACCAATAATCCGGACGTTGGTGAGTGTAGGACTCGCGCTGGAACGGTTATGCATCCCTCCACCGTTACCACCCTGGTTATTATAAATCTCCACATTGGTAAGCGTTGGTTTTACCCCGCTACCAAAATTATATATTCCGCCAGCGTAGGTTCCATCAGCTCTGTTGTGCCGGATCTTTGTGTTGCTGATGATGGGGCTTGATGCTCCACGGTTGTGCATTGCTCCGCCATTGGCATCGGCCCAATTGCCGGTAATGTCCAAGTTGGTCAATGTGGGGCTGCCGCCGTCGCTGAAGATGCCGGCACCACCGAGGGTGCTGCCTGACCGGCCTGCCGTGATGGTAACGCCATCGAGTATAGCGGTATTGTTTACACCCGAAACGGTTACTACGGCATGGCTATTGTTGCCATTAATCTGATTTATCGGGTCGGTAATGATGTCTACAAGGTCATCGCCGTCTATATCTCCGGAGAGAACAGTGACATTGGTTTCCCAGTTTCGCTGAGAGCGGTCATTCTCCCCTCCTGCAAAACCGCCATAGATGGCTACATCATTTTTTAGCTGAAAAGTAGCATCACGGTCAGCCGGGTTGTTCGTAGGGAGATATTTCCCTGTCGCCACCCAGATTTCTCCTGTCGTAGTGGCATTGATGGCCGCTTGCAGGTCGGTATAGGCATCTGCCCAAGTGCTGCCGTCGTTGTTTCCGGTGGCTGCATGATTGACATACACAGGATTCTGCGCCCATGTACCCATACTTATCAGGGTCAGGACAAACAATAGAGATAGCTTGTAAAAGTTAGTCATGGTTTGTATTCTTCAGTATTTGGTTCGTATTGCTGATTTGGGGTAAAGTTTAAAAAAACTGTTTAAATATTTATCAATATTACCTTGCGTCTCCTATGGAATTTTCTCGGATAATACATCAGATCAGCTATGTAGCCGTAGTGCACACAAGATTTTGTGCCCGTTCGTTTATAGATTACCAGGTATCCATTCATACGGTATTTGGTTTTTAGGTATGTTAATAAAAACTGATTAGTCTAAAAAAGGCATAATTTGTCAGTTCATTAGTAAAAACGACACCGATCGTAAAAAGTACTCAAAAAAAATAGATTTTTTAAGAAAGGGGTTTTTAGGGGGGAGAGGTAGGTTTGGTTTGGCCCTGTTTATTGTTGATAATGGTCCATAAAGGGGGGGGATTATCTTTCAAATAGCATTTCCAACATTACTTTCCATTTATACTCCTCGGTGAGTTGCCAAATACGAATATAATTGAATTTGATGGCTTTTTCTTTGGTATGTACCGTTGCTGTACCTTGGGTATAAGCGAATTCACCACTATATGCCCTACCCACGGAGGCAGGTTCGGTGATGATATCGATCCGTTGTTTCTTGATAAACGCCAATACATTGTTCTTGCCTATGATTTCCTCTTGCCAAGGGTAATAAAAGCGAGAATCGTCTGTCAAAAATTCTCTATAACCGGCTGCGTTATCTGCTTTTAGAATAGTGGAAAAGAGTTCGTCCGTCGAAAAGACCACATCCTCACGTTGCTTTAGGCGTACTTGCGAGCGATGCTTAAGATACCAGGAATCGTCCGGTTCGAAATAGACAAGATCGGCAGGTTTTTTTTTGCCAAAATTTTCTACTTCTGCTCGCAAGACCACCGTCCAGACGCCTTTTTTTCCACGTTTCCAGACCGTGAGGTACTGCCCGTATCGTTTGATAGCTCCTACTTTTTGGAATTCCATCTTTCCAGATGTCACCCCCCAATCCAAGCTTTTGGAAACTACGGCAAAATTGGGATCCCAAGACATGACATCGGCGATATTAGGCCTATTGTTCAGATAATTAAGGGCATTTACAGGTGAAGGTACATAAAACACGGATTGTTTGTCGACGATCGACATGAAGGCTGCGTGTGGACTTTCTTTTTTGGACAACACAGCTGCATTACGGTCCGCAGATATCAGTCCACCCACCTTATTGGGCAACTGTGCATAAGCGGGATAAACGCATGCTATGTAAAAGATAAGAAATAAAATATAGCTGGATTTTTTCAAGTTCATTTTATCTATTTTGTCCTTGCATGATCAAATCTTATTCCAAAGTGTTCCATCCTTGCTATCCTTGAGTTGGATACCCATAGTAGCAAGTTCGTTGCGGATACTGTCCGATGTCGCAAAATCTTTGTTTTTCTTTGCTTCGTTGCGGATTTGGATAATGAGTTCCATCAATTTTTCGGTGGTGCCGTTATCTCCGTCCGATTGTTCATCTTTCAATCCGAGGATGTCGAATATAAAATACTGTATGGTTTCTTTGATCTCCATGAGAGTAGCCTCATCTATCCGCTGGATCCCGTCGTAGACGGAATTGATCAGACGTACCAATTCGAATAGTTCGGCAATCAACACCGGACTGTTGAAATCATCGTCCATAGCGGCATAGCATCGCTGACGCAAGGCTTGGATGTCGAGATCGAACTTGTTCTGAGAAGCAGGCACGATTTTGTCCAGTAGTCCGATGGCTGTCATTAGTCGCTTATACCCTTTCTCCGCAGCATCCAAAGCCTCGTTGGAAAAATCCAAGGTACTTCTGTAATGCGCCTGCAACATAAAGAAACGGACAGCCATAGGGGAGTAGCCACGCTTCAGAAGCGGATGACTGCCGGTAAACAATTCGTAGGGCAAAAAACCATTGCCCGCGGATTTGGACATGCGGGCACCATTGACGGTAAGCATATTCGTGTGCATCCAATACTTGGCAGGTTGTACATGGTTGCAAGCTTCGGATTGTGCGATTTCGTTGGTGTGGTGCGTGGCTGCCAGGTCCATTCCACCCCCGTGGATATCAAACTGATCTCCTAGATATTTGCGGCTCATGGCCGAACATTCGATATGCCAGCCGGGAAATCCTATGCCCCAAGGGGAAGGCCAACGCATGATGTGCTCCGGTTTGGCTTTGATCCATAGGGCAAAGTCTAAACGTCCCCTTTTTTCATCCTGACCACCGAGTTCACGGGTATTGTTCAGCAAATCTTCCAGTTTTCTGTTGGTCAGGATTGTATAGTTGTGTTCTTTCACATATTTGTCCACGTCAAAATATACGGTACCGTTGACCTCGTATGCGTAACCGTTGTCAAGGATTTTCTTGATCATCTCGATCTGCTCCGAGATGTGGCCAGTGGCGGTAGGCTCTATGCTTGGAGGCAGGGTGTTGAACAATCGAAGCACTTCATGGAAACCCAATGTGTATTTTTGCACGATTTCCATCGGCTCTAATTGCTCAAGCTTTGCTTTTTTGGCAAATTTGTCATCACCTTCATCGTTGTCACCTTCCAAATGTCCTGCATCGGTGATGTTACGTACATAACGAACCTTATAACCCAAATGCAACAAGTAGCGGAATATCAGATCGAAAGACACAAACGTCCTGCAATTGCCAAGATGTACATCACTATAAACGGTAGGCCCACATACATACATTCCGACGAGATTGGGATGTATGGGCTCGAATTTTTCTTTTGTTCGTGTTAGTGTGTTGTAAATGGTCAGATTGTGCTGCATTTTTTTAGTTATCAGTTGTCAGTTATCAGTTGTCAGTTATCAGTTGTCGGTTATCAGTAACTATCACTGAACACTGACTGCTGATCACTGACCACTACAAATCTACTTTTGTCTGAAGAATATCTGGATAGGTACTCCGTTGAAATCAAAGTTTTCACGCAATTTGTTCTCGACAAAACGTTTGTATGGATCCTTAATGTACTGTGGAAGGTTACAGAAAAAAGCAAACATCGGTGATCTTCCTGGTAATTGGGTAATATATTTGATCTTGACATACTTTCCTTTAATGGCTGGGGGAGGATAGTTTTCGATGATTTCAAGCATGACGTCATTCAATTGGGAAGTAGGAACGCGTTTGGTTTTGTTTTGGTAGACCTCCATCGCTGTTTCGACGACCTTGAAAATACGTTGCTTTTCCGTCACGGAGGTGAAGATGATAGGCACATCCGTAAAAGGAGCTATCTTCTCGTGTATGCGTGCCGTAAACTCTTTCATGGTCTTATGGTCTTTCTCGATAGTATCCCATTTATTGACTACGATCACGATACCTTTCTTGTTTTTCTCTGCCAAATGGAAGATGTTGATATCCTGTGCTTCGATACCGTCGTTGGCATCCAACATCAAGACCACCACATCCGAGTCTTCCAGAGCCTTGATGGTTCGCAAGACAGAATAAAATTCGATATCCTCATTGACTTTGGCTTTGCGCCTTAGACCAGCTGTGTCGATCAGCAAAAATTCATGTCCGAATTGGTTGTAATGGATACGTATGGAATCCCGCGTGGTGCCGGCAATAGAAGTGACGATATTTCGATCCACACCAAGCAAAGCGTTTGTCAGGGAAGATTTACCAACGTTGGGGCGTCCCACAATAGCAATCTTGGGCAAAGGGGTTTCTTCCTCTTCTTCCGGTTCGGGAAAATGGGATACTACTGCATCCAAAAGCTCGCCTGTACCGGATCCGGATGCGGAAGATATATTGAAGACTTCTCCTAACCCGAAGGCATAAAATTCGGCCGAAGCGTGGTGCAATTTCGCATGGTCTACCTTGTTGGCCACGACATATACAGGTTTGGAACTGCGCCGCAAAATATCGGCAATATCGTCGTCCAGATCAGTGATACCTGTAGTCACATCTACCATAAATAGGATCACGGAAGCTTCTTCAATGGCAATATGTACCTGATCCCGGATAGCCTCTTCAAAGACATCATCCGAACCATGGACAAAACCACCTGTATCGATGACCGTAAATTTCTTTCCGATCCAATCTGCGATCTCGTAATGGCGATCCCGTGTTACTCCACTGAAATTGTCTACGATGGCCTTCCGGCTTTCTGTCAACCTGTTGAACAAGGTGGATTTTCCTACGTTTGGACGACCTACAATCGCTACAATATTTGCCATGTTTTCTTTCTCTATTAGTTTTGCGAAGGATCACCTCACGGCACCCCTGCTTGTTAAAGCCTACAAAGTTACGGAATAAAGTTGGAAAATTTTTAACTGGGATAGGGCAAGCTACAAATGCCAAAGGAGGTGTCTTTAACCTCCTTTGGCATTTGTATTAAATCTCTACCGTGGCATCCATGGCAAAATCCTCATGCATCAGATGCACGATCTCGGTTGCTTTTTCGTAGTTGGTCGATTTCTTGGAGAAGAAATCGTGTTGTGTAGTCTCGGTGTTCAGACCGTTCAACACGATAGGGTTGACCTGCTTCACTTCGAAAATAGGATCAAAACCCAGGTTCATCAAGGCTTTGTTGCCGTTGTAGCGTACGTATTCTTTTACCTCAGCAGTAAGTCCTACTACGGTGTACAGTTCTTCGGTATACTTGATTTCGTTTTCGTAAAGCTCGTTCAATAGTGCCAAGAAACGTTGTTTGACTTCTTCTTTGTTAGGAAGTTTGGCAAAAACTTCCTGTGCGATCAAACCGACAAAAACACCATGGATAGACTCGTCAGCAACGATTTTCTTGATGATATCTGCCGAGGCGACCATCTGTCCCTGACCACACAACCACAAAGGCAAGAAAAAGCCTGAATAGAATAAGAAAGATTCTAACAATACGGATGCGCCCAAAGCCATGAACAATTCTTCGTCTGTCGGGTTTTCTTTGTCTATGGCACGATAATACTGATCAATAGTGGCTGCTTTGAATTGTAGGAATTTGTTTTGTGCGACCCAGCCAAATACATCGTTGATCTCATTGGTCGTAGATACGGTGGTGAAGATCGTCGAGTAGGATTTGGCATGGATAGCTTCCATCATACACATGTAAGACAGTACCGCTTTGTTTTGAAGCGAGTCGATGTGATCGATGATTTTGGGCATGCCCGTATGGCTTTGCAATGTATCCAGCAATGTCAAGCCACCCAAGGCTTTTTTATAGCACTCTTTCATATCCCAGCTTAGCCCTTTCCAGCTGTCGATATCTTTCGAAGGGATATATTCTGTATCGATCCAGAATTGTCTGATATTTTGCTCCCAGAACATCAACGCATAATCGTTGTCCGGGGTATTCCAGTTTACGGCAGTGAATTGTTTCATTGAAAAATTAAAAAATATAATGAGATAATTTGAAAATGAGACGATTTGGAAATGTCTTGTCGTTAGACTATCTCATTTCCAAATCTTCAAATTAGCTCATTTCCAAATCTATTATTAAGCTGAGCAAGAGATACACTCTTCAATAGTCGACTTGCGTGTACGTGTATAGTACAGGGATTTCAGGCCAAGTTTATGCGCATAGATATAATACTTCGCCAGATCACGTGTGGAATCTTTTGAATTGGTATGCAGGATGGTCGATACCCCTTGATCAATATGACGTTGGATGACAGATATCAGTTTCAATACTTTCATCTGATCCATATCGTAGGCCGATTTGAAGTAGAAATAATTGTCATTGGTCAGGTACGGCATAGGGTAATACGTCGTACTGTCTCCGTATTCACGCACCTCGATGATGTCCACGATAGGCATGACCGAAGCTGTGGCATTCATGATGTATGAAGTAGATTGATTCGGTGCAATCGCCAAACGGTAAGCATGGTAGATACCGTGCTCCTGTACCTGAGCCTTTAGATTGGCCCAATCTTCGATAGTCGGTACATGGATACCTTCGAACAGTTCTTTGACTTTGTCCGTTTGTGGGAGATAGTCTCGGTTTAAGTATTTGTCGAAATATGTACCATCCGCATAAGCAGATTTTTCGAAACCAACGAATGTCCGTCCTCTTTCTTTGGCGATTTCCATAGAAGCCTCCAAAGAATAATAATTCATCATCATGAAGAAGGTATTGGCAAAATCCAGGGCCTCATGTGATTCGTACATGATGAAGCTTTTGGCCAGATAGCCGTGGAGATTCATCGCACCCAAACCTACCGAGTGCAATTCTCTGTTGGCTTTGGCAATGGAAGGGACCATTTCGATATTGGTCACGTCGGTCACGACAGTCAACGCACGCATCGCCGTTTTGACAGTTTCTCTGATACGTTTGTTGTCCATGACGGTGGCGATATTCAGTGAGCCAAGGTTGCAGGATATGCCGTAGCGGATCGTGTCTTCCTTGCCATATATCTCGATATCAGATACTTCGGAAACCTGCATGATCTCGGTACAAAGATTGGAAAACTTGACTTTTCCTATACCGTTCAATGCGTGCGCACGATTGGTGTTCTCTTTGAAGAAGATGTATGGATAGCCAGACTCTTTCTGTGTCTGTGCAATCTTGACCAAGAGGTGGCGGGCATTGATTTTCTTTTTCTTGACGTTTGGATTGGTGATCAGCTCATCGTACATCACATCCATATCCATTTCATCCAAAAACTGACCATATTCTTGCATGACCGTATGTGGATAGATCAGATAACAAGGCTCGTCTTTTTCGGCCAGTTCCATGAATTTGTCCGGGATGATGATACCGATCGATAGAGACTTGATACGGACTTTCTCGTCTACGTTGATCTTTTTACAATCCAAAAACTCTTCGATATCCGAGTGGAAGATATTCAGATACACCGCTCCTGCTCCGGGACGCTGACCGAGCTGATTGGCATAGGAGAATGTGTCTTCCATGATTTTCATAATGGGAAGGACTCCTCCGGCACGGCCGTCTACGCCCTTGATAGCTTCGCCACGGGCACGGATCTTGGAGATATTGAAGGATACACCTCCGCCAATGGAAGATAATTTCATTGCCGAATCGACGGCATAACCGATACCGTTGAGATTGTCACCGATCTCATCCAGAAAACAGGAGACCAATTCTCCCGAACGTTTTTTTCCGGCGTTCAAGAATGTCGGGGTAGCAGGTTGATATTCTTGATTGATCATGATCTCGGCGTATTCGATAGCTTTCTGTACCCCTTCCTCACGAGCGAGAAACAAGGCCACAGCTACGACACGGTCTTCGTATCTTTCCAAAAATTTCTCCCCGGAGTCATCACGCAGGGCATAGCTTTGGAAAAACTTGAAGGCAGCCATAAATGACTGGAAACGGAACTTTTTGGCGAAGACAAAATTATACACCTCCTCCATTTCCTCAAATGTGAACCATTCGTAGAAATTGATGTAATAGTCATGCTCAATCAGATAATCGACTTTTTCTTTGAGCGTGTAAAAGAACACTGTGTTCTTGTTGACATACTCTAAGAAATAGGCACGAACAGCCTCCTTATCTTTGTGGAGGCTGTACTCGTCATCATGTTTGATCATGATTTCGTTATTAAGCAATATCCAGTTTTTTGCTACCTCGTTTGCTATCATAGTATTGATTCTTTATTATATCGATAAATTGATTAATATCCTCCATGGTGCCCGAAAGCTCGAATTTGAATGCCAATGATGTGTCGTATATGGCTGAGATCTTGTCTGCTGCGATCGCAAAATTTCTTCCCCAATTGCGGTTTCCACTGGAACTTACCGAAAAGATCTTGTCATTGTGGTTTTTCATAAACTCTTCGGTCAAAGGGGGAACCTTGCCAAAGTTTGTCGTGAACGTAACCAAATGGCCAGGCGTGTCTACCTCCATATCCTCTTGGATACATTGAGCAGACCAACCGGTAACCTGTATCACCTTTTCGACAAAGCGTCGAACATTACCGGTTTTACTATCGTAATATAGATGGATCATTTTTCCCTCCAATTTTTACAGACCAACGATTTATTTTGCAATAGCTTCCAATTCTTCGGGTTTGAAACCGATGACACGGTGCTTTAT
Organism: Parapedobacter sp. SGR-10; assembly: GCF_011030405.1. Classification (GTDB taxonomy): domain Bacteria; phylum Bacteroidota; class Bacteroidia; order Sphingobacteriales; family Sphingobacteriaceae; genus Sphingobacterium. The sequence continues at coordinate 55,179 of NZ_JAAJTJ010000011.1, forward strand.
TTCATCATTCTCCAACACAATGACAGTAGGCACTGTACGAACCTTAAATCTGACGGCAAGCTCCGGTGCATCGAATGGATTTACCGTCTCATAAGAAATACCTTTGTTGTCCAAGTAGGCGGACACCTGTGCGCAAGGCGCACAATCGTTTTTTTCAAATTTAATGATTCTAGCCATGTCTTGTTATGTTTTTGAACCGGCTACCCTCTACAGGGTAATCGTCTGTGATTATAAAATAACGCTGAACTGAGATAGTGTCAATCTCAACAAGAACAAATATCCTATATTTTACGGGGGAGCGGTAGCCATACTTTTCCACATTGTCCACAAGGCTGAGGAGAAAAGCCGTCTGGTAGCTTGTGTTTTTCAATAAAAATCTGTGTAACAGCAATTAACGTATGTGGATAACTTTGAAAAAGAGTTTTTTATGAACGATCTCCTCTATTACAAAGATAACTTTTTTTTGTGGAAAATTTTAATCCGATGAGTATCAAACGGTATGTTTGTGCTCTATGTCTTTAAATAACTGACGTAGATCTATTATGATGTGTTGGGCACACGACCGTTGCCGGCTATAATTCTCATCAATACAGCTACTAAATATTAACATTAGAGATAAATGATATGATGAATTTAACAAAACCCAAGGCATGCTATTATTATGCTTTTTGTTTTTTTATTCTCTCTTTTTTTACGGGTTGTAAAAAAGATACGTTCAACACAACAAACAATGAGCGTCCTGCACCTGGGATCATGTTGTCTACGGAAAGTAATGTGGTAGAGGCTTACGAAGGTCAGATGGTCAATGTGACGATTTCGCTGGAAGCGCAAGCTGGTATTGCCGCTATCCGGGTGAGCAGAGGTGGACAGCTTTTAGAAACCATCGAAGGTACCTCCGGGCAGGTAGGAAGAATATACGCCATTCAGTATCTTGTTCCAGAGGGAGCGATCAGCGGAGATAAAATTGTCTATCTGTTTGTATTGGAAGACAAACAGGGCAGGCGTACGGAGCAGAGTCTTACGATACAGATTATTGATGCACCGCCAATTCCCGATTTTGAGTTTGAGGATATCACGATTGGTGGTAATAACTATAAACTGATCAATCTCGATATCAACAGAGATGTGACCTTATCTAACGATCACGATTACTTGCTACGTGGCAAAGTTGCTGTTATTCAGGGAGCTGTCCTGACTATTGAGGAAGGGACAACTATTTATGCTGATGGAGCTGACGCGGCACTGCTGATTACTACAGGTACAAAAATCATGGCCGAAGGAACAGCAGCAGAGCCTATTGTATTCACTAGCTTAGCGGCTCGAACCGGAAGCGGCGCGGGAGGACAGTGGCTTGGCCTTTTTATTCATGGGTTGGCTCCAGTCACCACTACTCATCCTACTATTATTTCCGATTATGGTCAATATGGAGGGGCAGATGAGGCTGATGATTCAGGCAGTTTGAAGTATGTAGAGATCGCCTATGCCGGAGCACAAGTGACCTCGGGAACGAGCACTGCAGCTGCTCTTGTGAATGGTGCGCTCAACTTGAATGCGGTGGGTAGTGGTACCCAACTTGAACATATTTATGTGAACAGGTCTGGAACAAGTAGAACAGGGGTTTCAATCTCAGGAGGTACTGTTAAGATTAAGTATTTGTTTGTGGACAGCCCTCAAGGCCGAGCCTTGTTGTGGAAGGCCGGTTATAGTGGGTTGATCCAGTTTTTTGTAGCTACCTATAGTGATGATCCTGGAGGTGCTTACACAGCTATCGACGGATATGGAAATGTAGGGGCTTTGGGTTTCCCTGTGTTTAGTAATGTAAGCATCCAAGGAGGAGGTCAGACAAATACACGGGGTATACGTATTCGTGATGAGAGTAGCGGTGTTTATACAGGAGGAGCAAAGGTGCGTATCTACAACTGTTGGATAAACGGTACAGGTAATCCCGGATTGCGTACCGATGCTACCAATGATGTCCTCGTTGCTCATAGTCGGATTTGGGGCAACGGTAGTGGTAATCAGAACTTCCATAGCAGCGCTTCCAGCTATAATTCATCCGCATCACCTTATTTTAATAATACTACTCCTGTCACTATTACGGAAGGCTATAAGGGTGTAGACACGAATGGTGCGCTAGATCCTGTCACATTAGATTCTTGGTTTAGCCCTGCACCCTATATTGGTGCGGTAGATCCTGGAAATGACTGGACAGGTTGGTGGAATTAAATTAAATAGCACAAATTTTAGAAAAGAGATAATGTACAAAAGAATATATTTATTGATTATCGCCGTAGTAGGCACTTGGATGTTTACTGCTTGTCAAAAAGATCGCACAATCTTACCGGATCTGGGTATATTGGCCACCAATGACCTTAACGATGCAGGGGGCGGTTCGTTTACCTACGTATATGAACCCTTAAATTCCCGCCCAATCAAAGTATGGTTTTACACACCACGGGATGCCCCCAAGGATGTACCTATCCTGTTTATTATGCATGGTGTAGAGCGTAATGGACAGACCTACCGTAACAATTGGGTCAATCTTGCCCGTGAAAACAACTGGCTCATTATCGCTCCTGAATATTCTACCGCTGCCTATCCTGGAAGCAGGTACTACAACGTAGGCAATGTATTCAGTGGAAGCGGAGGAACCTCCGGAACTTTGAATCCGGAAGATCAGTGGACTTTTTCTACGATTGAGGCTATCTTCGACCATGTCGTTGCGGAGATCGGCGGTACTCAGCAAACGTACAATATCTATGGACACTCAGCAGGTTCGCAGTTTGTAAGCCGTATGGTGACTCTCAAATCTGAGCCAATGAGACTTAATAGGGCTATTTTTGCCAATGCGGGCTGGTACACATTATTGGATGTGGGTACGGCTTATCCTTATGGCATAAGCAACCTTGGGCTGACCGATGAGCAGATCAATCGTGCTTTGGCACAGGATGTAGTGATTCTGTTGGGTGAGGCCGATGTGAATGTAGACGATAATCTCAATACCGATCCGCCTGCTATGGCACAAGGACCTCATCGGTTTGCACGGGGGCATTATTATTTCAATTATCACAAAGAGTTGGCAGCTAGCCGTGGGGTGTCTTTCGGATGGAAGCTTGCCACAGTACCCGGTGCGGGACACAGCAACAGGAGCATGGCTCCATCGGCGGCCAATTTCTTAAAATAGATAGACAAACAGCATCAATAGCATGAGACCTTTGGAAAATATGGAACAAAAACCGGGTGTCACATCAGGCACAAGTCCAGCGCTCACCGATAGCGAGCTGTGGGGGCTGTTCAAAAAAGGGGATGAAGCGGCATTCAAAACGATTTATTTCAAGAATTACCCACTACTATACCAATATGCCTTGAATATCAGCAAAGATGAGCATGTCAGCGATGATGTTATACAGGATATGTTTTCGAGTCTTTGGCATACACGTAGAAATTTGGGGGTAGCCGTCTCCATCAAAGCCTATCTGCTCAGTTCACTCAGACGACGGGTACTGCTGAAACTAAAACAGATCCGGCGCAAGCAGGTGCTGGCACTGGAGCTATTTACGTTCAATCCCGATATCGAATTTTCTCCAGAGATGGTCATGATCAGAGAAGAGGGCGATTTCTTTAAGCGTTCAATCGTCAAGGAAGCATTGAATCAGCTGAGCAAGCGGCAAAAAGAAGTAATTTATCTGAGATTTTACCAGGATATTCCATACAAAGAAGTTGCAAAGGTAATGGGGATCAACTACCAGTCTGTGCTCAATTACTGTCAGGCAGCGCTACAGGTCCTGCGCAACAATGAAGCATTACTCCGGGCAATGTCACTGGATCGTTATTCCGAGTGACTACAGCTCTTGAAAGGGCCAAGTATATAAACAAAATCTCTGAACAAAGATGTTGACGTAGCATGTTTGAAAAAATGAAAAAAATAGATAGAAAACTAGCAAGTGAATCGTTCATCAATTTCGTATATCGGAGTAATTCTGAGGATGTGGAGAAGTGGCAGAAATGGATAAAGGAAAATCCTGAATACGAAGAAGTTGTCGAGCGCGCCACTCTGGTCGTGAACAGCCTTCGCTTTAATACCGAAAACAACAATGTAGATACTACTTCAAGACATTGGCGTAAACTACAGGACAGGATACGTAAAGAAACGTATACAAATAGCAGTAGACCATCATCCATCAGAAGACCGATTTATGGGCTGGTGGCAGTATTGGCAGGTGTATTGGTTTCGGTTGTGATATGGTTTCAGCTGTGGCATAACCCCACGATCACCTTTGAAACAGATATTGCCCAGAAGGCTATGTTGAAACTACCTGATGGTTCCGAAGTGACGCTTAATAGGAACAGTAGCATTCGCTTCCATAAGTCCTGGGACGATGACTCTGTCAGACAGGTGTGGTTAGAAGGCGAGGCCCACTTCAAAGTGAATCCTGAAAAGATGACCGATGGGAAATACCGAAGGTTTGAGGTACATACTGAAGAACTACTGATTGATGTGATAGGTACGGTATTTAGTGTAAACACGACAGACAACAGCTATGTCGTGCTGGAATCCGGACGTGTGGACATTAGGAAGAAAGGAGAGCGCGAAGTATACACTTTGAAACCGGGACAATCGGTGAAGATCAATACATCTGGGGATCTCGTCATGAGTGAGACGAATGCACAGCCTCATATTTCCTGGATAGATGGAAAGATACTGTTGAACGACAATTCCCTAAGTGAAATTATACAATTTGTCGAGGGAAGCTATGGCTTGACCATACAATGTGATGATGAAACTTTGTTGAAAAGGAAACTTAGTGGACAGATCAGACTGGACAATATCGATGATCTTCTGCACGTATTGGAAAAGGCTCTGGATCTAGTGATCGTAAGAGACCAGGATACAGTAAAAATATTGGAAATAAAAAAACACAGGATTCATGTACAAAATCAGACAACTCATGTTTTTTAATCACATGTATAAACCGCTTGGACTGGTATTATTGTTCTATATTATGGGGATAGGACAGACCCAAGCCACATACCCCAACGGAATATCCGTCACGCTATCAGAGCAGAAAAAGAACGGTGCCACACTGATCTCATTGCAAAAAGGGTTAGAATTGCTCATCAAGGAGACCCGGACAGGAATCATTTATGAGCCGGGAATCATCAAAGGAATACAAGTGAATCAACAGGCGATTGTACAGTATAATTATTCGACTGAGCGGATTCTGAATGCCTGGCTTAAAAACAGTCCTTTGACGTTCAACAAAATATCGGGGAGTACAAATTATATCATTGTCCGTAGAAGTGAAAGGGATGCACAGGCAGAAGTTCGGCCAAAAATAGATCAGCGTGCCGCAGTGTCCAAAGACGAAGAAGTCTCTAATATGCAGAAAACAACAGTTTCTCCTTCGCCTACATTACAGGACAGGATTGTAGAGGGGCGTGTCGTATCTTCGGATGGCCAGACTGTTTCGGGAGTCTCCGTATCGATAGAGGGATTTGGTGGAGGAACGGTGACCGATGCCCAGGGACGTTATAGGATAGCGCTGCCGGAAGCTGCTCAACGATTGATTTTTAGCAATTTAGGATATGAAAGGCATGTAGAGACAATCAACGGTAGGCGTACTATAGAGATAACTCTTTACCCGGTCGCTAAACAAATAGAAGAGGTGGTGGTTGATGCCTTGGGCTTTGAGCGTAAAGCGGATGCTTTGGGGTACAGTACATCGCAGATCGGCGGAGGACAGATAGCCAGTTCGATGGAAGGATCGGTGATCAACGGTATGGCCGGAAAAGCCTCAGGTGTACGCATCTCCAGAACATCCGGAGATCCGGGAGCAGGCTCACATATACAGATACGTGGTGCCAGCACAATTGGTGGGATACAACCATTGATCGTACTTGACGGTATTCCAATTGACAATTCATCTTCAGGAAACTCTACCGAGGGCGTAAACCAGCAATCGCGTCTGAATGACATCAACCCAGATGATATTGAATCCATGGACATTTTGAAAGGAGCCGCTGCTGCTGCCTTGTGGGGATCCAGAGCATCCAACGGTGTCATTGTTATTACCACCAAAAAAGGAAAAGCTAATGACAAACTAAATATATCCTTCAAATCTTCGTATTCTTACGACCAGATTTTGGAAAGGCACCCTCTGCAAAGCACTTTCGGTCAGGGAAATGCCGGTATATACAACTCAACATCACAACAAGCTTGGGGAGATTTGATCGCGGATCGATTTGGTGGGTCGGATGTCATCGATAACACGGGTGCTTTCTTCCGGGCTGCCAATGGCAATATCTACTATCCTGTGGTCGAAAAACGAGACCAGACTATCTATCATGATTCAAATTTTGATCAGGTTTTCCAGAATGGATATTTTTTGGACAATTCGTTGAATTTGAGTGGCGGAGATAGCCGGGCGACTTATTTTGTTAGTTTGAGTGATTTTAAGCAGGATGGTATTATCCGCAATAACAGTGATTACCGAAGGACTACATTTCGGGTGAATGCCAGCCGCAAGTTTGGCGAAAAGATCTCCTTGAGCACGAATACAGCCTATACGCTATCGAACAGCAACCGTATCCGCAAAGGAAACTCCAGTTCGGGGCTTTATTTGGGGATGCTGAGAACACCTCCGGATTTCAACATTCTGGATTATGAAGGGGAGTATTACACAGGAGCAGGGGCAACTCCTCAAAGAAACCGCCAACGGGGTTCTAGAAGTCCGATTGGCGCCCTTGCAAACCCAGGTTGGAATAATCCGCTATGGACCATTCATAATCAAGAGAACTTTAGCCGTGTGAACCGCTTTATCAGCAGTTTCCAATTTAATGCAAAGGCCACGGATTGGATGGAGGTGATGTTGCGCTCGGGAGTCGATACCTATATCGATGAACGGAATGCCTATTTTGCGACAGGCAGTGTCGGTCAGCTTCAATCTTTGGGACGGTATGACGAAAGCAAAGAGATGGACTATGAAATCAATGCAGACGCAATCACCATATTCCGACCGAAATTGTATGCAGGTTTACATTCGGAGATGTTGGTCGGTTTCAACTTTAACCAAAGAAGCAACCAAGATATATCAGGAATGATAACGGGTTTTATCGATCCGGATTCGCCTCTTCGAAATTTTGTCAACGGGCGGGCAGGATCTTATGGATTATCCAACAACAGAACACTCCGTCGCAATGCGGCGCTGTACAGCTCTGTGGACTTGAATTACCAAGACTACCTGTTCTTAATGCTGACAGGTCGTTTTGAGAGTGCTTCTACATTTGGCGAGTTGGCTAAGAGCAGTTTCTTCTTCCCTTCGGCTACGTTGGCATGGCAGTTTCACCGCAATTTGGAATTACCGGATTATTTCTCGTTTGGTAAGCTGCGAGCCTCCTTTGCTATGGTGGGTGTAGAACCTGTTATGTACCGTACGATCAGCCAGTTTTCAGCCCCGACCTATTCGGATTCCAATGGAGGAAACCTGGAGTCTTCGTGGTTTGGCAATGGTGCATTTGTACCGGCTAACCGAGTTGGGAATCCTTACTTGAGACCCGAAATCAAGACCGAATTCGAAACAGGACTGGATATGCGCTTTATCAGCAATCGCTTGCGTACATCTTTCACTTATTACAACAATAAGACTACGGATGTACTGTTTGACGTGCCTATTCCGTCATCTTCCGGCTATACCAATATGCAGGACAACGCCGGTGAAATCAAGAACTGGGGGGTAGAGTTGGATGTAAACTACGATGTGGTTCGCAAGAATGACTTTACTTGGACATTGGGTGTCTTGTGGGATCACAACCGTAACGTGGTTTCCAGGTTGCCAGATGCCGAATCGTTGAATTTGGACGGTCTTTCGGGTGTTTCCGGACGTGCTGTACAGGGATACCAATTGGGTGTACTTTGGGGCAAGAAATGGTTGCGGGATGCCAATAATGCCCTGGTACTGGATGTCAATGGGTTCCCTCAAGTGGCCGAAGCACAGGGGGTGATCGGAGATCCCAATCCTGCTTGGCGTGGCAGTGCGTTGACAACGTTGCGCTACAAAAACTTTGCTATGGACGTGGTGATCGAAACGATGCAGGGCGGCAACATATTCGCCGGAACTTACGCTTCCCTATTACAGTATGGTATGGCACCCGAAACTGCCAATATCAGCGTAGCACCTTATGATATGATGGCATGGAACGGTCAGGTTGTTACGCAGGGAACAGAGTTTAGAGGGAATATAGAAGATTTTGGTGCGGGTCCGGTAGCGTTGGATGAAAGCTGGTACCGTCAGGGCCCGGGAAGCTATGCCGGGGCTTCCGAGCAATTTATCCAAGATGCTTCATGGACAAGGATTCAGCAATTGACACTATCTTATTCGTTGCAATCGGAGAAATTCAGAAATATGACCAAGCTCCAAGGTGTGGAGTTGGCACTTACGGGGCGTAATCTTTTTGTTTGGGCAAAAGAATTTAGGGGCAATGATCCTAATAGCAACTTGTCCGGAATAGGAACTGTACGAGGTATAGATTATTTCAATAATCCTGCCACGCGTTCCTATGTATTTACACTAAAGCTTACCTATTAAAATGTATATGATGAAACCTGCATGAATTGCAATCCACAAAAAGAGATGAATAATTCATACAAGCTTCATTGCCACTAAAAGAAAAATTATTCCAATGAAAAAGTTAGTATATATATCATGGATGACCATCGTTATCGGTTTTACGACGGCCTGCAGTAAGATCGTAGGGGGCTTGAACGACAATCCCAACCAACCGTCGGCAACGTCGCCTGACTTGCTCTTGACGGGGTCGCAATTAGGGGCAGTTACCCTGCATTCAGGAGAAATGACCCGCGATGCAGGACTATTGAACGGCTATTTTCGGGGAACGGACAGACAGTACCTGACCTTATACAATTATACGATTATTAATGCTGATTTCAGCGGGCATTGGGCAGACTGTTATCGGGTCGTTCGGAATGCTATTGTTCTTGAAGAACTTGCAAAAGCAGATAATAGAGAAGGTATCATTGTTGGAATCTCCAAAGTAATGGCTGCACATACGTTTGGGACAACTGCTGCGCTGTGGGGAGATGTCCCCTTTACAGAGGCGGGTCGCTACGTCGAATACAGCAACCCCAAGTATGATAGTCAACAGGACGTATATGCTGGTGTACAGAACATGTTGGATGAGGCGATAACCGCGTTACAAAGTCCGGTTGGAAGGCCGGTGGCAAATGCAGATCTGTTCTTCGATGGAGATCCTGCAAAATGGATCAAAGTGGCCCATTCGCTGAAAGCGAGATTTTACCTGCATGTGGGCGATTATGAAAAAGCGTTTGATCATGGATTATTGGGGATTATGGCTCCGGCAGATGTATGGCAAGCTGATTTTTTTATGAACGAGCTGAACGCTCAGAATCTTTATGAGCAGTTCTATCGCGGAAACCGGGCATTCGATATGGAGACCAGTGGGACATATTTTTTTGAGTTCCTTTCTCCTACAGGTAGTGCCTACCGTGGCGATACGAAAACCAATGAAACTGCACGGTTCAATTATTTGGTGACCACGACAGGTGGTCGCTCTATCAACAATATTACAACGAATGGAGCATTTGGACCTACGGCACCTTACAAGTTGTTTTCATATGAAGAGAACCTGTTGATCTTAGCGGAGGCGGCATATTATCTGGACGGATTTACCGAATCGTTGAACTTCCTGAATACTTTACGCGCTTATTACCGTACAGGAGCACATGTAAACGGTACTACTACAGGTGTGCAATACGACGACTACGTTGCTTCCGATTTCGTAGGGTCAGGTATGGCAGCAGTCTCTGGTCTAAGCCAGGATCAAGCTTTATTGAGAAAGATATTAGAGGAAAAATACATATTGTTCTATTCACATATAGAGGGTTTCATCGACATGCGACGCACAATGGACGAGGTTTATGGACTTCCGCTCCCACCGAATGTAGGCACGCGGCTGCCACAGCGTTTTCTCTATCCGCAGACAGAACTGGATCGAAATATAAACAAGCCGGCAGTTATCCCTAGCTTGTACGATAAAACGCCTGTCAATCAATAACTTTTGGTACAAACAATGATACTAAAGATGAAAAGCAGATATAGAAATATGAAATCAACATTATTTGTGCTGCTGTTGATGTGGGCCGGTTTTTCGACTTGTACTTCTCAATCTCTATTGCCCGCGGGTAGTGGTATTTTCCATTTCTCAACGCATCCGGCACTTCGAGGTGACAGTATAAGGGTATTTTATCACAGACCAGTAGGGAAGGTTGCAGAGTTTCCGGTGCTTTTTGTCATGCATGGGGTAAATCGAAATGCAGATACCTATCGTGACAACTGGGTAGAGTTGTCCGAAAAATATAAAATATTGGTTATTGTTCCAGAATTTACCAAAGAACGATTTCCGGGCAGCCGTATGTACAATTATGGCAATTTGTGGTCTAAGGATGGCAAGCTTAATGCGGAACAGGATTGGACCTATTCGCTCATCGATCCAATCTTTGAGGAAGTTGTACGACTCAGCGTAAGCAAAGCGAAGCAATATGATCTGTTTGGCCATTCGGCAGGTGCGCAGTTTGCACACCGTTTCTTTCTGTTCAAACGGGATACCAAAGTTAGCCGTGTAGTAGCTGCCAATGCGGGCAGTTATACGATGTTGGATACCGGAGTAGATTTTCCTTTTGGAGTGAACGGAATGGAAATGGACGAGGATAGATTGAAATCCCTGTTAGCACGTGATCTCATCGTGCAACTCGGTGAAGAAGATACGGATCCGAAGCACCGTAACCTGAATGTCACACCGGAAGCTATGAAGCAAGGGGCATATCGATTTGAACGGGGTATGAATTTTTATGAGAGTGCTAAAGAATGTGCTGATAGATTGGGTGTCAGCTTTGGTTGGACGCTCCGTACGGTAGCCGGTGTGGCACACGATAATGCCGGGATGGCTTTGGATATTGCCGGTTATCTTTATTCCGGTAATAAGAGCGGGAGTACCGGCGAAAACCGCTCGTCCAAGACAAATCAATTTTTTAAAGAATAACCATCTCCTCGACGATCACTTGTCCGACATGTTCGTTTACGCGGCCGATGATTTGTCTTTTCATGATGGTGAGTTCGTGCTTGATTACGGCCGATTCTACCTTGACAAAAAGTTTCTTGTCTTTGACGTATATCTGCTGGGTACGTTTGGCGATATAAGGGCCTATGATCTCCGGCCAAGCAGCTACTATGGAAGATACATCAAATTTTTGGCGCAAGCGATAGGCGTCTAGCCATTTTTCGACAGCCTGTTTGATGCTGATGTCGTCTTTTGCCGGAACTTTATCGAAATCTTGCTTAGCCATTTGTTTTGTTGTCTATAGCAAAGGTACAGATTTATCCGTACAACTTACCCTCACTTATAGCGAATATACGGATTGGGCGCTCTATCTCTTCAAAGATATGGCGAATTCTGTCAGCATTCGTATCCGTGATGAATATCTGTCCAAATTCATCGTTCGATACCATCTGCATGAGCTTTTTGGTACGGTTGTCGTCCAGTTTGTCAAATATATCGTCCAGAAGCAGCAAAGGTTTGAACTTCTTTTGTGCCGTCAGGAAGCTGTATTGTGCCAATTTGAGTGCGATCAAAAAAGATTTTTGTTGCCCTTGTGAACCAAACTTTTTGAGGGGCATATTGTCGTGTATGGTAAACAGCAGGTCGTCCTTGTGGATACCTTGTGTCGTCCGTTCCAGGATTCTGTCTTTGTCCAGGCTTTCTTCGAGCAATCGTCCTAGCCGCTGATGATGTAGTGCAGAATCGTATACTAGAGAAACATCTTCTGCACCTTCGGACAGAAAACGGTAGTGCCGCTGAAAGAAAGGGACAAACTCCTCCATAAACATTTTGCGCCGTTCGTAAATCGTTTCACCTACCTCGCTGAGCTGCATATTGAGTACTTCCAACAAGCCGGTGTCCAGCACACCTTTCTCACGGATATTTTTCAGTAGGGTATTGCGTTGTAATAAGATCCTGTTGTAGAGAATCAGTGTGTCCAGGTATTTATTGTCTGTCTGGGAGATGACATTGTCCACAAACTTGCGGCGCTCTTCACTGCCTTCGGTGATGATGATACTGTCATTAGGAGAGATCATAACCAACGGAAATTGACCAATGTGATCGGCAAGACGTTCGTAGTCCTTTTTGTTACGTTTGAACTGCTTTTTTTGGTTGCGCTTGAGACTACATGAGATGTGGTCGGACACTTCCTTACGTATGAAATCACCCTGTACGATGAACCATTCTTCGCCGCTTTTGATATGTTGGGAATCTATGGGATTGAAATAGGATTTGCACAGGGAAAGATAATGGATGGCATCTAGCAGATTGGTTTTTCCGGCGCCGTTTGCTCCTGTAAAAGCATTGACTTCCGGCAAGAAAGCCAAAGTAGATTCGGAATAATTCTTAAAATTCAGTACCGTAAGCTGCTTTAACCACATAAGTAGGACAAAGATACGGTTTTCACTGAGAGAACTTTACTTTACCTCTTCAAAGTCGATAAATTCTCCTGCCGTGGCCGGTCCTTTTCGTTTCTCTTCCTGTTGTGGGACGTAATCTACGCGTACCTTTCCCTCGTTGTGTGGGGAAGAGTAGTCCTGGCGGGTGTCGTAAGAGTCTGATTGACCAAACGGTTGCCCATATGTATAGGTGTATTGTGATTGCTGCGCTTTCTTCATCATACGTTCTGTCAGCTTCCGCATAGCATAAGGAACCAGAAGCCGCATTGAAAATTTAAAAACGTAATAAAACGCAACCGTGAATAATATAAAATATAACAGTGTACTCATTTTCTCATCTATTTCTTCAAATATACCAAAAATGTAGACAGGCTTAGGTCAAAAAAATGTCAGACTGTCATGGCTTAACATATTTTAACCCACAGGGTCTGGCTGTAAGCTATATGCTTTAGACCATAGGCCGATTTGTATATCCATTAAGAACAAGGGCCTACTGCTTACAGCCTATTGCCTTTGCGCTTTCTTTATACTTTCATAGAGAGCTTCGGGCTTATGTGTGCCGATGATGTAGACCAATCCATCTCGGTCTGTCAGCCAGACAGCCTCTTTTCCGCCTGCGTAAAACCTGATTTTCCCGTTCTTGTGCAGGTTGTACACCGGGTTGTTGAAAATAAAACGGCTATATTCCTTTTTCTCCACTTTGACGATGGAGGATAGATCTATCTTGACCAGACTCGTCGTCCACAGGCCGCTCAGTGTGATATTATTATTGGATACCACTGTCTGGTAATGCAGCAGGTACATCATGACGACCGAGACCAATATAATGGCCGATCCCACGATAAAGAACAACTGGCGTGAGGCCAGATGGTCAAAATTGAGATAGTACGCAATGAAACAAAATAGGGCCAACGTCAAGCGGATACTTATCCATGACTTGTCCCGTCCCAGGTATTGCCGTTCTTTAAAAATATAATCCTGATTCATACCTACAGCTTATGACGAACTAATGTAAGGACTTTTTGTGTATTTTCCGTAATTTTATAGCGTTCGTCTATTTGAAAACCACTTATCCATAGGATATCCCCGTTTCCGTTTACCCAAATAGGAATACGCTTTTTTTCAAATAGATTGATCTTTCTGTCAATGAAAAAATCGCTTAACTTTTTCTTTCCCTGCATACCCAATGGCTGAAAATAATCCCCTTCACGCCAGGCTCTTACCGTCAAGGGGAACACTAATTTTGTGATATCCAATTTGGCTGTGGAGCGATCCTTCACAATAGTCCGATCTTCCGAAACAGACAGCTCGAAAGAGTGTGCTGCCCAATGGATTTTTTGTTGGCCTTCATGGATAGTCAACTCGTCAATTTCGTTGGACTTTTCTTGCAGAATCAGTTGGTCGCGATCCAGTAGCAATCCATGGGAGGGGGATTCGAAAATCCGGCCCGGCTCACTGTCCAAAGCATCTTTAAGATCTTCCAAGACCGATTTAGAAAAACCGAACGGCTCGAAAAGAAGAAACAACAGGCCAGTATCCTTGTCTTGTATGTCTGCCTTGTGGATAGTCCATTGGTTTTGTTTTTGCACTACAAAGAGCTGTTGGCGCAAGGTGTGTACAAAGTTTTGCAACACGGCATAGGTTTCTTGAAATCGACTGATGTTTTCATTCATGATGGGAATGAAGTCGGCGTTTAATTGTTCAAACTGAGGTATGATATCGAGACGTATCTTGTTTCTGGCATACTTGGTCGAAAAATTTGAAGCATCATCCCGGTAGGGTATATCCCATTGGGCTACAGCCTGCTCGATTTCTTTGGATTCCAAGAAAAGCAGAGGACGGATAATGTTACCACGTTTGGGTAGTATACCGCGTAAGCCTTGTAGACCGGTGCCTCGGACAAGATTGAGCAGCACGGTCTCTACATGGTCGTTTTTGTGCTGTGCCACTGCTATTGCTGTACAGTTGCGCTCTCCTGCCAATCGTTCAAACCAGGCATAGCGCAGTTCCCGTGCCGCCATCTGTATCGAAAGTTTGTGCGTTGTAGCATAGTCTTCTGTGTCAAACCGTTGGACATGATGCGGTATGCCGAGATTACCGCAGTATTCGCGTACCAACAGTTCGTCCTTGTCAGATTCTTCTCCTCGCAATCCGAAATTGCAGTGAACCACTTCTATATCTATTTTCAGGTCATGGAAAAGCCGTAGCATCAGCATGGAGTCCTTTCCTCCGCTTACGGCCAGTAAAATCCGGTCTCCCGTTTTCCACAGGTGATTTTTTTCACAAAAAGCCTTAAACCTTTTTAGGAGTTCCATAGGTCAAAAGTAGTGAATAATTGCTGGATTGCAGTACACCATAGCCTACGGTCCAGATCGTAGGTTAAAGAGATGCCGGTAAAATTTAGCAATTAACATTTTTTTGGTATTAATTTATCTATTTTTGCGACTATGAAACATTGGGTTGTTTTTTTGTTTTGTTTGCTCCAAATGGGGGTGTCTTATGCACAGACCCCGCAAACAGGCAATGTACGATCCAATGCCGATAGATTAAACTTGGTTTCGTCCAATAGTGGTCGTATCAATGCAAAGACGGGGCACATGGTCTTTTATCGACCAGTCTACGAGCACAAAGGCAATACACTATCTGCCGATAGCGGATATATCTATGAGGATGAGATCAAGCGACAGTTTTTTGAGGCCTTTGGCAATGTCGTGATTACACAGCCTTCGGGTACGGTCATTTATTCTGACAGGTTGCATTATGATGCTGCGGCACAGCACGCCCGATTGACCGGCAATGTCAAGATGGTCGATGGAACCTCTGTTCTGACGACCAATTACATGACCTACAATATGCGTTCGAAGACGGGAACCTATCAAAATGGAGGCCGGATTGTGTCCCGTGGAGATACCATCACATCCAAAACCGCCTATTACTTTGAAAATACTTCAGACGCTTACTTCCGATATAAGGTCGTCGTCCGCACGCCTAATGTCAAGGTGTATACAGACAGTATGCGGTACAACTCGCTCACTAAGGAAACTTATTTCTTTGGCCCAACCAATATAAAAGGGAATAAAGGCGAAAACCTCTATACCGAACGAGGTACATACAACACCGGTACAGGTATAGCCAAGTTCAACAAAAATAACCTCTATACAGAAGGCACTAAATTCCTGAAAGGGGATAGTCTGTATTACAACCGGGATAATGGAGTGGGGGAAGCTTTCCGTAATGTAGTTTTTGTGGATACACTGGACAAATTTTATGCGTATGGTGGCAAAGGGGTCTATCTGCAAGCCGATGAATCTATTTTGATGACCGAGAAGCCATTGGTCATCACCGTCGTCAAAAATGATAGTACGGCGCAGGAAAGCCAAGTGGACAGTGTGGACGTAGAAACCAAAAAGTCAAAAAAAGAACTCAAGCGGGAGAAAAAAGAAGCTGAAAAAGAAGCGGCTGAATCTATCGTAGCCGAAAAAGACAGCACTGGTACCGATATAGTACCCTTATCGAAGACAGAAAAGGACAGCATCGCTTCGGCAAAGGTAGATTCCGTTTACCTCACGGCCGATACCCTCTATTCGAAAATGATCCCGGCAAAAGACTACCATCCCTTACAGCTCAACTTGGATAGAAGCGGTGGCCAGCTCTTGGATGAGAAAGAACCGGACTATGGCGATGATGAGGAAGGCGAGAAGCCGATAGGACAAGATAGCATAGCGGGAGTGGCGATAGAATCCGTGCGGGCGGATAGCCTCGCGCAGAAGGATAGCAGCAGGGTAGAAATACCCGAATCTTTGACACCAAAGGATACCGTAAGTACACCCAAAACTAAGAAACCGGTGGGGTCCCCTAAGCTTCAGAAACCGCCCCAAGAGGGGCGAATAGAGGTAGAGCTGAAGGCCGATAGTACCTTACGTCAAGAGGCCATCATTCCAACAGGAAATGAAGCGGACGACAAGATTACAGAGGCGCTGAGGGTTGCCCAGACCCCCGATACATCGAC
Source organism: Parapedobacter sp. SGR-10 (assembly GCF_011030405.1). Taxonomy (GTDB): domain Bacteria; phylum Bacteroidota; class Bacteroidia; order Sphingobacteriales; family Sphingobacteriaceae; genus Sphingobacterium. The sequence goes on from NZ_JAAJTJ010000011.1 coordinate 71,721, forward strand.
TGCTGACATACCGGTGGTCGTACCGGACTCCACAGCCAACCTTGCCGATACAGCCAAGACACGGATCGTAAGGGCATATTACAATGTGCGTCTTTTCAAGTCAGATCTACAGGCTGTAGCCGATTCGGCTTACTATGGTATGCTCGATTCCATGTTTCGATTTATGGGGCGACCGATGGTCTGGGCACAGGGATCACAGATTTCGGCCGACACGATCTATATGCAAATGGTCAATGGGCAGTTGGACAATGCCCTGTTAAAGAATAATGCTTTTATGGTCAATGCGGTGCTCGACACGGTCAAGTTCAACCAGCTCAAAGGCCGGAAAATAACAGCTTTCTTTGCCAATAACAATATAGACAGGATATTTGTCGATGGTAACGCCGAAAATATTTCTTTTGCCGCCGATGAAAAAAGCAAGATCATTACTGAGATGCTGCACGACCGAGGTGCACGGATCAAGGTTAAAATGCAAAATAAAGAAATCATCGATTATATTACGATCCGTAAAGTAGACCAAAAGGTATATCCATTCAATATGGTCAATCAGGAAAATGAAATTCTGCAAGGTTTTATATGGCGACCCCAGGATCGACCTACCTCAAAAGAAGATCTCTTAAATAGGAAGCGCGAGTTGCCAAAAGAAAATGTTCCCCCGGACAGCACAAGGGCACAGGACAGCTTGGCCATTGGCAAGGAGGCTGTTTCTCCAAGCGAAATAACTATAGATCAGGAAAAAAAGATAGAGAACCAATCTATGGATAAAGGAGAGACGGAGCGTACCGAGGGAACACAGGATGGTCATACTGTCCAATCTGAAACAAGAAGAAAAGAGGAAGACGATGGGTCTAAACAGGAGAAAGAAACTGGAACGGATCCCAATTTGTGACCAGGTCTGACTATTTCAATACCAGCTTTGTAGGGACGATGATTTCCTTGGGAGCTATTGGCTCTTTGCTATGAAGTATCTCAAATAGTATTTCAGCGGCTTTTCTTCCTTGTTCATCGGGATACTGCTCTATGCTTCCCAATGGTGGGTTTTCGATATACTTCCATAAAGGATAATTGGCAAAGCTGATGAAGTGCATTTCCTGTCCTATGCCGATGCCCTTTTGGCGAGCAAATTTCATGACATCCAGTGTGATGAAATCGCTACAGGAAAGAATAGCGGACGGTCGTTCGGAAAAAGCGCATATTTGATCCAAGGCTGCTCTATTGCCATCTTCGGTCAGGTCGGTGTGTACAACATATTTGTCTTCAAAGGCGATCCCATTCTTTTCTAGAGCATCCCGAAATGCGTTTGTCCGTACGGTAGACGCAAAGAGATTTTCCGGCCCGTTGATCATAGCAATCTCTTTATGCCCTCGGCTGACGAAGGCATCAATGGCCTCATTGACGCCAGCGACCAAGTCACTTTGAACCTTGTGGACACCCTCTATATCGGGTACTACATCAAAAAATACGATAGGTATATCAGCCAATACATCCATGAAGCCAAGATCAGTACTGTTTTTGGCTAGAGAGATCAATATCCCGTCTACCCGATGTTTTTTGAATGTTTGGATAATCTTCAATTGACGCTCGGGATTGTCTCGGGATTGTCCTAGGATGACTGTGTAATTGTGGTGATCAGCTAGGTCTTCAATGGCACTGATGGCCGAGGAGAAAAAAGGTTCGGAAAGATCGGGGAGCACAACACCGATAGTGTAGGTCTTGCGTTGTTTGAAAAATATAGCGGTCTGGTTGGGCTCATAATTCATCTCTTCGGCTACCTTTTTGACCCGCATGGTCGTCACCAGACCTATGCTCGGATGATCATTCAGTGCCCTGGATACCGTAGAGGGTGAAATCTTGAGTCTACGTGCTATTTCCTTTATGGTCGTTGGTTTGTTCGGATTCGTCATGACGCCTATTTTTGTAAAAAACTTATTCCTGATCCCCGGAAAGACAAGCTATCTTAATTTTACATCGCCTCTGTTAAACTTGAACATGTTGTTTCGCCGCATATTTTCCTGGATGCCTACATACGCTTTTGGACGGTTTGTCCATCCTTCTTCTCCCGAACGGAGTGCCATCATAGGAGAAAAAGAACCTGTACTGATATGGTTTAGGGCTGTGGACAACATAGATTCGCTGCGATCCCCAAAAGCCAGGAATTTGCCAGGCGCAAATTCCCAAACGTGGGCATTGGGTGTCAGTCCATTGAAATAATCGCCTTGACCGAGGGCATTGTACATTTTGAAAGAAGTCACATACAAGCCGATGTCATCATTCACGATTGGCCATTCAAAAAAACCGGCAGGCTTTCCATAGGTGTTCTCTGCGACGGCTTGACCGTTATCGTTGCTGCCGTATGTGCCGATCATGTACACCTCCATATAGGGTTTCAATGCATTGATCAGCAGCTCGCTGGCCGATGCTGATCCTTTGGTCACTAAAAAGTACACCTTTTGGAGGTCGAGTGTTCCTTTTTTGGAAATATTTATAGGAGCAAAGGGGCCGGGCTCTTCCCCGGATTTATCCCACCCAAAACTCTTGAGAAGGGCATTGATCTCATAGCGGTACATCAATTTTCCGTTTGCGCTAGGCGGCACAATTCTGTCTACGAGATATTCGGCTGTGAGGGTAGAACCGCCACCATTGTAACGTAAATCGACGACCAATTCATCTATTCCTTGTGATTCAAAGCCGTTGAAAATACTTTCAAAACGATCGTACATAGGGGTATGAGTTTCTATGTTATTCACCCATTTTTTTATGCTGACGAAAGAACTGAAAGCCAGATACCCTACTTTTTTATTGTTTGTTTCAATGACTTGATGATTTAGCACCGGATCCAGATCATATTGTGCACTGGTGATGGTCCTTGTTACTTCGTCTCCGGATGGCTTCTTGAACTTGACGGTTAGATTAGTTTCTTTCAATAGATAGTTGTCGATTTCTTTGAAATCTTTAGCGCGTTGGGAATTGTAATCTATGGCCGTATTGCCATTGATACTCATAATCCTGTCCCCTCTTTCTATTCCGGCTGAGTTGGCTGATGAGTTGTTGTCCACCATACGTATATACAGATGGGCATTATTGCCAGAGTCCTCGGTCTGCAAATAGATGACATACATCCCAAAGCTGGTCGCTATAGCATCTTGTATCTCTCCACTAACGACGCCTTCCCGATCGAGAAAGCTAAACCGGTCAATGGGATTGCCCTTGGCATCCTTGGGGATACTGACCATCCAATCCAGGACATCTTCACCACGGGGGAAATAACGGGTGTAGTTGTGGCGGATATAATCCTTCTTGTCCAAATCGTTTATGTTCTTTGGGGGCAATTTGTCTTGCCAAAGGGAGAAGAGTTTGGTATAATAAAAAATGGAATCTTTTACCAGATTCTCAACGGCATCCGTTTCGTAAGTCTTGCTTGTTTGCGGTGGTTTTACCTCACCTTTATAGGGATCTTTGACATCTTTTTTGCAGGCTGCAAATGCAGCAACAAGCAAAAGCGCCCCTACCCATGACCATCTTTTTTTCATAATTTTCTATTTACCATTTTTGAATAAGATGTATTTCTTTCGTATCGATCCCAAACTCGTTTGCAATAAATTTGATCGGCTCATAATTTCGATACACCAGCTCATCGATAAAATAAACCCTTAATGAGTTTTTGTGTGATTCCAGTGTACCCCAGTCTACGTGTTTTAATTTGTTCAGCTGTTCAACGGGGTTTCCTCCGGTCAATATAGTTATTTTTTTTTCTTTTGCGAACAATAGGTTTAAAAAATCTTCAACTTCTTTGAATAGCAACAGCTTCAAGGGCAAATGGGCGTTGACTTTTAATCGCTCCAGGTTTTCTTTATATTTCTCGTCCAAGCCAAATGTCTGTTGCACAAGTGAAAACATAGCATCCTCTCCCTGATGGAGATAGGTGTTCTTCATAAAAGCAGTCAGTTCGGATGCATGAGGAGATCCTTCGGTAAACTCTATGAACTGGGCAAACAAATAGTATACCTGTAATAGGTAATCCTGCTTAGGATAAAGTACATCGTCCAATTCAAAACAATAAACCTCTTTGTCTAGCGGAATAGCTTGTATATTGATCATCATCTTATACGGTTACCAACACAAAATCATCTCCTGAATCGGACACGATGCACAGACCGTTCCATTCGGAATCAGCAAATACTTCGCCCGATATCATATCTTTCTTGTCCCGGAGCAGATTTAGCCGTAGATCGGCAGGAGGATCTGAAAGACAATCTATTGCAGCAAGCAGTTCTTTTGGCGGACACAGTACTTGTATGCCATACTCTTCGAACAAAAGGGATGTCTCTGCCAAGGTAAAAGCCTCTTCTTTGCCCAAAGGAAGTATATATTGGCAGGTTTTGTCTAGGGCGAGTTTCAGCAGTTCGTGTGCGTAGGTGGGATTTTGACCTCGGGGTATAGCTGTATACGCCGATCTGAGCACAGATGGGATTTCGTCTGAGGTCGTTTTCTCTATTTCAAAAGAAGCTGACAACAATTTTGCAATACGTAGGCCCAATGGCCTTGTAGCGTATGTGATCAATATCTTTTCCATTAGTCCAAATTCACTTCAGCAATTTTTACTTTCCAACTTCTGGCTTCAAGAATAAATCAATCCATCCCGCATATGTACGGTCCTGTCCGAGATGTTGGCCAATTCTTCATTGTGCGTCACAATAATAAACGTTTGGTTCATGGTGTCACGCAGATGAAAAAAGAGTTGGTGCAGGGCAGCCGCATTCTCTGAATCGAGGTTGCCGGATGGCTCATCTGCAAGGATAATGGAAGGATTGTTGACCAATGCCCTGGCGACAGAGACACGCTGCTGTTCGCCGCCCGACAATTGGGAAGGTTTGTGATGTGCCCTGTCGGTCACCCCCAAGATATCCAGGAGTTCCAATGCTCTTTTTTCACTTTTTGACTTTGGTTCGCCTTTGATAAAAGCCGGGATACAGACATTTTCCAATGCTGTAAACTCCGGCAATAGGTGGTGGAATTGGAACACAAACCCGATATGTTCGTTGCGAAAGGCACTTAATGCGTTCGCCGAGAGGGTATGTATAGCCTCTCCATTGATGAGCAGCTCACCCTTGTCGGCTTTGTCCAATGTACCTATAATATGTAGTAACGTGCTTTTTCCCGCTCCCGATGCACCTACTATGGTCACGATTTCGCCTTTGTCCACGGTCAGATCCACACCTTTGAGAATAGGCAGGGAGCCGTAGGATTTGAATATATTCGTTGCGCTCAATATCATCCTACGAAGTTAGTAAAATTATCCTACTAACCCTGTATGCATGAAAAACTAAGGAAAAGACATCAACCTTTCAATGGGCTGTTCATACGCTGGCATAATCGCGAATACCTTGGGTGCCACAATTTACTTTTTAACTTACTTCGCACATGCCTGGATGCCTTTTTGGACGTATCTGTTGCTAATGATACAACAATTCCCTATTTCATGCTGGTTTATGGAGATGATAAAGCATAGATATAGTAGGGATATAGTAAGGATAAAGCAGGAATATAGTAGTTTATGCATCCTGCTATATGGTAACATTGTTCTATTCTTGGAGGTAAATAAACTTAACAATATCCCTACGGAAATCAAACTTTTAATTAGGGCGAGGCAAAATAGATTCATATAGCGAGGGGAGATATGGGTTGCAGGCTAAACAGACACCAAAACTAACTCAATAAAGCTATTGTCTCTTAAGAATAAAAACACTAATTTTACCACCAAATTTTTTATCGATGAACATTCACGAATATCAAGGAAAAGAAATACTGAAAAGTTTTGGCGTACGGGTACAGGAAGGTATCGTTGCCGAAACGCCTGCGCAAGCTGTCGAAGCAGCGAAAAAATTGAAGGATGATCTCAACTCGGACTGGGTTGTGGTAAAAGCACAGATCCATGCGGGTGGCCGTGGTAAAGGTGGTGGTGTCAAACTAGCCAAAAACCACGACGAAGTGTTGCAACGTGCTACCGATATCATCGGTATGCAGTTGGTTACCCCACAGACAGGCCCCGAAGGCAAGCAGGTCCACAAGGTATTGGTTGCACAAGATGTGTACTATCCTGGAGAAAGTGAAACGAAAGAATTTTACATATCCGTGTTATTGGACCGTGCTACAGGCCGCAATATCATCATGTATTCGACTGAAGGTGGTATGGATATCGAAGAAGTAGCTGAGAAAACTCCTCACCTGATCTTTAAGGAAGAAATCGATCCAAAAGTAGGACTGCAAGGTTTTCAGGCCCGTAAGATAGCTTTTAACCTGGGCTTGTCTGGTGCTGCGCACAAGGATATGGTGAAGTTTGTAGCTGCTCTGTACAAAGCCTATGATTCTATCGATGCGTCCATGTTCGAGATCAATCCGGTATTGAAAACGTCTGATGACAAAATTTTGGCGGTGGATGCGAAAGTGAATCTGGATGAAAATGCCCTTTACCGTCATGCTGATATCGCGGCGATGCGTGATCTTTCGGAAGAAGATCCTACAGAAGTAGAAGCCGGAGAATCCAATCTGAACTATGTTAAACTGGACGGTAACGTAGGTTGTATGGTCAACGGTGCCGGTCTTGCTATGGCGACCATGGACATCATCAAATTGGCGGGCGGTGAACCTGCAAATTTCCTGGATGTAGGCGGTACAGCTAATGCTGAAACGGTCAAAGCCGGATTCAACATCATCTTGAAAGATCCGAACGTAAAAGCTATCCTAATTAATATCTTTGGTGGTATCGTCCGTTGTGACCGTGTGGCTCAAGGTGTGATCGATGCTTACAAAGAAATCGGAAATATTCCGGTACCGATCATCGTGCGTCTGCAAGGTACCAATGCGGCCGAAGCGAAAAAACTGATCGACGAATCGGGCTTGCAGGTATATTCAGCTATCTTGCTGAAAGAAGCAGCGGAATTGGTAACAAAAGTATTGGAAGGGAAGTAAGTCTTTGCTTTACGATAATAAAAAGGTCGGCTTTTCCAAAAAAAAGCCGACCTTTTTATTCCCCATAAACCAACCAAATAACTTATTTTTGTCAGGCTTAAGAAAATAAGCAGATTATTATTTTTATCCTTTTTCATCACATGGAACATACACGTATCAAAGAACTATTGCAATCCGAAGAATACGGAAAAGAAGTCATTGTCAAAGGTTGGGTACGGACTTTCCGCAACAACCAATTTATTGCGATCAACGATGGTTCGTCTATCAATAATATACAGGCTGTAGTGGATTTTGAAAATACACCGGATGAGATTCTAAAAAGAATCACGACCGGAGCGGCCGTACGTGTCAAAGGGCAATTGGTGGAGTCATTGGGCAAAGGCCAAAAGGTAGAGGTGAAAGCGACCGAAGTATCGATCATCGGTGATTCCGATCCGGAAAAATATCCATTGCAACCGAAGAAGCATAGCTTGGAGTTCCTGCGTGAAATCGCCCACTTACGCATGCGTACCGGCACTTTCAATGCCGTTTTCAAAGTACGCAATGCCCTGGCATTTGCTGTTCATAAGTTTTTTCAGGACAGAGCCTTTGTCTATTGGCACTCTCCGATCATTACGGGTTCCGATGCTGAAGGTGCAGGCGAAATGTTTCGCGTCACGACGCTGGATCTTGATAGCCTCCCCCGCAATGAGCAAGGAGAGATCGATTATAAAGAAGATTTCTTTGGAAAATCAACTAATCTGACCGTATCTGGGCAATTGGAAGGCGAACTGGCGGCATTGGCCTTTGGCAATATCTACACCTTTGGGCCTACATTCCGTGCCGAAAACTCCAATACTACACGGCATTTAGCTGAATTTTGGATGATTGAACCCGAAATGGCATTCTACGAGATCGAGGACAATATGGATCTGGCCGAAGCCCTGCTCAAATATGTCATCCGATATGCTTTGGAAACCTGTCCGGAAGAGATCGAGTTTTTGAAAAATCGTTTGTTGGAAGAGGAGAAGTCAAAACCTCAAAACGAACGTTCGGAATTGAACCTTATCGAAAAACTCAATTTCATATTGGACAATGACTTCGAGCGTGTGACCTATACCGACGCGATTGAGATTCTGAAACGCAGCAAGCCCAATCAGAAGAAGCAATTCAAATACCTCATCGAGGAATGGGGGGCAGACCTGCAATCGGAACATGAACGCTATCTGGTCGAAAAACATTTTAAGAAGCCCGTTATCTTGACGGACTATCCGAGGGAAATCAAGTCGTTCTATATGAAACAGAATGAACCGGATGCGCAGGGCAGACAAACCGTAAAAGCAATGGATATCTTGTTTCCGGGTATCGGCGAAATGGTCGGTGGCTCCCAACGGGAGGAAAACCTCGAGAAGTTGCTGGCTCGTATGGCCGAAGTAGGTATCCCGGCAGAAGAGATGGAATGGTTTCTGGATACGCGTCGTTTTGGCTCGGTGCCGCACTCGGGTTTTGGGGTAGGTTTTGAGCGTTTGGTGCTGTTTACAACAGGTATGACCAACATTCGTGACGTTATTCCATTCCCACGGACACCAAAGAATGCGGAATTTTAATTTTTGTAGAGACGCAATGCATTGCGTCTCTACAGATTAATTATTATCTTTAGACTATGGAAAATATTTTTATTGTACTGGCGATCATTGGCTCCGTAGTCTATAAAATCTATACGAGCTACAAGGAGGAGATGGAAAAAGCTGCCAAAAGAAGGCAGTCTGTTCCGCCCGTCCCGCGTTCGGTTCCTCCGCAACAAGGAGTTCCGGAGACATCAAGACGTCATACACCGGTTCCTACACCACCACCTGTTGTATCTTCCAAGCCTATGCCTGTCAAAAAAGTTCCCCCTGTTGTGCCATACGAAGTTCCCAAGGAAGTAAAAAAAGTTCAACAAGCTAGGGTAGAACGGGATAAAAAACGTATACAGCAGGAGACTGAACACCAATCTGTTGTCGAAAATTTCCAATTTGATCTTCGGCAGGCTGTTATTCAGTCGGCTATATTGGAGAGGCCGTATAAATAAGCCTGTCTACGCCTTTCTATATCCCGTATACGTATGGGCGAGATTGGGGTTGGACAAGTAAATATACATCTTCCGATAAGTAGGCAGATCCAATCCATATCGTTCCCCTTCTTTGACGACATATCCTGTCAGTGATTCCACTTCGGTCTTGCCTTTTTGACGTAGAAAATCAGCGTGCATAGATGTCGTGGATTCGGGCGGAGCATTGTCGAACAGTTGTAAAACCCTTTCCTTTATATTTTCCGGGACATCTATGAGCTTAGCCTGCGCCAGCAGACAGATTTCATCGGTCAGTTTTTCCAGATCGGCTCTATAGGCGGTATTTTCTTTTATCTGACCAAAAGTTTTGTTGTGATAGGACGTCGCCGTTGCGGCCGAAGAAATAAAAATAAATTTCTCCCATATCGCTGACCAGATCCGATCGGTCAAATGTACATCGATGCCCGCTTCTTCAAACAGATCGCCGAGTACCTTCAATTGTGGCGGTACTGATCCTTGTACGCCAAAGCGAATGGTCTGAAAGGTGCTGAAATTTTCAATAACGCCAGGTGCGGTCAGACGGGAGATGATATTGGCGCAGCCCTCTGCTACTAGGTTGTCTGGAAAAATGCTTTGGATACGTGCACTACTGTCTACACCATTGAGCAGGGGAAGGAAAACAGTGTTCTTACTGACTGTGGGACGCAGCTGCTGAATAGTCTCTTCAATATCGTAACTTTTGGTACAGAGGATGATATAGTCCACCTGCCCGAAAGCCCTAGGATCATCGGATACCTTGGTCGGAAATGTTGTAAACTCTCCTTGCAGCGATTTGATGTGTATGCCCCTGGACTGTATAGCCGAGAGATTTTGGCCCCTTGCCATAAAGTGTATGGTGGCTCGGTTGCTTTTTTCAAATGTGTGGGACAGCAGGCTGCCAAAGTAGCCACCCACACCTCCGATGCCAACGATAAGGATATTTGTCATGATAAAATCTTTGCTTTACTATATAAGGTATTATTAATAGAACAAAGCTACAAAGTAAAAAATCAATTGTATAGGGGAAGGGGGGGTATTTTGAAATGCAAAAGTCCCTGATGTTAAGAAATTTAAATATTTTGTCATTACCCTTGTGTGTTTGGAATGTTCTTGTTATCTTTGCACCTCGTTTTGTTGCAAAGTTATGCTCTGTGCTGAACGAAAAAGAAATGTTACGTTATTGCTTCCAACTTACTAACAAACATTTAACAAATTAAATTAACACAGAAAGATGGCAAAAGAAGTCAGTGCGTTAGTAAAATTACAAGTGAAGGGCGGTGCAGCAAATCCATCTCCTCCTGTAGGACCTGCTTTGGGTGCTAAGGGTGTGAATATCATGGATTTCTGTAAGCAGTTCAACGCTCGTACGCAAGACAAACCAGGCCAGGTATTGCCTGTTGTTATCACTGTTTATGCCGACAAATCTTTTGATTTTATCATCAAGACTCCACCGGTGGCTGTACAGCTGAAAGATGCTGCTAAGTTGAAAAGTGGATCTGGCGAGCCTAACCGTAAGAAAGTTGCTTCCATCACTTGGGAGCAAGTGGAAACGATCGCTAAGGATAAAATGCCGGATTTGAATGCATTTACAGTAGAATCGGCAATGAAAATGGTAGCTGGTACAGCTCGTAGTATGGGTATCACTGTTGCAGGTGACGCTCCTTGGAAAAATTAATTAACGAAATCAGTTTAAGAAAGTGGCTAGATTAACAAAAAATCAAAAAGCGGCACTATCCAAGATTGAAGCTGGTAAAGCGTATTCCCTACAAGAAGCTGCGGCTTTGGTAAAGGAAATCACGAACACCAAATTTGATGCTTCTGTGGACATCGACGTTCGTTTGGGCGTAGATCCCCGTAAAGCAAACCAAATGGTGCGTGGTATTGCGACATTGCCTCACGGGACTGGTAAAACTGTGCGTGTATTGGCTTTGGTAACTCCTGACAAGGAAGAAGAAGCTAAGGCTGCAGGCGCAGATTACGTCGGCCTTGATGAGTACATCAGCAAGATCGAAGGTGGATGGACTGACATTGATATCATCATTACGATGCCTTCGGTGATGGCTAAAGTGGGTAAACTGGGACGTATCCTGGGGCCTAGAAACTTGATGCCTAACCCTAAGACTGGTACAGTAACTACAGAAGTAGGCAAAGCTGTGACAGACGTAAAAGGCGGTAAGATCGATTTCAAAGTCGACAAGACAGGTATCATCCATACTTCAGTAGGAAAAGTGTCATTCCCTGCAGAGAAGATTTATGACAATGCTTTAGAGGTATTACAAACTATCTCCAAGCTAAAACCTTCTGCAGCTAAAGGAACATACTTCAAGAGTATTCACATCTCTTCAACAATGAGTCCGGGTATTCATATCGAAACTAAATCAGTAGCAGGTATTTAATCATGAGAAAAGAAGAAAAACAAGAAATTGTTCAAGCTTTGGCCGAGCAGATTAAATCGTACGGTAATTTCTACATTACAGACACTGCTGATTTAACTGTTGAAAAGATCAATGGAATCCGTCGCAAATGTTACGAGCAAGGTATTGTGATCCAGGTGGCCAAAAACACCTTGATCAAGAAAGCTTTGGTCGAAGCAGGGGTAGATTCGGAAGAAATCAACGGAGTGCTCAAAGGTGCTTCTACGATCCTATTCTCAGAGACAGGCAACGCGCCGGCAAAGTTGATCAAACAATTGCGTAAGGAAGGGGACAAACCTGTTTTGAAAGCGGCTTATATCCAAGAGACAGCTTTCGTAGGTGACAACCAACTTGACGCCTTGATCACCCTTAAATCTAAGGAAGAACTTGTTGCAGACGTTATCGCTCTATTACAATCTCCTGCGAAGAATGTTATTTCCGCGCTTCAATCGGGTGGAAATACCGTTTCAGGTTTAGTAAAAGCTTTAGAACAAAGAGGCTAACGAACACCTCATCAAACAAACAACGTTCGTACATTAATTAACAACAATATTTAAAAGTAAATTAAAAAAATCAAAATAAAATGGCAGATTTAAAACAACTTGCTGAACAGTTGGTAAACTTAACAGTAAAAGAAGTTAAAGAACTAGCTGATATCCTAAAAGACGAATACGGTATCGAGCCTGCTGCTGCGGTTGCAGTTGCTGCTGGTCCTGCTGCTGGTGGCGAAGCTGCTGCAGCTGAAGAGAAAACATCTTTCGATGTGATCTTGAAAGAAGCTGGTGGTCAAAAATTGGCAGTAGTTAAGTTGGTAAAAGACTTGGCTGGTCTAGGATTGAAAGAAGCTAAAGATTTGGTAGACGCAGCACCAAAAGAATTGAAAGCTGGTGTCTCTAAAGATGAAGCTGAAGCTTTGAAAAAACAATTAGAAGAAGCAGGTGCCGTAGTTGAGATTAAGTAATCTCTCATAGCACCCTTTAGGATTAGACTCTGGTCATTTTTGCCAGAGTCTATTCCTGTTTTTTGTCATTCGCATTGGAATACATGCCTGCTGTCGTGCATTCCCATCAAATTTTAACAGCAATGTTGAGCTCAGTTTTATTAAAACTAAAATCTTATTCCCTTGGCAAACACTAATATTCAAAACGAAAGAGTAAATTTTGCTACAAGTAAGAAGGTGATTGATTATCCCGATTTCTTGGATGTGCAATTGGAGTCTTTCAGGGAGTTTTTTCAATTAGAAACTACTTCTGATAATCGCCATCAGGAAGGGTTGTACAAGGTTTTCGCAGAAAACTTCCCTATTTCTGATTCAAGAAACATTTTCGTGCTGGAGTTTTTGGATTATTTCATTGATCCTCCGCGCTATGATATACAGGAGTGTATCGAACGTGGATTGACTTACAGCGTGCCTTTAAAAGCAAAATTGAAGTTGTCTTGTAATGATGAAGAACATGAGGATTTCGAAACCATCGTACAAGATGTGTACTTAGGTACGATCCCTTATATGACCCCTAAAGGTACTTTTGTCATCAATGGTGCCGAGCGTGTCATCGTATCACAGTTGCATCGTTCCCCAGGCGTTTTCTTCGGTCAGAGTAGACACACAAATGGTACTAAACTTTATTCTGCCAGGGTCATTCCTTTCAAAGGATCTTGGATCGAGTTTGCTACAGACGTCAACAACGTCATGTACGCTTACATCGATCGTAAAAAGAAATTCCCTGTAACTACTTTATTGCGTGCTATTGGCTTTGATTCCGATAAGGAAATTTTGGAATTGTTTGATCTGGCAGACGAAGTAAAGGTCAGTAAATCGGGATTGAAGAAATACGTTGGCCGTCGTTTGGCTGCCAGGGTATTGAACAAATGGACAGAAGATTTCGTGGATGAAGATACCGGAGAAGTGGTGTCTATCGATCGTAACGAGATCATCCTTGAACGTGAAACTGTTTTAGAAGAAGATCACATTGATTTGATCATCGATGCTGGCGTGAAGTCTATCATCCTGGCAAAAGACGATGATGCAAACAATGCAGACTATTCTATCATATATAATACCTTACAAAAGGATACTTCAAACTCGGAAAAAGAAGCGGTAGAACATATCTATCGTCAACTGCGTAACGCCGAACCACCAGATGAAGAGACTGCGCGTGGTATTATCGACCGTTTGTTCTTCTCGGACAAACGTTATGATCTGGGTGATGTAGGACGTTACCGCATCAATCGCAAATTGCAGTTGGATACCGATCCCGAGACCAAAGTTTTGACTCGTCAGGATATCATTGCTATCGTGAAGTATCTGATCAACCTAATCAATTCTAAAGCCGAAGTGGATGATATCGATCACTTGTCCAACCGTCGTGTACGTACAGTGGGTGAGCAGCTTTACGCTCAATTTGGTGTAGGTCTTGCCCGTATGGCGCGTACGATCCGTGAGCGTATGAACATCCGTGACAACGAGGTGTTCACACCGACCGATCTGATCAATGCACGTACATTGTCTTCGGTCATCAATTCTTTCTTCGGAACGAATCAGCTTTCGCAGTTTATGGATCAAACGAATCCATTGGCTGAAATTACGCATAAGCGTCGTTTGTCAGCGTTAGGGCCAGGTGGTCTTTCGCGCGAACGTGCAGGTTTCGAGGTACGTGACGTTCACTATACACACTACGGGCGCTTGTGTACGATTGAGACACCGGAAGGACCAAACATTGGTTTGATTTCTTCCCTATCCGTACATGCAAAAATCAATAATCTAGGATTTATCGAGACACCTTACCGTAGGGTAGAAAATGGTAAGGTCGTAGTCGACGAGCCTGTAGTTTATCTGTCCGCTGAGGATGAGGATGGCAAGACTATCGCTCAGGCCAATGCAATCTACGATGATAAAGGAAACTTCGAGGATGCGAAAGTAAAGGCAAGATACGAGGGTGACTTTCCGATTATCGAGCCTGAGAAACTAGACTATATGGACGTTGCGCCTAACCAGATTACATCTATTGCGGCTTCGTTGATTCCTTTCCTGGAGCACGATGATGCCAACCGTGCATTGATGGGATCGAACATGCAGCGTCAGGCGGTTCCTCTATTGCGTCCACAGGCTCCTATCGTAGGTACTGGTTTGGAAGGGCGTGTGGCCCGTGACTCCCGTACTTTGATCAATGCCGAAGGCGAAGGTGTGGTAGAATATGTAGATGCCGAAGAAATCAAGATTCGCTACGAACGTAACGATAATGATCGTTTGGTGTCTTTTGATGACGATGTGAAAACATACAGGTTGATCAAATTTAAGAAGACCAACCAGAATACCTGCATCAACTTGAAACCTATCGTGAAGAAAGGTCAGAAAGTAACCAAAGGTCAGGTGCTATGCGAAGGTTATGCTACCGAAGACGGCGAATTGGCACTGGGTCGTAACTTGAAGGTAGCCTTTATGCCTTGGCAGGGGTACAACTTTGAGGATGCGATCGTGATTTCCGAACGTGTGGTGTCTCAGGATATTTTTACTTCACTCCACATTGAGGAGTTTGAATTGGAGGTGCGTGATACCAAACGTGGTGAGGAAGAGCTGACGGCAGATATTCCTAACGTTTCGGAAGAAGCAACGAAAGACCTTGACGAGAACGGTATTATCCGTGTCGGTGCCGAGGTTAGCGAAGGCGATATCTTGATCGGTAAAATCACGCCAAAAGGTGAGTCAGATCCTTCACCGGAAGAAAAACTATTGCGTGCCATCTTTGGTGACAAAGCGGGTGACGTCAAAGATGCTTCCTTGAAGACTCCTCCTTCCATCAAAGGTGTCGTTATCGATACAAAACTGTTCTCCCGTGCGAAGAAAATGTCCAAGGAAGTCGAGAAAAAGGCTTTGGAAAAACTGGAAACTACGCACGATAAGAACATGAAGGCATTGAAAGACCGTTTGGTCGAAAAACTATTTGCTATCGTGAATGGTAAGACCAGCCAGGGTATCTACAATGTCTATAAAGAGCTGTTGGTTGCCAAAGGAGTCAAGTTCACACAAAAGATCTTGACAGATCTTGATTATGTGAATGTCAATCCTGCCGGCTGGACGACAGACGAAGAGAAGAACGAGATGATCAAGTTGACTCTTCACAACTACAATATTAAAGTGAATGAGGAACTAGGTACGTTCAAACGTGAGAAATTTGCGGTTTCTGTGGGTGATGAGCTTCCTTCCGGCATCGTACAGATGGCGAAAGTGTATGTTGCCAAGAAACGTAAGTTGAAGGTGGGAGACAAGATGGCAGGTCGTCACGGTAACAAAGGTATCGTGGCACGTATCGTACGTGATGAAGATATGCCATTCCTGGAAGATGGAACGCCTGTGGACATCGTATTGAACCCATTGGGTGTACCTTCGCGGATGAACTTGGGTCAGATTTACGAAACCGTCTTGGGTTGGGCTGGTCAAAAATTGGGTATGAAATTCGCTACACCGATCTTTGATGGTGCCGAAATGGACCAAGTGGAAGAGTGGGTAGAGAAAGCAGCATTGCCTAAATCAGGACGTACATACTTGTACAACGGATTGACAGGTGAGCGTTTTGACCAACCGACTACAGTAGGTGTGATCTACATGCTGAAACTAGGTCACATGGTAGATGACAAGATGCACGCCCGTTCGATTGGACCATACTCGTTGATTACGCAACAACCATTGGGTGGTAAAGCCCAGTTCGGTGGTCAGCGTTTCGGAGAGATGGAGGTGTGGGCCTTGGAGGCATTTGGTGCATCCAACATCCTACAGGAGATCTTGACCGTGAAATCGGATGATGTCGTAGGTCGTGCCAAAACGTACGAGGCTATCGTCAAAGGCAACAACTTGCCGACGCCGTCTGTGCCCGAGTCGTTCAATGTATTGGTACATGAGCTTCGTGGCCTAGGATTAGATGTCACATTAGATTAATATTACCCAAAGACCTATGAGGTTTTCAAACGGCATAGCCCTCAATTTTTCCATTGAGAACAAACGCTAAAAATTAAACCTTATAGGTCTTACTAAGCTATACAACGTATGTCTTACAAAAAAGATAATAAAATCAAAAGTAACTTTACGTCGATTACGATCAGCCTGGCGTCTCCGGAGACTATTTTGGAACGTTCGAGCGGTGAAGTTACTAAACCCGAAACGATCAACTATCGTACCTATAAACCCGAACGTGATGGTTTATTCTGTGAGCGTATCTTTGGTCCTGTAAAGGACTATGAGTGTCATTGTGGTAAATACAAGCGTATCCGCTATAAAGGCATCGTGTGTGACCGTTGTGGTGTAGAAGTCACAGAAAAGAAAGTACGTCGTGAGCGTATGGGCCACATCAACCTGGTGGTGCCTGTGGCGCATATCTGGTACTTCCGCTCTTTGCCCAACAAGATCGGTTACCTGTTGGGTCTACCGACGAAAAAATTGGATATGATCATCTACTACGAACGATACGTGGTTATCCAAGCCGGTATCAAAGAAGAAGATGGTATCTCTTATATGGATTTCTTGACCGAAGAAGAGTATCTGGATATCTTGGATACTTTGCCAAAAGAAAACCAATACCTGGACGACAATGATCCGCAGAAATTCATTGCCAAGATGGGTGCAGAGGCCTTGGAAGAATTGTTGAAGCGTTTGGACTTGGATCAGTTGTCTTACGACTTACGCCACCAAGCGGCCAACGAAACTTCGCAACAACGTAAGAATGAAGCGTTGAAACGCCTTCATGTTGTAGAAGCCTTCCGTGGTGCGAATGATCGTATCGAGAACAAACCCGAGTGGATGATCGTAAAGATCGTTCCGATTATTCCACCAGAATTGCGTCCGTTGGTGCCTTTGGATGGTGGACGCTTTGCAACGTCGGATTTGAACGACCTATACCGTCGTGTCATCATCCGTAACAACCGTTTGAAACGTTTGATCGAAATCAAAGCACCTGAGGTTATCTTACGTAACGAAAAGCGTATGCTACAGGAAGCTGTCGACTCTTTGTTCGACAATTCCCGTAAGGTGAATGCCGTGAAAACAGAAGGAAACCGTGCGCTGAAGTCACTATCCGATATCTTGAAAGGTAAACAAGGACGTTTCCGTCAAAACCTGTTGGGTAAACGTGTGGATTATTCAGCCCGTTCGGTTATTGTCGTAGGTCCTCACTTGAAATTGCATGAGTGTGGTCTTCCTAAGGATATGGCGGCAGAGCTTTACAAACCGTTTATCATCCGTAAGATGATTGAACGTGGTATTGTCAAGACTGTAAAGTCAGCCAAGAAAATCGTAGATCGCAAAGATCCTGTGGTATGGGATATCCTTGAAAATGTATTGAAAGGACACCCTGTATTGCTCAACCGTGCACCTACGCTCCACCGTTTGGGTATCCAGGCTTTCCAACCTACTTTGGTAGAAGGTAAAGCGATCCAGTTGCACCCATTGGTATGTACGGCGTTCAACGCCGATTTTGATGGTGACCAGATGGCTGTTCACTTGCCATTGGGCAATGCTGCAATCCTGGAAGCCCAAATTTTGATGTTGGCTTCGCACAATATTCTTAACCCTGCCAACGGTTCACCGGTTACAGTACCGTCGCAAGACATGGTATTGGGTCTTTATTATATTACAAAAGGCCGTAAATCCGATGAAAACCGTAAGATGAAGGGAGAAGGTACGACATTCTACTCTCCGGAAGAGGTCATCATTGCTTTGAACGAGCAACAGGTAGATCTTCACTCTTGGATCAAAGTACGTACAAATGTTCTTGACAAAGATGGCCAGCTTAAACAGCAGATCATCGAGACTACGGTAGGCCGTGTTATCTTTAACCAGATCGTACCCGAAGAAGTCGGTTATATCAACGAGATTCTGACGAAAAAATCTTTGCGTAACGTCATTGGAGAAATCGTAAAGAATACAGGTATGGCACGTGCAGCCAAATTCTTGGATGACATGAAGGAACTTGGTTTTCAGACGGCATTCAAGGGTGGTCTTTCGTTCAACCTGCAAGACTTGAATATTCCTGCGGCTAAAGCAGATTTGATTGCACAAGCTACGGCTGAAGTAGACGAAGTAATGAACAACTATAACATGGGTTTCATTACGAACAACGAGCGTTACAATCAGATCATCGATATCTGGACACGTATCAACAACCGGCTGACGGCGCACGTGATGGATATCCTGTCCAATGACAATCAAGGCTTCAACTCTGTATATATGATGTTGGATTCTGGTGCCCGTGGTTCGAAAGAGCAGATCCGTCAGTTGTGCGGTATGCGGGGCCTGATGGCAAAACCTCAAAAATCCGGTACTTCGGGTGGGGAGATCATCGAAAACCCGATTTTGTCCAACTTCAAAGAAGGTCTGTCCGTACTAGAGTACTTTATCTCTACACACGGTGCGCGTAAAGGTCTTGCCGATACGGCGTTGAAAACGGCCGATGCGGGTTACCTGACCCGTCGTCTCCATGACGTCGCACAGGATATGATCGTAGTCGAGCAAGATTGTGCTACATTGCGTGGTATCTATACGACTGCATTGAAGGATAATGATGACATTGTCGAACCATTGTACGAGCGTATTCTGGGTCGTACGCCACTGAATGATGTCTATCATCCAGAAACGAACGAACTGATCGTCGCTGCCAATGAAGATATTACCGAAGAGATTGCAGAAGCAATAGAGCAAGCTGGTATCGAAGGTATAGAAATACGTTCGGTATTGACTTGTGAGTCGAAACGCGGTGTCTGTGCAAGCTGCTATGGACGCAACCTAGCTTCCGGCAAGCGTGTACAACTGGGTGAAGCTGTGGGTGTCATCGCCGCACAGTCTATCGGTGAGCCAGGTACACAGTTGACACTTCGTACGTTCCACGTTGGGGGTACAGCATCCAATATTGCTGCCGAATCTACCATCATTGCCAAGTACGAAGGTACAGTAGAATTCGAAAACGTACGTACCGTAGAAAAACAAGGTGACGAAGGAGCCTATCATATTGTATTGGGTCGTTCGGGCGAAATCAAGATTGTCAATGCTGATCGCAAAGTCGTGTACCAGCAAATTATTCCTTACGGTTCGAACCTTTTTGTAAAAGATGGGGAGAAAGTCGAGAAAGGCCAGAAACTGGTCGATTGGGATCCATATAATGCCGTGATTATTTCCGAATTTGCGGGTAAGATTGAATTCGACGCCATTATTGAAGGAGTTACTTTCCGTGAAGAGTCTGATGAGCAAACCGGACACAAAGAAAAGGTCATCATTGAGACCCGTGATAAAACGAAGAACCCTACCATCAAGGTTGTCGATACCAAAGGCGAGATCATTCGTTCGTACAACATTCCGGTAGGAGCGCACGTATCGGTTTCCGATGGACAGAAAGTGAAAGAAGGAGCTATATTGGTCAAGATCCCACGTTCTACTGGTAAGACACGAGATATCACGGGAGGTCTTCCACGTGTGACCGAATTGTTTGAGGCACGTAATCCTTCCAACCCAGCTGTGGTGACGGAGATTGATGGTGTCGTGTCTTTGGGTGGTGTGAAACGTGGTAACCGTGAGATTTCGATTGAATCCCGTGATGGACAAGTGAAGAAATATTTGGTGCCGCTTTCTAAGCATATCCTTGTACAGGACAATGACTTTGTCAAAGCAGGTATGCCTTTGTCGGATGGACAGATCGCTCCTGGTGATATCCTATCGATCAAAGGACCGGCTGCCGTACAGGAATATATCGTAAATGGTATTCAGGAAGTTTACCGTCTGCAAGGTGTGAAGATCAACGATAAGCACTTCGAGACGATCGTACACCAAATGATGCAGAAAGTCAACATCGAGGATCCAGGAGATACACGTTTCTTGGAAAAAGAAGCTGTAAACAAATGGGACTTCATGGAGGAGAACGATTCCTTGTACGACAAGAAAGTTGTCGTAGAGGCAGGGGATTCCAAAACCCTACGTGCAGGACAGATCGTTACTTTACGTAAGCTACGTGAAGAGAATTCCAACCTGAAGCGTCAGGATATGAAATTGGTAGAGGTGCGTGATGCGATCCCTGCTACTTCCAGTCCGTTGCTGCAAGGTATTACGAGGGCTTCCCTGGGTACGAAATCGTTCATCTCGGCAGCTTCCTTCCAGGAGACAACTAAAGTGCTGAACGAGGCTGCTATCGCAGGTAAGCGTGATGATTTGTTGGGATTGAAAGAAAACGTCATCGTTGGACACTTGATTCCTTCAGGTACAGGTTTACGTCAGTACAGCAATATCATTGTCGGTTCCCGTGAGGAGTACGATCAGTTATTGGCTTCGAAAGAAGAAGATTAGTGTTTAGTATTGCGATATGCGTAGTGCGTATTGTGAAATGAAAGATAAAATCCCGTTCGAAAGAGCGGGATTTTTTTGTTTTGCAGAGACGTAAGATTTTGGGTGCACGACAAAATGCAGATTGTTGAAAAAGCATTGTCATTCCGACGATAGGAGGAATCTATCTTTGTGGCTAACAGATGTCTCCTATCGTCGACATGACATACAAACGGATTTTTATCGTGCATCCTAAGATTTTACTTTACGTCTCTACAAATTTTTTTTAAATTCAACTATATTTTAGGACTAGAAAGGGGAATGAATATGAGAAAATTAAAGGTCGACAAGGCGTATATCAATGGACAGTGGATTGCGGGAGCAGATACGTTTGATGTCGTGGATCCGGCAACAGGATCGGTAGTTGAAAAGGTAGCCAACTTGCGTATTGCCGAAGTACATAGTGCCATAGAGGCTGCTCACACAGCATGGTCATCCTTTAAGGCAAGTGATGTCATGCAAAGGGCTGCCTTACTGGAAACGTGGTACAGATTGATACTGGAGCACAAGCAAGAATTGGCAGAGATCATAACCCTGGAATCCGGAAAACCTTTGACGGAAAGCTTGGGGGAGGTCGATTACGGAGCATCCTTTGTTCTCTGGTTTGCAGAAGAAAGCAAGCGGAGCTATGGAGAGACCATTCCGGGGCCAAGGGCCTCCAACAAGATTCTGACCATCAAGCAAGGTATAGGTGTCGTGGCAGCCATTACACCGTGGAATTTTCCATTGGCTATGGTCACACGAAAAGTAGCACCTGCCATCGCGGCGGGCTGTACCGTAGTGCTGCGTCCGGCTTCGCAGACACCATTGACGGCATTGGCACTAGCCGTTCTTGCCGAAAGAGCAGGCTGGCCTGTTGGTGTGCTCAATGTGGTGACAGGAAAAGATTCGTCGGGTATGGGCCATGAATTGAGTACAAATCCATTGATTCGAAAACTATCGTTTACGGGGTCGACTTCTGTCGGGAAGATACTGATGAAGCAAGCCGCCGACAATGTGAAAAAAATATCCTTGGAACTTGGAGGCAACGCGCCTTTTATCGTTTTTGAAGATGCCGATATAGAAGCTGCTGTGGAGGGAGCCATTTATGCGAAGTTCCGCAATTCGGGACAGACCTGTGTAGCGGTAAACCGTTTTTTGGTACAGGATTCGATTTTTGATCAATTTTCACAGCAATTGACCGATGCCGTAAACAGGTTGAAGGTTGGTCATGGTATGGACGGCGATGTGCAGATAGGGCCTTTAATCAATCAAAATGGTTTGGATAAAGTGCAGGAACATGTCACGGATGCCGTGGGCAAAGGTGCTCGTATATTGACAGGAGGTAAGGTGATCGAAGGATTGTTTTATGCACCTACCGTACTGGCTGATGTCTCGGCAGATACGTTGATAGCGAAAGAAGAAACATTTGGCCCAGTGGTCTCGTTATTCAGGTTTAAGACGGAGGAGGAAGCAATCCAAATGGCCAATAATACCGAGTTTGGTCTGGCATCGTATTTTTACAGCAATGATGTACATCGTTGTTGGCGTGTAGCCGAAGCGTTAGAAGCGGGTATAGTCGGCGTAAATGAGGGGCGTATTTCCTTTGCCGGAGCTCCTTTTGGCGGTATCAAGGAGTCCGGAGTGGGTAGAGAGGGGTCACGATATGGGCTGGATGAATACATGGAGTTGAAGTATATCAATTTTGGCAGAGGTAAGTAAGAGTACGCTTTTTTTATCAGTCTGAAGTGCAATAGATAGATTTCTTAAATTCAAAAAATAGGATTATAGGCATAATAACTTTTAGAAAAAAATACTTTTTTGGGTTATAACCATAAAAAAAATGTACCGGTACAAGAGTTTACTCTTCATCAGCCTTACTCTTTAAGAGGCTCATGAAGGATACATAAAAATAAGGTGTTGTTAATTCAGATAGATTGTCATTCCGACGTTAGGAGGAATCTACTGATAAACAGATGGTTATTCATTCGTGTTAGCCGTCAATGGCATGAATGATTGCTTTGCAATTCCTATCGTCAGCATGACAAATAGCTATACAAATTTATCAACTCAAAAAATAAAAAATAGTATCGTATACATAGTGGATAGTAGTAGGAAAATAAGTGTGTGTCAAATAATTTTGCATATAGCCAAAAGGGAAGGAAGTTTCGCAAATTGTATTGAAAAAATCGAGAAAAATATTTTTTAGGATAAACGTTACCGGAAAATATCTTATCTTGGTGCATTATGGTCAATGGAATAAAAAATGGTAATTATATATTTCTTTAACCAAACTTTGTCGTCATTTCGATGAGGAGGTACGACGAAGAGAAATCTATGGCCAGATAGGACATTAATCCAATTCATCCATAGATTTCTCCTCATTCTTCGTCGAAATGACGGGCTGGTTGCTAAAATATATAATCGCCTAAAAAATTATCTATTGTTATTCAATGAACAGTCAATAACTTTGTGAAAACAAACGATTTAAATATTTAATTATAAACACACACCTATTTGAGTAATCACTGCTAAACACTACAAAAATTATAATCAACACATCGGCGCACACTTCCCGTGCGATCCAAAGACTCATGGTTGCGAACCGGGGAGAGATTGCTGTACGCGTACTCCGTGCAGCATCCGAAATGGGCATTACTACTGTCGCCATCTTTACCCATGAAGACCGTTATTCGCTGCACCGTTATAAAGCAGATGAATCTTATCAGATCGGCGAAGCGAATGAACCGTTGAAACCTTATCTGGATGTAGAGGCAATAATCCGTATCGCGAAAGAAAATCAAGTTGATGCCATCCATCCGGGATATGGTTTCTTGAGCGAGAATGTACATTTTGTAAAAAGATGTCGGGAAGAAGGGATTATCTTTGTAGGCCCAAATGCAGAGGTCATGGAGCAATTGGGAGACAAGATAGCGGCCAAGGTGTTGGCACGTTCTATCGATGTGCCTGTCATCGAAGACTGTATGATAGCACCCGATGCGTTTGAGGAAGCTTTGTCCAATGCTTCCAAGATCGGATTTCCGGTTATTCTGAAGGCTGCGGCAGGTGGAGGAGGACGCGGTATGCGGGTCGTTCATCGACAACAGGATCTCCTCCCTTCGTTCAGGGAAGCCTCCGGAGAGGCACTGAAAGCTTTCGGTGACGGTACGGTTTTTATCGAGAAGTTTATCGCTTCGCCCAAACACATCGAAATACAGCTGTTGGCAGACAATTACGGTAACATCGTACATCTTTTTGAAAGAGATTGTTCGGTACAGCGACGCTTTCAAAAGGTTGTCGAAATTGCACCTGCTCCAAATTTATCCCAGTCCGTCAAAGAAAAACTCTATGAGTACGCTATCCGGATCGGTAAAGCGGTGGGGTACAATAATGCGGGAACGGTTGAGTTTTTGGTGGATACAGCAGGTGAAGTTTATTTTATCGAGGTCAATCCAAGGATTCAGGTAGAACACACGGTGACGGAGGAGATCACAGGTATAGACATCGTCCGTAGCCAGATCTTGGTTGCCCAAGGTGTAGAACTTTCGGATGCTAGGATCGGTTTGGCCAGTCAGGACCACGTCGTGCGCAATGGTTTTGCTATCCAATGCCGGATCACTACCGAAGATCCCGAAAATAATTTCAAACCCGATTACGGAACGCTGATTGCCTATAGAAATGCAGGAGGCTTTGGAATTCGGCTCGATGAAGGCAGTGCATATCAAGGTATGAAAATATCACCGTTTTTCGATTCCATGATCGTAAAAGTAACTGCCAGTGGCAAGAGTCTTGCAGGTACAGCTAAAAGATTGCACCGCTCCCTTACAGAATTCAGGATACGGGGAGTGGCGACCAATATGATCTTTTTGGAAAACGTCATCAATCACGAAAAATTTATCAAAGGCGAATGTACGGTCAATTTTATCGATCAGCATCCCGAACTTTTTCAGTTCAATAAACTTAAGGACAGCTCGACCAAAGTGCTCCGTTATCTTGCGGATATCAAAGTCAACGGACATGCGTACGTAAAAGATCTGAGTGACGAGCATCAATTTCGGAGCCCCGTCATACCGGAGCCCCGTACAGCATATTATGCCAAGGGATCGAAAGACCTACTGACAGAATTGGGTAGGGAAGAGTTTATGAAACAAATCCTGCAGGATCCGAAGATACACTACACAGATACGACCTATCGGGATGCTCATCAGTCGCTATTGGCTACCCGAGTGAGGACGAAAGATATTCTGGCCGTAGCAGAGGGTTATACCAAAGATGTACCCGAACTGTTTTCTGCCGAAGTGTGGGGGGGAGCAACATTCGATGTAGCCTTACGTTTTTTGCACGAATGTCCTTGGCAAAGGTTACAGAGATTGCGAAAAGCCATGCCCAATGTATTGTTGCAGATGCTTTTCAGAGGAAGCAATGCCGTAGGGTATTCTGCCTATCCCAAGAACATTGTAGAGAAATTTATCGATGAGGCCTGGACACAGGGCATAGATATATTCCGTATCTTCGATTCGCTCAACAATGTTTCGTCTATGCTCCCCGCGCTCCGGCATGTGGTGCAGCATACCGGAGCGATCGCGCAGCCGGCAATCTGTTATACCGGAAATGTGCTACGCAAAGAAAACAATAAGTACAACCTTCAATACTATTTGGATCTCGCCAGAAGATTGGAAGATGCGGGAGCGCATATGATCGCAATCAAGGATATGGCAGGGTTGCTCAAGCCCGATGCCTGTACCGTCCTTGTTTCTGCTTTACGTGAACACATCAGCCTGCCCATAGCGCTCCATACACATGATACGGCGGGCACGCAACTGGCGACTTACCTGAATGCAATAGATGCGGGAATCAATAGTGTAGACTGCGCATTGGCCTCGTTCAGCGGCACGACCTCACAGCCCAGTTTGAATTCTTTGGTGGCCTTGATGGAAGGGCGGCCGCGGGAGAATGCTCTCGATCTGGAAAAACTGAATGCTTACAGTGATTATTGGGAAACGGTGCGGGATATGTATTATCCCTTCGAGTCGGATCTAAAAACGTCTACGGCCGAAGTCTATAAGAACGAAATACCGGGTGGCCAATACTCCAATCTTCGTCAGCAGGCAGAAGGTGTAGGATTGGGAACTAAACTCCCCGAAATAAAATCCAATTATGCTGCTGTCAATCAGCTGTTTGGGGATATTGTCAAAGTCACGCCAAGCAGTAAGGTTGTCGGAGATATGGCGCTGTTCATGACGGCCAATTCGCTTACCGCTGAGGATGTTCTGGACGACAGCAGAAACTTGTCTTTCCCCGCTTCGGTGATAGGCTTTTTCAAAGGTGAGCTTGGTGTACCCTATGGGGGATTTCCGGAGCAACTGAAGCGGATTGTCTTACGGAACGAACAGCACAAAGACGTCGAACAGCAGGCTATCCTGCCCGATGTCGATCTGGAGGCTTCCGTTTCCGAATTCTACGCCCAGTATTCCGGAAGTACTTTTTTGGATTACCTGTCCTATCAGATGTTTCCTAAGGTATTCGATGAGTATTACCACCACAAGGCTTTGTATGGAGATGTCACAGAGATTCCTACCGAAGCTTTTTTCTACCCGCTTGGCCGACAAAAAGAGATTTCTGTGCGTTTGAGAAAGGGTAAGGAAATATTGATCAAGTTGATGTATGTGTCCAATCCGGATGAGGAGGGGATGCGGATGGTCAGTTTTCAGCTCAACGGAGGCAATCGGACAGTACGTGTCAAAGACCATGCGGCATCCTCTACAAAAGTGCAGCATGAGCAGGTCAGTAATGCGGCCAAGCAGGAGGGATCACCTTTGCAGGGTAATCTGTCAGCGATATTGGTGAAAGAAGGTGACCATGTACAGACCGGAGATCCGCTTTTCGTGATCGAGGCCATGAAAATGGAAAGCACTGTGGTATCCTCGGTGGCGGGACGGATAAAAAGAGTCGTCTTGCCGGCAAATACGATCGTCGATCAAGGAGACTTGATCGTAGAGTTTGAATAAATGAAGCTCAAATAGTACATTAAACTTAAAATCGGTCTGGGTCCCCTGAACTCCAGACCGATTTTTTAGGATATATGTTTTTGATCTTATAGGTCACAACAGTCTGAAAGACAGTGCTAGTAATGTAAATAATATTTAAAATGCACAACGGGTAAAGTTATGTTTAATTCAGCAACAAAAAGAGCTTAATATTATTATGAGTACATTAATCCCTATTGATCATTTCATTATTTGCAAGGACAAGCATTACAACTCTTTCCCCAATATCGTAAAGCGGTCGGATGGTACATATTATTTGGGATTCCGGCAGGCTAAAAATTATATTCCTAAATTTGGAAAAGCGCAGCATACCGATCCGAAATCACGCGCCATGTATATGACGTCTGCCGATGGTTTGACCTGGGACTCGACAGCTCAACATATTTTGCATGACGATTTTCTTTACGGCGTTCAGGATCCATGTATAACAGTGTTGAATGATGGAAGCTTGCTGTCAACAGTGTTTTTGTGGAAAATTTTTGACCCTGACTCCGGGGTTACGGGTAGGCTTGTATATGATTATTGGATTGCTGTTGCGGATAGGTCTTATGCTATCCGATCTATTGATGGTGGTGTCACCTGGGATGAGCCTACTCCTCTAAGGGCCGGAGCACTTAGAGGAAATTGTATACAGCTTGCCGATGGATCAATCCTTGTCGCAAACTATACGGGTGGTATACGCATTAATAAATCTACTGATGGCGGGATCACGTGGTCAGAGATTGCTCTTATACCCAATTATAATGGATATTCTCTTTCAGAACCTAATCTTTATCGAACAGTAAGTGGAAAAATCGTATGTTTTTCCCGTTCGTCCAAAGGCACTGCAAATACAGATAATCCATTAGTTACGATCGAATCATTGGATGGAGGAATGACCTGGGGTACTCCTGTGTTGTCCACGACTATTAATAATCCTAATCCTTACGGATTATTGCGGTTGAATGACGGGAATATTTTGCTGACTTACGGTTACAGGCGTAAGCCTTACGGCATAAGAGCCAGGGTTTTAAATGCGGAATGCACGGATATTGATACGGCTAAAGAAGTTATTCTGCGGGATGATGCTTATGGTGCTGACATAGGTTATACGAGTGCCGTTCAGCTTGATGACGATCGGATTTTAGTTGTATATTATTTTTATGATGAGGTAAGAGGGCCGAGGTATATTGCCGGTACAGTATGTAAGCTGGTTTGAAGACCGAGCTAAATAAATCAGAGTTTTGATTTCACTTTTAAAAATTAAATAGGCTATCATGAAAAGAGTATCCCGTAGAAATTTCATCGCTGCATCTTCTGCTTTTGCTGCATCGTCATTGCTTGTGGGTAGTGGTTGTAAACATTCCGAATTTCTTTTGGGTCAGGACAATGAGACTATAAGATCTTTTGACTATCAATTTGTTGTAGATAGACATATTACCGTATATGCTGACCATCATTTAAATGCTTTCCCGAGTGTAGGCAAGCTAGGTAATGGCAAGTTGTTTTTGGCATTCCGTCAGGCGCCTGACTGGAGTTATCGGTATGGTAAAACGGATATTGATCCTTCTTCGGAGGCTGTTAATCTGATTTCCAAGGACGGAGAGGTTTGGGATCGAGAGGCGTCAGAATTATATGCTAATTTCTTACATGGCGTGGATAGACCTGTTATTCATGTTTTGCAAGATGGCTCTTTGTTCTGTACTTTTTTTATGTGGCAGGTAGAGGTGAAGACGTCAGCTAACGAAAATCGTGGAATCCCTATTTTTGATAATTGGATTGGATTCATAAAAGGAGCCTATTCGTTGCGATCAACGGATGATGGAAAGAGTTGGGATGAGCCTGTTGCTTTGCCCGGCTCGAATACGATTGGTCGGGAAAGCGTAGAGTTGAAAGATGGTTCGATATTATGTAGTAGTTATTCGGAAGATATAACCATTTATAAAACGAAGGATAAAGGATTGACCTGGACTATATTATCTACTATTCCAAGACCGGCAGGCTATTCTTTGACAGAACCGACCCTGTACAAAACAGATTCCGGCAAAATTGTTTGCTTTGCAAAAGGTATTCCCGATGTGGGAAATAGCAAACAAACACGTCTGATCACTACAGAGACCGTTGATAATGGCATCACATGGACTAATACGTCAGTACGAAAAGTGGATTATATTGGTGCTCCGCATTTATTACGCTTGAATAATGGTGCTGTATTACTCACTTACAAATATTGTCATGAGGGGGCAGAGATCCGGGGAGCGGTTTTAAATATCGGGTGTACCAATATGGACGATGTTGATCACCATGTATTACGTACTGGATTGGGAATGGAAGAGGGAAATACGAGTGCGATCATGTTGGATAAGGCTAGATTTTTAGTGGTGTATTCAAACTTTGATAGTAACGATGATAAGCCACATATTGCAGGAACGATCTGTCATGTAAAAACCAATGGGTAAATTGGGGATCTGTTTATGGTGTATTATGCAGATATGGATATCCTCCACAATGAGGATGTGGCTCCTATGATATCAAAGGATTGGTGGTTTTGCTTGCTTCAGATGCAGGTGCATATATCAATGGAGAGAACATTCTGATGGATGGTGGGCTGAATGCCTGATTCTGGGCAACCCAAACTCTTTCCAATTTAATTTTAACTTTCTACTTAATAGCGCTATATTAGATGTCTTTTTTTAACGGACATACGCGTGATGCAACAGATAGAAAATAGTGCTTCTTTCAAACTGATATACTCTCTAGGCGAACACCCTTACTTAGGCTACCTTATCGAACCCCATATCGTCTATCTGAACAGCAATGGTTCCTTATCGCTCTCTTCTAAACGCGTTTTTTCCAATACCATAGATGAATTTGCCGCTGCGTTGGATGAAACGGATTTCAAGATTATCAAGCTATTGGATGAGCTGGAGCAAACGCAGATCATCAAAAAATACCACAAGAAAGCCATCCGCCCCGTGGATTACTTTACCACGATCTTTGATCAGAAGGTAGCGGACTATCTGCGGCCCAAACTGGAAGCAAAACTGCTCAAGGTACTCGAAATGCTTCGCAACAAGCCTTTGTACCGTATGAGCAAAAAAGACGGGTATCCTGCCGAACATGCCTTGCAGATTGCGGACGAACCGTCCTCGGTCTTGTTTCATTTCCGAAGAAGCGAAAACGAGATACGGTATTTTCCTACATTGAAATATAAAGGAGACCGATTGGATTTTATGTACAAGAATGCCGAAGTCATCATCAATCTACAGGCCTGGCTATTGCTTGACGATACGTTGTTTTATTTCAACGAACCTTTGGAGGGAAAGAAACTGACCCCTTTTCTCCAGAAGCGATACATCTCGATCACCCGAAACACCGAACGGAAATATCTGGAAACCTTTGTCAGCGGACTTATCGAAAAACACCATGTCTACGCCGAGGGCTTCGATATCAAGACCATCAAGGAGGACGCAACCCCCATACTGACGTTACATTACTCGTCCGGACAGGAGGCCTATTTTCAATTGTCTTTCGATTATGGTGCATACAACTTCCACAAGACCTCTGAAAACAGGGTTTCTGTGCGTTTGCAATACGATACGGAAAAGGACTGGTATACCTTTTTTCGGATCAAGCGTTCGATGGCATGGGAAGAAAAACAACATATTTTTCTCGAAAATCTAGGTTTGATACGGCAAGATTCGCTATATGGAAGCTACCTGCTCCCCTCCGCATCTGCTGCCAATAGTATAGAATGGGTCAGCATGCAGCAGGAACAATTACTTGCCCGTGGCTTTCGTATTCGTCAGGAGACGGGTGATAAGCGTTTTTATATCGGGAAGACCGCATTGGATATCGAAGTTGTCGAAGAGAACGATTGGTTTGATATCCGTGCGTTTGCCATCTTTGGTACATTCAAGATCCCGTTTGTACAACTGCGTGAACACATTCTCAATAGGATGCAGGAATTTACGTTGCCCAATGGTGATATCGCTATTATACCCGAAGAATGGTTTGCGCAATACGAACATCTATTCCACTTTTCGCTTAGGAAGAACTCCTTGCAACTGCATAAAGTACATATCGGTGTATTACACGAAATCAGTGAACATACGGCATTGACCATGAGCAGGAAATTGGCCCGGCTGAGTGATTTTGAAAGTATGGAGTCTGCCGATGCTCCACTACATTTCAATGGGCAGTTGCGACCCTACCAACAGGCAGGCTACAATTGGTTTCATTTTCTGCAAAAATACCAGTTTGGCGGTGTATTGGCTGACGACATGGGCTTGGGTAAGACGGTACAGACATTGGCTATGCTGCAAAGGCAGAAGGAGGTGCTTCAGCATACAGATCAAACCAAGACTTCCTTACTTATTGTTCCTACATCTTTGGTCTACAACTGGCAGAGCGAAGCCCGTAAGTTTGCACCGAAGCTACGTTTGCTATTCCATACAGGCTATAACCGTGCTAAGGATGCTTATGCTTTTGCCCAGGCTGATCTGGTCATCACGACCTATGGTGTCTTACGGAGCGATGCCGAGATGCTGAACTCCTTTTATTTCAACTATATCATTCTCGACGAAAGCCAGCAGATCAAAAACCCGGGTTCCAAGACATTTAAGGCTGCTAAGCTTTTAAAGAGCAGGCACAAGCTAGCCCTAAGTGGTACACCCATTGAAAACTCGGTCTCCGATATCTGGTCGCAGATGCACTTTACCAATCCCGGCCTGTTAGGGAGTTATGCTTTTTTCCAGAAAGAATTTGTACAGGGTATCGAAAAGAAAAAGGACGACGCCCTCGCCCAACGTCTGCAAACCTTGATCAAACCTTTTGTTCTGCGCCGTACCAAAAACCAAGTGGCAACCGAATTGCCCCCAAAAACAGAACAGGTCATCTATTGCCAGATGTCCGAAACCCAGCACGAAATATACGAAAGAACAAAATCCGAATACCGCAATGCCCTGTTGGACAATCAGCTTCTGCCGACTCCTGCCAGTGGACAGATTGCCCTGTTGCAGGGCCTTACCCAATTGCGTCAGTTGGCAAACCATCCACAGATGGTCGATGGACAGTATAGGGACGGTTCGGGAAAATTTGATACGGTCATCGATATGTTGCAGGCTGTTGTTGCCGAAGGCAATAAAGTGCTTTTGTTTTCACAGTTTGTCAAGCATCTGGAGCTTTTCAAGGCATATTTTGAACAAAATAATATTCCTTACGCCTATCTGGACGGTGCGACCAGAGATCGGGCAGAAGCGGTACGGTATTTTAAGGAAAACGAGCAGGTCAAAGTGTTCTTGATCTCCATCAAAGCCGGGGGCATAGGACTCAATCTTACCGAGGCGGACTATGTCTTTATCCTTGATCCGTGGTGGAACCCGGCCGTCGAACAACAGGCGATAGACCGTAGCCATCGTATCGGTCAGCAACGGAATGTCTTTATCTACAAATTCATCAGCAAAGACACCGTCGAAGAAAAGATAGTCGCCCTGCAAAACCGAAAGAAGCATATTGCTAATGCATTGATCACGACAGAAGAAAGTTTTGTGAAATCGTTGTCACAGGAGGATTTGCGGGAGTTGTTGAGGTAATGAAGTTTATGTCTGGCGGTTTTTGGATGAGGTGTTTTTTGAGGGATTGGTTTGTTTAGAGAAAACGAAGGGTTTTGGTTTCTTTGTGCTCAAGCCGCACGGGCTCATACTTTTTTTCCGCAGAAAAGTATGCAAAAAACTCACCGCTTAAAACTTTTGCGACAACGGATCACTATTCCTGCATGTCCGCAAAAATTTTGAGGCGGCATTTTAAGAGTTTGTACGGATAGTGCAATTATTTTGGATATATTATCCGGACAATAACGGTGTTGGATTGTAGGATTGTCCGCATCCATAGTGGATAGCAAACTGTCCATTTCATCAGCATCGGCAGGAATAGCCTTGCAAGGGGTGGCTGTGTGGTGAGATGCCTCTAGCTTCGTTCAGTTTTGATGCGTCCAACTACCCCGCGCTCCTGTCCGCATCGAGAATAGTTTGTTGAGAGGTTGGTGGGCAAAGGTCCTAGGGAGACCCAAGGGCAGCGTTGTAGGGCTATTGAGCGGTAGCCTTATGCGACAGGATGTCTTGAAATGGACGGACGCTGTATAGTAAGGGGCTACTTTGCTTGCAGATCAGTACATTACATGCAGGGATAGGCTAACCATTATAGAATGCACCCCGTCCAATCACAAGTGGTGGCAGACGGCAGCAGATACCGGGGACGGGGGTAGGCCAAGGCCTAGGGGATATTTCCGAAGCTCTATCCTAAGGCTTCGGAATTCTTCCCAGCCTTGACGGTATCTGTTGCCGTGAGCGCTAGCCTGTGCGACAAACCACATTGATTGGACACAGCACCTTGGTCCTTGGGTGCATTCCAAGGACTAGGCCTCCGCGGCCATTGAGCGGAAAGAATCTGTCTAATTTATTCCTTTCTTTTATTTAACCC
>NZ_JAAJTJ010000012.1 GCF_011030405.1 Parapedobacter sp. SGR-10
TTGATATATAGGTTAGTTGATTGTTCCTTATGCCTCATGATGATGATAGTGGGGCTATTATTGGCACACGCCTGCGGCGACATGCATACCCCAGCTCCATCATACGCCGCTGATACTTTACGGATCAGAGAATTGAACACTTCAGCTATGGCCAAGCTATATGCCGATCCCGATTCGATGCTTATACTCAGTAGCGCAGCCTTAGCGTTGAGCGACTCATTGTCTTATGAACGGGGGAGGTTTCAGTCCCTTTTTAATACTGGGCTCGCTTATAGGGCATTGGGCAAATATCAGCAATCGGTTGACCAGTTAGCCTTAGCACAGGAGGTTGCCCGGACATGGAGAGATACGCTCTTGCAGACCCGCGTATTGAGCGTATCGGCACAGGTGTACGTAGATCTTGGTGATCATGAGAATGCACTGGAACGCGCAACGCATGGACTATTATTGGCACAGCAGGCCAGATTACGGTCACAGGAAGCCTACCTGCTGAGTATTGTAGGGATGATATATGGGCTCCGCGAAAAAGATCACGATAAAGCACTAGATTATTATGGTAAGAGCCTATCCATATATCAAGATCTGGGAGACTCGACTATGATGCCTTTTGTGCTGGATAATATGGCCCATGTCTATTTGTATAAAGGAGATATAGGTCTTGCCGAAGAAAACTATACAAAGGCGTATCATCTGGCGCAGGATCTGAAACAGCCCAAAGCCATATTGACCGCTTTACAGTCATTGTCACATTTTTATACAAGGACCGATCAATTGGATAAAGCGCTTGGCCATCTCCTACAGGCGAGAGATATGCTGCAACACATGCCCGGTGACCGCACCCAATACCTTTTTATGCTATATCAGCTTACGGATTTGTATCAAAGTAAGGGCGATGCTGATCTGGCCTTGAGCTATGGGAGAGAAGCCATGGAAATCGCTGAAAGGGAACAACGTCTGTGGCACATGATCCGTATTGCCGGTAAGCTGGCAGAGGTTTATGAGATCAAAAAGGATTATAGAAACGCTTATCTTCTGAGCGAAAAAGCCAGAATTTCTCAAGATAGCCTGTATAAGAAGGATAAGGAGGATAACATCGTCCGTATAGAAGAACGGTACAAATACCAAAAAGAGCAGGATCAGGTCAAGGCCGAGCATCAGCTGCAACTGCAACGTAAGCAGTCCTATCTCTATATGTTTATCCTGATCAGTATAGCATTACTACTTATATTACTGGTGGTGATGTGGTTTCTTCGCCAACGAAATGTGTTGAACAGCAAACTCCACGAAGCCAACGAATGTATCGAGAAGCAGAATGATAAACTGATGGAGGAGGCACAGTTCAAAACACATCTGATATCTTTGATCACACATGATGTGCGAGCTCCGATCAGCAATCTCAACATGATAATCAATGTTTTGAATCATGGAAATAGTTCCGGGAACTGGACAGAAAAGTCGCTTAAAGGATGTCGCCAGGAACTGGACAAGGTAAAGTATTTTATGGAGGACTTCTTACGATGGGCCGTTTTCCAGTCCGAAGGTGCCAGAATCCATAAATCCTATTTTGATCTTGGCGATGTTATCCGATCGGTCGTCTCGCTATATGATCCGCAGGCCCATGAAAAAGATATAACCATAACGGAGTTTGTTGATGAGGATGTTGAAGTATACGGCATTAAGGAGGCGATTGCCACAGTCGTCAGGAACTTAGTCGGCAATGCGATCAAATTTACAGAAGCTGGCGGAACAGTAGTAGTCAAGGCAGCAAAACAATACGATGCCACGGAGCCGACGATAATCATCTCTGTGGAAGACAGTGGTATAGGCATGTCTGAAGATGTACAGCACAGCCTGTTTGCTCCAGCATCCCAGACAGATCGGTCGGGTAGAAGAGGGCTTGGACTTTTTCTTTGTAATTATTTCCTGTCGCTGCATGACAGTACGCTCCACGTGAGCAGTCGGCTCGGCATAGGTACAGTCTTTTCGTTCAGCCTCATACAACCATCGGATGAATCCATCGCACAGGAAGACAGATACGCAGACGAGGAAAACTAAATCGCCTTATTTTTTTACTAGTCATTTTATCAACCAATGTTACAGAAAATTGTTGACCAGATGTATTGTTTTGTTAATGGGCAGACAATTTATCACTGATTTTTGCTTTCAAAAAAGAGAGGCCGACACTCCTGCCGGCCTCGATTGAAACAAAAATACCCGGTTCTAGGGGTATGTCGTGACTACCTTGCTGATCTGCCAGGTGTCGTCATGGCAGCAGAGCGTGATATAATCTACGCGGGTGAAATTGTCAAACTCCATAATGACTTTGGCCATACAGGTTCTGCTCGTCTCGTCCAGGATACGGTAAGATGTCTTGCAGTCATAGTGAAGATTTTTTGTCTTTTTAAGGAAAGCCAGGTATTGTCTTCGGTTGGATTTCTTGTCGTTCTCCACGTTATAGTGTTCGAAGTCTTTGGTAAGCGACAGCTTGTGGTTTTCGAAGTTTCCCATACTCACGGCCGCCAGGTAATTGGTGATGACCAGGGAAGAAGGAGACGTGTTTTTGGTGTCGTCGATAGTCCCTGCAAATGAACGAAAAGAACCTAGAGAAACAAGAGCAATGACGAGGGTAGTGATGATAGTTTTCATGATGTGTTTTTTATGTTGTTAACTAAATTTTATTGTTTCGTTTAATGTATGACCAAAGGTAGACAGGCATTCATTTCCTCGCCATACCGATTAGGTGGATAGGGGAGGGTATTCGACAAAACCGGTTTTTTTGTCGGTGAAAATTTTTACCGATATATCTTCTTTTTGATCACCTACATATCCTCAAGACGACGGACAATGCCGGAGGGTTGCACAGGGAAAAAGCAGGGCATCGGCAGCAAGCTAAGATACAAGCCTGGCAAAGCCATCGTCGGTAGGAGCAAAAAAATACCTACTGATATTTGAGTAGAGACGAATCCGTGTATAAAAAAGAGGAAATAGATTTTTTTTGTTTGTCGTTAACTTTTAGCCAATAATCAGAGTATATTTTTTTTACTATATATGTATATATATGTCTGTTTTATAAAATTTTATACTATGTAAAATAAATACAAAGTTATAGCATAATAACCTATTTTTAACTACTGTTCAAAGTGTGTTTTGTTTATAGTTTTGATTATCAATTATTTATGATTTTTTATTTTATATTTAAATTATGTTAAATGTTTAATATTCAACTATATAAATAATATAAAATAATTATTTCATTTATGTATGTAGAAAACAAGTTTACATGTCTTTGTCCTACATCTCGATTGCCTTGATCTTAATTAAGCTTTTCCCAAAATCATTACTATCTTTACACTATTATTTTATATTATGAAGTCAACAAAAAACAATCCCTATAAAGAAGTTCTAACGAAGCTGATCCTTGGCGTTTTTGAAAAATCGAGCAATCAGCTTTTCAATTACAAGCAGGTCGCCTCGAAGCTGAACCTGTCCGATACGGACTCCAAAGTAGCCATCGCCGATATCCTTCACGAAGGTGTCGAGAGCGGTGTCTTTTCTCAACCCGAAAGGGGCAAATTCAAGCTTCGCCAACTCAATGTGTATATCACCGGAAAGGTGGATATGACAGCCGACGGTTCTGCCTATATCGTGCCTGATGATGAGCTCGAAGATGATATCTATATCGCGCCCCGAAAACTAAGGCAGGCACTCCACGGAGATATGGTCAAAGTGCATGTCTACGAACGCAAAAAGAAAAGCCGAAAAAGGGAGGGAGAGGTCGTCGAAATCCTGCAACGTGCCAAGACAGATTTTACAGGCACGATAGATATTTCCAAAGGCTATGCCTTCTTTCTTGCAGATGACCGGAAGATGCTGCACGACATCTTTGTCCCGTTAGACCATCTGAATGGTGCGCAAGACGGAGAGAAAGTCGTCGTGAGCATTACCGATTGGCCGGCGAATGCAAAGAACCCTGTCGGAAAGGTAAAAAGCATTCTCGGCAAGAAAGGAGAGAACGATACGGAGATGAATGCCATCCTGGCGGACTTTGGGTTTCCGCTCAGCTTTCCAAAAGCAGTCGAGGAAGCTGCCAATGCCATTTCGGAAGGTATCACAAAGGAGGAGATCGCCAAGCGACGGGATTTTAGAGATACATTGACCTTTACGATAGACCCGGTGGATGCCAAGGACTTTGACGATGCGATTTCGTTCAAGACATTGGAAAACAGGCATTACGAGATCGGCGTGCATATTGCCGATGTGTCGCACTACGTGACGCCCGACAGCATTCTGGACAAGGAGGCTTTCGAGCGGGGTACGTCCGTGTACCTGGTGGACCGTGTCATACCGATGTTGCCTGAGCGCCTGTCCAATGATCTCTGTTCCCTTCGGCCTAGAGAGGACAAGCTGTGCTTCTCGGCCGTATTCGAGATGGACGACAAGGCCAATGTCCACGATCAGTGGTTTGGCAGGACCATTATCCATTCCGACAGGCGGTTTACCTACGAAGAGGCGCAGGAGATCATCGAAACGAAGTCCGGCGATTATGCAGACGAGATACGGAAGCTCAACGAGCTGGCACAGATACTGAAAGAACGCCGTTTCAAAGCAGGAGCGATCAGTTTTGAGACTGAGGAAGTAAAATTCCGGTTGGACGAGAATGGGAAACCATTGGGCGTATACGCCAAGGTACGTAAGGATGCGCACAAGCTCATCGAAGATTTTATGCTGCTCGCCAACCGCCGTGTAGCCGAATTCATCGGCAAGCAGGGCCGTGGCAAAAACAAACTGGGCTTTGTCTACCGTTTTCACGATGTGCCCAATCCGGAGACCTTGACCAACTTTTCCCAGTTTGCTTCACGTTTCGGGCATCGGCTGACGATCAAGTCCGATAAGGAAACGGCCAAATCCCTCAATGCACTGATGACAAAGATCGAGGGCAGTAGAGAGCAGAACCTATTGACCACCCTGGCCGTGCGTTCGATGGCCAAGGCCATATACACCACCAAGCATTCTTCCCATTATGGATTGGCGTTCGACTATTATACACACTTTACCTCGCCTATACGGCGGTATCCGGACGTGATGGTGCACCGGCTGTTACAGTTTTATCTCGAAGGAGGTGCCAAGGTCAATATCGAGCATTACGAAAAGATGGCCGAACACGCTTCGCAGATGGAGAAGAAAGCCGCTGAAGCCGAACGTGCTTCGATCAAATATAAACAAGCCGAATTCCTGCAGGATCAGATCGGCGTGAAATACACAGGCCTGGTGTCCGGAGTGACCGAATGGGGGATGTATGTGGAGATTGCCGAAAACAAATGTGAGGGTATGGTCCGTCTGCGGGATATCACCGACGACTTCTACACGCTGGATGAAAAGAACTTTGCCATTATCGGCCAGCGCAAAAAGAAAGTCTACCAGCTCGGTGATGAGGTGCAGATCAAGGTCAAGAAAGTCGATCTGGAAAAAAGGCAGATTGATTTTACGCTGTTAAGCTGAGTTGAAATAATGAAACCCTTGAAGCCCAACTGACGCTGGCGCACGAATCCCTTCGTGTGCCTCAACAATAAGCACACGAAAGGATTCGTGCGCTAACAAGGGGGCAGATTGATTTTACTTTATTAGGTTAGGGGGCATAGGCTATTCCTATCGAGATTAAGGCCGTGTAGGGGCGAAGAATCTTTTGCCCTCTACTACGCCTCTTCAAACAACCCTTCCTCGAATTATTTTTTACATTTTATTTTTTACTTTTTACTTTTTCCCTTACCTTTGTCTCTCGTGAAAAAAGCCATTTTTGAAACGATCCCCACAGACATTGTCATCAATGTAAAATTGATAAATCATATAAATTGATAAGAATAGCCCATTTGGGCTTTTTTTGTGTCCGAAGGTTCGGTCTGATAAATGGCGCGTGTAAAATTTAAAATAAATAATGACCAACTACAGTAAATTACCAGCAATTTTGGTTCTTCAAGACGGAACTGTATTCCATGGCAAAGCTGCCGGAAAAATCGGAACAACTACCGGAGAGATCTGTTTCAACACAGGGACGACCGGATATCAGGAGATATTTACCGACCCTTCCTACTATGGACAGATCATGGTGACGACCAATGCGCATATCGGCAACTACGGTATCGACGGGGACGATACGGAATCCGGAAAGATACAGATCGCTGGTCTTGTCTGTAAGAATTATAACATCAACTATAGCCGCAAGATGGCCGATGAGTCTATCCAGAGCTATTTTGAGGCACAAAACCTTGTCGGTATCTCGGATATCGATACGCGTTCGCTGGTGCGCCATATCCGTGACAAAGGGGCGATGAACGCAATCATCTCATCGGAAAACCTCGATGTGGAGTCCCTCAAAGCCGAGCTGGCCAAAGTGCCTTCTATGGAAGGTTTGGAGCTCTCTTCTGTGGTTTCGACGACAGAGCCCTATTTCTATGGAGATGAAGACGCGACTACACGTATCGCTGTATTGGATCTGGGTATCAAAAAGAATATCCTCCGCAACTTCGATGCGAGGAATGTGTATGCAAAAGTATTTCCGGCCAAGACCACTTTTGCAGAGATGGAAGCCTGGAATCCGGAAGGCTACTTTGTGTCCAATGGGCCAGGCGACCCTGCCGCGATGCAATATGCCATCGATACCGTAAAAGAAATTTTGGCATCGGAAAAACCAATGTTTGGCATTTGCCTGGGGCATCAGGTGCTGGCATTGGCCAATGGTATCCGAACAGAAAAAATGTTCAACGGACACCGTGGTATCAACCATCCGGTAAAAAATATCATTGCCAATCGTTGTGAAGTCACTTCGCAAAACCACGGTTTTGGAGTTGTACGGGAAGATATCGAGCAATCGGACAATGTCGAGGTGACGCATGTCAACTTGAACGACAACTCTATCGAAGGTATCCGCGTAAAAGGCAAAAAAGCATTTTCAGTGCAATACCACCCCGAATCTTCGCCAGGTCCGCATGACTCACGCTATCTGTTTGACGAGTTTATCAGCATGGTCAAGGCTTAGGGTAATAAAATGTCCCAAACCCGAACGGGTTTGGGACATTTTTTATATTTTTGGTTTCGGCAATAAAAATGACTATATTAGTGTCCAGAATACACTAAGTGTGTTTGAAGTTTAACATAAATCCTATTTAGAAAATGAGTTTAATTATCGATGTTCATGCGCGTCAGATCCTGGATTCGCGCGGAAATCCAACAATTGAAGTTGATGTGACCACACAAAACGGTTTCGTAGGTCGTGCGGCTGTACCATCCGGTGCTTCTACCGGTGCACATGAGGCTGTGGAATTGCGTGACGGTGACAAGAAAAAATATTTGGGCAAGGGTGTTTTGAAAGCGGTCGAAAACGTAAATACAAAGATTGCCAAAGCATTGGAAGGTGTGGATGTGTTCGAGCAAAATGCGATTGACAAGATCATGATCGATCTTGACGGTACAGAAAATAAAGGCAAATTGGGGGCAAATGCTATCCTGGGCGTTTCTTTGGCTGTTGCTAAAGCTGCGGCACAGGAAAGCCATCAGCCGCTATACCGCTATATCGGTGGTGTGAATGCCAATACCCTGCCTATCCCGATGATGAACATTGTCAACGGAGGTGCCCATTCGGATGCTCCGATCGCTTTTCAGGAATTCATGATCATGCCGGTAGGTGCTTCTTCTTTCTCCGAAGCTTTGCGTTGGGGAGCTGAGGTATTCCATACATTGAAGAAGATCCTGCATGACCGTGGCCTGTCTACAGCAGTAGGAGACGAAGGCGGTTTTGCACCTACATTCGAAGGTACCGAAGATGCTATTGAAACTATCCTGTCAGCAATCAAAAAAGCAGGCTACAAGGCCGAGTCAGACATTTGTCTGGCATTAGACTGTGCTTCCACAGAATTTTATGTAAAAGGTAAATACGACTACAAAAAATTCGAAGGAGACAAAGGTGCGATACGTACGAGTGCAGAACAGGCAGCTTACCTTGCTGAATTGACCGAAAAATATCCGATCATCTCTATCGAGGACGGTATGGCCGAAGACGACTGGAAAGGCTGGAAACTGTTGACCGACAAAATCGGCGACCGCGTACAGTTGGTCGGTGATGATCTGTTCGTGACGAATACAAAACGCCTTCAAGACGGTATCGATAAAGACACGGCCAATTCGATCCTGGTCAAAGTAAACCAGATCGGTTCGTTGACAGAGACGATCAATGCGGTGACCCTGGCACAGACGCACGGCTATACTTCTGTAATGTCGCACCGTTCGGGCGAAACAGAAGATGCTACTATAGCGGATCTGGCGGTAGCACTGAACTGTGGACAGATCAAGACCGGGTCGATTTCCCGTTCGGACAGGATCGCAAAATACAACCAGCTCCTTCGGATTGAAGAAGAGTTGGGCGCAAATGCGAAGTTTATCGGAAAAAACTTTAAATTTGCTATCAAGTAATGTTTTTAGA
Source organism: Parapedobacter sp. SGR-10 (assembly GCF_011030405.1). Taxonomy (GTDB): domain Bacteria; phylum Bacteroidota; class Bacteroidia; order Sphingobacteriales; family Sphingobacteriaceae; genus Sphingobacterium. Next base: position 8,474 of record NZ_JAAJTJ010000012.1, read on the forward strand.
AACTCTTCCAAAGTTCCAAACTTTGGAAGAGTTTTATACAGAGCACTAATTTAGCTCATGCTAGCGCACGAATCCTTTCGTGTGCTTATTGTTTTATGGCACACGAAGGGATTCTCGTGCGCCAGCGTTTGGCTATAAGCTCGCACTAGCTTTCAAAAACTTCGGAGGTCTTTTTGTTTCTAACCAATAAAAGTCCTAACTTTAAAAAAATTATTTCTTTTTATCTGGCATGGAACGTCTTGTTTTATTGATCCGCAACAAGTATTTGATCACAGGCATAGCCTTTGTAGTCTGGATGTGCTTTTTTGATCGGTACGATTTTGCGACACAATACAATTATCTCCAGGAAAAATCAAAATTGGAAAAAGAAAAGACTTTTTATGGGACAGAGATCAAAAACATCGAACAAGCCATAAAAGATGCCCAGTATAATTCCAGTGAGATCCAACGTATAGCCCGTGAAAAATACAAGATGAAACGGGATAACGAAGATGTATATGTCATTACCGAAGTAGAGGTAAAGAAATAAACTTTGGCAATTATATACTTTAGCAACCAACCCGTCATTTCGAACGAGGAACGAGGAGAAATCTATGGATGAATATGAATTTTATTTTCCTTTCTGTCCATAGATTTCTCTCTTCGTTCGAAATGACGAAAATTTAATATGCCTATATCGAGATACTCAGATGCTATCTTTGTAATATTTTTATGATTACCTCCTACTTCCTATAAGTTATCCGTACTTTTACCCTACCTATTTTTAAAGCTTATTATACAGTATCGTATTTTTTTTTGTTTAAAGAGTATAACTGTATATAATGCATAATTTATCCAAACACGCCCTATGGGCATGTTCTTTTGTAGCCCTGTGTATGGGCAATCCTGCCCAGAGTAAGGCGCAGCAGTCGGCCGGCACAGAACGGCTCCAGTCTTCCTTTCAAATCAAATCTGCACACCGGATCAACCCGACCACTGTCGAAGTATTGTTTACCGACAATAGGCGGATGACCTTTGATTTTTATGCAGACCATATATTCCGGCTGTTTCAGGACAATAAAGGAGGTACATTGCGTGACCCGCAAGCCAAACCCCAAGCGCAGATATTGGTTGACAATCCGCGTAGATCCATAGGGTCTTTGGACGTGTCGGAGTCTGCCGATGAGATAGTCCTTCAAACACCCGCTATCAAGGTGTCAATCAAAAAGGCAAATAGCCTGCTTTCTGTCATAAATACCAAAACAAGTAAGACCGTGCTGGAATGGAGCGAACCGGCCCACTTTGAAAAAGATAAGGTGGCACTTTCCTTGAAAGAGAATCCAGATGAGTATTTCTACGGTGGAGGCGTGCAGAACGGCCGTTTTTCGCATAAAGGAAAAATCATTGCCATCGAAAACCAAAACTCCTGGACAGACGGTGGCGTAGCATCTCCCACACCTTTTTATTGGTCTACCAAAGGCTATGGGATGATGTGGTACACGTTCAAAAAAGGAAAGTATGATTTCGGAGCCAAAAAAAAAGGTGAGGTAAAGCTCTACCATGAAAATGATTACCTCGATGTATTTTTCATGGTCAATGACGGAGCCGTACCCCTATTGAACGACTTTTATCAACTCACTGGAAATCCGATCCTGATGCCCAAATTTGGATTTTACCAAGGCCATCTGAACGCGTACAACAGGGACTATTGGAAAGAAGATGAGAAAGGGATTCTGTTTGAAGATGGCAAACGGTACAAAGAAAGCCAAAAAGACAATTCAGGTATCAAAGAGAGCCTGAACGGTGAAAAAAATAACTATCAGTTTTCTGCGCGTGCTGTCATAGACCGTTACAAAAGTCATGATATGCCTTTAGGATGGATCCTGCCAAATGATGGTTATGGAGCCGGCTACGGACAGACGGAAACATTGGATGGGAATATCCAAAATCTGAAGGAATTTGGAGATTATGCCCGAAAGAACGGCGTAGAGATAGGGCTGTGGACACAGTCCGACCTGCATCCGAAGGATAGTATTCCCGCCCTGCTACAAAGAGACATCGTCAAGGAGGTGCGTGACGCAGGTGTGCGCGTACTCAAGACAGATGTAGCCTGGGTAGGTCCGGGGTATTCGTTCGGGCTCAACGGCATTGCCGATGTCGGCCATATCATGCCCTATTACGGCAACGATGCCCGTCCTTTTATCATCTCACTGGACGGCTGGGCCGGTACGCAGCGTTATGCCGGAATATGGTCGGGAGATCAAACGGGAGGCGTATGGGAATATATCCGTTTTCATATCCCTACCTATCTGGGTTCAGGTTTGTCCGGACAGCCCAATATCACGTCCGATATGGACGGTATATTTGGCGGAAAGAATGTGCCCGTCAATGTGCGGGACTTCCAATGGAAGACCTTTACGCCCATGCAGTTGAATATGGACGGATGGGGATCCAATGAGAAATATCCGCATGCCCTTGGCGAACCGGCAACCTCTATCAATCGCAATTATCTCAAGCTCAAATCCATCCTCATGCCTTATGCCTACAGCGTAGCACGCGAAGCCGTAGATGGATTGCCGATGATCCGGGCCATGTTCCTAGCCGATCCGAATGCCTATACCTATGGAAAAGCCACACAATACCAGTTTTTGTACGGGCCGAATTTTTTGGTCGCTCCGATATATCAGAATACCAAAATGGATGAAGAAGGCAATGATATCCGACATGGAATCTATCTGCCTCAAGGCGATTGGATCGATTATTTCTCCGGTGAGCTATATCAGGGCAACCGTGTATTGAATAGCTTCGAAGCCCCGATGTGGAAGCTTCCGGTCTTCGTGAAGGCAGGTGCCATCATACCTATAACCAACGCCAACAACAATGTCTATGAAATAGATACAAAGAGACGTACCTATGAAATATACCCTGCAGGCGGATACAGTACTTTCACGGAGTATGATGACGATGGCACGACACAGGCATATCAGCACGGACAAGGTGTCACAACCAGGATCGAGTCCACGGTAAAGGGACAACAAGCCAAGGTAGTCGTGCATCCATCGGAAGGTTCTTTCGAAGGAATGGTAACCGACAAAACAACAGCTTTTGTCGTGAATATAACCAGAAAACCAAAAAAGGTTTCAGTCAAAGTCGGGAATAAGAATATCCGCTTGCATGAAGTATCCTCATCGGATGAGCTCGAAAAAACGGAAAATTCCTATTATTTCGATGAAAAGCCTGATCTGAATCGTTTTTCCACAGCAGGAACTCCATTCGTTGATTTCAAGATACATAAGACACCCCAATTGCATGTCAGGGTACAAGCTACGGATATCTTGTCAAACAGTGTACAGCTCGATATACAAGGATTTGAATTCAATCCGACCAATGGCTTGCTGAGCCGAACAGGCGCACTGTCTGCTCCGGCGAATGTACAGGTCAAGGAAGAGAATATCCAGGCTTATGCGATGAAGCCGACCTGGGATTGGGTGTCCAATGCGGATTATTACGAAATTGAATTCAACGATATGCTATATTCGACTATCTGGGATACAGTCTTATTGTTTGATAATCTACAACCTGTGACGGATTACACTTTTAAGGTACGCGCCGTGAACAAAGACGGTGTATCGGACTGGGCGACGGTACAGGCAACCACAAAATCAAATCCGCTCGAGTTTGCAATCGTAGGTATAGTCGGAGAGACCTCTGTTCCTAATCAGGGCGGGAACGATATTCATAAGCTTTTGGATTTTGATGAAGGCAATCTGTGGCATACCAAATGGGGGCAGCAAGCGGTGCCTTTTGATATGATCCTGGATCTGAAATCCTTTAACCAGCTCGATAAGTTCCATTACCTGCCTCGTACAGGTGGAGGAAACGGCATCTTGACCAAAGGCAAGGTTTACTACAGCAACAATAAAGAAGATTGGTCTGAAGCCGGGGCATTTACATGGGAACGGAATGATGAGACAAAGGTCTTGACATTTGAAGGCAAGCCTACGGCAAGGTATATCAAGCTGTCCATCGAAGAGGGTTCGGGAGGTTTTGGATCAGGCCGTGAGCTTTATGTATTCAAGGTGCCGGGCAGTGAAAGCTATATTCCGGGAGACATCAACAATGACCGTTTGCTGGATGCAAACGATCTCACTTCCTATATCAATTATACAGGATTACGACAAGGAGACTCAGATTTTGAAGGGTATATCAGCAATGGCGATATCAATAAGAATGGACTTATCGATGCTTACGATATATCTGTATTGACGACACAGTTGGAAGGTGGAGCGAAACCACGGAGAGATGAACAAGTGAAAGGACAGATTGCACTGCTGCCTTCGGCTGTGCAGTTGAAAGCAGGGGAAACTGTTGAGATCACGATCAAAGGTAAGGGACTGAAGGATGTCAACGCTTTGAGCTTTGCCCTGCCTTATTCACCCGCGGACTATACATTTGAAGGAATACATGCACCGGGTATTATGCAGATGGAAAATATTACCAACGACAGGCTGCACACCAATGGAATCAAGGCACTCTATCCTACATTTATCAATGTCGGTAACCAGAAAGCCTTGTCCGGAGATGTAGACATCGCTGTGATCAGGCTGAAAGCCAAAAAGAATCTCCGGTTTAACCTGGTGCCTAAGGATGGTTTCTTAGTGGATAAGAAGTTGAATACAGTAAGGTTTTAGTGGGTGTCCATAGACTTCCGAAGTTTCCAAAACTTCGGAAGTCTAAGCTTAAAACTTTTCCAAAGTTCTGAACTTTGGAAAAGTTCGTTACACCGTTATCCCTATTTTTTCTCATGCTAGCGCACGAATCCTTTCGTGTGCTTGGTCTATCGGCACACGAAAGGATTCGTGCGCCAACAGGGGATGTCTGCCTGTAGGTCAGACATCCTCTATTTTTTCTTCAAAACATAATATTCAGCAAGTTCACCGGTGATTTGTTTCCCTTCTATATCCAATTGGATAAGCTGATTTTCGCCCACCTTGAATTTTAGATCGGTATCTTTCCCCTTTAGATGGACTACGCTTCCATTATCATGCCACATAAATGTTCCGCTATCTGTAAATGCCTGCTCTCTTTCGAGGTATTCTGCACGGTAAGTGAATGTTCCATCGTCTTTTAACTCGACGGTGGTTTTAATACCGGGACAGTCTGCACAGGGAGTTGTCCCTTCATAGCTACCTTGCCAGTCCAGAGAGTTTTGTGATGTATGTACGGTATCCATATAGATGTCTTCGGTGTCGGATAGACGGTCTTGTGACTGTTGCGTATTGTTAGGATTGTTGGAATGGCATGAAATAAATAACAATGTAGCTGCTATGCCGTTTAAAATAAATACTTTCATGATCTTTTTCTTTTGTTCCATAATTTATAACTAAAATCAAGCCAAACTTACAAAGTTTTTCTAAGTTTGTATGATGATACAACAGCTATTAGAACAACTGGATTCGAAGACCGTTCAATTTAAAGATATCCTCGCTTATATAGAGGAGCATTATACCTATACAGCTTCTGCTTTTCAAAATGGGGCACAATACAATGCTGCACATGAAAATCAAGGTAGTGCACGGGTGCTTTCATTTGCCCGGCTTGAGGGACTGCCCAAGGAAGATACGTTGAAGCTGTTTGCCGAGCATTATGAAGCCGTGCTAAACACTCCGGACGGTGTCGACCACCAGAATATAAGGCAGTTTATGCAACACGGTTGGGAAGGGGTGAAGTTTGAGAATCCTATATTGACTAAAAAATAACGAATGTTTTAAATCTTCTGTTTGAGGTTTTATAGTTCACAGATGGTACAGCTCGAAACCAAGAATTTGTGCAGCAGCACAATCTGCGAGAAAATATCCGTGTAAATCTGCGGGATATATCTACGTGTTGGAAAATTTTTACACAACGCTTTACGAATGTCAATCACGACTTTTCGAGAATATTCTGTTGCAGCATATCCTGCATTTTTTTCATTGTATTCATGTTTCTGCCTGTGCTTCGCACTTTGAGCTTTTGTTCGATAAATATGTTGGACAATTTGGAAGTCGCCATGCCGTCCGGTACATAAAAATAGGCTATATCGCCACTTATCTTGATTTCTTCATTTCCAAGGTCGATCTTGTGGAAAGCTTCAAGCCGAGTGCTATCGGGTATAGAATCTAGAAAAGTGACAAAGAGCCTGTTTCCGGGGAGGGATGGATCAAAAGGGTTTTGAAGGATACTTTGATGGAGTTGTGCTTCATCCAACACAAATACATCTATATGCAATTTGAAATGGTTGGCGATTAATTCGTGTATTTCTTGTTTTATCGTATCCTTGTCTTTGTCTGAACTCAAACATATATTTCCACTCTGAATATACGTTTTTGCCTGTTCGAAGCCTTGTTTTGACAATAAATCCCGGAGTTCGGCCATCTTGATGATATTTTTGCCAGAGACATTGACAGCTCTCAAAAAGATGACGTATTTGTTTTTCATGGGGTTCGCATTGGGTTTATGAATATTAAAACTACAAAATATCTGTGTATGGCAAAAACAAATTTATAAAAAACTATCCTAATCAGTTAAGGTCGGCTATAATGATCTTTTTCATTTTCATCAATGCTTGGTTGACCGAAGGTGAGGAAATCAATTTGTCGATGTTGTCCGGTACGACCTGCCAGCTTACTCCAAACGGATCTTTGCACCAGCCACACATACTTTCTTTTCCTTGCTCCGTAAGCTTGTTCCAATAGTAATCGATTTCCTCCTGGTCCTTGCAATGTATGACAAAGGAGACGCCTTCGTTGAAAGTGAAATCTTGTGGCACACCACTGTCCATAGCCATAAACAAGGAATGATGAGCAACGAACTGTGTATGTTGAATTTGCCCGGTCATTTCACCATTCGGATATTTTAATATACCGTCCGAGCGATAGTCTGCAAAAACGGATTGATAGAAAGCCAGCGCTTTTTTGCACTGGCCTTGTTGAGATCCGCAGAACATCATTGTCGGCACAATCTTTTGGTTATGGACATCCGAAAGTTTTCCGAGATAGAGTTGCCAGTTGACATTGTATTTGTCTTGTAACCAACCGTATCGGTGACTCCAAGGGTAACTGCCCAAGGCCATCAATACAGCACCTCCGGGCAATAACTGATGCCATAAGGTATCTATTTCTTCTTCACTTTCGCAGATAACCATCATGGATATGGATGGATTGATCTGAAAGATAGGGCCTCCATTGATTCCGATGAAATTGACACCGGAAAGGTTTACACTGGCAACGACAGGATTGACGTTGCTCATGTAGCTGTCCGGAAAAATAGAAGCATAATGCTTTAGGGCTTCTTCTGCATTATTGTCAAACCAAAGAGACAGTGTGATAGAGGAATTATTGTCCATTTGAGTAAAAACTGATTTGTTGTAGAATAGATTACGGAATAATGTCGACATTATCCATATTTCTGTCATAGTGATTTATTCCCTTCAAAATGAATCATCCACCAAATACCAAATTTGTCTTGGAAAGAGGCATATAGCTCTGCCCAGAATTGCTCTCCAAGTTCCATTTCAATGTCTCGGGCATCCTTGGTCAACCCTGCGTACAGCTCTTTCGCTTCTTCGGCAGTCTCTGTGTCCAACATGATATACGTGTTGTTGCCGGGCGTAAGTTGATGACCATAGCCCTCGATACAATCAGAGCCCATGATTGTGGCCCCGTTAGGTAGGGTGATAGCGGTGTGCATCACTTTTACTTTGTCCACATCTGACATTGGATGTTCGGGATCTTCGGGCATATCGCCAAAACGGTAAGTACTCACCGTAGCGGTTTTAAAAACTTGTTGGTAGAAATCGAATGCTTCCTGGCAGTTGCCATTGAAATTGAGGTATGCGTGAATCTTTGCCATAGTGTTGGATTATAGTTGTGATACGTAAAAGTAAGCTTTATTGGGGGTAAAAGACTTGACCTATGACAAGAATTGAAATTAATTTAAGCACATAGAGCTGTCTCCTACATTTGCTTCATACAAACATAGGAGACAACTCCGTATGCCATGTTTTTTACTCCGCGAATTGAAAGGAAAAACTATTCCGTGCATCCGTTTTCCATGCGTGCTGCTGTGTAGTGGGTGAAATAGCAAACAGTGGCGAAAAGGTTTTTACGTTGACGGTCTTGTTGTCGGGAAGGAATTCGAGGATACGCAACCAGCCATCTCCACCATTTCCATTGCGGTGTCCGCCACCCAGGGACTGGCTGTCGAATAACATCTGGTGTACCGGTCTTCCGGTGGTATTTTTGTCCATTCGGTAGCCTTCGCCGGATATGTGACCACACAGTACCAATTCTATATTGGAACCGGGGTGGATGAGTTTCTCCCATATCTGTTCTCCGCTGTTGGCGTAGGGGAGGTTTATTCTTTCTGATTTTTGGACGACAGTGTTGACGGTATATGGCTCGTACACAAACCATTTTGGTACGCCTGTTGTGCGATGGTCTTTTGCATTGAGATAGGCATGGGTAATGAGTACAATGCGATGGTCTTTGTATTGTTGCATGTCGGCGATCCTTTTGGCCCATGCAACCATGGTATCACGCGGGGCATACTCAATAGTCAAGAAGAGATAATCTTTTCCTTGGGGAGTTTTGATCTCATAGGCAGCATTTTCCAAGGTGTGCACACCCTGCTCGTTTGTTGCGTTTTGTACAAGGGTCTTTTTGTTCAGCCAATTGTCGTCGATGCGAAAGAATTCCGTATAACGGGAGGTTCGATTGCCTTGTCTATCTATGGTGTAATCATGGTTTCCCGAGGCCGCTATATAAGGCACTTTGCCGTTGAGTCTGGAAAATAGCTTGGCAGAAGTTTCCCATTGGCGTTGAGCGCTTTGGTCTCCGTCATGTCCTTGGTTGATGAGGTTGTTGTGTTCCACGAGATCTCCCACACAGACTACCATTTTAATATGGAGCGTATCAATATTGTCTTCTATCCAGCGCATCATAAGATCCAGGATAGGCTGGTTGCGGTTCCATTTGACGTAATTTTGTATGTCTGGAATCATAACGACGCTCCAGGAGTCTTTATTTTCCAGAGTGGGTTTCTGAAATTTTTGTTGGGCTGGAAGTATGGAAGCAGCACAGATTATTCCAATCAGTGTAAAGAGAAACTTTCTAATCATGTCTATATAAATTTGATGTTAAATTATGAAGTTATACATAAGGTGTTAAGTTTATTTTAGGTTTCTGTTAATTTTTCATTTTATTTATTTTTTAACTTAACGAAAGTAAAAAAAAGATTTTTAAATATAAAAGTGTGTGATGATTTGTCTTGTAAAATTTAGGGGATAAAAAGAGAGGGATGGGAATTCAATGACGGGAAATACTACTTTTGAAGAAGCTTCTTCAAAAACTTTGGAAGTCCTCTCGCTATGTAAATTTATTTGTCTATTTTTGTAAATCCTTTTTTCAGGGACTATTTTGGTAGAAATGGATATACACAATAATTCTGTTTTTGAATTGATGCGTGCCGAAGGTCATCAGGATTTGTTTTTCTGCAATGATTCGGAAGTTGGGTTAAAGGCGATCGTCGCTATTCACGACACGACGTTGGGACCCGCAATAGGCGGCGTAAGGATGCTACCTTACGCCAATGAAGCCGAAGCTATAGAGGATGCGCTAAGGTTGTCCAGAGCAATCACCTACAAGTCTTCGTTGGCTGGGTTGAACCTCGGAGGAGGCTGTGCGGTCATCATCGGCAATAACCGCACAGAGAAGACAGAAGTATTGATGCGCCGTTTTGGCAAATTTATCGAAGGCCTTAGCGGTAGTTTTATTGCTTCTATCGATGTAGGGACCACCCAAAAGGACTTGGAATATATTCATTCTGAGACCAATTATGTAGCCGGATTGCCCGAATATATGAACGGAGGAGGAGATACAACTTTCTTTGCAGCCCGTGGTGTCTTCTATGGTATCAAGGCAGCCATCAAGGAGGTTTATGGCGACGACTCGTTAGCGGGACGCAAAGTCGCGGTACAGGGGGTAGGCAGCGTGGGCGAGCATTTGGTTGCGATGTTGCGCAACGAGAATGCCCGTGTCTATGTGTCGGATATGACCGAGGAACGTAAGATGAAGGTGGCTTCTAAATATAAAGCCGAACCTATACAGTACTCGTCCAGTTATGAATTGGATGTAGATGTGTATGCCCCATGCGCTTTGGGTGGTACGGTCAATCCGGATACGGTACCTAAGATGCGTTGCAAGATCATTGCCGGGTCGGCCAACAATCAATTGAAAGAAGAAGCAGAAACAATACAATTACTCAAGGAAAATAACATTTTATATACACCTGATTTTTTAATCAATTCGGGTGCGTTGATCAGTTGCTATTCCGAGCTGGAAGGTTATGGCAATGAGCGTACAGAAGCATTGGTACGTAATATCTATAGTGCAACGCGGCATGTGCTCCAAAGTGCACGGGAAGAAAATATCACGACCTTTGAAGCCGCCAAACAACTAGCAGAACAACGTATTGCGAGTATGAAAAAAATCAGCAGATAATTGCGTTCTTTATATACAATCGTTCTTTAATAAAATATGCTAAATAGAAGACACCTTCGCGAGAAGGTCATGCAGACGCTTTATGCGTACAGTTTGTCGGAAGATAAACAGGTTAAGAATTTTGAGAAGGCTCTCTTCAAGAGTGTGGATGAAGTCAATGAGATGTACATCTGGACGCTCAATTTGTTGGATGAGGCGGCCGAGTATGTCGTGTTGGACGCCGAAAGCAGGGCAGCTAAGTTTTTACCAACGGAAAAGGACAAAATGCTCACGACCAAACTGAACACCAACACATTCATCGAATCCCTACGCCAAAATAGACAGTATGTGGAGCTCGTCAAAAAATACAAGGTGTCCTGGGAATTTGATCCTGAGATTGTGCGTTCGATATTCGTCCGATTGAAGGATTCAGAGGCTTATCTAGATTATCTTGCGGAGACAGATCGTAGTATTCAGGTCGAAAAGGATATCATTAAATATATCTTTAAGAAGATTATCCTGAAAACGAGTGAGGTGGAGCAGGTATTTGAAGAAAAATTTATCAATTGGCCGGTTGACAAAGAAGTCTTACAGGCTATGATTGCTAAGACATTCAAAAATTTCAGTTCAGAAAACCCAACGCATAACAAACTGGCAGATCTTACCCCAAATTGGGAAGAGGATAAGGAGTTTATCGAAGAACTGTTGAAAACAACCATTCGCTACGGCGAAGAATACCAGGCACTGATCGCTGAAAAGACAAAAAACTGGGAGTCTGATAGGATTGCATTGATGGATACGCTCTTGATGCGTATGGCTATCAGCGAACTGATCAATTTTCCGTCTATTCCGGTCAAAGTAACGATTAATGAGTATATCGAGCTATCCAAAAATTTCAGTACTGCAAAAAGCAATACCTTTATTAATGGAATATTGGACAAGATTTTAGCAGATCTGACCAAGCAAGGTCGGATCCGGAAAACAGGAAGAGGACTACAAGATTAAAGTGATATGAAAATAAAAAATATATTGATGAGCTGTGCCGCTGTAGCTATATTGGCAGCTTGCAATCAACCGGCACAAAAGAAAGAGACCAATACTGAGGAAACTGCGGTCGACGTAAATTCTTCGTCAGATACGGGGCAGTTGGGTACGATAGAATTTGAGGAAACTGCGTATGATTTTGGCACGGTAAAAGAAGGAGCCATCGTCGACCATGTCTTTAAATTTAAGAATAGCGGCGATGCCCCCGTCATTTTGTCGCAGGTCAGTGCTTCATGTGGTTGTACCACACCTGACTATACGAAAGAACCGGTATTACCAGGCAAAGAAGGCGAGATCAAAGTCAGCTTCAACAGCCAGGGTCAGGTCGGGCAGCAGCAAAAAATCGTCACGATCAGTTCGAATGCTTCGAATAAGGTCACGACTGTGCAGATAAAGGGCACTGTAGAGAAATAGTTTTTTGTTTAAGGTTTCACGTTAGACCTTAAACTTTTAAATCTTAAACTTTTTAAATTTACATAAATATGATGTCAACAATTCTATTACAAGCAGCACCGGGGGGAAGTGGATTAATGAATTTCCTACCTATGATTTTGATCATAGTGGTCTTTTATTTTTTCATGATCCGTCCGCAGATGAAGAAACAAAAAGACCATAAGAAATATATCGAAGAGTTGAACGTAAATTCGAAGGTCGTGACTACAGCAGGTATCCATGGACGTATCGTGGAAGTAGGCGACACCACGTTCTTGGTCGATGTAGGTTCGGGTGTTAGAATCCGTTTTGACAAGACTGCTATTGCGTTGGATGCTTCCCGTGCAGCAAACAACGAAACAAAGAAAGCTTAGTTTTTTTACAATGTATTGAGCAAGGAATGTTCCTAATATTCCTTGATAGTAGAGACGTTGCATGCAACGTCTCTACTATTTTTATTACATTTGCTGTAGATGAAGTACAGGCGATTCACAAAGATCCAGCGGCGTAAGATTTCGATATTTCTTCGGTGTCTTATCATTTCTTTTGTGGCATGGCTGCTGATCGCTGTATCCAATCGCTACACGTTTATTGTCAAGTCCAGCGTGGAGTATGTCAACCTACCGGAAAAGCGTGCTTTTCATCCATTGCAATCGGATACGGTACAGGTACACCTAAAAATGAGCGGATGGAATGTCTTGATGGCCAGGCTAAAACCTAGTGTGTCAAATATCCAGGTGGATCTCAGTACTTTGGCCAATCGCAGTTTTATCGTTTTTTCCGATCAATTGGAGTTTATCAATAGACAGTTTGCTTCGGACAAAGAGGTCGACCGTGTATCTCCCGATACGTTATATTTTGACTTTTCGCAACAGAGCCGACGTAGGGTAGAGGTCCGTGTTCCGACGAATATTTCTTTTAAAAAACAATATGGCATAATAGGGGAGACCAAGACAAATCCCAAACAGGTGACCATCACGGGGCCTTCCGAAGATATAGACAATATCGACTTTTTGGAGACGGATACGGTCTATGGCAACGATATACATACAGATATCCGTACCGTGGTCAATATCAACAGACGGCAAAGGACAAATATTACGATCCACCCTGCTCTGGTAGAGGTGACAATTCCTGTAGGAGAGCTGACCGAGAAGCAGGTCGAAGTACCGCTACATGTGCTGAATAGCAAAAAATATACTTCGGTAAGGGTTATTCCTTCTAAAGTGACCGTGACCGCTTTGGTGTCGTTACAAGATTATGCCAAATGGACCGCCAGTGACTTCGGAGCAGTTGTTGACTTGGATAATTGGGCACAAAATCAAGTAAGCAGTTTGCCTGTCAAGCTCTTTAAGTATCCTGATTTTTGTAAGATAGTTCGTGTAGAACCGCAGAATGTAGATTTTTTTGTCAGAAAATAAAATAATATGTCAATCAAAGTAGGGATAACAGGAGGAATAGGTACCGGTAAAAGCTTTGTGAGCAAGATTTTTAAAACATTAGGTGTTCCTTTTTACGATGCAGATTTGGAAGCTAAGCTGATCATGAACAAAGATGCAAAAGTACGGGAAGCACTGATTGGTGCTTTCGGTTCACAAACGTATTTTGATGACGGTTCATTGAACAGAAGATATTTGTCCGAGCAGGTATTCAACGATAATGAAAAGTTGGCTCTACTAAACAGCATCGTCCATCCTGCTGTCATCCAGGACAGTATCGATTGGTCCAACAGGCAGCATGCGCCATATATATTAAAGGAGGCGGCCTTATTGTACGAAAGTGGCTCGTATAAAAATCTGGATTATACCATATTGGTCACCGCACCGGAAGAGCTACGGATACAGCGTGTCATGCAAAGAGATCATGTGGATAGAGAAGAAGTGTTGCGGCGTATGGCTAAGCAGATGCCAGAAGCAGAGAAGTTGCAGTACGCTGATTTTTTGATTCATAATGACGAAAAAATCCCCTTATTGCCCCAGGTTTTGGCCATACACAACACTTTGATCCATACCTAATGGGGACGATATTGGCCGATTTTTTGATTGAAACACCTTCCGGCTATTATTGTCGATACGGAGATTTTTTTATAGACCCGATATTGCCTGTAGATAGAGCGGTCATTTCACATGCGCATGGGGACCATGCACGCCCCGGACACGAACGGATATATGCTACAGCCGGTACCATTGCATTTATGCAGGTAAGGTTTTCAAAACAATCCGTAAAAAGCTATCACCCTATGGCGTATCATGAGTCATTTTCCTTGGGTGAGGTGCAGCTTACCCTTATCCCGGCAGGGCATATCCTTGGATCTGCCCAGATTTTGATGCAATATCATGGGGTTTCATATCTGTACACCGGAGATATCAAAATGCAGGATGACCCTACCTGCGAACCTTTGGAAACAGTACAGGCCGATGTGCTGATCACGGAGACTACATTTGCCAATCCGGCTGTCAGCCATCCAAGTGCCGGGACAGAGATCCGAAAACTGTCGTCTACCGCTCATGGTATTATGTTGGGCTGCTACAGTCTGGGCAAGGCGCAGCGTATCAATCATCTGCTCAATCAATATTGTCCCGAAAAGACGGTGTACGTGCATCACAGTATCCTTCCGATGCATCGTGTGTACGATAGACTTGGCTTAGTCCCCCTACGGTATGAGATGTATCATCGTAAAGCGATGAAAGACGGGCAACACAAGATCTATTTGGTGCCTCCACTGACATTCAACAACTACTATCGGGCCAGCAATGTTCTCCGTGTATTTGCGTCGGGATGGAAAAGATTGCAACAACATAACGATATGGAGCTGTATATATCCGATCATGTGGACTGGGCAGATCTTCTGGTTTTTATCGGACAGGTCAAGCCTCGTGAGATATGGACCGTGCATGGAGATGGACGGTTGCTGGCCGATTATCTGCAAGAGCAGATTGCAGTTAGAGTATTGATATAGGTAATAAAAGCGTTTTTTTTGTCATCCGCCAGTAGTCGGACACAGTGTTGACGATAGGAATTGCAAAGCAATCATTCATACCATTGAAAGTTAACGCAAATGAATAACCATCTGATATACGATTGTTTTTAGATTCTTCCTATCGTCAGAATGACAGAGTTTGCAATTGTTTATGCTATACTAGGCACATTCACCACTTCATTGGTATCCTTGTCGTAATCTATTGCTTCGAAATTGAAACCAAATAGGTTGAAGAAATCATCGCGGTATCCTTTGATATCCGAGATACTATCCAGGTTTTCGGTCGTCACCTGTTCCCAAAGTTTAGAAACTTCCTCCTGTACATCTGGACGCATTTCCCAATCGTCGACCCGGATACGTCCCTTGTCGTCCAAAAGTACATTGTCCGTGTACAGCCTTTCTGCAAATAGACGCTGCATCTGCTCGATAGTACCTTCGTGTATGCCTTTTTCCTTCATGACTTTGTACAATAATGAAATATACAAAGGTACGACAGGAATAGCTGAGCTGGACTGTGTGACCAAAGCCTTGTTGACCGAAACATAGGATATGCCATTCAGATCTTTTAACAGGTTATTGAGAACGGGCACTGTTCCTTCCAGATCATCTTTGGCTCGACCGATTGTCCCGTTGCGGTAGACTGGATAGGTCAGTTCGGGGCCGATATACGAATAGGCTACAGTTTTCACGCCTTCGGCCAACACACCGGCTTCTCTGAGGGTTTCGATCCAGAATCTCCAATCTTCTCCTCCCATAACGGCGATTGTATTGGCAATGTCCTCTTCGTTTTCTACAGGCTGTATCGTAATGTCGGATACTATGCCAGTATGAAAGTCTACTGTCTTGTCTGTAAAAGGCTTTCCGATAGGCTTGAGTACTGAAGCATGGGCTACACCCGTTTTGGGGTGGGTGCGCCTGGGAGAGGCCAGGGAATATACGACAAGGTCTACTTGACCTAAGTCTTTTTTGATCAAGTCGATAGTTTGTTGTTTGATTTCATCCGAGAAAGCATCGCCATTGATGCTCTTGGCATATAGACCTGCGGCATGGGCTTCCTTTTCAAAAGCCGCACTGTTGTACCAGCCTGCCGTACCTGGTCTACCTTCTGCAGCAGGTTTTTCAAAAAATACACCGATGGTGGCAGCATCCGAGCCGAAAGCAGCCGTAATGCGTGAAGCCAGACCAAAACCTGTAGAAGCTCCTATGACCAACACTTTCTTAGGGCCATTACTGATCTTTCCTTTTGATTTTATATACTCAATTTGGTTTTTGACATGTTGGGCAGTCCCCTCAGGATGTGAGGTCAAACAGATAAAGCCTCTGACGCGTGGTTGTATAATCATATTTTATCAAACTAAGTTAGTTGTCGTTCTCTAATACTCCTGCAAACTTAAAGAATTTAAACTAAAAAAAACTATAAGGTTTAACTTTAGTGTGTTTAGCTTTTCAATGGCAAAGTTGAGGGCTACGCCGTTCTGAAACCTTATAGGTTTGAATAAAATCAACTAAGGTCAACTTTTCCAAAGTTCAAAACTTTGGAAAAGCTAGCCGTCACGGATAGTACGTCTTACCTCAAATGAGCCCGCAGCATCCAAGCGGTTTTTTCATGTTGCTCGATGATACCTCCTAAAAAGTCCGAAGTACCCGCATCACCATGCTCTTCTACTTTTTCTATATCAGCACGGACAGAGATGATTAAGCTTTCAAAGTCGTTCAATAGTTCCTTGATATAACTGTTGCCATCGTTTTTGTTCCCACTTTGGGCCTCCGTTAGTTGAGTCAGCTTTAGGTATTCTTTCAATGTGCCTGTGGCATAGTGCCCAATGGTACGGACCCGTTCGGCGACGTCATCTACGACCACGGCAAGGTCGTTATAGATTGTTTCGAAAAACAAATGCAATTCGTGAAAACCTGGTCCTTCGACATTCCAGTGTGCATTTCTTACTTTTTGATACAATACACTTTCATCAGCCAATAGTTTGTTTAGGATGACAGCTACTGCTGCTGTGTCTTTTTCTTTAATTCCAATGTTTGTTTTCATGATATATTCTGTTTTAAAGTTATGTAAGTTATGTGGGTGATGTAAGTTACGGAAGCAATGTCATGAACTTTTATAACCTCTATAACCTTCATCACTTTATTTTAAAGTTATGTAAGTTATCAAGGTGAAGTAGGTTATGAAGGTATGCTTTCCGCCCTCATAACTACATCACTATCATCACTTCCGTCACTTTATCTTTAATATCGACTTGCCTCATTCAGTTTGTTTAACGTTTCTTCGCTCAATCTCAACTGTAGGGACTCTACAAAAGATTGTATATGTGATTCTTTAGTTGCACTGGCAATAGGTGCGGTTATAGTTTCCTGCGCCAATAGCCAAGCTAATGCAATGGCGGATGGCGAAGTATTGTAAGCATTGGCCACCTCGTCCAGAGCTTCTAGGATACGTTGCCCTCGCGCATTCCAATACTTCTTGACAATGCCTTCTCCACGGGTGTATTTTGTAAAGTCCTCGGCAGACCGATATTTACCACTTAGAAAACCACTTGCTAATGAATAATAAGGAATGACCCCTAATTGTTTTTCCAAAGCGATATTTTTGTACAGATTTTCGTATTTGGCTCTGTCAAACAGATTGTATTCGGGCTGTAAAGAGATATAACGGGGAAGGTTCTTTTCCTCTGCCACATCTATGCTTTCGACCAATCGTTCGGGATTGATATTGGAAGCACCGATGTAACGCACTTTTCCTTGCTTGATCAATTCTTCGTATGCACGTAATGTTTCTTCTACGGGGGTCTCCTCGTTGTCGTAGTGGGTCTGGTATAAATCAATATAGTCGGTTTGAAGACGTTTGAGGGAATGATCTACATGCTCCAAGATATAGGCGCCTTTCACGTTGGGTTTTTCGGCATAATTGAAGCGTCCACCTACCTTTGTCATCAAGATGACCTTGTCCCGGTTGCCACGTTCTTGGAGCCATTGGCCAATGATGGTTTCAGACTCGCCGCCTACATGGCCTTGTACCCAATGCGAATAGTTATTGGCCGTGTCTATGGTATCAAATCCCCTATCCATAAAAGCATCCAAAATCGCAAAAGATCCAACCTTGTCCAATGTCCATCCAAATACGTTGCCTCCAAAAATCAGAGGAACTATTTCCAAATCATACTTGCCCAGTTTTCTTTTGTTGAATGACATATCACCTTTGTTTTTGATTTTACACAAGTTACCCATTTTTATGCTTATTCGATAAAAAAGCGTTCCATTTTTGTGTCATAAATCTGATTTGGTTAGAACTCAATACTGGCATCTTGACCACCTAACGCTGGCGCACGACTCCCGTCGTGTGCCTTGTGATATTAAGCACACGAAAGGATTCGTGCGCTAGCATGAGAGGGGGGCACAAATCCTTTCGTGTGTCAGCCTTACGTAGAGACGCAATGCATTGCGTCTCTACTCCGAAGAAATGCTTGCGCCAGACAAAGATAGCGCACGCTCGTAGCGTGTGCTTAAGAAGCTCATCTGCTCAATATCACGCTGACCTTCTGCCGATACTGTTCGAGCTCTTTTTGTTGTGCGGAGATAAATGTGTTGTCTTCCAGTTTCCCGAGGACTTTTTCCATTTCCTCCTTGGAATTGTAGATCATCTGTTTGAAAGGGTTTTCGTAATCTTTGGCACGAGAGCGGCGAATTTCATCGTATATCCAGGTTTTGGTATCTACGCTTTCTTGCAGACAGGAAACGATAAAATCCCGATCCCACTGTTCCAATGGTAAATGTGTGATCTCTGCCAAAGAAGCAATGGCATGCCGTAGCTTGGTTAAAGGGTATGCCTCGCTCCAAGAGTGATAGGCCTGATGTACCTGCTTCCAGGAACGGATGGTTTGATCTTTTATTTGCGTGATAAGGTTGTCAATATGCCGGTGTGGCACGAGCTGCCCGCCGATATTATCAAACATAAGCCGATCTTCTTTTAAGGATGTGCTGTTTTGGAGAAAACCATCTATGGAATCTTGAGCATAGAAGTGTTCGGCAAGCAAGGTGGTCGCATAGTAGCGGATCATTTTTCGGAATATATGATAGCTCTCACGAACTTTTACCAATACCACTTTTCTGTTGGAATATTCTGTTTGAGACAACAAAATTTCCCGCTGGCTGATATCAGTATCGTTGGAAAGAATTTCTTGTCCCAAGACACGATAGTCCGTATGCCCCTTTTCAGGTGAAAAGGCTTTGCCTACGGCATATTCTATTTCCTTGAGCGCATCAAATATTTCGTTGACGGTATCGGGTGCAAGGATGTCGTATTCGAGATATTGGTTTTTGAAACGTCTCTTGTCCCTGGCGATAAATTTGGAGGTATTGCGCATGAGCGCATACATATTGTATAGAAACCAATATCCGGGGACTATGACCAATTGATTTTTGTAGGAATCATTGCTGACCAGGGAGAACGGTAAGCGTATATCCAGTTCGTGCAGGAAGTCGCCCTTGACCAACAGGACATAGGAAGCAAAGCGTGAGTTATGCTTCAGGCTCACACATAGTCCGGGCCAAAATCCTCTTCCGGCCACAATCTCTCCATCGGCAGCCCTGGAATTGTGATTGGAGCCGATCGTCGCACCTGCTGCCATGTTGCTCTGTCCTTTGAGGAGCGAAGCACATAGGAAAGAATTGTTGTGGTGCTGTTCGTGCGCCGGAAATATCAATGAATTGAGGACTTCACAGCAGGAAATGGTTGAGTTGTCTCCTAGGAAGGAATTGATGAGTCGTGCACCGTACTTGAGCTGTGAATAGGAGGAGAGAATAAAACGCACGGCTTTGACGCCATAAAATATGCGACATCCATATCCCACTATACCATTGACGATTTCGCATCCTTCGCCGATCTGTGTATAGGCTTCGCTGGACGAATTGATGGTCACGTTTTTGAGTTTGTTTATACCTTTGATGTAGGCGTAGGGGCCTACACGGACATCCTTGACAATATTGGAGTTCTTTAAGACGACACGGTCTCCGATCTCACTGTAGGAACCGCGTAAGGTGGAAAATTGACTTTCTGTCATTTCCTGAAATCTTTTTTGCAAGATATCGTCCTCACGCCACCGTGTCCAAAGGTATACGTCTGCTGCTTGCATGCCATCAAAAGGCAATACAGCGCGTCCGGCATTTTCATTGCATAGCTCCAGCCATATCCGGCGTTCCTCCGGGTCGCCATCTTTCAGGATGCCGTTTCCAAATTTGGCATTGTTACTGGTTTCCATCTCATTGATATTGGACAGGATGACCTCATCGCCTATGATGAAATGGGACATATAGCGTACGTGGTGGATGGCGACATCATCGCCTATATCCGAACTGATGATCTGGGAATTGTATATACCGCAGGACAATCGGAGATCCCTGTATTCTAAAAAAACAGGACTCATATTGCCGATACGTACCAGACCGAAAAATTTGGAGTTGTAAACCTGATCGGGAAAAAAAGATTCACTGACGAGGACTTGGCTCCAATCGGGGCAATAATTATTGTTTGCCTTCAATGTGCTGATCTCTGCGGCATAGAGCTGACGGTATGTCCTTTCTTTTTTTTGTTGAATGTTTCGGATGTGGTATTCGTCCAGACCTTCGGGAAGATATTCCTTTGGGATAAAATCATGGCCTAAACGTTGTATCGGTGTTTTTGAAATAGCTGACATATCGTTTATTCTATCCTATTTTGCTGATGAGGATTGAGTTGTTTTATTGCTGTCATTCTGCGTGAAACGAAGAACCACGGAGTGCTCATCGAAGATAATCTGTCCGTATCGCAATGTATTGTTTTTAGATTCTTCACTACGTTCAGAATGACAAAGGATATGATGATTTCCTGTTATTCTACCGTCACTGATTTTGCCAGATTTCGAGGCTTATCCACATCCGCCCCCCGTTCTATACCAATATAATAGGCGAGGAGCTGCAAAGGAATGGTAGACAATAGCGGAGCGATGATTTCGTGTGCTTTCGGAATCTGTACACAGTCGTCCGACAGGCTGCTCGCTGTATGGTCATCTTCGGTAACAATGGTAATCAGTTTTCCACCACGGGCTTTGATTTCCTGCATGTTGCTGACTATTTTTTCATGGACACGGTCTTTGGTCGCAACGAAGACAACAGGTAGTTGCTCATCGACCAATGCGATCGGGCCATGTTTCATTTCGGCAGCTGGATAGCCTTCGGCATGGATATACGATACTTCCTTGAGTTTTAATGCGCCTTCCAGGGCAATAGGAAAATTGTATCCCCTGCCCAAAAACAGAAAGTCACGGGCATCTTTATATTTTGACGCTATTTTCTTGATAATATCTATCTGCGTATCTAGGATGTGTTGGACTTTTTGGGGAACTTCGGATAGTTCTTGCATCAACTCTTGGGTGATACGCTCGTCCAAAGAGCCCTTGAGCTGAGCGAGCTTAAGAGCGAATAATTGAAGAACAGCCAGCTGTGCGGTAAAAGCTTTTGTACTGGCGACCCCAATTTCGGGACCTGCATGCGTATAGGCTCCTGCATCTGATAAGCGAGCAATGGAAGATCCGACTACATTGACAATACCAAAGATGGTAGCCCCCTTGCTTTTCGCATTTTCCAACGCGACCAAGGTATCCGCTGTTTCGCCGCTTTGTGAGATGGCAATAATGACATCACGTTCGTCGATCACAGGATTGCGGTATCTGAATTCGGAAGCATATTCGACCTCAACATTGATCCTGCAAAGCTCTTCAATCAGGTATTCGCCCAAGAGCCCGGCATGCCAACTGGTACCGCAGGCCACGATGATGATACGCCTGGCGGCCAACAGTTTGTCTTTTATGGAGTCGACGCCGCTCAGTGTGAGCTGATGTTGGGTGGCGTCCAGACGGCCTCTCAACGAATCATAGATGGCTTCGGGCTGGTCGTGGATTTCTTTGAGCATAAAGTGCTCATATCCCCCTTTTTCAATCGTGGCCAGTTCCATATCCAGTTTTTGGACGAAAGGGGTGAGGCGTTCGTTCCCCAGGTTTTTGAGGATCAACTCATCAGGCTTGATAATAGCGAGCTCGTAATCGTTGATATATACCACCTCTTTGGTATAGCCAAGCATCGGGGAGGCGTCCGAACCGAGGAAATGTTCACCTTGCCCGATACCGATGACCAAAGGGCTGCCTTTGCGGGCTGCAAAAATGGTCTGCGGGTATTCTTCGGACAACAGAAGGATCACATAGGCTCCGGTGACACGTTTGAGCGCGATACGGATTGCTTCTTCCAGTTCGCAGTTGTTATTGAGCTGTATATCTTCGATAAAGTTGAGCAAAACTTCTGAATCTGTATCGCTGTGGAAGGTATATCCTTTTTTGAGGAGTTCTTCTTTGAGGGCTGCATAGTTTTCGATGATTCCGTTGTGCACCATCGTCAATTTTCCCGAACGGGAAATATGGGGATGTGCATTGCGATCGGAAGGAGCTCCATGTGTAGCCCATCTGGTATGGCCTATACCTATATTTGTGCTTTGTTCCAGACCGTTCATCAGCTCTTCCAATGCCGCGACTTTGCCTGCTTTTTTGAAAACTTTCAGGGAGTTGCCAAAATGAAGGGCTATGCCTGCACTATCATAACCTCTGTATTCCAGTTTTTTTAACCCTTCTATCAAATAGGGATAGGCAGGTCTGTGTCCGATGTATCCTACGATTCCACACATATTAGTCTGTTTATAGTCGACAAAGCTAAGAAAAAAATAAAAAACAATCGATTGCGTAACAATTTTTTGTTATTTTTTTGATTGTCTCTACGATGTCGGTCCTCGTTCGATATCTTGGATAATGGCTGCAGAAAAATCCGCCTGATGTATCATTTCAGCATGGTATAGTGCACCGGGGCTAAATACATTGATCTCCATTATCTTGTTTCCAACGATATCCAGTCCTACGAAGTACATACCATCTTCCACCAGTTGTGCCGATACTTTTTGGGTCATTTGGAGTATGCGATCATCGATCAAGGCTTCTTGTACGCTGGCACCTTGATGGAGGTTACTGCGAATTTCATTTTCTTGTTGCACACGGTGTACGGCTGCATATTTTCCGTTCACTTCAATAGGCTTTCCATTCAAGAGAAAAAACCGAATATCTCCAAAGGCAGCTTCGGGCAGGTACTCCTGCGCAATGACATAGCCGTCCCGGGCGATGGCTTCCACCGTTTGTTTGAGATTTTGGATGTTGTCCTTATTGATCAAAAAGACATTTTTTCCTCCCGAACCTTTTACCGGTTTAAGAATGATTTTCTCGTTCTGCTCTTGAAAAAATTGCAACACATCTAGGTGATTGCGAGTAACGATGGTCTGGGGCTGTACAGATTGATCAAAATTTTCCAGATAGAGTTTGTTACTGGCTTTGGTCAGTGTTTCGGGATTGTTGATGACCCTTATACCCTGTTTTTTGGCTAGTGCGGCAAACTGTAATCCTGCAGGTGCAGCCCAAGGTCTATTGATCATATCCAATACGGGATCAAAACGTAACCATAATACGTCGATATCCGAGAGAGGGTATAATTTTTTTGGTGTATTTCTCAGCACCTGGATCAAGGTTGCGGTATCGGGACTGTGTTGGGAAGGAAGTACATGTCGGGCATGGGCTCCCAGCAACGGATCAGTGCCGTAGTAGAAATCGGCTAAGCCGATATAAAGCACTTCATGTCCACGCTGCAATGCCTTTAGTGCTAAGAGCGTCGTGGTGAAGTTGACATCCTCCTTGTGGGTTTGATTGATGACAAATGCGATTTTCATAGATAATGATGCGTTAGGGTTATTGTATCATTTGGAATATTCCCTTGTTTTTCAATTTTTCGAGTTTTGTGATATACGGTTCTGTCAGGTATCTTGGTAGCAGTGCCGGCGCTTTTAGGATACCTTTAAAGAGGAGTTCCTGTACAATAGGGATATAATCCTTGCGTATCTTGCCCATGGTGAGCAGATTGATGTCGTTCCCTTCCTTGATATAGCTGACCAGTTCGATCAGTCCTTGCAGGTATAAAGCATCTTTGGTCAGTCCACCACTGCGGTACACACGCATGGCCATTTGGAAAGCGGTTTGTTTGTCAAACTGGTACTGATCGACCAAAAGTGAAAATGTGTCTGTAAAGTGATTGCCCGCAATCATATGGTGCACAGTGACGACTCGTCCCGCAAGCACACGCAATCGATCATTCGTCAGTTCATCTACCATGTATTCTGCCATCACAGCCAGTCCTTCCTGTAGTTTTTCATATCCCGGTACACCTAGACGGAAGAGGTTGAAGGGTTGTTGTTTGCCGTTGAAATAGGTGACGATATGCGTACCTACCTCATGTTGCAAAAGTGCATTGACCCGTCGTCGGGGCAAGGCATACTGCTTGCTGATATTGAGTACCCCTTGGTTGACCATCACACCGTAAATATCGTCCCTCAGTCTGATCGTTGTGTTGAATTGAGGTTCTTGCGCTCTAAGATAATTGATCTCCTGTTGTGCCAATTGCGCAAATTCTTCTGCATATACGATGTCATCTCCCCGATCTTTAGGATATTCGTCTTGTGCCGTAATGGTCAGTATGGCTTTGGCTCGGTCAAGGAGCTTTTCACTCACATTGCCAAATAGTTGTAGACTGCCCAGCATGAAACCTTCCTTGCCCCGTTCGCTCAGCATACTCATCATCCAGTCCAGCTCTTTCCTTTTGTCCCTGAATAGATAGGCAATGGTCGGATCGTACAGGTCTTCTATTGGAAGATTATAAAGGTTTCTCTTGACAATGTCCGGATCTATAGGCATAGGTCTATAGAGGAATGTCGGTGCTTTTCGATAGTTGTCTTTTTTGAATTGTAGCCAGGCTTCGTGGGTGTTGATCGGTGTGACGAGCAGCAGGAAGTCAAAGCGTGTGCTTTCTTTGCCGAGTTTTTGGTCGATTTCCCATACCAATGGTAAGAGCTCCCTGGGATGGCTTATCTTGAATTCCGTGGGTTTGCTTAGGGTATGGATACGTACAAATTCAAAGAAAGTCTTGGACAGACTGCGGGATAAAGCTTCCCGAATCTGACGGAGAACTATAGGGAGCACCTTACTACTGCTGTCCGTGAGATAGGAGGGATCCACACTAAGGCCGATATAGAGTATCTGATTGTTTTTTCTGTCTTGGAGGTTGACCAGGGGAGAGCCACTTGCCGGGAATTTTTCTTTTTTTCCCGTGATGTGCCTTACGGAAGAGGTTAGGCCTTCGGTCTGAATCTGTTTATCCAGGTACTCTGCTATGGTCAGGGCATTTTTACGAGCCACATGTACCTGTACATCCTCCTCTTGTGACTCTGTTGCAGCCCAAGCCTCTATAATGAGGCATGAGCCAAACACTTCGACAAGTTTTTGGGAAATGGGCGTAATCCAAAAGGGTATATCAAAATTTCGATCCCGTATAATGAGGTAGCTGTACTCGGATTTGACGAGTGCAGAAAGCATGGGGTCTTTTTTTTCGTATTCTCTATAAACAAATAGATAGGGTGTTATTTTGTTGAACACCAATTTGTTTCGGATAGGTATCTGTACGTGAAAAGAATCCCTTGTGTTTATTTTTTGCAGCAGGTTGTCTAAAGTTTTACGTTCAGCTTTCATAAGCAAAATAATTTTCTAAGGTCTGTATAGTGTGCAACAAAAGCTGTTTGTATTCTTGCAGTTTTTCGGGGTACAGCTGTCCTGTCCATTCATCCATAAAGTCTTTTCTGAATTCAATGGAAAAAACACACCCTTTGTCTCCATAGTGTTCGTTGATGTATTTGGAGAAGTATCCGCCCTTGAATTTAATGTTTTCACGGACATCAAAGGAAGGTTTTCCATCTACCTCCTTCTGCAAGGCCCGGATGAATTGTGCGGTCAGATCGGTCCATTTGTCGTGATTGTGTAGCGTCCCTATGTTGATCTGGGGATTGCTTTGATGGTCAATGATGGCTTGTGGGCCTTCTCTTTTGGCATTATAGCTATGTATATCATATATGACAAAAAAATTATGCCGATCGATGGTCTCTTTTATTTCTTGATCTATCGTGCGAAAGACATGGTCATAATTGTTGTACAGTTGTTCGATCATAGCTTTGGGAAGATCTTTTGCCCACACATGCAATCCCCAGGTTTGGCTAGGGGAGAGGTACAGGGCATCTTGCTTGCTACGGTTGAGATCCAATTGGAAGCGTGACGTAGCTGATATAAACCGGTTGAATGGCAATTCTGCCAGAATAGCTGTGTAGGGGTCTTCCTCCCGAAGCCTTGTCTCTTCGTCCAGGCATAGGTAGCCGAGAAGACGCTCATCTATATGATGTCCATCGTGTATGGCAAATGCCCAAAATGGACTTTTTATTTTTTCTAAATGATAACGGTACGTCAATAGCATATCTTTGTCTATATCTATCTGAATAAACCGATAAGATGGTAAAATGTTTTGGATCACGACGTAGAGACGTGATTTATCACGTCTTGAAAATGTGGAGACGCGATAAATCGGCGTCTCTACAATAAGAATGCACGGCAAAAATCCCCTTTTACAAAAAATGCGTCATTGCGAGGAGCGGAGTGACGTGGCAATCTACGTTTTTTGTTTGTCAGATTGCTTTGTCGTGCCTCCTCGCAATGACGACAAACGAGGTAAGGGAAATCTGTCGTGCACCCTATTCTTTCTGTCATGCTGAGGCTTGCCGAAGCATCTTTAAACATGGTTTTTAGATCCTTCAATGCGTTTAGAATGACAAAAAAACGGAATAGTCGGGCTTTTCGGACGCCCCCTGAAAATGTGGAGACGCGATAAATCAGCGTCTCTACAACAAAACAATAAAGAAGGCAGCGATAAATTTCTTAACTTTGCAACAGAAGCAGACCTGTTCTATCGCTGTCCCGATGTATCGGGAGAGAGGAAAGTCCGGGCAACATAGAGCAACACGCTTCCTAACGGGAAGGTCCCGATTAACTTTGTTGAGCTTGCTCCGCTCGGTTTGTCGGGAACAGAAAGTGCCACAGAAAATATACCGTCCCGATTCATCGGGATAAGGGTGAAAACGTGAGGTAAGAGCTCACGGTCTTGTATGGTGACATACATTACGGTAAACCTCGTGTGTTGAAAGACCAAATAGGTCGCAGAATGAAGGCTGCTCGTCTTCTCTCGATTTTGTCGGGATCTGCGATGGGTAGGTTGATGGATCCCGTGAGTGATTGCGGGACTAGATAAATGATAGAAAGCCTCTCGTTGGAGGATACAGAACCCGGCTTATAGGGTTTGCTTCTTTTTGATTTTTCTTCTGGTTTTTCTTATTTTGCCCTTTTTATTATTTATTCCTGTATGGCTACAATATTAATTATAGATGATGAACGTCCTATTCGCAGTTCGCTCCGGGATATCTTGGAGTACGAAGGCTATAAGGTACTGGATGTGGACAATGGTGTCGATGGTCTGGAGACACTGAAAAAAGAAAAGATAGATCTGGTATTGTGCGATATTAAGATGAATAAAATGGATGGGATGGAGGTCTTGGAAGCTGCCCGGGAAATCACCGATACACCATTCATTATGATTTCGGGTCATGGTACAATCGAGACGGCTGTAGAGGCTGCCCGCAAGGGAGCTTATGACTTTCTGGAAAAACCACTGGATCTCAATAGGCTATTGATCACAGTCCGGAACGGATTGGAGCGCGAATCCTTAGTCAAGGAAACAAAGGTCTTGAAACGCAAAGTGTCCAAGACCCGGGAAATATTGGGCACCTCGGATTGTATCTCCCTGATCAAGGAAAGCATAGAAAAAGTTGCTCCTACAGATGCACGCGTACTCATCACGGGAGCCAATGGCTCTGGAAAAGAATTGGTAGCTCGCTGGTTGCATGAGAAATCCAATCGCTCTTCCTTGCCTCTAGTGGAGGTCAATTGTGCAGCAATTCCATCCGAGCTTATCGAGTCCGAATTGTTTGGCCATGAGAAAGGATCGTTTACCTCTGCCATAAAGCAACGAATTGGCAAATTTGAACAGGCTAACGGTGGGACATTGTTTTTGGATGAGATAGGAGACATGAGCTTGTCGGCCCAAGCTAAGGTGCTACGGGCTTTGCAAGAGAATAAGATTACACGAGTGGGAGGCGATAAGGAAATCAGTGTCAATGTACGTGTGATCGCCGCGACCAATAAGGATTTGCTCAAGGAAATCGATGCAGGCACGTTCAGAATGGACCTTTACCATCGCCTTAGTGTCATATTGATCCATGTACCTTCACTGGGAGAGCGTCGTGAGGATATCCCTCAGCTTGCCGAGTCATTCTGCGAAGAAATATGCTGCGAATACAATATTCCGACCAAAGAGTTTACGGATAAGGCCATGAAAGCATTGCAAGAATTGCCATGGACAGGTAATATCCGGGAATTGAGAAATATGGTGGAGCGATTGATCATTTTGAGCGGCAAGGTTGTTACAGATAAGGATGTGTACAATTTTGCCAATCCTTCTGTCTCCAATCATGCATCAAACGGCCATTTGGAAGGGGGGCATTTGAATATAGATGGCATGGACGATTACCAGACATTTAAAGAGTATGCGGAAAAGCAGTTTTTGGCCCATAAACTTAAAAAATACAATTGGAATCTGGCTCAAACGGCCCAGGCTATCGGACTGCCGACCATAGATGTGCAGATGTTGTTGGACAAGTATAAACTAAAGGCATAAAAAAGGCCGGAATCTGATTCCGGCCTTCTTCGTTAATCATTATATTTTCTTTTTTGTCTGTTATAAAGCATAAAGATTACAACAATGAGCAACAATGCACCAATAACTATGGCACCTACTGGAGAACTCTTCTCTACCGGCTCCCCGGACTGTGCCACCCCCAAATTGGCTAACAGTGTCAAGAAAAACATGCTATACCACTTTCTCATAACTAAAAATACATAAAAGATCGTTTGTAAAAGTAGGCATTAAACTGAATCAAAGCAATTTATTTAGTTTTTTTTAACTTCTTTTACCAAAAAATCGATCAATTCACGTATATATTCCCTGTCGAAGTCGAATTTTATACCGGCTTCGGTGTATATTTCGGGAATGGTGCGGGTGTATCCCAGTTTTAAAGCCCCCATATACTTCTCTATTCCGGCAGTTTTGTTTGTTAAGTAATTTTTCCAGACAGCAATGGCTCCCAATTGGGCAAAACCATACTCGATATAGTAAAACGGAACTTCAAAAATATGGAGTTGTTTGTGCCAAAGATATGCTTCAGCACCCTCTAATCCGTTCCAATCTGCAAATCCTCGTCCAAACTCGTTGTAAATGGTCAACCAGGCATGCTTTCTTTCTTCAGCAGTGTGCTCGGGGTAGGTATATATCCAGTGTTGGAATTTGTCGATCGTCGCTACCCAGGGCAATGTCGATATCGCGTCCCGAAGTTGCTCTTGCTTAGCTCGGGCCAAGTCGGTCGGATTGGTCAAAAACAAATGCCATTGATCCATAGAGATTAGCTCCATAGACATAGATGCTAGTTCAGCCACCTCGCTCGGTACGTTTTTAAAGGGTGTCAAAGCCAAGTCGGCACTGATGAATGTATGTAGAGCATGACCTCCCTCATGTACCATTGTGGTCAGATCCCGCAGCGTCCCTGCGGCATTCATGAAGATAAAGGGGGCTCCCGATTCGTAGAGTGGATAGTTGTATCCACCCGGAGCCTTGCCGATACGGCTTTCTACGTCGAATAGATTGTTTTCACGCATCGTACGGATACATTGCCCGATGTAGGGGTGTAGGTTGTGAAAAGCTTCTTCTGTCTTGTGAATCAGCTCTTCTCCCGAAGAGAATGGTTTGAGGGGAGGAAGATTTTCCGGGTCTACGGACATGTCCCAAGGTCTGAGTGTATCGAGTCCTAGACTATCTTTCCGTTCATCGGCAAACTGTTGTAAAACAGGTACGACGACTTCTCTGACTGCATCATGAAATTTTTCACAATCCTGTACAGTATAATCGAACCGTCCCATAGCGGTAAACATATAATCACGGAAGTTCTCAAAACCGGCATTTCGTGCAATTTGGTGACGCAGTCTGACCAATTGATCGAACAGCGTATCCAATTGCTCTTTTTTATCCAGTCTGGCATTGTTGATGATGCGCCAAGCCTGTTCTCTTTTGGTTCGATCATTTTCGAGCAATAGGGTGGAGGCCTGTTGTAGCGTCATCTCTTTGCCATCTATGTTTACCGAAAGACTGCCGACAATACTTTGGTATTCCTGCTGTTTGAGTTGTACTTCGGTAAAAAGAGGAATATTTTCTTCTCTAAAAATTTCCAGTGATTTTTTGACCTGTCGCAGATAGACTGCATAGCCTTCTCCGCGGAGGCTATCGATATGGGGACTGCTGATTAGTTTTTTGTCCAGATCATTGTTGATGGAAGCCATCTTGGGCTCGATCTCTGTCGCAAAATACTGAAAGTCTTCGACCAGTTTTTGATCTGCGGTATTGCAGGTCATGCGGATATACCGCCAGGCGTAGTCTTCGCTGAGTACGGCCTCCAATTCACTGCGGTATTGTAACCATCTCAACAATTCGTCCGAAGAGTTGATCTCTTTGTTCTTAAGTTCCAAAAATAGAGGTTCCAGGGTTTCCCAATGGATTTTCAGGTTTTCAGGTATGAATTTTCTTGGTTTTGCTAAGGCTGTTTTCATGCGTAAAATTTTTCTGGGAGAAGAAAATGTAGAGACACAGTGCATTGTGTCTCTACTAGAAATTAATACGTAGAGACGCGATCAATCGCGTCTCTACAAAATAAAAATAAATTACAATATCTCCGCGAGGAAATAGCCGGGTTGATGGATCAGATCTCTTTTGTCAATGATCTCCTGCAAATTGATATATCCGATGACATATTTGGAGTCTTCGCCGTAGAAGCGTTCTACGATGCTGTTGAATGCGATGTTTTCCAATACATTGTCGTTCTCGTAGCGAAAATATACTTTTAGTTCGTAATTTGTGCTATATGCAATTTGAGCAGCATCGAGATGCTTTTTGTACTCGTAGCGATAGCCATAGCGAAGGGCGGCGATATCGGACAATACGGCTGATCCTGTAGGATGGCCTCCGGCTCCTTTGCCGAAGAAGAACTGTTCATCTGCGAAGGCTGCTTTGACCAATACACCGTTGTTTTCGTTCTCCACATTGTACAGTAGGCTGTCTTTGGTAATGAACTTGGGCAATACGTAAAGTACAACCTCACTGGAGGAGATTTCTTTTGCTAAAGGAATCAATTTGATCTTGAAATTCTTTTCCTTGGCATAACGGATATCAGCATTGTTCAGCTTGTCGATACCGAGATTAAGGATTTTATCGGGATTGACATAGATGCCGTAAGCGTGCGAAGCCACAATAGCTAGTTTGAATTTTGGATCATAACCGCCCACGTCCAATGTAGGGTCGGTCTCTGCGAATCCCAATTCCTGTGCTTTTTTCAAGGCAGAGTCGTAGCTTTGGTTTTCGTTGAAAATCTTGGACAGAATGTAATTGGACGAGCCGTTGAATATTCCGCTTACGGAGTGCAGGAGTTCGTTGTCATAGTATTCTTCCAGATTGCGGATAATGGGGATACTCCCGCATACAGCTCCTTCATAAAGTAGGCATGTGCCGTGTTCATGTTGTATGTCTACCAATTCCTCCAGATGGGTGGCAATCATTTTTTTGTTTGCCGATACTACATTTTTCCCGGATTTGAGTGCACGTGCAGTAATGTTGAAGGCAGCGTCTGCGTCATCAATCAGTTCGACTACGGTGTTGATCTCGGCGTCATCCAGAATCACATTGGCATCCGTCGTAAACAGGTGTGCCGGCAGACTACGCTCTTTATCCGCGTTTTTGATGACAAATCTCTTGATTTCAAGGTTCAGGTTTTTGGTCTTGATGATGTCGTACAGGCCTTGTCCTACGACACCGAAACCAAACATGCCTATAGTAAGCTTTTTGCTCATTCTTTGTATTATACTTTAATTTTTTTTATACGGTAGAGACTGTCTCAAAATTAAGAAAAACGCGTCATTGCGAGGAAGAATGACAAAGCAATCATTCATGCCATAAAAAGGCAAACTCGAATGAATAACGATCTAAAACTGCTTTAAATATAGATTCCTCCTATCGTCGGAATGACAAAAACAACGAATAGCTACTGCTTTTCGGACAGCCCATTATCTTATACTATCTGATCTTATCAAATGCTTGCTGAAGATCCGCCTTGATATCATCGACATGTTCTATACCGACAGATAAGCGCAGTTGTCCTGGATATACTCCGGCCTGACGTTGTGCTTCTTCGGGTAATTGTTGATGTGTGGTTGCCGCAGGGTGGATGATCAATGTTTTGGTATCCCCAACATTCGCCAGATGGCTGATCAATTCCAATGAGTCGATAAAGTCATTGGCTTTGTCTGCCCCTCCTTTGATGGTAAAGGACAGCACAGCTCCATAACCATTCTTTAGATACTTTTGCGCATTTTGGTGATAAGGGTGGCTTTTCAAACCGGGATAAGTTACCTTTTCTACCTGTGGGTGTGCTTCGAGCCATTGGGCGATTTCCAACGCATTGTCCACATGGCGCTGTACGCGTAGAGATAAGGTTTCCAAGCCTTGATTCAACAAGAAAGAGTTGAAGGGGGAGAGGGCGGGACCAAAGTCACGCAAGCCTTCCACACGCGCACGAATGATAAATTGGATATTGCCAAAAGGACCATTTTCGCCAAAGACATCCGAGAACACCAAGCCATGATAACCTTCGGATGGCTCGGAAAACTGCGGGAATTTACCGTTGCCCCAATTGTAATTTCCTCCATCGACAATCACACCACCTATACTTGTCCCGTGTCCGCCGATCCATTTGGTGGCAGCTTGAACCACGATATTTGCACCATGCTCCAAAGGTTTGAAAAGATATCCGGCAGCTCCGAATGTATTGTCCACGATAAGCGGTAAATCATATTTACGTGCTATGGCAGCTATCTGTTCAAAATCCGGGATATTGTAGCTTGGATTCCCGATTGTCTCCAGGTAGATTGCTTTGGTACGGTCATCGATCAGGGACTCGATCTGTGCCGGATCAGCATCCGTTGCAAAACGCGCATCGATACCCAATCTCTTGAAAGAGACTTTGAACTGGTTGTATGTACCGCCATATAAGTTGGAGCTTGTGACGAAATTGTCACCACTTTCCAGAATATTTGTTAACGCAATAAACTGTGCCGCTTGTCCCGAAGCCACAGCCAACGCTGCTACACCACCTTCCAGTGCCGCTACCCGTTTTTCAAAAACATCGGTGGTGGGATTCATAATGCGGGTATAGATATTGCCGAATTGTTTTAAGGCAAATAAATTGGCACCGTGCTCGGCATTGTCAAACACAAAAGAGGTAGTTTGATAGATAGGTAATGCACGTGCTCCTGTGGTTGGGTCAGGCTCCTGACCGGCATGTACTTGTAGTGTTTCGAATTTTAAGGTTTTATAATCTGCCATGTTGTTTTATATTAAGGGTAAAAAAATATCTTTCTGTTGCTTTCAAAAAAAATCAAAGGTTGGTCGTCGTATAATTGCACAAGATGGATTGTTCCAGCAAAAAAAGAACAACCGTTCCGCGCAGAGACGACTAGCGCATTCGCAATATACAGCAATGATTTTGAAATACGATGCGATGGGCAAATTTTGTTGCCACAAAAGTCATCGTATGTGTAATAATTCTCGGTGTCATAGTCTAACTCATTATATGCTCCAGGGCAATACACCTTGGACAGGAATTGGCACCTTTTCAAATCCATTGATGGTTGCCAGTGGGTCATAGAGCCAGTCTCTCGCCACTTCTTTATAAATCAAGACCTATGTTTGAAAGGCGTTGATTAGAAGTACTTAAAAAAGTACAGTGCAAAGATAGTGATTAAATTTGAAAATGTAAAAGATTTGAAAATTTGAAGATTATCTCTTTTCCCTACCAAAGACGACCATTAAAAGATCGATTTTTTATCCTTTAGGGGGGAGAGGGGATAGTTTACTAATTTTTTAGCACATGGCTTAAACCATGTGCTAAAAAATTAAGCCGCTTTCAATTTCTTGATATCTGACTTGGCAAACTTCTGCTTGGCGTAGTCCAATGTGATGTGGAGTACCTTGTCCTGTAACTGCTCTTTGGTGGTCGGTATCTCAAACATAGCATCTAACATGATCGCTTCGCAGATACTGCGGAGTCCACGGGCACCTAGTTTGAATTCCCAAGCCTTGTCCACAATGAAATCGAACACTTCCTTGTCAAACTTAAGCTCTATACCTTCGTATTCAAACAGTTTGATATATTGTTTGATCAATGAATTCTTGGGCTCTGTCAGGATACTCAAAAGTGTTTCCTTGTCCAACGGATTGAGATACGAAAGTACCGGCAGACGTCCGATGAGCTCGGGAATAAGGCCAAAACTCTTTAAATCTTGTGGCGTGATATACTTGTAAAGGTTGTTGAGATCGATATCCTCTTCCTCTTCACTCATCTTATACCCGACGGTCTGCGTCCGCAGACGGTTTGCAATTTTCTTTTGTATACCATCAAAAGCTCCACCACAGATAAACAGGATATTGCTTGTATTGACCGAAATCATCTTTTGATCGGGGTGCTTACGTCCGCCTTGAGGGGGTACGTTGACGTTGGTACCTTCCAATATTTTCAGCAAAGCCTGCTGTACGCCCTCTCCGGACACGTCGCGCGTAATGGAAGGATTGTCACTTTTGCGTGCGATCTTATCGATCTCATCGATGTAGATAATACCACGTTCGGCGGCAGTCACATCGTAGTCTGCTGCTTGCAGCAACCGTGTCAAAATGCTTTCCACGTCTTCGCCCACATAACCGGCTTCGGTCAATACGGTGGCATCTACGATCGAGAACGGAACATTCAGTATCTTGGCTACAGTCTTGGCCAGGAGCGTTTTTCCTGTGCCTGTCTCACCGACGATAATCAGGTTTGATTTTTCGATCTCGGTTTCGTCAGCAGAGGTCTTTTGATTCAATCGCTTGTAGTGATTGTACACGGCGACCGAGATGACCTTTTTGGCTTCATCCTGACCGATGACATATTGATCCAGATGCTGCTTGATTTCCAGGGGACGGATCAGCTTTAGTGTCGTTTGGAGAGACTTGTTTTTGCGTTGGTTGAGCTCTTCGGCCAGGATTTCTCCCGCCTGTGTCACACAACGGTCACAGATATGTGCCCCATCTCCCGCAATGAGCATCAATGCTTCATTCTTGCTAATCCCACAAAAGGAGCAGTGTATATCTTTGTTACTTTTACTCATCTTTTTATTTACTTTCTTTCTTCGGTATCAGTACCTCATCAATCATGCCGAATTCCTTTGCCTCATTGGCACGCATCCAATAGTCGCGATCAGATGATTTTTCTACCCATTCATAGGTTTGTCCGGAATGTTCGGCGATGATGGAATACAATTCTTCTTTTATTTTGAGCATTTCCCGCAAATTGATCTCCATATCAGCAGCGACTCCCTGTGCTCCTCCCGATGGCTGATGGATCATGACCCGTGAGTGTTTTAGCGCAGCTCTTTTGCCTTTTGCTCCGGCAACCAATAGCACGGCACCCATTGAAGCGGCCATCCCGGTACATATTGTCGCTACGTCTGGTGCGATATATTGCATGGTGTCGTAGATGCCCAATCCTGCATACACACTTCCTCCCGGAGAGTTGATGTATATCTGTATGTCCCGTTGTGCATCGGTAGATTGTAAGAACAATAATTGTGCCTGTATGATATTGGCTACCTGGTCGTTGACGGCATCCCCCAAGAAAATGATACGGTCCATCATCAGTCGGGAGAAAACGTCCATCTGTGCGACATTGAGCTGTCTTTCTTCTACAATGTACGGTGTCAGGTTCGTGGGTATGGCAGCCGCTGTCCTCGAGATAAATCCGTCTACATGTTGGCTTCCGATACGGTGGTGCTTGATAGCATACTTTCTGAATTCGTTTTTATCTATATTCATTTTGATGTTTTTCTAATGTTGTATTATAAAGGACTAATATAAAAGGTTTTTTGCGAAAAATTCAAACATTTTGTGTCTACTGAATGTAATTTGGCAAATCTTGGAGAAACTCACAGCTGCTATCCTCAAAATTGATCTTGCAAAAAAAGTGCTCTATGCCATTGCTGACCAATAACAACGGTATCCTGTGCCGTATATTGTAATGGCTGATCTGCTCAAAAGTTTTTTGGCTGATTTTTACGCCCGGAGCCTTGAATTCGGCCAATAGCACTTTTTGTCCCTGCTGATTGTAAATGACCAGATCCGTCCTTTTTTGCCGGCCGTTTAGCGTCATCCCCCCCTCAATATGCATGAGACTCTTTGGATATTGTTTGTATGTATGCAGATGGTGTATCCAATGTTGTCTGACCCATTCTTCGGGGGTAAGAAGTAAATTTTTCCTTCTTAATTCATCGAAAACGTAGATTTTCTCTTTGATGCGTCTGAGTTTCAATGGATAGGAAGGCAAGTTTAACGGTGTCGGCCTAAACATGTACAAAGATAAGGAAATTATAGTGTATTGCGATAGGTGTATTGCGTATTCCGTCAGTAGAGACGCAATGCATTGTGTCTCTACCATTACATAAATATCCTTTCTTTCGACAGAAATGATTAATTTCGCAGCAGGATGAACGTGAACAGCATACTGTCGGATATCAAGCAACGAAAGTTTAAACCGTTGTACCTATTGCATGGAGAAGAGGCTTACTATATCGACCTGATCAGTGACCGTATAGAGCATACGGTATTGCAGGAGGCACAGAAAGGCTTTGACCAGACCGTGCTCTATGGCAAAGATACGGACATCTCGACGATCATCAATGCGGCCAAGCGTTACCCAATGATGAGCGATTATCAGGTCATCCTTGTCAAGGAGGCCCAGAACCTCAAGTGGAAGGCCGAGGACGAATTGTTTACCAGATATGTGGAAAATCCCACGCCGACAACCATTTTGGTACTGGCTTACAAGCATGGCAAGTTCGACAAGAGAACCAAGCTGTACAAGCAGATTGATAAGATCGGGGTGGCCTTTGAATCGGAAAAGCTTTACGAAAACAAGATAGGAGCCTGGATCACGGAAGAGGTACAGCGCGAGGGCGGCCGCATACATCCGCAGGCAGCTGCTTTGATGGCTGAATATTTGGGTACTGACCTCTCCAAAGTGGCCAACGAGGTGCAAAAGCTATTGCTGAATGTGTCCCGGGAGCAGGAGATATCGCTGAAAGATGTGGAGGACAATATCGGTATCAGCAAAGATTTCAATGTGTTCGAACTGAACAATGCCTTAGGCAAACGTGATGCGGTAAAGGCTTTTCAGATCGTGGATTATTTTGAGGCGAACCCCAAAAACAATCCTTTCGTGGTGGTACTTGGATCATTGGGGGGATATTTTACGAAAATTTTAAAATACCACTACCTAGGCGATAAATCTTCGCAATCTGTCGCCAGAGCTTTGGGGGTTAGTCCTTTTTTTACCAAGGATTATGATATGGCTGCTCGAAATTTTAACAAACGCAAGACCTTCGATGTGCTTGCTGTGTTGCGGGAGTATGATCTCAAATCCAAGGGTATGCATGTCGGTCCTTTGGCAACTCATGGGGATCTGATGCGGGAAATGGTTTTTAAGATTTTGAATTGATGATGAGATGGCGTAGGGGCGAAAAATCTTTCGCCCGTACAAATGAATGTTTTAAGTAAACAAATGAAAAAAATAATACTCTCTCTCTTTTTTATGGCCGGCAGTAGCCTGGCCTTTGCCCAGTCCAGTACGTATTTCATCATTCAGGGTGGGGGCAATTTAGGTTTTGCAAATGAAGGTTACAAAGGGGCTTTCAATGGGTATTCCGCACATTTTATCTTTGGCAAGAACTATTCGGACCGTGCTTATTTGGGATTAGGGTTGGGCAATGAACGCTTGCAGGGTAAGTATCAAACGAACGATCCGCACGATGCTGACCAGACCAGGCGCCAATATGACCAAAATCTCTTTCCGATATTTGTAGACGGAAGATTGCCATTTGGGGAGTTTACACCAACCTCAAGGATAGGGCTATTGGCCAATGCGGGCTATGCACCCCGGTTGAGCGCGATGTATGACAAAGGTTTTCTTTTCAAGGCCGGCTTTTTCTACCTGTACGAGCGGCCTGGACGAATGAATTGGACAGTTTCGGCAGCATACGGTTATCAGCAACTGACCAAGAATATCCATGCACGCAAGGATTTTCAACATCAGCATTTTAATGTTTCTTTGGGGGTGATGTTAAAGTAGAGGCGTGATTGATCCCGTGTCATAGCTAAATGGATCACGTCTTGCTATATATACAAATAAAAAAACAAATGGACGGAAAGACAAGAGCACATATCAAACCGGGCGTGTTGGTCAACATCGTGTTGAAAAAGGACCAGCGGACAGGTAAACTGACAGAAGGGATCGTAAAAGACCTGCTGACCTCAGCGCCGTTTCATCACCGTGGTATCAAGGTTCGTCTGGAAGACGGACAGATCGGGCGTGTGCAGGAGATATTGGATTAGGTAGAGACGCAATGCATTGCGTCTCTACTTTCGTGCATTTACCTCAATTGAAGCAGATCTTTTTCCCTGTTCCACGTGAATGCGGTGAATAGGATAGCTAGACCGCAGGACAATAAGATGACCTCAAAACTGGCATTCCATCCACTATAGTCTACAATGCCCCCCAACGCCGCGTTGGCCAAAAGATCGCCGATGAAATAACCAAACAAGCCGGTCAAACCTGCGGCCGTACCGGCAGCTTTCTTGGGGACGAGATCTAATGCTTGCACGCCGATAAGCATGACCGGACCGTAGATCAAGAAACCCACTGTCCACAGCGAACCGTTCACGAGCCAGGCGGTCTCCCCCGGGGTCACCCAATACACAAATACGGCCAGAAAAGTAAGTGCCATGTAGATAATGGTCACAGGGGCACGGCGGCCCTTGAACAGTTTATCGCTCATTATCCCGCAAAGGATGGTGCCTGGTATGGCAGCCAATTCATAAATCGAGGCTGACCATGTCGCTTCCGAAGCGGTAAAATGCTTGGCTTCCTGCAGATACGTTGGGGCCCAGTTGATGATCCCATTGCGCACGAGATAGACAAAAGCATTGGCAACAGCGATAAACCACAACATTTTATTGTTGAAGACATACTTGAAGAAGATGTCTTTTGCACTGAACTCTTTCTCCTGCGATTTGTCGTACGTCTTTGGATAGTCGTTGTTGTATTCCTCAATAGGGGGAAGCCCACAGGATTGCGGGGTATCTCTGACCAACAATATTGAAATCAAAGCTACCAATAGTGCCGCTAACCCCGGGAAATAAAGACGGGCCTGCCAGTCGACAAACAACTCTACACCGAGTATAGCCAATGGCCCCACCAAAAAACCGCCTACATTGTGGGCAAGGTTCCATATGGACATGGCCGTACCCCTCTCTTTGATCGAATACCAATGTACTACTACGCGTCCACATGCAGGCCACCCCATACCTTGTACCCATCCGTTGATAAACAAGAGAATAAAGATGATAGCAATAGATGAGGTTGCAAAGGGTGAGAAACCCATGAATATCATCGTCAGTGACGAAAGGATCAATCCGGTAGCCAGAAAATAACGGGCATTACTCCGATCCGAAACATTGCCCATCAAGAATTTACTAAGACCATAGGCAATTGAAATCGCAGACATGGCAAACCCTAGTTCAGCCTTGCTATAGCCCAGGGTATCCTGTAGATCCTTGACGGCAAACGAAAAATTCTTACGAACAAAATAATAGGCCGCATACCCGATGAATATACCGATAAACACCTGTAAACGCAGTTTTTTATACTCAGGATCTATTCTGTCTGCAGGCAACTGCGGTTTGTGTGCTGCGGGTTTGAAAATATTGAACATAGATTGTGGTTGTTGTTAAAATAAGTTGGGGTAGTCACTGATGATACCATCTACTTTGAGTTTTTCAAGTGCTTGAATCTCTTCCTTGGTGTTTACCGTCCATGGCACGACTTTGATGCCTTTTTTATGGGCATCTTCTACAAATCCTGCGTCGACCAGTTTGTAGTAAGGGCTGATGATAAAAGGTTTAAAACCCAACTCTTTGATCAATTCATCAATCGTTTTTGTGTTTTTGCCATCGATCAGATAGGAGGTCTTTATCTGCGGATAAGTCTTGTTGATATATTGTATGGTTCTTTTGTCAAAGGATTGGATCACAGTGCGCGAACCTATGCCTTTCTCGATGACGATCTGTAACAATAAGTCTGAAAATTCTTGTGGGGCGGGGTGTGCTATATGATCTCTCTTTTCGCTGCTTTTTGTCTCAATGTTATAGTACATAGGGGACTTGCGCGTAGTTTTGGCATAAGCCTCTGCCTCATCGATCAGATCAGCCAGTAAGGAGATCTTTGTAGAGATCTTTTTTTGTTCGGGAAAATCAACATTTCCTTTCAGTCCCAGGTCAAACGTTGCCAACTCTTCCCAGGTATAATCGTACAATAAGCCCTTGATGTCTTTTCCTTTCAGTTCTTGACCGTTAGTATAAGTCACAAACTTGGGGTTTAGATAGTGATCGTGATATACGACGACCTTTTTGTCTTTTGTAATATGACAATCCATCTCCAAGGTAGTCACTTTTGGAAGGTCTATAGCTACTTTCATAGCACCAATGGAGTTTTCGGGATATAGGCCTCTTGCACCCCGATGTCCTTCATACGAAAAAGAAGGAAATGTAGCATTTTGTGTCATCGTGTGTTTGGTGGTTTTGCAGGAAGATATTCCTAGACATACAATAACCAATGGTAGGACAATTTTATTAATGGCAGACATTGTTTGTTTTTGTTTTTACTGTTTCAAAAGGTTTGAGTTCGTGTCAAAACTATCTAAAAATAAACTATTTTAAATAAAGAAAAAGTAACAATTCTATTTCTTAGAATATGCTTGGATATTTACCTTTTCTACTTATCATAATATTACCCCTAATATACAAAGGAGTCGTTGCTATTTCATGTTATATGTAAAATCTTTTGGTCTTGTCATGGTTTCGGTGTAAATGTTGCCAAAGCGATCTTTCACCTGAATATCTAATGTAGTATTCGCTGCACTGGCTTTAACCTTAAACATATGTGAGGTGTTGGTTGAATCGAATGTTGGCTCGGCGTTTACGTTCAGACGTTTCATACTGTATGATATGATATGCAAAGGGTCTCTGGAGTTTACACGTGTTACGGTGAGCGGATTTCCGCTTTCAGTCACCGTAACCGTCCACTGCGGATCGTATCCCCAGATATTGATAAGCACCTCATTGTTTTTATTTTCATTGGCAAAATCAAAAGCGTATTGAGGTACCATACTCTGGAATTCGGTTTTGGCGCTCGATGCATATTGACTTGCTGTGATATGCACATTGTTCAGATCATACGATCTGAACTGATAATCTTTGTCATAACCAATAGATTTATAATGCCATTTGATATCCTTGCCGGTCATTTCCCATACGCTATATCCACCCGGACTGCCATCTGGAGCGATATGATTGTCGGAATAACCGGTTCTGCCAGTCCACCACCAGGTGGCACATATTGCGGCGGTGTTGTGCTCCATGAGTTTTGTATTGTGTGGGACACGGTAATTAATATGTGTATGTCCGGTAAGAATATGTACTTCGTTGAATTGGCTCAGCAGGTTAATCAGCTGTTGCCCATTGCTTGTACGGAATCCTGGCAGCGTACCGTTTGCAGCAGGTGCATTGTGTACCTGAATATGTGTGGCGATGACGATAGGAGTGGAGGCATCTATTGTGGCCAGGTCTTTTTCGAGCCAACTGAGTTGTTGGTCTGAAAATTTGGCATTATAGTTTCTGTTACCGACTACTCCTGAGGCACCGCCAGTATTGATGTATTCGGTATTGTCCAGTACGATATAGTGTATCTTTCCCAGATTAAAAGAATAGTAGGTCGGTCCCAGTGTACGCCTATATGCATTTTCGGCAGACCAATCGTTGGCAAAATAAGGGTCGTTGTCATGATTGCCCATGATATTGAATACAGGAGCATTGACCTTACTGATTTGTTTTACGTATTCCGGAAGCATGAAACTATTACTGTACCAATAGGTATCCCATGTGAGGTCCCCCAAAGTCAGCCCATACACTTTTTTACCTTGACCCTGATAGCTTGCAATCTGCTGATTGACATCAGCTACAAATCCGTTTTGAAATTGTGTTAAATCTTCGTTACGGTTGGCCAGATGCAGGTCGGCCATAGCCAGGACGATATGGTTGTCATTGTTGACAGGTTTCAGTTCAAAATCTTTTACTTCTACAATGTCGGTGCCGGCATTGAGATACTGATAGAAAACAGGTAAGTTATTGTTTGTGCTGACGACTTCATAGTTGCCGGGAACGGAAACAAAAACATAACCAGTTTGTTTGTTGGACGCCAGATAATAAATGCCGTTTTGATCTGTTTTGGCGA
Organism: Parapedobacter sp. SGR-10; assembly: GCF_011030405.1. Classification (GTDB taxonomy): domain Bacteria; phylum Bacteroidota; class Bacteroidia; order Sphingobacteriales; family Sphingobacteriaceae; genus Sphingobacterium. The sequence goes on from NZ_JAAJTJ010000012.1 coordinate 51,006, forward strand.
CATCGTATCCATCGGAAACAACCACATTGGCGACTCCCTGTCCATTGCTAAACACGGTTCCTTTGATATTTTTGCCCGCTATATCGGGGATATTGGGATTGATGACAAAGTTGACTGTGGTTTGACCCAGTTGTCTGGAATAATTACCTCTTTTAAGGATGACTGTGTAAGAGCCACTTTTGAGTTCGGTGGAATAAGTTAGCAGGATACCCTCATTGCTCACGGACTTGATGGGGATATCTATAGCTGTTCCTATATTGCCTTTCGGAACAAAGGATACGATGTCATCATTTTTGAATCCCTGGCCCTTTATGGATAATTCGCTACTGAGTGAAACATTGTAAACAGATTCAACTTTTAAGTTTGTCAGATTGATTGCTGCCGGTAGTTCGGTACCATCGTCTTTTCCTCCAGGAATGGTGGTATCTTTGCACGAATAGTTTAAAGATACGAAAGCTAAGATAAGGGCAATCAGAATCCTATGAATTTTTATCATATTCATTTATATAGTTTTTGGTTTTAAGTAAGTGTTTAATAGTTTGGCCTACAAACCATTTTCTTGGTTTGTAGGCCAAAACTAGTGATTAATCCACTTGTTTGGTCACACCATCGCCGGTTTCGATCATATCAATAGTGGAACTTTTATCCAAAATAAATATGTTATGCTCTCTTGGAGTTTCCCATTTTCTAGTGGTCGTGTTAAACTGTCCACCTAATTGAAAGAAATATCCTGCATCTGTATTAGTTGGACCGCCGTGATGTGGGAATCTGAAATCATTTTTGCCATCACCCATGGAGAAGAAAGGCGTGAGCTCTCCGGTGTCTTGGATATACATGGCATAATGATCCGTATTTGCAATTCTATAGCCATGTGTTTTATCAGGACTGATGATGGAAGCTGTTCCGTTGCCTCCATAGAATATCACATCTACAGGTACAGATTGTTCGGCGACATTCGTCCCAATGAATACTGCGATACCTCCGGCATTTCCACTATTTGGCATAATATTCGAATTTTTATCTCCCAATCCATCACCAGGATCGTTGGCTGTCGCAATGGTACGAATCCATTTTGCGTTCGAAATATCTGTAGAGTTAGCTCCATTTATTTTTTTCTGATGACCACCAACATAGAAAATATCTCCTTTACTGACAGATCCTTCAGTAAGATTAAATTTATATGTTTTTGCACCGCCTGTTGCCCACCCCGCTGTATGTAACACTGATCCTGCGTTATTGCTTGTCACAACGGAAAAAGGTACTTCAGCAAAATTAATATCTGTATTGGCGCGTAGTTGGATATATTCATAGTTACTATCACCACCTGAAGGATCGTTACAGAAACCAGTGATAATAATAGGGGTAGATCCGATGTATTCTGGTACTTCAGGATCTGAGACATCTACTATGTCTTCGCTATATCTGGGGAATATATTGTTTTTAGTAATGTCGCTATCTTTTGCTCCTAACATGATACCTGTAACATTTATATTTCTAGGTACCTGTGTCTGTGCAAATTCAGCTTCGGGCAGGGTGACTATACCAACAGTGTCTGCTCCGTTTATCATCAGTTTTGTTCCATTGAATACTTCTCCGGTTTCGGGCTTCGGATACATTTGCCCACCAACAATCTTCACGAGAGTGCCTTCAAAATTTTGTGGAGCTAAATTCATGCTGTAAGCGGTTGTCGTTACCCCCATGATATTGTTGCCCGTGGAGATTTTTTCAATATCTGCTGTCGTCACGCCGGTAACGGTCAGGAAGCCATCTCTTGTCAGTGTTTTATTATTGATATTGACTACGATCGAGTCGCCGGGCAGAAAATCTGCCGCTACGGATCCGGCGTGAATAGCCATACCTCTTAAGCGATTACGCTTCCATTGTTGGAGGATGATCGTACCGTCAGGGACATTCCCACTTCTATGGTCAGAAATAACTGTACCGTATATCTTAGATGCTCCGGTCAGCGTTTCCTCGTTGAGTTGTACATCACTACCTTTATGCAGGGCTCGTACATCTTCCAATGCGATATATGGGCTGAGTTCGCCCAGATAGTTTTCTGATTTGTCTTCACAGCTATGAAAAAGACCGACTGAGGCCAATAGGGCTAACAGGATAGCCTTTATTGTTTTTTTGTTGAATATAGTTTTCATAACAAGTTTCATTAAGGTTTTTGCCACCATACTAAGGTATTAATATTATCCGGTCCCTGATTTGCGACAGCTTTTCTGTAATTTTCTTTATTGGCGGCTTGCACGTATACCGGATAGTTGAGTCGTGCAGGCATTATGCCATTGTTGCCGTGCCCGGAAAGGATAGGTAGCTCCGGATAGCCTGTGCGCCTGAATTCGAACCAGGACTGTAGATCAGTGAAAAACAATGCGTAGTATTTCTGTTGATGGATGAGCTGCATCTTATGTGCTAAGTCTTCATTGTCATCCCAAACAATATGTTCGCCACCCATGTAATAACTCGGTACGGTCATTCCCCATAGCTCGATAGCGTTTTGAATCCCGGTTTCATAATATTCCTGCGCGGTCTTATTCGATACCCAGCCTTTAACAGCTGCCTCTGCCAAAATAAATTGTAGTTCGCCATAGTTCAGGATATTGCCCAACAATGGTTCTACCATTAATGAAGTGAGTAAAGCGGATTTGCCTTGTGGATTTGTACCGATGGGGTATCCACTAGGTACACCTGCATAATCTCCTTCGAAGAGTGAAGCCCATTTCTGAATGCGAGGATCTGACCATTCATTCAGATTGTTGACAAAGAAAGTAGTCAGCTTCGGGCCATACCAGTCTCCGGGTCGCCATGTGGCAAAAGGAGAAACGTAAGGAGACGAACCTGTCCATCTTAAGATAGCCGACTCGGCATTGCTGGAGATCAAAGGATAGTCCGTTGGTTGGTCATCTACGATCTTTTTGATTTTCGCAGGTGCATCCATATTGGCCTTGTGCGATACACGTAAAAGTAACCTCAGATAAAGTGAATTGCCAAACTTTCTCCATAAAGCTACATTGCCGTTAAAAATAGGCTCACCGCTTATATTGGGACTGCCTTTTAGTAAGGTGTTTGCTTCTTCCAGCTTTTCAAACAGATCCTGATATATGGCTTCCTGCGAATCAAATTCAGGTGTGACGTTCAATTCTTTTCCTTGCAGTGCATTGAAGTAAGGGATATCTCCATAGGTGTCCGTCAACATAGAAAATACCCATGCCTGACAGATCAGGGAAACCCCCATATACGATTTGTCTTCCATTGCTTCGGCAAGTTTGTATATGTCTCTGAAATTATTCAATTGCGTATACCAATTGTTCCATAGGTAATCTGCTTCGGTAGCCCGGATATCATAGCGAAAGATTTTTCCATCTCCATCGCCCATATCTACCGTGACCTGCATCAGTTCGTTGGTGATGCGCTGGCTCCGGCTCATGTTGTATTCCACGACCTTTTTAAGGGCGGGAGCAAGCAGGTTAGCCGGTTGTACATTGCTTAGACCATTTGGATTCGTATTGATTTCCTCAAAATTCTTGTCGCATGAGGAGGCTCCTGTTAGTAATACAAAAGCCAAAAATATATGTATTCGTTTCATTTTTTTTTGTCCTCCTTAAAATTAAATGCCAATAACAATGTTCAGACCAAAAGTTCGTGTCGAAGGGAATTGTCCCAGCTCAAAGCCTTTGTTGATATCTGATCCACTTAACGTCCCAAATTCGGGATCGAATACAGGCCATTTGCTCCATACAAACAGATCTCGGCCAAATATGCCTACAGTTGCACGTTGTAGGCCTATGCGGGCCAATTGTTTGGCTGTAAAAGTATAGTCGATGCGGGCTTCCCGCAATTTCAAAAAGTCTGTGGAGTACGATGTACCTTCTACATTGTCTTTTCCTAAATGGGCTGTGTAGTAATCCCAAACATTTTCGGTAATAAAATCATTTGGCCTATAGGTGCCGTCTCCGTTGTCAATAACCCCTTTGCCAATAATACCATTGTACCTGCCACGTAAGGTGTTCTTTGTTTTGCCTTGCTCAGCTAAGTTTGCGGCCGTCAGCGAATAAGCTACTGCGCCAACCTGGGCATCGACCAAGAAACTAGCCCTGAACTGCTTGTAACGGAATTCGTTGTTTAAGCTCGCTTTCCATTTCGGGTTGGTATTACCAATATACATCATGGTATCGGTCAGTTGTGGGATACCGTTTTCGTAAATGATTTCACCCTGCGGAGAGCGTAAATACCCTCTGCCGTAGAGATCGCCCATACTTCCACCCGGGTACGCAATAATAGCTCCACGGCTACCAGGGCCATTTTGAAGGACGATGCTTGGCAGAATATCCGTTAAATATACAACCTTATTTCTGTTAGCGGTGTATGTTCCGTTTAGCCTCCATTGGAAGCCTCCTTTATGAACAGCAGTACCGCCGGCCTCTATTTCTATACCACTATTTTGGATTTCTCCGGCATTCAATAGAATTGTGCTATAGCCGGATGATCTGTCTGTCGTGGCTCTCAAGTGTTGATCCTTTGTCCAACCATGATAATAGGTGAGTCCTAAGTTAAATCTGTTTTTGAATAATCTCATGTCCGTACCGATCTCAAAACTATTTGTCCGCAGAGGCATTAGATCCGGATTTGGGATCAAGGTAGGATTAGAAGCACCCCCCGGAAATGTAACTTCCGGATTGTAAGTGTAAGATGTTAGATACGGTGTTGTTCCACCGCTACCTACACCTGCTAAGGAAGAGCGTAATTTTAGGTAAGAAATCTCTTGCGGAAGATCAAATACTTCGGAAACAATCAGACTGAGGTTTGCTGATGGGTAGAAGAAAGATGAGTTTCCTTTTCTTTCCGGAGTTGCTAAAGTACTGGCCCAGTCATTACGCGCTGAAAAATCAAAAAACAAAAGCTCTTTGTAAGAAAGTGTACCAAGTGCAAACCAGCTGTTTAATACATATTGTGATTGTAATGGAGAAGACACTACCAATCCGGCCGCATTGGCCAAAGTGTAGTTGCCAGGCACTGAAAGCGAATCTGCATAATTCCTTTCCTGATGTCTTTCATTTCTTAATGTACTTCCTCCAATAGATAAGCTTGTTTTGATGTCTGAATTGATCTCTTTGTTATAGTTAATCATCAGATCCGTACTGGTTTCCTGATTATAGATGGTTTGTGTACGGTACATTCCTTTTTTGAATTTTTCAGTATCAAAAGGGCGTTGTTGTGAACGTCTTTCAATGCCAAAATCTAAATTGGTACGCACCATGACATTCAGATTTTTTGAAAATTCATAATTCGCCTCCACGTTGCCCGTCAATCCGTTACGCTTGGATTTATTCAGCATCTCGTACGCGATCAGGTACGGGTTGTCCGGATAGCTACTGAATGGATAGTTTTGCACTTCGTTTTCTTGTCCTTTCTTCCAATAATCTTTCAACCAATCGAGGGGTGCATTAGGTACCCAGAAAATATTCCAATACATGATTGATTGGTTGTTGTAACCGGTGGAAGGCAGATTGTCACTTTTGTTTTGCTTAAAGTTGATGCGTGTCTGGATCTTTAATTTATCCGTAGCTTTATGACTGGCATTGACAGATATCGTATTCCGGTCGTAGCCTGTATTAGGTATGATCCATTCATTGTTTAAGTTGGTAAATGAAAAACGCATTGTTGTACGGTCATTACCACCGTCCAATGTAGCGGAATTTGTAAATGTACGTCCGGTATTAAAGAATTGTTTCCGCGCATCGGGATAAGGAACCCAGGGGGTCGGAGTCGTTGCTCTTGTTTGTGTGACAGGATCGTATTGGTAGAACAACTGTCCATCAAATTTAGCTCCCCAAACTGAACTTGTACTGCGTGTACTAGCCAATCCACCCCCGGCCAGGAAAGAATAGTAATTGACACCTTCGTCTCCTTGACCGTATTCGAATTGGTAATCCGGCCATCGTGAAATAGATTCAATGGTGGTGTTGGATGTGACTGTGACACCTATGCCTTTTCTGTTTTTGCCGGATTTGGTAGTAATAATGATCGCACCGTTGGCACCTCTCTGTCCGTAGAGAGCTGTTGCATTGGGGCCTTTCAATACCGTAATGTTTTCTATGTCTTCAGGATTGATATCTGATAATCCTGATCCATAGTCGGAAGGCGAATCGCCGGAAAGGTAGGCACCATGATCTCCTCCAGTCATTTTACCTGTACTACCACTAATAACAATTCCGTCGACAACTATAAGAGCATCATTATCGCCTGTAAGGTTATTTTCCCCGCGCAGAATAATTTTGTTTGAACCTGCCGGGCCACCTCCAGAACGTACCAAATTGACACCCGCTACTTTTCCGGATAGAGCATCCGTCCAGTTGTTGGAGATGGCATCGGTGAGTTGCTCGCCTTTTAGCTCGGTAGCGGCATACCCCAATGCTTTTTGATCTCTCCTGATACCGAGTGCCGTTACGATTACTTCACTGATCTGCTCGGCAGATTCTGACATTTGTATCACCGCATTGTTCATGTTGACATTGAATGTTCGGGACACTAACTCGTATCCGATGAATTCAAAGGTGACACTGGATCCTTTGGGGATATTCAGCTGGAACGTTCCGTCAGCATTGGATGATGCTAAAGTTCTGCCATTTAGACGGATGGATACGCCTGCTATAGGTTCGTTGGTGGATTGATCCAATATCCGACCTTGGATCCTGATCTGTTCCTGGCTTTGGCTCATGCTGCTTTCTGCCTTGGGGATATCCTTGGCATAAAGATCATTCCCTGCGTAGCACGCAACAGCCAAAGCAGCCCATAAAACTTTCGTCGAAAATTTTATGCGTCTTATCCTTTTTTGTCTCATTGTAAACATAAGGTCTTTTAATTATAATGGTTGCGAAAATTGAAAATTAATATGAATAGTGTGTTAATTTAAAGTTTCTAATATATAACCAAATATAACACTGCAGCCAACGTAGCTCCCAACAGAGGACCCGCAACAGGTACCCAAGCGTAGGAAGCGTTGAAGGAGGCTTTGTTCTTGATCGGGAGTAGGGCGTGTACGATCCGCGGTCCTAGATCTCTGGCCGGGTTGATGGCATACCCTGTTGTTCCTCCCAATGACAACCCTATGGCCCAGACCAAAAAAGTCACCGGGATAGCACCGATAGAGCCCAGTCCGATAGGGGAGGCATCTGGCAATGAGGCATCCTTGAAATGGAGGATGGTAAAGATCAATACAAATGTACCTACAACTTCAGAAACCAGATTGATGGGGAGGTTTCTTATGGCTGGTGCTGTACAGAAAACTGCTTGTTTGGCTCCGGCATCCTCGGTTTGGTCAAAATGATCCTTGTATATCAGCCAGACCAGAAAAGCTCCGGTTATGGCGCCAATGAACTGCCCCGCCATGTATTCCAAAGCAGTATATAGTTCTATTTTGCTAAGTACCAGATTGGCCAGTGTGACTGCGCAATTGAGATGGGCCCCACTGTAAGGGCCGGCTATCGTGACACCTACAAAGACAGCAAATGCCCAAGCTGTGGTGATGACGATCCACCCGGAGTTATTGCCCTTGGTTCCTTTGAGCACAACATTGGCTACTACGCCTCCCCCCAAAAGGATCATAGCTCCTGTACCGATGATTTCTGCGACAAATGGGGTCATTGGTTATGATTTACGATTTTTGATTTACAAATTGTTCTCTCTCCACTCTCCATTTTCAATTGTCCACTCTATAATCTGCCCAAAACTTTGCTGTATCGGTCGCTCTCTGCCATTCTTTCAGTTGATCGCCGATATTCTTGTGTTTGATGGGTGAAAAAACCTTGTCTTCTTCCCATAGTTCTTGCAACTCTTTGATGTCTTTCCAAAAGCCTATCGCCAGACCAGCCAAAAAAGCTGCACCCATAGCGGTGGTTTCTGTGATAGAGGGACGAATGACTTTGGATGTGATAATGTCAGCCTGAAACTGCATCAAAAAATTGTTTTGTGTCGCTCCGCCGTCTACGCGCAATTCTTTGATTTTGGTCTTCGAGTCACTTTCCATGGCCTTGAGGATGTCGTACGTTTGAAACGCAATACTTTCCAATGCTGCACGGGCTATATGGGCATCTTTGGCACCACGTGAAAGTCCAACCAAGGTACCCCGTGCTTCTGCGTTCCAATGCGGTGCACCCAAACCCGAAAAGGCCGGTACAAGATATACGCCATTGGTATCCTGTACGCTTGTAGCCAAAGGCTCGATGTCACTGGATTTTTTGATGATGCCCAGTTCGTCTCTTAGCCACTGCACGACAGCGCCTCCGATGAATACGCTGCCCTCTAAAGCATAACTGACTTGTTTCCCAATTTTCCAGGCAACGGTTGTCACGAGTTTGTTTTGCGAAATGATAGGCTTGTTGCCGATGTTCATTAGCAGGAAGCACCCTGTACCGTAGGTATTCTTGACCATACCTTTGGAAGTGCAAAGCTGTCCAAATAAAGCAGACTGTTGATCACCGGCGATACCCGCTATAGGAATACTATGATTGATCAGTTCCTGGCTAGTCTCTCCATAGACTTCCGAACTGCTACATACTTGTGGCAGTAAGGATTTTGGTATGTCAAATATGGCTAACAACTCTTCATCCCAATCCAGGGTGTGGATATTGAAAAGTAATGTTCTTGAGGCATTGGATACATCTGTGATATGTTTTTTGCCGTTGGTCAGATTGTACACAAGCCAGGAATCTACTGTGCCAAAAGCCAGGTCTCCTTTGGCTGCAAGCGTCTTTGCACCTTTTACATTGTTCAATATCCAATGGATCTTGGAGGCAGAAAAATAAGCGTCGATCAGCAATCCTGTTTTTTCCTGTATGGCTTTTCCATGTCCTTTCTTACTGATCTCCTTGCAATAGTCGGCGGTACGTCTATCTTGCCATACAATGGCATTGTAGATAGGTTTGCCGGTCTTCTTGTTCCATACGATGGTCGTCTCCCGTTGGTTGGTGATGCCGATTGCTTTTATAGTGTCCAGTTTAGTCTTTGACTTGGCGACAACTTCGGCCATGACAGCTAGTTGTGTGGACCATATTTCCTGCGCATCATGCTCCACCCATCCCGAACGGGGGTAGATCTGCGTGAACTCTTTTTGGGCTATATTGACAATCGCTCCTTGTTGGTCGAATAGTATCGCCCGAGAGCTCGTGGTGCCCTGATCTAGTGCTAATATGTATTCCTTCCTCATCCCTAGGTTTATATTTTGGTTATATGTAATTATATAACATAGTTATTAACCAATTGTTCGTACTCCTTTATTTCGTTGGCTATCCAATCTTCGTTTTTGCCTAGTTCCTGCGCCATGATCCGGGCCACTGTGGGAGCTGCGACTAGCGAAGCTTTTGCATCCAACAACAGGAAACGGATGCGTCTGGCCAAAAAATCTTCTACCTTGCGAACCATTTCATGTTGGCATGCCCACACCACTTCAGCAGCGATAAAATCATAATCCGGATGCAGCTTTTCCTTCCATTCGGGATTTTGTTCGGCCAATTGTAGTATGGTATCTGCATCTGTGCCATATACTTGCCAGTGTCCGGCACGTTTTTGCTGCGTGGAGCCGTGGATCGGTAGATCGGTCGTGCGACATGCTTTGAATTCAAGCCCGCCCGTTTTGATAGCCAGGTCTACGGTTTCTTCGGCCATTTTGCGGTAGGTCGTCCATTTGCCTCCTGTGATGGTGATGACTCCCGATTCACTAGCGATTAGTTTGTGATCCCTGGAAATTTCCTTCGTGCTACCTGGATCTCCGTTCGTAGGTGCTGCCAAAGGGCGTAGACCGGCGAAAATGCTAAGTACGTCATTTTTAGTAGGTGCATTTTCCAGGTATTGATCTGCTGTATTTAGGATAAAATCAATTTCTTCTTTCAGTGGCCTTGGTTCGATCTGGTGTTCGTTGAGTGGGGTATCCGTTGTTCCAAGCAATACTTTGCCATGCCAAGGAACGCCAAACAGTACTCTACCGTCGCTTGTCTCTGGAATCATCAGCGCGTCTTCATTACCCAAGAACTTTTTATCTATGACAATATGTGTGCCTTGGCTGGGACGTACCAGGTTGCGATGGGTAGGAGAGTCTAGTTTTAATATGTCGTCCACGAAAATACCGGTTGCATTGATAATGGTTTTTGCCGATATCGTATGGCTTTCATGGGTTTCTCTGTCTACAAATGTAAGTCCATTGGCTTTGTTGTGTCCATCTTTTTCGATGCGGACAACTTCCGCATAGTTCAATACGGTGGCACCGTGCTCGATGGCTGTCTGTGCCAAGTTGACGGCAAGCCGGGCATCGTCAAATTGGCCGTCGTAATATAGTATGCCGCCCAACAGACCTTTGGTTTTGACTTTCGGTAATTTTTCGATGACTTCTTTTTTGCTCAGTAGAACCGATTTACCTATACGGAGTTTGCCGGCTAGCCAATCGTAGGCTTTTAGACCGATGAGAAATTTCATCTTGCCAAACCAATTGTAGGAAGGGATCACAAAACTCTGAACAAATGAAACATGAGGGGCATTTTTGAAGATCAATCCGCGTTCGCGCAAAGCAGAATAGACCAGTTTGACATCTCCGTTTGCCAGATAGCGTACCCCCCCGTGTACCAGCTTGGTGCTTTTGCTGGAAGTGCCCTTGGCAAAATCGTATTTTTCGATGAGTATGGTTTTGTAACCCCGTGAAGCAGCGTCCACGGCGATACCCACTCCGGTGGCTCCACCACCGATAATAGCAATGTCCCAACTCTTGTTTATAGTATGAATGGCTTCGTTTCTTGTTTGTTTCATTTTGTTTTGAGACGTTTTGATGTTTTGAAAGTGTAAATATATAAAATAATCGAAAACAAATGAAATAAATAAAATAAGTATATAAGAAAACGAATGGAAGAGTAAGTTCTTGTGTTTGCGCTTCTATAATGAAATCCTTGTGACTGTAAAAATGACAAGACCAGATGGAGAAGTTTAATCCATTTGCCTGTAAAACAAAGAAAAATGTGATTATTTGAAATAAGTTCCCTACATTAGATACATGAATAACGTAGAGCGGCATCAGTATATTATTAAACAAATCAAAAAGAACGGACATGTATCCGTTTTGGACTTGTGTGAAGAATTGGAAGTTTCATCAGTAACAATTCGAAAGGATTTGCAATTTCTCGAAGATTCTGGCTTAGTTTACCGGACACATGGTGGAGCTACGGGACATAATCCTTATCAGACAGACCGCCCTGTATTCGAAAAGGAAAAGATTCATGAGAGGGAAAAGCTGTTGATAGCGAAAGAGGCTTCAAAATTGATCACATCCAATGATTCGATCATTATCGGATCGGGAACCACCACGCAGTTTCTGGCAAGGGAAATGAATCCTATCGGAGATATCACCGTGGTCACGTCGGCCCTGAACGTAACTTTGCAACTCTTGAAGCACCAAAATGTGGAAGTCATTCAATTGGGAGGCTCCGTGCGGAAATCGTCCACTTCAGTGACCGGAGCCTATGCGCATTCAGTATTGAGTAATTTTTTCTGTTCCAAATTGTTTTTGGGTGTAGATGGGATCGATATCGATTATGGGATATCGACTACCAGTGCACAAGAGGCTATGTTGAATCAGAAGATGATAGAAGTAGCCCAACAAGTCATTGTATTGGCCGATTCTAGCAAGTTTGGGCGTAAGAGCTTCGGTAAGATTGTGGATTTTTCCAGGATCGATATCATCATCAGTGACGATATTCCTCCCTCATTCAAAGAATTATTTAAGGAAATGGGGATAGAGACAATTATTTGTAAAGGGTAGATTATATGACCATTAAAGCATTATTCGGTAAAGTACTCCCTTTTGTAAAGCCTTACAAAAAGTTGGTGGTTTATACCTTGCTGCTGACTGCAATAGGTTCCTTCGCAGCCCAGGTCAATGCATTCATTCTGAAGTACACGGTAGACACGATCAGTGATTTATTGGTGGCCAAGACGCCCTTGCGACAGGGTCTCTATATTCTGGGGGTGATCTCCGCCATTCTCTTGGGCAAGGAGGTGGTATATGCCTGTGTGCAATTTGGTCAAAAATATTTTGGAGAAAAGTTGCGGATTATGATTGCCCGTGATTTTTCGCAGACCATTGTCGACAAAATATTGACCTACCGGATGGCCTTTTATACTTCGACAGACAATGAATCGGGCAAACTCCAAACCAGGATAGATGCTGGGATCAGTTCATTGACCCGTTTGGTGCAAAATTTCTTTATCGATATTCTTCCTTTATTCACCAATGCTATAGTAGCGCTAGGGTGTATGTTCTATGCCAATTTCTACGTGGGATTGGTAGGTTTGTTGACTGTACCCATCTATTTTTATGTGTCTCAGTTGCAGGCCAATAAATTGTCCGGATTCCGGCGTAATATGCGTCGCTTTCGGGAAAACAAGAGCAACCAAATCATCAATCTGATCGAGTCCATTACGGTGATCAAATCTTTTGTGCGCGAAAAGGAGGAAGCTACTCGCCATCAGGATATACAGTATGAAATGACCGAAAACCAAATGGCCACCCGCAAGACAAGTTTTCTCTTTGACAGTATCAAAGGGTTTATCGAGCAGATTGGAGTGGTCATCGTAATTATCCTTACGGCCTATTTTGTGTTGAATGAGCAGATGACTTTGGGTGCAATTATGTTTCATATCATGCTCTTCAACAATGTCTCGGCACCCATACGGCAGTTGCACCGCATATACGATGAGGTCAATGATGCCTTGATCTACTCCGAAAGTTTTTTTGATATCCTCGAAGCAGATCAAGAAAGAGAGTCTACGGGAGAGTACAGACCAGCTTCTATCCGAGGAAAGATCGAGTTGCAAAATGTGGATTTTGCATATCCGAACGGAACCAAGGCCATTCATGGGGTTTCCATGCGTATCGAACCTAATCAGATTACGGCTTTGGTAGGTTTAAGCGGGGCTGGTAAAAGTACGGTCATCAATCTGTTAGACAAGTTTTATTCCCCTACATCGGGTAAAATTCTGTTGGACGGGGTAGATCTGGCAGCGTATGACACGGCATTCTTGCGGGAGAACATAGGCTTGGTTTTGCAGAAAAACCATATCTTCAAAGGATCTATTGCCGATAATATCCGTTACGGTAAAACTGAGGCTCCACTGGGAGAAGTCATAGAGGCGGCCAGAAAAGCCTATATACATGAGCAGATTATGGAGTTGCCCAAAGGTTACGATTCGGAGGCACATCTGCTTTCGGGAGGGCAACAGCAACGGATTGCTATCGCACGGATGTTTTTGAAAAATCCACCTATTATCTTTCTGGACGAACCTACGGCCAATCTGGATGCTATTGCCACCGAACAGATCAAGAACAGCTTGGATGCCATCAAAGTCGGACGTACAGTTGTTATTGTCTCGCATTCTATTTCCCAGATCATTGATGCTTCACATATCATCGTCATGGAGAGAGGGAGGGTGGTAGAGGATGGTACGCACGAAGAGCTCTACGAGAATAAAGGTACGTATCATCGTATATTCAGTGCGATGGCCAACAGCTTGAATATTCAGAAAATAACGGAGAGTATGAATAATGAGCATTAAAAAAGGTCACAGCTTAAGCTGTGACCTTTTTTAAGTTTAATGTTCGTTCTCTCCACTGACATCCGAGGAGACTGAATTGTCATGATCGTTTGACCCTTGGCCTTTGACGACGATTTCTTTTTTCTCCTCATCCAAATCGACAACAATAGTTTCATTGGGTTTGAGTTCCCCTTTGAGGATCTCTTCGGCAATAGGATCTTCCAGATGTTTTTGGATAGCCCGTTTCAGTGGCCTTGCACCAAAATTGCTGTCATAGCCTTTTTCGGCAATGTATTCCTTCGCTTTTTCGGTCAAGTTGATGGTATGTCCCAAAGCTTCGATACGGACAAATAGGGATTTCAATTCAATATCAATGATCTTGAAGATATGTTCTTTTGTCAATGAGTTGAATACGATTACGTCATCGATACGGTTTAAAAACTCAGGAGCAAAAGCACGTTTCAAAGCCGTCTCGATGACACCTCTCGAATGCGCATCGGCTTGCGTTTCCTTAGCCGTAGTTGTGAAGCCTACACCTTGTCCAAATTCCTTCAATTGGCGTACACCAATGTTGGACGTCATGATGATGATCGTGTTTCTGAAATCCACTTTACGTCCCAAGCTATCCGTCAACTGTCCTTCTTCCAGAACTTGCAGCAAGAGGTTGAATACATCAGGATGTGCCTTTTCGATTTCATCCAGCAATACGACGGCATAAGGCTTACGACGGACTTTTTCAGTCAACTGTCCACCTTCCTCATAGCCTACATATCCTGGAGGCGCACCGACCAAACGTGATACGGCAAATTTTTCCATATATTCACTCATGTCTACTTGGATGAGTGAATCTTCCGAATCAAACATAAAACGAGCCAATTCTTTGGCTAATTCGGTTTTACCGACACCCGTGGGACCCAGGAAGATAAAAGAGCCGATAGGTTTCTTTGGATCTTTCAACCCTGCTCTTGTACGTTGGATCGCTTTGACCAATTTTTGTACAGCATCGTCCTGACCGATGATACGACCTTTCATGGACTCAGCCATATTCAATAATTTTTGACTATCCGTTTGGCTCACACGCTGTACAGGGATACCTGTCATCATGGACACAACTTCGGCTACATTATCTTCGGTGACGGTATAGCGTTTGGTTTTCGTTTCCGCTTCCCAAGCTGCTTTTTCACGTTCCAATTCTTCCAAAAGCTTTTTTTCCGTGTCACGTAGTTTAGCCGCTTCTTCGTATTTCTGTGAGCGTACTACTTTGTTTTTTTCTACCTTGACCTCTTCGATCTTTTCCTCGATATCCAGGATTGTTTGCGGCACATGTATATTGGTGAGATGCACCCGAGAGCCTGCTTCATCCAGGGCATCAATGGCCTTGTCCGGTAAGAAGCGGTCGGTGATATACCTTGTGGTCAAGCTTACACAAGCTTCAATAGCCTCAGGTGTATAGATGACGTTGTGGTGTTCTTCGTACTTATCCTTGATACGGTTCAATATTTCGATCGTTTCATCATGGGTAGCAGGTTCTACCATGACTTTTTGAAAACGACGGTCCAGTGCACCGTCCTTCTCGATATACTGGCGGTATTCATCCAAAGTAGTCGCTCCGATACATTGGATTTCACCACGGGCCAACGCCGGTTTGAACATGTTTGAGGCATCCAAAGAGCCCGAAGCGCCTCCGGCACCAACGATTGTATGGATTTCATCGATAAAGAGGATGACATCGGGAGATTTTTCCAGTTCGTTCATCACCGCTTTCATGCGCTCTTCAAATTGTCCACGGTATTTAGTGCCGGCGACCAATGAGGCCAGGTCTAATGTTACGACCCGTTTATTGAACAATACACGGGACACCTTACGCTGTACGATACGCAGGGCAAGCCCTTCGGCAATGGCAGATTTACCCACACCGGGCTCACCGATCAGGATCGGATTGTTCTTTTTGCGGCGGGATAGGATCTGTGATACGCGTTCGATTTCTTTTTCGCGACCTACGATTGGATCCAGTTTGCCCTCTTCGGCCGCCCTTGTAAGATCACGCCCAAAATTGTCCAATACTGGAGTTTTGGATTTTATGTCGGATACTTTTTTGGGAGCCGAAAAGCTTTCTTCTTCCGCAAAGTCATCGTCTGGCGTAGAAGAACCAGGAGCCTCGTCCGTGATGGTTGTTTTATTTTGTTCCACCTCGTTTTTAAACAGATCGTAAGTCATGTTATATTGGTGCAAGATCTGTGAGGCGATATTGTCTTCGTCTCGCAATATGGCTAACAACAGGTGCTCTGTACCAATGATATCACTTTTAAAGATCTTAGCTTCAAGATAAGTGATTTTGAGGACTTTTTCAGCCTGTTTGGTCAGAGGCATGTTGCCTATAGGCGCTCTGGATACAGACGAACCTTTGACGGCATCCTCTATAGACTGACGAATAGCTCCAATATCTATTTGTAGATTTTTAAGAATTTTTATCGCCACACCATCACCTTCTCGGATCAACCCAAGCAAAAGATGCTCTGTACCGATATAGTCATGACGAAGTCTCAAGGCCTCTTCGCGGCTATACGATATTACGTCTTTTACTCTTGGTGAGAATTTTGCTTCCATGTAAATTACCTTTCTTTCTTAGAATAAGTTAAGAATGTTATAAATGTATGAAATTATTGTAAATCCCCAACTTATTATTTATTATAATTTATCAACAATTAAGCCACAAACAGATGTAGACAAAATGTCAGTGGGAACGTTGAAAGACTTCTGAAGTTTTCGAAACTTCGCAAGTCTGATACTTATCTAGATAACGCATAAAAGTCTCATTCAGCTACACTAGATTTTTATGAAAAGCGAATTATACGGGCTCGATTCGGTCAGTGTTCGGCAAGTATTCGGTTCGGCCTCGGGACACAGTCGGGATTCCGTCGGAACTTGTTCGGCTCTTGTTCGGCCCTCCTTCGACTGTTCTTCGGCAACGACCCGAACAGAGGCCGAAGAGGAGTCGAAGAACACCCGAAGAGCTCCCGAAGAGCTCCCGAAGAAAGCCCGAAGCAGTCCCGAAGCGGTCTCGAACAGGGGCCGAAGCCATGTCGAACGATAGCCGAAGGAACAGATTGCTTATATGATGCCCTAATGCGCACTGTCCGTAGTTTTACAATGTTTTTATATTTAATCGAAAATTTGATATCTTTTAATATCTTTGAAGCTAGGGGGTAATCTGTTCGAAACAATACCTAAGAATAATAAAACTAAATAGACTTGGGCTGTCGCCCGAGAATAACGATTGATATGTCAGACGAGAAAATAATCTTTTCCATGGCGGGAGTAAACAAAATTTATCCCCCGCAAAAGCAAGTTTTAAAAAATATATACCTGTCATTCTTCTATGGTGCCAAGATCGGTGTCATCGGTCTGAATGGTTCGGGCAAATCATCCCTGTTGAAAATCATTGCAGGATTGGACAAATCATACCAGGGTGAAGTGGTATTCTCTCCGGGATATTCTGTGGGTTATCTAGCACAGGAACCCGAGTTGGACAACGATAAGACTGTTCGTGAAATCGTAGAAGAGGGAGTCGCTGAAACTGCGGCCATATTGAAAGAATACGAGGAAATCAACGAAAAATTCGGCTTGCCCGAAGTGTATGAGAATCCCGATGAGATGGACAAGCTGTTGGCGAGACAAGGTGAATTGCAGGACAAGATCGATGCGACAAATGCCTGGGAGCTTGATACGAAGTTAGAGCGGGCGATGGATGCTTTACGTTGTCCCGAACCGGATGCCAAGATCGCCAATTTGTCAGGTGGCGAACGTCGTCGTGTAGCATTGTGTCGTCTGCTATTGCAAGAGCCGGACGTGTTGCTTTTGGACGAACCTACCAACCATTTGGACGCCGAGTCTATCGACTGGTTGGAGCAACATCTGCAACAGTATAAAGGAACCGTCATCGCTGTCACGCACGACCGGTACTTTTTGGACAATGTCGCTGGATGGATATTGGAGTTGGATAGGGGAGAAGGTATTCCTTGGAAGGGCAATTATTCCTCTTGGTTGGATCAGAAGGCCAAACGCCTCGCACAGGAAGAAAAACAGGAAACCAAACGACAGAAGACATTGGAACGGGAACTGGAATGGGTGCGTATGGCTCCCAAAGCCCGTCACGCCAAGTCCAAAGCCCGTCTGCACAATTATGAAAAATTGGCTTCGGAAGAGACAAAGGAACGTGAAGACAAGCTTGAGCTATTTATTCCACCTGGGCCGCGTTTGGGAAATGTAGTCATTGAGGCCGATAATATCTCGAAAGCATACGGAGACCGGATCCTGTTCGAAAACCTAAGCTTTTCCTTGCCTCCGGCAGGCATAGTCGGTATTATTGGACCTAACGGAGCTGGAAAAACGACCTTGTTTCGTTTGATTACGGGGCAGGAGCAGCCCGATACAGGTACATTCAAGGTCGGCGAAACCGTGGTGCTGGGCTATGTAGACCAAATGCACGATGACCTTGATCCCGAAAAGTCGGTATGGGAAAATATCACCGATGGGCAAGACAATATTCTGCTCGGCAATCGCCCGGTAAATTCCAGGGCCTATGTGTCGAAGTTCAATTTTAACGGTGCGGATCAACAGAAAAAAATCGGTGTGCTTTCAGGTGGAGAACGTAACCGTGTCCACTTGGCGATCACATTGAAAAAAGCATCCAACGTGTTGCTTTTGGACGAGCCTACCAACGATATTGATGTGAACACCCTACGGGCATTGGAAGAAGGCCTCGAAAACTTTGGCGGATGCGCCGTCATTATCTCCCATGACAGGTGGTTCTTGGATAGGATATGTACCCATATCTTGGCGTTTGAAGGAGATTCCCAAGTGTATTTCTTCGAAGGCAACTACTCTGAATATGAAGAAAACCGTAAAAAGCGCCTAGGAGATGTGGCACCGAAACGTATCAAGTATAAAAAATTGGTGAAATAGACAAATCTGGCGCTAGCAGGAGGGATCAAAGTAAAATATGAAATAAACATGGATTCGTCGAGGTTATTAGCAGCGATTATAGATACAGCGATAGATGGTATCGTTACGATTGATCATATGGGGATTGTAGAATCCATCAATCCCGCTGCATTGGCGTTGTTTGGATACGAAGCGCAGGAAGTGATCGGAAACAACATTTCCATGTTGATGCCCGAACCGGACAAAAGTCGTCACGATGGCTATATCGACAACTATAAAAGAACAGGAAAGAAAAAGATCATCGGTATCGGTCGCGAAGTGCGTGGACTCCGCAAGGACGGGACAACCTTTCCTTTTCGTTTGGCAGTCAGTGAAGTGTTTTACCAAAATAAAAGAGTCTTTACAGGGTTTGTGCACGATCTCACCAAGGAGAAAGAAGTAGAAGAACAATTGCTGAAACACACGCTAGAACTGGAAGAAATTGTCCGTGATCGAACCAAAGACTTGATTTCCTTGGTTTCTGAGCTCGAAAAGGCAAAGACAGATGTGAGCAATTCGCTAGAAAAAGAAAAAGAACTCAACCAGTTGAAGTCCCGTTTTGTCTCGATGGCCTCGCACGAGTTTCGCACACCGTTGAGCTCCGTACAGCTTTCGGCTTCCTTGATTGAAAAGTATATTGAAAAACCTGATTTCCAGGCCGTGCTGAAACATACTGCACGTATCAAAGGTGCCGTGCAGTTATTGAACAGTATATTGAATGATTTTTTATCTTTGGAAAAACTAGAGGCCGGCGTCGTGACGGTAAACAAGAACAAGATAAACGTCGTTCACCTTGGGGAAGAAATCGCAGAAGAGATGCAGTTGATCTGTAAGAAGAATCAGCATATCGTCTATCAGCATACAGGGTTGGAAGCAGAGTTTGTGTTGGACCCCCATCTCTTGAAGAGCAGTATTATCAATTTGGTGTCCAATGCCGTGAAATACTCGGGGGAAGACACATTTATCGAATTCTCGACCGAGATCAACGGTGATACATGCACTGTGATCGTCAAGGATAACGGTATAGGTATTCCCGACGAAGATCAGGTCAACCTGTTCGAACCCTTTTTTAGGGCGCACAATACCGGAAATATCCCCGGTACAGGGTTGGGGCTGAATATCGTAAAGAGGTACATTACACTCATGGGAGGCAAATTGGAGTATTGGTCAGCGATCCATAAAGGCACAATGTTTAAAATGATTTTTACACAATAATATGGCTGATGCGTGCGATCAATGTCATTAAGTTAGTGTTTTTTGTCATCCTGAGGCTCGTCCGAAGGATCTGAAAACCATGTCGTACAGATGTTTCGGCAAGCCTCAACATGACATGGTGGATATTGCATCCTTAACTTAATGACATTGCGTATACGCTAGCAGAAGAAAAAAAGGTTAAAATAAAGATTTTGTCAATATCCATACAATGAAAAAAAGAACCATTCTGATCATCGAAGACAATGAAGAAATCAGGGAGAGCACCCAAGAGATACTGGATCTGACCGGAGGCTATGAAGTCATCACAGCCGAAAACGGAAAGATAGGTGTAGAGATGGCTGTTAAGCACTTGCCCGACCTTATCCTTTGCGATATTATGATGCCGGAGCTCGATGGTTACGGGGTGCTGTATATGCTCAATAAATTCGAAAATACCATGCATATACCTTTTGTCTTTCTGACGGCTAAGTCAGAAAGAACCGATATACGCAAGGCCATGGAAATGGGGGCTGATGATTATCTGATCAAACCCTTCGATGATATCGAATTATTGAATGCGATTGAAAGTCGGTTGCGAAAGAGAGATAATCTGCAAGGCAGTATCCATAGTCCCAATTTTGTTGGTCTCGACATGGAAGAACAGGATTACCTGCTAACAGATCTTGTGGAACAGGCACGTATCAAGACATTCAAGAAAAAGCAGCTGATTTATGAATCTGGCGATACTCCCGTATTTGTTTACTTCATCCGTACCGGAAAAGTTCGTACCTTTCTGTACTACCAAGACGGCCGGGAATTGTCTACCGGTATCCATATAGACGGCCAATATTTGGGATACGAAACCGTGCTATTGAATGAAAAATATACCGACAATGCCATTGCCTTGGAAGATGCGGAGATAGCATTGATACCGAAGGAGAACTTTTTCGAGTTGATGTACAAAAAACCAGCAATTGCAAGCAAATTTATTAAAATGCTTTCCGGAAATGTCAAGGAAAAGGAAGAGCAGATGCTCGGGTTTGCCTATGATACTGTGCGGAAGCGTGTGGCCAATGCTTTGGTCAATGTTGCGCTAAAGACCATAGAAAACGATACCCAGGACGAAGTGGTCATTCGTATTTCTAGGGACGATTTAGCAGCTCTGGCGGGTACCGCAAACGAAACGATCAGCAGGATGCTCGCCGATTTCAAAGATGAAAAACTGATCACCAAAGAAGGAAATGCTATACGCATTTTCTCCATTCTCAGACTAAAAAACATTAAACAATGATTTAGTGGACAGTTGACAGAGGACAGTTGAGAGTTGAGAGTTGATAGGGGAGAGTTGATAGGGGAGAATGGAAGGGCATCACGTAACAATTCGTAATTCAAAAAAACGTAAATCATAGTTTAGTGGTTAATCACTCACCCTGTAAGTGATGAAAATCATATATTAAGCTGACCACCTACATTCACAAGTATTGGTACATGCCCTAGTTTTGGAGAAATCTTGTGAAATCAGGGGTGTACATGAAAGTCGTGGCATACAATATTCGGGAATTTGAGAAAGAACAACTTGCCTTGGCTAATGCCAAGGTGCATGACCTTACGTTGATATCAAACGGGTTGGATATGGGAACCCTACATTATGCAGTGGGGAAGGAAGTCGTCATCATTTCCGATAGGGATGTGCTTGATAGTACATTGTTGAACAAGCTGGATCAGATCGGCGTCAAGAAAATCATTACACGTTCCATTTCTCTGGATCATATCGACATTTCCCATGCCAACAAACTTGGTTTGCACATTGCCAACACTCCTTTCGAAGACCAAAGTACCCTTGGCATAGCCTATCAGACCATCATGAACCTCAACAACTGGGGGGACGAAAGATGCCTCGGTTTGGCCTGTCAGTGTGTGCTCGAATGTGAGAAAAAAGGAGTTCCTTTGAAGCAAAACTATGAACGACAAACAAAATGAAACATAAGGCCTGTTAACTCTGGCGCAAGCATTAGTGAAACGATGCTTGTGCCTTCTGTGCAAGCGTGCCGCTTGTGATCCCTATTGTCTGTGTTAACATAAAAAAAGACAAATGCAAATACACAACCTCATATCAAAATACAATGTTGCCGCACCACGGTACACAAGTTACCCTACCGTACCGTTTTGGGAAAATCACTGCTTTAATGCTGAGCAATGGAAAGAACGTGTCGTACAGAATTATCAAAAATCCGGTAAAGAAGGCATAAGCATTTATATACATTTACCCTATTGCGAAAGCCTCTGTACCTATTGTGGCTGTAATACGCGCATTACCAAAAACCACAATGTAGAAGAGCCCTATATCAATTCACTGCTTAAAGAATGGAAAATGTACAAGGAGATTTTGGGCGATAAAGAATTAAAAATTGCTGAAATCCATTTAGGTGGAGGTACGCCGACTTTTTTTCATCCCCTTCATCTGGAGAGGTTGCTTTTAGGTATTCTTGATGGACAGGCTAAAGCAGAAAATGCCTCATTTTCGTTCGAGGCGCATCCGGCTAATACAACCGCCGAACATTTGCAAGTGCTATATGATCTAGGCTTTAGACGGTTGAGTTTAGGAATTCAGGATTTTGACAAAAAAGTACAGTTTATTATCAATCGCCATCAGACAGTAGAAGATGTGATGCGTGTCATGGATCAGGCGAGGGGTATAGGCTACGAGTCGATCAACTTTGACTTGATTTACGGTTTGCCATTACAGACAGCTGATTCTGTGCGGATGACTATTGAACAATCCTTGTGTATGTCTCCAGACCGTATTTCCTTTTACAGTTACGCGCATGTACCATGGATCAAGCCCGGCCAGCGGCGCTTTACCGAGGAAGATTTGCCACAAGGTGAAGAAAAGCTATCTTTGTACAAGTTGGGAAAGGAGATGATCCAACAAGCTGGGTATAAGGATGTGGGGATGGATCATTTTGCGAAAGAAAAAGATGCTTTGTTCGTTGCAGCACAACAGGGACGATTACATCGCAATTTCATGGGCTACGCCGACCGATATACGCCTTTGTTGATAGGTCTGGGGGTATCCTCGATCAGCGACGCTTGGACTGCCTTTGCGCAAAATGTCAAAACTGTCGAAGAATATCATACACGGATTGCAGAAGGTCGGCTTCCTGTATTCAAGGGACATCTGTTGGGTGATACAGATGTTGTTATTCGCCAATATATTCTTGACATGATGTGTAGGGGAACGGTGAGGCTGCAAGAAGGATTTGTATGCAACGAACGGATTCTGGCTCGGTTAGATCCTTTGGTCGGAGATGGACTGGTCACGGTAGATGGGGACGTCGTCCATGCCACCGAAGTAGGTAAATCTTTTTTGCGTAATATATGTATGGCTTTCGACGAACGCCTGCATCGTAAAAAAGACCAGGAAAACCTTTTCAGTCAAGCGATATAGTAGGGGTAAATTGTTATTTGCCCATTATTTGCCCGAAGCCCCAAGGCACACGAAGGGATTCGTGCGCCAACATAAAAAACAAAAAATGTCGAAAGTCAACGATCTGACCATCAACAAAAAAATCTGTTACCACTGCGGAGATATGGCAGAGGACACCACATATATGCTGGACGACCGTCCATTCTGTTGTCTCGGTTGTCAGACCGTGTATCAGATACTGAACGAGAACAACCTTGGTAGTTACTATAGATATAATACTCACCCCGGCAAGTCCCAAAAAGTACAGAAGGAAGATCTGAGCTACTTGGATGAGCCTAATATTGTGGCCAAGCTTGTCGACTATCAGGATGATGAGATGGTGATCATGACTTTTTATATACCCGCCATACATTGTAGCTCCTGCATTTGGCTGTTGGAACACCTTTATAAGCTACATCCGGCCGTAAAATCTTCACAAGTTGATTTTATGAAAAAACAGGCCAGTATCACGTTCGACAAAAAGGGTATTTCCTTGAAAGCGCTTGTACAGTTGTTACACAATATCGGTTACGATCCTAAGATTACCCTACAGGACGTTGTCAAGGAAGGGAAGAAGTTCAATCAGAAAGGACTGATTGCCAAGATTACCGTGGCAGGATTCTGCTTTGGAAATTCGATGATGATCAGCTTCCCCGAATATTTCGGTATGGCAGAGTTCGAACGCCAGTATGCTGCCTTTTTTGGCTATATGAATTTGGCTTTCGGTATTCTGGTACTACTGTATTCGGCTTCCGATTACTTTAAATCGGCTTGGTATAGTCTCAAACAAAAACAGCTCAATCTCGATGTCCCGTTGGCATTGGGTATATTTGTCCTGTTTTTTCGTTCAGCCTTCGAGATATTGACCCAGACCGGAGCCGGATTTATGGATACCTTATGCAGTTTGGTGTTTTTTATCCTAATAGGTAAATGGGTACAGCAGCGTACCTATTATCACATCTCTTTTGAGCGTGATTACCGCTCCTATTTTCCAGTAGCTGTCACCGTATTGGAAGATGGAAGAGAACGGCCTACACAGATCGCGGATCTCAAAGTTGGCGATAGAATATTGGTCCGGAACAACGAGATTGTTCCTGCCGACGCCATTTTATGGAAAGGCACAGCTTCGATAGACTTTAGTTTTGTGACGGGAGAAAGCCGTCCTATAGAAAAAGTATTGGGCGAGATTGTATATGCCGGAGGACGACAAGTCGGAGAGGCTATTGAAATGGAAGTTGTCAAGCCTGTATCTCAAAGCTACTTAACCAAACTCTGGAACAACGAGAACTTTAAGGTTCAAGAAAAAAAATTCGATACCTTTGTGGGGTATATCAGTAAGTACTTTACCATAGGACTGTTGTGCATAGCTCTGTCGGCAGCTGTCTTTTGGTTGGCTGGAGGCAATACGGAAAGGGCATGGGCAGCCTTCACAGCTGTATTGATTATTGCCTGTCCCTGTGCATTGGCGCTCAGTTCTCCTTTTACACTTTCTGCAGCATTAAGTATTTTTGATAAAAATAAACTCTATATCAAAAATACAGCTGCTATAGAGCAGATGGCCGCCATCGACACCGTCGTATTTGACAAGACAGGAACCATATCCTCGCCTCATGTTTCCACCATGCACTTTGAGGGTGAGCTATCCACACGGGACAAAAGCCTAATTTATTCCCTCTGTCGCAATTCCAACCACCCCTTGAGTCGGGAGATTATCAAGTGGTTGGGCGAATGTACGGTCTTGCCTGTCACGGATTACGAAGAGATTGTAGGGCAGGGGCAGAAGGGGCGATTTCAGAATGATGAAATCAAATTGGGCAGTGCCACGTTCGTAGGAACAAACAAATCTCCTTTTGAAGGATCTGTTGTCTACATCCAGGTAAATGAAGAAATAAAAGGTTGTTTTACATTGGAACAATCTTGGCGTAAGGGTTTGTCTGAAGTTGTAGGCAAGTTAAGTCACTGCCATTATGACCTGCATCTGATTTCTGGCGATAACGAACGTCGTGCGGAATCCCTACGTTTGATATTTCCGGTACAGTCCGAACTGCTGTTTAATCAAAGTCCTGGCGACAAATTGCGCAGGATAGGCCAATGGCAGCAGGAAGGGAATAAGGTATGTATGTTGGGGGATGGATTGAACGATGCGGGAGCATTGCGCGAGGCTGATTTGGGTATAGCTGTTTCGGATGATATCAACAACTTTTCGCCCGGGTGTGATGCTATATTGGATGGGGAGGCTTTCGAGAGATTACCTCGGTTTTTTGTGTTCAGCAAAGATGCCGTCAAGGTCATTAAAATGAGCTTCGTGATCTCGCTGATGTATAATGTCATCGGTTTGAGTTTTGCGGTACAAGGCACGATGTCACCCTTGTTTGCGGCCATTTTAATGCCTATCAGTACCGTTACCATCATCTCCTTCACGAGCCTGACGACACGATGGTACGCACGACGCAGGAAACTTATTTGAGGGGGCAGTTGACAGAGGATAGTTGACAGCAAACAGAGAGCAGTAAACTCGCACCCCGAAACAAGTAACAAAGGAATTAGGAACAAAAACAATAAATCTCAATACGCAATACAATACTCAAAAAATGAACATCATATTCTTTCTAATCGGTTGTAGTGTTTTTATTGCCTTAATTTTTTTGGTTGCTTTCTTTTGGGCCAACAGGACCGGTCAACATGACGATACCTATACTCCCTCTGTACGGATTTTGTTCGATGACGAGGTAGAGGGAGAGGAAAAAGAAGAAACGAAATAATATTTTTAGAAAAAAAATGATTGTTTTGTTAACTATCTTATTATTAGATATTTAATTTGTTTTTGTTTGTGTTGTGGTCTTATTGTGCACAAAATTTCAAGTGTTTGACCTAAAATTTATAGGGGATAGAGGGATAGGTTTTGTAAACTTGTGAAAGTTATACTATATAAACCTACATGATATGCTGACCCGTATAAATAGGCTTGCACCAAAAGCAGTTTTAAGATTTATTCCCGCCAACATGTGGATTTGTCTGTTGGTGATCTCCTTATCCCCGAATAGGGTATTGGCAATGACCGATACATTATCCCATGATAGCCGTCCCAATATCGTACTAATTATGGCTGATGATTTGGGCTTTTCAGATATAGGCTGTTATGGGGGTGAAGTGGAGACACCACAGTTGAACGAATTGGCGAAAAATGGATTGCGATATAGACAATTTTACAATGCGGCGCGTTGTTGTCCATCCCGTGCGGCATTGATGACAGGCCTTTATCCACATCAAGCAGGAATGGGGTGGATGGCAGCAGCAGATATGGGTACACCTGCTTATGCAGGTAATCTCAATAACAATAGCGTGACCATTGCCGAAGTACTCCGTTCTGCCGGATACAGTACCTATATGAGTGGAAAATGGCATCTGACCAATGAACGTAAAATAGAAGGAAAAGTTATAGATAACTGGCCTATACAACGGGGTTTTGATCGTTATTTTGGGATTATTCCCGGTGGCGCAAATTATTTCAAAGCCACTATATACAGCAATAATCGTTCCTATCGTACCCCTAAAAATTTTTATTTGACCAATGCTATCAGCGATACCAGTATAGCCTATATCCGCGAACATGCCCAAGCCGGCAAGAAAAATCCTTTCTTCCTGTACGTAGCGTATACTGCTCCCCACTGGCCACTGCATGCGCTAAAACCGGAAATAGATAAATACGTGGAACGGTACAAAAAAGGATGGGATGTCCTTCGGCAAGAGCGATTTAAGAAGATACGTGAAATCGGTCTTATCAGACAAGATAATGCATTCTCTCCGAGAGATAGTAAGGTACAGGCATGGGATCGGCTATCGGATCAGGAAAAGGAAGATATGACGATGCGCATGGCCATCTATGCAGCGCAGATAGACCTTATGGACCAAGGGATCAAGCATATTGTCGATGAACTGAAAAAACAAGGACAATTTGAGAATACGCTTATTTTCTTTCTCAGTGACAATGGTGCTTGTGCCGAATATATCAGCCGGGAAAAAGAATATTTGGACGGAACAAAAGCAGATTCTTACGAAAGCTATCGACAGTCTTGGGCCAACCTGAGTAGTACACCTTTTAGAGAATACAAACATTATGTACACGAAGGCGGTATTGCATCACCTTTGATCGTACATTGGCCCAAGGGTATCCGCAAGGATTTGAACAACTCCTTTATTGATAGCTATGGACATATTATCGATCTGATGGCAACTTGTGCGGATGTAGCTGGTGCTTCTTATCCGGAAAAATATAATGGACATACCATTCAGCCTTTGGAAGGTAAAAGCCTTGCTCCCCAGTTTGTGGGAAAACAGGTAGATAGAGGGAAAATCTTTTGGGAGCATGAGGCCAATATCGCTATGCGGGATGGAAAATGGAAGATGGTCGCCAAAACCAAAGAACGCACCGATTTCGACAAGGCATCCCTTGAATTGTACGATATGGACAATGATCCATCCGAATTATATGATTTGGCCAAAAAATATCCTAAACAATTGGAGGACATGTATAAGGAGTGGCATGCTTGGGCAGAGAGGATAGGTGCCTTTCCTTTGAATACCCGTACCTATGGCGAACGTGCTCAAGCTTATAGAAGAATGATAAATGGGGATTTTGAGGATCGTCTCGGTGACTGGAAAATCTATCAAGCCGAACGAGGCTTGGCTCGGATAGAAGTGGATACAAAGGATGTGATTCAGGGACGAAATACGGCCAAAATTACGGTGCAACGTAAAGCTTCTAACACAAATGCTGTAGCCCTGCGCTGGCCTTATCCGGCAAAAAAAGGAGAAAAATTTAGGATTGAGTTGGCCTCTAAAGCCAATCGACCGAAAACTACCCTTACGATAGCCGTGGAGCCTGTGGCAGGAGGCAGGCCTGTTCTCAACGAACAAGTCGAAATATCTGGTGATGTGGCGGTGTATCGTTTTGAAACCGAGTGTATTCCAAAGGATGAAGGGTATAGGGTGAGTCTTAAGTTCGGAGATGTACCGGTCGCTACGAGTGTATGGGTAGATGATATCAAGTTGACTAGTCTACAGTAGGTTCGTTGATCCATATTTTAAAATGAATACGATCCGGGAGTAGCATTGGATGTCGGGTTGAGTAAGTAACTAAATAAACTAAAATTAAATGTTATGAAAATGAAAAGTTTAAAATCAGGTATGAAATTAGTGATCGGTACACTATTATCAGTCATGTTTTTAATGACGGCACAGGCACAGGAATCGCCGGAGATATTGGCAAAGCAAAAAACAAAGAGCTTTAAAAAAACCTTGAAGCTGACAGACGAACAGAACCAAAAGGTCGGAGAAACTTTTTTGACGTTCTATACCAAACTCCAGAAAGCAAAGGCTGAGGGTGTCGATCCGGCTGAACGGAAAAAAAGGACGCAGATAGCTGTCAAAGAGCGTGAAGAAAGTTTTAAGAAAATACTGACCACTGAGCAATGGGAAGGCCTGATGGAAAAGAGGAAAAGAGAGAAAGAACATGCTAGACAAAAAAGAGCGCAGCAAAATCAATAGTATAGGCAACCTTGTATAATGAGAGTATATCAATTTTAAAATATGAACACAGTTTGGTTAAGTAATGTGCTGGTCTCAGTATGTTGTTGGTTAGGAGTATCGCTGTTTGCTTTTGGGCAGACAAACCCCTCAAAAAACTATGCCGGGGATCATCGCAAACCCAATATCGTCATTATCATGGCCGATGATTTGGATTCTAAGCAATTGAGTTGCTATGGAGGACAAAATCTGAAAACACATCATATCGACGAATTGGCTGCATCCGGCATGCGTTTTACCAATATGATTGCTTCAGAGGCAATGTGTGTGCCTACTCGGGCATCGTTGTTTACGGGACTGTACCCGGCTAGGCATGGCGCATACCAAAATCATAAGGCTGTCAATGACGGGTTGAAAAGTGTCTGCCATTATTTGGCTGATCTGGGATACCGTGTAGGGCTAACGGGGAAAAATCACGTAACAAAACCCCGAGAAATATTTCCTTTCGATATAGTACCGGGGTTTGAACCCAATTGTGTAAAACGTACGGATGATTATTTCTTGGATAGTATTGAACGATATATCACGGCACCGGAGCCTTACTGTCTCTTTGTGATGAGTATCAATCCACATGTACCATGGACAGCCGGAGATCCCTCGGAGTTTGATCCCCAAAAGTTGATATTACCTGCGCATTGGGTGGACACGCCGGTTACCCGTCGTAACTTTGCTAATTTTTTGGCAGAAATACGACGTTTAGATAATCAAGTGGGGGATGTGATGAAGATGTTGGAAAAAAACGGACAGTTGGACAATACTATCGTCATGTTTCTGGGAGAGCAAGGCCCTCAATTTCCCAGAGGAAAATGGACGTTATGGGATTATGGTCAGCGTAGTTCCATGATTGTACGGTGGCCGGGTGTCGTAGGCAAAGGCAGCACTTCGGAAGCTTTAGCGCAGTATGAAGATGTCGTACCGACACTTATAGAAATTGCCGGTGGCCAAAAGCGGGATGATCTGGATGGTATTAGTTTTTTGAGCGTATTAAAAAACGGTGGTTTAGGAGCGCGTCAATATGCTTATGGTATCCATAATAATATTCCTGCCGGGACGGCTTATCCAATACGCAGTATTCGTGATAGAGACTACAAGTTTATATGGAATCTCAGCCCGGAAAGAGAATTTTATGTCAAGATGATGAATCCACAGTCCAAAGGTAGTCTTTGGAATACCTGGGTGAATAGGGCAAACCGCGATCCAGAAGCCGAACGAAAAGTACGACAGTTTGTCAAACGCCCAGAATTTGAATTGTACGATTTGAAATCCGATCCTAGCGAGATGAACAACCTCGCCGGAAACCCGAAGTATACCCGACAGTTGACATCATATAAAAAACAGCTAGAGCAGTGGATGGGACAGCAAGGCGACCCGGGAGCGGCATTGGATGTAGAGTTGAATAAGTAACCTAAAAAACGTTTAGTTGAGATATAACAATATGAATAAAACTTCGCTCAGCAGGGTATCTATGCTGATATACTATTGTCTTTTTATAATATCATGGAGTTGGGCACAAACTAGTCCATCGAAAGTCCATATTAAGGATTTAAATATTCGAGATCCTTATATTGTGGCAGACAAACAGTCGCAGACTTATTTCCTTTACAAAGCTGCGAAAGTAAAAAACGATCAAGGAAAGTTTTCGAGCGGAGTAGTCACCTATAAAAGTAAGGATTTAGAAACATGGGAAGGTCCGTATACAGTATTCGTGACTCCACCGGACAATTGGATCAGAGGTGTGATATGGGCACCCGAAGTACATCATTATAAGGGTAGGTATTACCTGTTTGCCACACTTAATTCCAGTATTCCGTGGAAAAAGAATCAGGAGGGGTGGCCTGAGTACAATTTTCGGGGTACGCAGATTTTTCATGCCGATAGTCCGATGGGACCTTTTCTCCCTTTTGAAGACAAACTCCCCCATACCCCAATAGATCGTATGGCTCTTGATGGGACTTTGTGGGAGGAGAATGGTAAGCCCTATATGATTTATTGCCACGAGTGGGTACAGATCAAAGATGGAAGTATGGTATTGGTAGAATTGGAGCCAGATCTATCTAGACCCAAAGGAGAGCACGTGACCTTGTTTTATGCTTCGAGTGCGAATTGGTCTACGGGGCAGAAAAAACCAAATGGTGATACCGCTTATGTGACCGATGGATGTTTTGTATACCGCACGAAAACGGGAAAACTGTTGATGCTGTGGTCGAGCTTTAAAAATGATAGTTATGCCATCGGGATTGCAGAATCTGCCACAGGTAAGCTGACAGGGCCTTGGAAGCAGCAACCTGACCTGCTTTTTGGTCAGAATAGCGGGCATGGAATGCTGTTTGAAACTTTTGACGGTCGCCTCATGCTGACATTCCACGGTCCCAACTCGCCATCTGGAAAGGAGCGGGCGCAGATTTTTGAAATGGAAGACACTGGAAATACTTTAGTGCTGAAAAAGAGGGTGCTTTAGTTTGAGGAAAATATCATGAAAGATTTAAAATCGAACAGAAGGAGTTTTCTGGGGAAGGCGGCAAAGATAGCAGGGTTATTGAGTGTTGCCAACTTGCCGGTTCTGCGGGCAGAAGTGCAACATAAAGGTGTTGCTGACGATCCGGAACACAAATTCTTAACAAAACCCTATTTGCAGAATCCGCTGCATGGAGAAATCACAGTGAGGTTTATGACCAACAAACCTACGTATAGTTGGGTAAAATACGGATTGGATGAAAGTCTGAAGAGTAGTGCGGAGACCGTAAAGCTTGGACTGGTAGAGGCTAATAACCGTATTCATGCCATCACATTAAGAAATCTGGAACCCGGCAAGAAATATTACTATAAAGTACTCTCTAAAGATTTTTTCGAATACAAACCCTATGACGTCGTCTTTGGAAATACCATTGAGAGCGAGATGTACAGCTTCACAGCACCGGACATGAAAAAAGAGGAGTTTTCAATGTTGGTGCTGAATGATATCCACGAGCGGCCAGATGCAATCGAGCAACATATTGGTTTACACGGCAACGCACCTTTGGATATGGTCTTCTTTAATGGGGATATATTCAATTTTCAGACAGATGAAAACCAAATTATCGAGAAGATGATAGATCCGTGTACGGCATCATTCGCGACGCATAAACCTTTTCTGTTTGTGCGCGGCAATCACGAGACAAGAGGGAAATTTGCGAGGCGATTACCGGACTATTTTGACAATATTGATCATGCTCCCTATTTCACCTTCTCGCGGGGATCAACTTTCTTTATCTGTCTGGACTCGGGCGAGGATAAGGCAGATAATCACAAGCAGTATTTTGGTCTGGCAGCGTTTGATGCTTATCGGGAGAAACAAGCCGAATGGCTGGAACAGCAGTTGGAGAGTGAAGCCTATAAAAAGGCAAAATACCGCATCGTATTGATACATATACCACTCTACCATTTTCACCGCGACCCGCCTGGGGTAGCTCATTGCAGAAAAGTATTTGGCCCGTTGCTCAACAAGTACAAAATAGACCTGATGATCAGCGGACATACGCACAGATATGGCTTCCACGAGGCAGAGAAAGGGAGGCACAATTACCCGATCATGATCGGAGGCGGCCCTAATCTGGGCACGCGGACACAGATTCATGTGGTTGTGGATAAGGAAAAGTTGGCGGTGGTGATGAAAAAAGACGATGGGGAGGTGCTTCATCGGTATGAAGTCAAAGGGTAGTGAAAATTAAGTATAGAGATAACCACATAAAGATGATAAAAAGCTATAAATACCTATTTTTCCTGCTAATTTTAGGAACTTTTGACATGGTTCACCATAGCCATGCCCAAAACCTGAATAGGTTGGAAATTTTTTCGGAAAACTATCCGCGGGCCGGATATTTTCGTGTCGCCGAATTTACCATACGGCAAAGCTACCGGGATCAACCTAGTAAATATAAAGAATGGCGGGATCGCTTCTCTGATCTCAGTGGTATTCTGGGAAAAACGGAGCATGAGGAACTTTTGCGCAACAACCCCCACGAACAAATATGGGATTGGTTCAACCGCTACAAGAAAGATTTTCCCGACAAGTTTGTTATTGTACACATGAATGGCCGGGGCCGTATTCCTAATTATCGGTTGGACAAATTCTCGGCAGGGCACTGGCTCTATTTTGAGGGTTCGGAGGTGCAGTCGGATCTGCCCGGAAGAAGTAGTCGGTTCGAGAAAGACATGTGGATCAAGGTAGCCAATCCCGATAAATTTCAGTTGGACAATGGTGCTAGAAGGCGCTCAAAAGATGACATTACACTGGTGCGCAAGAAAAAAGACGGAAGTTTGGATTGGGAGCATGCAGAATATGTCCGTTTATTGGAGAAGGATGGTGACAGGATTAAGATAAGACGTGCCATGTTTGGCTCCAAGCCACTCGAATTTTCAAAAGAAAACACATATGCTGCGCCCAAGGTGATGGAGGGACCTTGGGGCGAAACACAAAATATGGTTTGGTATTACAACCTCTCAACACACTGCCCCAAAGATAAAAATGGTAAAACCTGTGCCGACATCTTGTTGGAAGAACTATCCGGAAATTTTAAAAAAGGAGGACGTTGGCAGCACTTCGACGGCGTACAGTTTGATGTGATGATGGGGGTGCCGGTTATGGGTTCCCATGCCAGTCGCCGGGTGTTGGGGCAATGGCCTGATGTCAATATGGATGGGGTAGAAGATAAAGGTGTCGTTGATGATCTTCAAAGCTACGGTATCGGTGTATTTCATTTCGTGAATAGATTGCGGGAGGCTGTTGGTCCTGACAAGATCATTGCTGCGGATGGACGGAATGTCGCGAGCCAACAAGTAGGAAACAAGGCATTCAATGGTGCGGAGATGGAAGGTTTCCCTTCGCAAGAACCCCGTGGCTTTGTACACTGGTCGACACCCATTAATCTGCTGAACTTTTGGCGGGGTGTAACCGGAGAACCATATTTTAACTATGCGGCCTTTCGGTACGATGGACCGCATCATATAGATAAGAAAGATTTATTGGCCCATTACCGATTGGCCTTTGCAGGGACGGCGTTTACCAATAGCTTTATTTTAGCGAATAGTTGGACGACGAAAGACGGAATCCCTGAATTGCATGAAGTCTTCGGGTTGCCCCAAACAGAAAGCTCGATAGGATGGTTGGGCAAACCCATAGGCGAGGCAGTCCATCTGGCTGGAACTGCGCCGTACGGTGGATCTGATCTATTGGGGGGAAGAGGAGCTCCTGCACAAGCGGCTATCCTTAACCCCAGCAATAATGCGCCCTTTCTGTCTGTTGCGGAGAATACTACGGCTCGATTGAACGACAATGGTGTTCTAGAACTCGCTCCTGCCAAATCGGTCGATGGGTTGAAATTCAGTATCAAGAACCTCCCTTTTGAAAATGAACAGATCTATGTCGAACTTACGATACGGTCGGGCAAGATAGACAGCCGTTATCCTGAAGGATATTTGCGTTCGGCGAGTTTGATACTGAATGGCATAAGTCGACCAAAAGAAACCGTGAATTTTATCAAGATGAATGAAGATTGGTTCACCTACCGTATCTATTTTGGAAATGCTTTTGACACAAAGACCAAGAAACCTGTTGTGTACAACAAAAAAGGAGAGCAAGTGGTCGATCTTAACATGGTGGTGCACGATGGCTTGGGAACAGTGGAAATATCCAAAGTGACCGTCAACAACGCTCCAGAGATCGTATACCGTGACTTTGAGCATGGCACGATCGTCGCCAATCTTTCTACACAGGACTTTGTCTGGAAAGAGCGGAACCTAACGGTACCAGCTAAGGATGCACTGTTTATCCGTAAAAAATAAATTAAAAAGAGAGATATGAATACGTTGAACAACCGATTTATTTTTATGCTATTTTGCACGGTTATCCTTGCATCGTGTGAAAGACAAGCTCCTACCGAACTGCGAGGCAAGCGACCCAATATTTTATTGGTCATTGCAGACGATATTTCATATCCCCATATGGGGGCCTATGGAACCAAGTGGGTAAAAACGCCGGCCTTTGATATGATAGCGGAACAGGGAATCCTGTTTGGCAACTGCTACACGCCTAATGCCAAATGCGCACCGTCGAGGGCGGTACTACTCACTGGACGTAACTCATGGCAATTAGAAGAAGCCGCCAACCATATCGGATTTTGGCCACAGGACAAATATCCCACTTTTTGTGAAGTATTACAGGAAAACGGTTATGCGGTAGGCTTTACAGGCAAAGGCTGGGCACCGGGAAATCCGGGTAACAAAGACGGTGAGAGACGTCTGTTGACGGGAAAACCTTACCAAAAACGTAAACTGGTGCCACCCACAAAGATGATTAGCCCCAACGATTATGCTGCCAATTTTGCAGATTTTCTTGCTGATGTATCACAAAATGAACCTTGGATGTTTTGGGTCGGTGGGCATGAGCCCCATCGCGCATACGAATTTGGTACGGGTGTGTCTGTTGGGGGAGCATCCTTATCTGATATTGATCAAGTACCGAGTTTTTGGCCCGATAGTGATACCGTGCGCCACGATATGTTGGACTATGCACTCGAAATTAATCATTTCGATACCCATCTGATGCGTATTATGGCCAAATTGGAAGAAATCGGACAATTAGACAACACCATTATTATCGTGACAGCAGACAACGGTATGCCTTTTCCAAGAGCAAAAGGCTTGCAATATGAATATTCCAATCACTTGCCTTTGGCCGTGATGTGGAAAGACGGTATATCGCAAGCCGGACGAAGCGAGAAAAGTCTCATCAGCTTCGTGGATATAGCTCCCACGTTGATGGAACTTGCCGGTGTGCACGAAAACCAAATCAGTGATTTGGATATGGCAGGCAAGGATATGTTGGATATTTTCGCTAACGATAAACAGCATGACCGTTCGTTCATACTATTGGGGCAAGAGCGCCATGATTACGGAAGACCACAGAATCAAGGATATCCCATTCGTTCCATCATCCAGGACGGTTACCTGTACAGTTACACGTTTAAACCCGATTTATGGCCAGCCGGGAACCCGGAGACGGGATACCTTAATACCGATGGATCGCCTACCAAGACGCAGATCTTGAACATGAGAAGGCGAAACGAAAATGCCAAGTACTGGAAACTGAACTTCGGCAAACATCCGCAGGAAGAGTTGTATCACCTCACCAATGATCGCGAATGTATGCACAATCTTGCACAGGAGGATGTACACTGGGAACGTAAAGAAAAAATGAAAAAATTGCTATTTGCGCAACTTGAAAAACAAGGGGATCCACGAGTGCTGGGAAGAGGCGATATCTTTGATCGATATCCTTTTCATCAACAATCAAGTTTCTTTTTTTATGAACGATTCAAAGAAGGGGAAATTATCGAATACCAGACGGATTGGGTGAGCCCAACAGATTATGAAACGGAGGTTATTCAATAAATGGATACCATTATGAAATATTTTATCATCCTATATGGGGTATTGCTCTATGCTTGTGTAGGACAAACGCAGGAACAAACACAAATACTGCTCTTAGAAACACCCAAAACCGGGACTTGGGGAGACCAGGGAGACGGTACGTTCCGCAATCCGGTACTCAATAGCAATTATCCGGACAGCGATGTGGAAAAGTGGGGCGATAAGTGGTACATGATTTCCTCTAAAGGGAGGTATATGAAAGGTATGACCATTCTAGAGTCAGAAGACTTGGTGAACTGGTCTATTTTGGGCGGTATTGTAGACAGTGTAGATTGGTATGATGCAGATGAAAAAGATGGCGAAGGAGTATGGGCAGGTGATTTGGTGCGACATGGAGATCGTTGGCTCTGTTATTTCATCGACATAGACAAGGGTTTGTTTGTCTGTACCAGTACAGATATCGAGGGGCGATGGAGTGCACCACAGCTTATCTTGGAGCGTAAGGGCATGACGGATCCGGCCGTTTATTTTGATGACGACACTCAGGAAGGCTATTTGATCTGTAACTATAAAATTGAAGACGTCCACAATGAAAAACGCCTATACTATAATAGACTGTTTAGGCTGAGTTGGGATGGAATGAAAGTGCTGGATAAAGGGCAAGATATATATGTGGAATCCGGAGCAGAAGCGGCCAAAATCTATAGGATCAATAGCTACTTTTATCTGTTTTTTTCGGAGTGGACAACCAATGGGCAGGGAAAAAAAGTAGATCGTAGGCAAATTGTACTGCGCTCTAAACATATCGCCGGGCCATACGAAAAGAAGATACTGCTCGAACGGGACCCCGTCACAGGGCGAAGTAGCAGTCAAGGATCGTTGGTACAGGCACCGGACAGTTCCTGGTGGTATTTCCACCAGCTAGTCCAAAAACCGAACACATTTGAAGGCCGGCCTCAATGCTTAATTCCGGTCACTTGGCAAGACGATTGGCCGTTGTTGGGTACAGATCCAGATGGTAACGGGATAGGCAATACCGTATGGCGCAATCGTAAACCGATAACCGGAAAGCCTATCCGCAGTCCGCAAACGGATGATGATTTCCGAGCGCGTACGTTGGGTGTCCAGTGGCTATGGGACGGTAACCCTGTCAATCATTTGTGGACACTGGAAGAATCGCCTGGAAATATGCGTATGTATGGAGCGCGTCCGCGAGATGAAAACCGACCCTATGAAAGCTTGCCAAATAAATTGTTACAACGAAAAATGGGTACAGGAAAAGATACGGTAACCACAAAAATGGATGTCAGTGGTATGCAAACCGGGCAATCCGCAGGATTAATCGTGACGGGCTTTAATCACGCTGTTATCGGTGTCCACTACCATCCATCGAAAGAAAAAAGAATATATGTGGAACGGGCTGACGGCAAAATAGTGGAGGTGCCACTTGACGGTACAAAACAGTCAGTTTATCTGCGTGCTGTCATGGACGAGCGGAATCTCGACCTGATGTATAGCTTAGACGGTGTAAATTATCATTCGATAGGAGAGACTTATCTGTTGCAAACGCGAGGGTTCAACGGACTTTTTATAGGGTTTTACAGTATGTCGGCAGAGGACAATGTTCCGAAAAATGGGTACGTGGATTTTGACTGGTTTACCTACAGCTATGATGGGCCAAAGAATATGCAACTTATGGAAATAAAATGAGGTAGTTGGCGCAAAAATTCAAGTGTTTAACCTAAAAGTTATAACCTAAAACCATTATTTATAATAAAATTGTGACAATAAAGCGTAGGGGGTTGGTGTCTTTCGGAACCATCTCTTGGCCCGCTTGTCTGTGACAGTAATCTCGCGTACATGCGAGATAGTTTGTAAACCAATATAAGCAAATGTTAACAATACAATTATAACAGAATATAGACAATTTTAATCTTAAAAAATTATGACAGCAAAAAACAGAAAAACATTAGGGATGTGGTTCACGTTGCTGTGTCTGTTGCTTGGTTTTTCGGACCCGGCGATAGCAAAGTCGGGCCAGCAGAACCGTCGGGTGAGGGGGACGGTATTGTCGATCACGGACAACACACCCTTGGAGGGAGCAAGTGTACGCATCCAAGGGCGAGGTAGAAGTACGATTACCAACAGTGCCGGAGAGTTCTCATTGAATGGTGTGCGACCCAATGATATATTGGTCATTGCTCACTTGGGATACACGACTCAGGAGTATAGGCTATCCGGCACACAACAAGTCAGAATCCTTTTAGTGCCTTCTGCGGAGGATCTGGAAGAAGTTGTGGTCGTAGGGTACGGTACGATTGCCAAGAGTGATTTTACCGGATCGAGCAGTAGGGCTGACATGGAAGGTGTAGAGGAAAACAGGTTTACCTCTCCGTTGGAAGCTTTGCAAGGACGCATGGCCGGTGTGCAGGTCATCACCAATACCGGAGAAGCCGGTGGCGGTATCACGTTCAACGTGCGTGGCGTGACCTCCATGAGCGGTGGAAGACCTTTAATTGTTGTCGATGGACAGCCCATTGAGTCCGAATATGGAGCTACTCAAGCCGGAATGGATCTGGAAGCAACAATGACCGCTATACCTATGGACCCGTTGGCAGGGCTCAATCCTGCGGACATCGAGTCCATAGAAGTACTCAAAGATGCCTCTTCCATCGCCATTTATGGATCACGTGGCGCTGATGGAGTGGTATTGATCACCACTAAGTCCGGAAGAGCGGGGAAAGACAGGATCAGCTACACGAGCCGGCTAGATTATAATACCATGCCCAAATACCTTGATGTGCTCAACTCGCGTGAATATATGTTGCGTACTAACGAAGCCAGGGAAAATATGGGATTGACACCTACCTATACCGAGGAACAGATCGAAAATCCCGAAGTCGATGTTAACTGGCAAAGGGAGGTTTTGCAGAATCGGTATTCGCACAATCAGCAACTGACTGTGTCCGGAAGGGATGATAGAACCCGGTACATGCTCTCGGGCAACTTTTCTGACCAGAATAGTATGATAAAAAACAGAGGATTCGATCGGTACAGCCTGCGTGCTAACTATCAGCGGAATGTATCGGATAAATTCATAGTATCTCTCAACGCCAATATGGCGATGATGAACAGGCAGTTTGGACTGCAGTCCAATGCCGGTGCAATTCCAAACTCCAGTGTCGTCATGACATCCCTGATGTGGGCGCCTAACCGCAGGGCATACGATGAAGAAGGAGAAATTGACGATCAGTTTGCCAATAATCCTTTGCTGATTAGTGAAATAGTGAAAGATCATTCCAGGGTGCGCCAGACTACGGCAAATGCCACACTGCGCTACAATTTCAACAGAAATCTTTGGTACACGCTGAAAGTCGGGGTCAATGACAATTATACCTTGCGCAATGTATATCACCCTCGGGGTACGTTAGCAGGTGATGCGGCGAATGGCGTAGCTGTCCGGGGTGATAATTGGAATACCAACTATTTGGTAGACAATTTGTTGAACTTCAACAAGGTATTGTACAAAAAACACCGTATCAATGCTGTGGGAGGCTTCTCTTACCAGTTTTGGGATTATAAGAGTTCCAGTATGACCGCTCGGGATTTTCCGTCAGATGCTTTAGGCTATTATAACTTTCGGATAGCCAATGCACCGGGGATTATGCGGACTGTTTATCAGGAAAGAGCGTTGCAGTCGGTATTGGCACGTGGCAACTATGCTTATGACAGGCGGTATCTGCTGACCTTGACCGGACGTGCCGATGGTTCTTCAAGATTGGCAGCAGGTCGGAAATGGGGATCTTTCTATTCTCTTGGTCTGGGTTGGAACCTGCATAACGAGAGTTTCTTCAAAGCAGATTTTGTCAATGAACTGAAACTTCGCGGCAGCTACGGGGTAACAGGGATGGAAAGGATTGCCATAGGGGCTACGCAGGCGACTTTTACCTACAATATGGTCAATGTCGGTGATGTGATTATACCGGGCTATGTACAGAGTGATTTCGATAATCCTTATCCTACCTGGGAATCCACAACGCAGGCAAATGTAGGAATGGATGTAGAGTT
The DNA here is from genome assembly GCF_011030405.1 of Parapedobacter sp. SGR-10. GTDB lineage: Bacteria > Bacteroidota > Bacteroidia > Sphingobacteriales > Sphingobacteriaceae > Sphingobacterium. The sequence goes on from NZ_JAAJTJ010000012.1 coordinate 91,291, forward strand.
GTGGAAAAATAGATTGGCGTTTTCTGTGGATCTTTACCGCAAGCGCACCACCGATCTGTTGCACAATCTGCAACTGCCTCCAAGTGCTACATATTCTAGCTATCCCGTCAATATGGGAGAAGTGCTGAATGAAGGAATCGATATAGAGGGAAACCTGTCGGATATTTTGCGGGGCAAGTCTCCTGTAAAATGGAATGCCGGTTTTAACCTTTCGGTACTGCGCAATGAAATGGTACACGTAGGTGTATTGGAAGCATTATATGGACAACATTATTTTGCGGGAGGCGGCATGTTGTTGGGGCAGCCGGTGCATACCGCCGTGCCTGGTGGACCGCTCCCGTCTTTTTGGGGCTACAAAACGAATGGCATATACCAAAATGCGGACGAGATAGCGGCAGGTCCTGAAGCTTCCACGGCAAGACCGGGAGATGTGAGGTGGGTGGATGTCAATGGTGATGGTCAGATAACAGACGACGATAAAACCATTATAGGTAATCCTTTTCCGGACTTTACCTATGGTTTTAACACCAATTTGGCCTATAAACGCTTTACGCTGTCAATGGCTTTTATGGGAAGCCAAGGCAACCAGTTGCTCAACATGAACAGTTGGATATTGGAAGCCAATAGCATCACGAATGCTTTTACGTCCACGAGCAGAGCTTACGAAGGAGCTTGGCGCGGAGAGGGGACCAGCAATAAGTATCCCAGGTTAACGAATGATTCACCACGGCTGAGCGGACGTTTCCCGGATTGGATGGTGGAAGATGCTTCCTTTTTCCGTATGCAGAGCCTGGTATTGGGCTATACTTTCCATCTGCCTCAATATCTGGGTGCATCCTCCCTGAGAGCGTATGTCTCGGGTACTAACCTGTTTACGATTACCAAGTACTCGGGCTTAGATCCGGCCATCAATGCCTTTGGTCACAGCGTGCTGAACTCGGGTGTGGACCTGGGTACATTGCCTCAGCCACGCACCTATTCCGTAGGTTTTGAATGGACATTTTAATCATTAAACTTCTAATCAAGATGAAAAAGATAACTATATTTTTTACAGGTCTTGCCCTCATGTGGATGGCAGCGGCCTGTAGTCTCGACGAAAGGATATTGGATACGCCCGGCCCCGTACAAGTGACGAGTGATCAGGAGCTGCTTCCTTTGATCAATGGGCTATATTCACGGTTCAATGATGCCAATGCGTTCAAGTTCAGAGGCTGGCTGATGTTGACTCTCTGCGCCGATGATTTCTATTCCGTAGCGGCCAATGAATTCCAACCTTTTGCAAACCGTACATACGGGGGGCCGAATGTCTCTCATTTCTACAACAGCCTATACCTTGCTGTGGGCGCGGCCAATCAGCTGATCGGGATATTGGACAAGGTGGGGGACAAGCTGACACCAGAGCTTGTAAGCCGTGCGTATGGTGAAGCCTACTTTGTCCGGGCATTTTCGTACTACTATCTGGTGCGCCTGTACGGAGGAGTCCCGCTGCGTATCAGCCCGGTCAATGCCGACAGCGATATGTACCTGCCCCGTGCCAGCATACACGAGGTATACGAACAGATATTTGCCGATTTCCGGGAAGCATCTCTCCGTTTGCCCCAAGCCTCTGAGCTGCCCGTTTCCGAACTGGGACGGGCGACAAAAGGTGCGGCGCAAGCCATTGTTGCCCAAGCTTACTTGACCTACGGAAACCAGCGCTCTCTAAGGGGCATGGACCCTACCCAACAGTACGAGGAAGCCGTCCTCTTTGCTGATTCGGTCATCCACAGCGGACAGTACCAATTGATACCGAATTATGCAGATATCTTTGATATCAATAAAGAGGTGGATGCTTATAAGGAAGTGATTTTTGGCATCCGTTTTCAGGCAGATCCTATGGCGATACTGCTCGGGTCGGCAGGATCCGAATATGCTTTCCGCTTTGGTAACTCTAATACCCACTTTGTCTCCGGTAATGCGAATAACGGGCAGGGAGATGGTAGTGTACGACCTATGCACTGGATGGCAGATTATTATCTGAATCACAATGATTATGTCCATCCTACGCAAGGCATAAGAGATTATCGCCATGAGGTGACGTTTGTAACGAGAGGTTATAACAGCACCAATGATCGTTATGTGGTACCATACCCTTTCCTTCCGACCACCCAAGAAAATCCTATTGTCTTTCCATTGCTGGCAAAATACCAGGATCCCAATGGAAGGGATCACCGCAACAATGGCAATGATTTTTTTGTGATACGATTTTCTGAAATGTATTTTATCTTAGTAGAAGCACTGAACGAACTACATGGAGGCCCGACATACAATTATAAAGGACAACAGTTGTTTTGGTGGTTTAACCGTGTCCGTGCAAGAGCACAACTAGCTGACGGCACTTCACGTAACAGACCGTTCCTGATCAATAATAGTAATTCACCGGGTATGACGCAGGACGAGTTTAGGATGAGAATATTTCATGAGAGAGGATTGGAGTTGCTGGGTGAGGGGCAACGTTGGTTTGATCTGGTACGTATGCGTCATCCTAGCGACCCGACCAAGACTATGTACGAGTACCAATTGGTGGAGGAGCTTACAAAAAGTACGTATCCTAAAGATGCGCCGACATATACCCGGAGCAGCAACAGCTACAGTAACTCTTTTTATGTCTACGAACCGTCTCTAAATGTATCTGTTCCTAAACATTTGCTGTTCCCCATCCCGATAGAAGAGATGGTGCGAAACCCGAATTTTGGCGAGCAGAATCCGAGGTGGTAATGTTGCCATTTGTAATATGAACCACATAGACACATAGGCCATATAGACTGTTGTTAATCCTATGTTTTCTATGTATCTATGTGGTTAAAAAAAGAAAAAGAACAATGATTTTAAATAAGTTAAAACAATTGTCGATCCTGATAGCCGCATTGGCCGGATTGACTGTTAAAGCACAAGAGACGAGTCAGCGTACTTCCAAGCCAAATTTCGTGTTCATTATGCCCGACCAATGGCGTGGACAGGCCTTAGGCTTTCTGGGCATCGAACCGGTCATGACCCCGCATTTGGATGCACTTGCAAAAGAAAGCCATGTTTTCACGCAGGCGATCGCCAATTATCCGGTTTGTTCACCGTCAAGGGCTATGATGATGACCGGCCAGTTGCCACTTGAGAACGGAGTGTGGTCCAATGTCAATTCAGCTACTGCGCCTTACGGAATAGAATTGGCACCGGATAAGATCTGTTGGTCGAATCTGCTGAAAGAAGCAGGGTATACCAACGCTTGGATAGGAAAGTGGCATTTGGATTCGCCTCATGAACCATACGTCCCGACCTACAACAATAAAGGTAAAGTCGCCTGGAACGAGTGGACACCGCCGGATCGTCGGCCCGGATTTGATTTTTGGTATGCTTATGGCACTTACGACAGACATTTGCGCCCCATGTACTGGGATACGCACGCCAAACGCGATGAGTTTAAGTATGTAGATCAGTGGGGACCGGAACATGAGGTGGACAAAGCCCTTGAATTTATCGAGCAGTTGGACGGAAAAACTCCGTTTTCCGTGACATTGTCCATCAATCCGCCCCATTCGGTGTACAGCCATGTGCCGGACAAGTATTTGGCCATGTACAAAGATCTGCCCGTCGCTGAATTGGCCAAACAGCCTGGTATTCCTGCGGCAGACACCGAGATGGGCAAATTGTACCGCAATACCATACAGCAGTATTATGCCGCTATCACGGGGGTAGACGAACAGATAGGAAGACTGGTGAAGGGGTTGGAAGATAAAGGCTTGATGGAAAATACCGTGCTGATTTTCCTTTCCGACCACGGTAACTGCCTCGGCAGAAACGGCGAACACGCAAAAAACAACCATTTTGAGGAATCGTTGCGTATCCCGGCCATGATTTACTGGAAAAACCGGATAAAACCCAATATGGACAACAAAAGCCTGTTTTCCTTGCTGGATCTGTACCCGACCATTCTTGGCCTACTGGGTGTGGAAGACAAGCAGTCTGTCCCCGGAACAGACTTTACAGATTTGCTGGTGCACGGAAAGCCGGTGAATGTGAAGCACCAGTTTTTTATGGGACGGATCAATCCGAGGAACAAGTCCGGCGGGTTTAGGGGAATACGTACCGCAACCTACAAACTGGCGTATGTCAAGAACAGACCTGTGGACAAATCGCAGGTGTATCTGTACAATGTGGCAAACGACCCGTACGATCAACAGAATATCGCCGATACTCACCCGGAGGTGGTCAAGGAGTTGACCAAAGAATTGAAAGTCTGGCTGAAGAAAGCGAATGATCCGTTTTTGTCGGATATATAAAAATTAATAAAAATGGATTTACTGTATTGTTTTCTTTATAGGTATAAAATAGCTGTTTGTTTACTAATAGGGTGGTCTCTGTTTTTCTCAGAAATCTCCCTCGCTCATGGTCAAGAAAAAACAGCGCGCCCCAATATCGTCTTTATTATCGTGGATGATTTGGGGTGGGGCGATTTGGGAAGCTACGGCAATACATTTAATGAAACGCCTAATTTGGACCGTCTGGCGGCATCGGGCGTACGCTTTACCGATGCGTATGCCGCGGCACCAGTCTGCTCGCCCACACGTGCCAGTATCATGACCGGTCTCTATCCGGCAAAGGTCAGGATTACCGACTTTTTGCCCGAAGGCTGGAAAACAGAGCGTTTTCTTGATCCGGCATCCTATACCACACTGAACGAAGTACTGGCATTGCAGGGATACCATACCGGTATAGTTGGCAAGTGGCATCTGGATACCCGTTTCAGAAGGCATACCGGCAGTCCCAAAGCGCATGGATTTCATGAAGTGATCGGGAGCGAAACCAAATATATCGCGGGAGGAGATTACTTCTATCCATATGACAAAATCAATACGTACACAGCAGGTGAGGAGGGTGAATACCTAACGGATAGACAAAGTCAGGATGCTTGCGATTTTATTCGCAGAAATAAAGAGAAGCCGTTTTTTCTATACCTAAGCTATTACAGTGTGCACACACGCTCGGATGCGCCAAAGCGTGCCGTGGACAAGTACAAACGAAAATTTGACCAAAAATATGGAGACGGACTTGCCGACAAGTATTTTGAAGCCCGGGATAACCATGAACATCCGCATATAGATAACCCTTATCTGGCCGCGATGCTCGAACACATCGACCACGGTGTAGGCGACGTTATGAAAACATTGCAAGAGCTGGAACTGGACAAGAATACGTTGGTCGTATTTATATCCGACAACGGAGGAGCGGTCAATGTATCTAACAACGGCGCTTTGCGCGGGCACAAAACCTGGTTGTATGAGGGAGGCATTCGGGTTCCGTTACTGATGAGCTGGCCCGGGGTGATCCCCACGGAAACTACCGTTGGCGATCCGGTCAGCACTATAGATTTTTATCCGACATTGGCGGCCGCGTCTGGAGCCGGTGTGGACATCACCGTGGACGGTGTAAACCTGATGCCATTATTCAACAAGGGCTACCGCATGCCCCGGCGACCGCTCTATTGGCATTATCCGGCTGAGACGGCCAAGTGGACGAAAAAAATGGCCACAGCCGTCCGTATCGGACCGTATAAGTTGATTCGGTTTTATGAGGGTGACCGTTATGAGCTTTATGATCTGGAGAAGGATATATCCGAAACAGAAAATTTGGTCGAGCGGGAAATCGCTATTTTCAACGAATTAAAAAGACTTATGGAGCAGTGGAAAGCAGTGGTCAATGCGGAAGAGCCTGATTTGACCTCGGGGAAATGAACTTGACAGATTGTTGTCCAAAAGCTCAAAATTTTAAGGAATAAAAAATGAAGATACGAAATAGATTTTTACTGTTGCATATCATGCTATCGGGCATCTTTATGGTCATTTTTCCAGGGGGAGATGTGCTTGCACAGCCCGCCCAAAGACCCAATATTGTCATCATTGTTGCTGATGACTTGGGATGGGGCGATGTAGGATATCATGGAAGCAAGATCCGGACACCCCATATAGACCGGCTTGCTCAAGAAGGGATAAGACTGGATAACTTCTATACAACACCCATATGCTCTCCCACCAGGGCAGGACTGATGACAGGCAGGTATCCCAACCGTTTTGGGCTGCGGGCTAATGTGATATCCCCCTGGCTACAGTTTGGGGTAGACACCTCAGAGGTTTTCATAGCCGACATGCTCGCAGAGGCAGGCTATAAACACCGGGCAGCGCTGGGGAAATGGCATTTAGGGCATTATAAACGGAGGTACCTGCCCTTACAGCGAGGTTTCACCTATTTCTATGGCGCATATAACGGCGCTTTCGATTATTTCACCCGCAAACGGGAAGGGGAGTTGGACTGGCATGAAAATGAAGAAAGCAGTTACGACAAAGGATATGCCACGGATCTGATTTCGGCAAAAGCCGTTAGCTGTATACAGGAATATGCCGATGATGGTGCGCCTTTCTTTGTATATGTAGCCTATAATGCGCCGCATGGTCCTTTGCAGGCCAAGGAAAAGGATTTGAAAACGTATGGTTTTGACCCCTCAAAACCCCGCTTTAATGAAGGAAAAGGGGGCGGTAGGGGCAAGGGAAACACGATATGGCAAACCTACGCGGCCATGGTAAGCTGCATGGACGAGGGGATTGGGAAGATATTGGGAGCGCTTGAGGAGAAAGGGGTCGCAGACAATACCATCGTGCTGTTTTTTAGTGACAATGGTGCAGAAAAAGGGGCTGGAAGCAGCAACGGTGAATTGAGGGGCTGGAAGTTTCAGGAATGGGAAGGAGGGGTTCGTGTGCCTGCCGTCATTCGATGGCCGTCAGGATTCAAAGGGGGCCGGACGATCTCGCAGGTGACGGGTTATATCGATATTTTTCCAACGTTGAGAGAGGTCGCAGGTCTTGCAGGCCCTGTCAAAAAGCCTTTGGACGGCATCAGCATACTGCCGGTTTTGAAGGAAAAGGAATCACACATCATGCGTGATTTTTACCTGGGCTTTGGAGCAATGGTCAGTGATAACCGCTGGAAACTGGTGAAAAAGGACGGCGGAAATCCAGGTAGGAGCAACAAGATAGACTGGCTGTTCGACATCATTTCCGACCCTCTTGAAAAATCGGATGTGAAAGAAAAATTTCCGGAAATCTATCAGCAATTATTGCAGAAAGTAGCTACATATGACGCAATAGAGCCGCATGTAGCTGTACCACCGTATGGAAAGGGAAAGGCAACGTTTAAAGCGCCTCCGGAGTGGAAAATTATAGAATAAAAAATAGGATTGGAGTTTAAAGACAGCGTTGTAGAGTTAAAAAGAATAACTATTGAAAATAGGAGGAATAGCATGAAATCATTTTGTTTTTTTGTGGCGGTTAGCCTTTTTGTAAGTTGGTCTTGTCGCTCATCGGACCAAAAAACTTCTCCGGCCCGTCCCAATATTATCCTGATCATGTCGGATGATATGGGATATTCCGATCTGGGGTGTTATGGAGGAGAGATTGAGACACCTGTACTGGACAAGTTGGCCGAAGAAGGCGTACGTCTCACGCAGTTTTATAACGGTGCCAGATGCTGTCCGACAAGAGCATCTTTGCTGACAGGATTGTACCCACATCAAACGGGAATAGGGCATATGACCAATCCTTCGGAAAATTTTGAAGTACATGACTATCATGTGCCAGGCTATCGCGGAGAACTTAGTCATCAAACACACACACTGGCCGAAGTACTGAAAACCGCAGGCTACCGCACTTTGATGACCGGAAAATGGCACGTAGGCATGGAGCATAGAGAACAGTGGCCTTTGCAACGTGGTTTCGATCGTTTTTACGGTCTTTTGGACGGTGCAAGCAACTTTTTTCTGCCAGTACATCCGCGGGGAATTACGTTGGACAACGACCCAATTGAGATAGACGACCCTAATTATTATACAACCGATGCCTTTACGTCGAATGCGATTGATTTCATTCATGAAGGTCAGCAGAGTGGAGACGATGCCCCGTTTTTCCTGTACCTGTCTTACACGGCACCGCACTGGCCGTTGCAGGCACCGAAGGAGAATATTGACAAATACCGTGACCGGTACCATGATGGATGGGAGGTCATGCGCAGAGAACGTCACAAACGGATGTTGGAAATGGGGCTGGTTAATTCTGCATGGGATATTACCCCGCTTGATGCGCCTGTATGGGACACGATCAATGCGGAGCAGCGTGAAGAACTGGCTTTGAGGCGTGCCATTTATGCCGCGCAGGTGGATCGCATGGATCAAAACATCGGTAAACTGGTGGATTATTTGAAGGAGAATGATTTATTGGACAATACTTTGATTATCTTTATAAATGATAACGGAGCATGTGCTGAAGGAGGTAATATGGGAGGCGGGCCAAAAGAAGAACTCGAAACCAAGAAAGGCTATTTTCTGAGCTACGGCCAGGGATGGGCCAATGCATCCAATACGCCTTATCGGGAATATAAACACTGGGTGCATGAGGGGGGTATTTCGACACCGTTTATAGCCCATTGGCCCAAAGGTATTCCCGAAACGCTCAAAGGCCATATTATCCATCAATACAGCTTTCTTCCGGATATTATGGCTACCTTTATCGATATTTCGGGTGCTCAATATGCCTTAGAAAAGGACGGAAAACCTGTTCCGGTAGTAGCCGGGAAGAGTTTTTTGCCTCTGTTGAAAGGGAATGACAGCCCAATTCATAAACAGCCGATTTTCTGGGAGCATGAAGGCAACAAAGCAGTAAGGTTGGGCAATTACAAAGCCGTGGTGAAATGGGAGCGGGGCAAGTCTGATAAATGGGAGCTGTACGATATAGCAAAAGACCGTACTGAATTGAACGATCTGAGTACCGAAAAACAGGACGTACTTCTCGAACTGAAAGAAGCATGGGAGCAATGGGCATCCACACATCAGGTAGAGCCGTGGGCGCAGATGCTGGACAGCCTCGAAAGCAACCGTGCAAAAGCACGTGCGGCAAGAGGGAAATAAATTAAATAATGAGGAGGCAACAACTAGTTCTTCTGTTATGCAAGTATTTGGTGGTTTGGTTTGTTTTGATCGCCATGCCATTATCTATGTTCGGACAGGCACAGTTGCTGTTTCGCCACTATACAGTCGAGCAAAATTTTTCCTCCAATTTTATCCGGGCCATCCTGCAGGACAGTACGGGTTATATGTGGTTTGCGACAAAACGTGGATTAGATCGTTTTGATGGAATTCGTGTGAAAACCTATCGGCACGATGAGTCTGTGCCGGGATCTATCGACAGTGACTTTATCCAATCCTTTGCACAGATCAGTGACAGCACGATCTGGGTTGCGACCAACCGGGGAATATCTATTTTGAATCTCCGGACAGATCGTTTTTCGACATTCCCTCCGTTGAAAGGAGTATTGGTATATGACATTACGAAAGACAAGAGGGGACGCGTCTGGATCGCCACACACGGCAAGGGTGTATTTTGCTTTGACCCTAAAACAGAAAAACTAAGAAGCTTTGATACGACTCTTGGCGCTTTGGCCAAGGTAGTGCCTGCTACAAAAATAATAGAAGATAAGCAGGGCAGGATATGGGTAGCTACTGAAACGAGAGGTATTATCGTACTCGATTCGGATCTGAAGAGGGTGAAGTATTACAGTACCGCCAATAGTGACCTACCCAGTAATAACATATTGACGTTGTACCAAGATAGGGCAGGTACGATATGGGTAGGAACGATGAATGCGGGCCTGGCCCGATTTGATACAGGAGAGGGACGGTTTACAGTATATCAAAAAGGAGGAAAAGCCGGACTGAACAACAATATTGTACGAACGATTTATCAGCCTTCTCCCGACAAGCTCTTTGTGGGGACAGAAGAGGGGCTAAATGTATTGGATATCGAGAAAGATAGCTTTAGGAGCTACACCCGTCAGTACAATAATGAAAACAGTATCAGCGACAATGCAATCTATGCGATCTACGGAGATTTTGAAGGTGGGATATGGATCGGTACATATTTTGGCGGTGTCAACTACCTCCATCAGCCACCTAGTGGCATAGAACGCTATTTGCCGACAGGCAATCCCCGCAATCTTTCCGGTGGTGCAGTGGCCTGTTTTCTCGAAGACAGGTTGGGAAATATGTGGATCGGCACAGAAGATGCGGGTCTTAACTATTTTGACAGTAAAAGTAAGGAATTTAGGCGCTATCCTTTTTTAAAAAGCCACCAGCCGCTTCCTTACCACAATATACATGCACTGACAAGAGACAGCCGGGGGCTGATATGGATCGGTACTTTTTCGGGAGGGCTGAGTGTGCTTGATCCGGTACGGAACAGCATGAAAACCTATAGGCACCGTCCTAATGATGCTACTTCTCTCAATTCCAACAGTATCAATTTTATCTATGAAGACAGCGAACAGCAAATCTGGATCGGTACATCGGACGGTGTGAACAAGTACGACCCTGTTTCGGACTCCTTTGTCCGGATAGGAAATATGGAGAAGTATGCCATTTATGGCATCCATGAAGACGCCCAGAAGATAATGTGGTTTGTCAGCAACAATTTTGGCATGCAGTCCTACAACAAAAGAACGGGCCAATGGCAGCAGTTTACTGCTGAAAATCAAGAGGGTGCGTTGAGTTCTCCCAAAGTGATTACCCTGCTAGACGACAAAAAAGGGAACCTTTGGATAGGTACGGAAGGGGGCGGACTGAACCGGTTTTCCTTGAAAACAAAAAGGGCAGAAGTGATAGGAGAAGAAGAGGGGCTGCCTGCAAAGATCATTTATAGTCTGGTGCTGGATCAAAAAGGATATCTCTGGATAGCCACCGAAAAAGGATTGTACAGCTTGGACACCAGCAATGGAATGACCAGGCATTATTCCATTTGGGACGGTGCCAAAAGTCTGATTTTTAACTACAAATCGATACATCAGGCAAAGGACGGTAAGATATATATCGGCGGGATTAATGGTTTTGGGGTATTTCATCCGGACAGTATCCGTAATATGAATGTGATACCCAGAATTGTTTTGAGCAATTTGCAGATATTTAATCGGGATATATCGCCTCATACACCTAAGAGTCCATTGAGCAAAGCTCTTACCTATACGGATAAGATTGTTTTGAATCATGACCAGACAGTCATCAATATTGAGTATGCCGGATTAAGCTATATCTCGCCTGAGAAAATAAATTATAGTTATAAGTTGGAGGGACTGGATGAGGATTGGAACCATGTAGGCAACCAACAGCGTGTGAGTTATAGCAATTTGCCTCCTGGTAAGTACACCTTTCGGATCAAGGCAGATGTAGGCTATCAGAGCGACGATTTGTCCGAAACCGTGTTGCATATTGTTGTCAGGCCACCTTTCTATAAAACATCGTTGGCGTACATATTGTATGCGTTGATCGTGTCGGGCATATTGCTGTGGTTACGCCATTCCTTTATCAAAAAGCACAAACGGGAAAATGAAATCAGATTAGAGCGGCTGAGGATAAAAAATGAAAAAGAATTTTATAACCAAAAAATAGAGTTTTTTACGATGATGGCACATGAAGTGCGTACACCATTATCGTTGATCAGTGGACCGGTAGAAAAAATGCTGGAGTCGGATACATTAGGCCCCGAAGTGCGATCACAATTGGAAATGGTCAATAAAAGCACAAACCGGTTGACCACGCTGGTCGATCAGTTGTTGGATTTTCGACGTATCGAAAGTGATTTTTATAAATTGAATCCCGAAAATATTGATGTTGTACCATTGGTCAGGAATATCTGTACCACATTTGCTTCGGCAGCACGTCATCATAGGGGGCTGAATTTTGCCTATAGCAGCGATGTGGAGCATCTGATTGTCCATGTTGATGTAGAAGCGTTAACAAAAATATTGAATAATCTGATAGTCAATGCATTGAAATTTGCAAGGAGTATAGTAAGTGTTCATCTTCGGATAGAAGAAGGAGAAGAAGGTTATTTTCTAGCCGTTGATGTCGAGGATGACGGGATCGGTATACCTGCTGGCGAATTAGAGAATATTTTCAAAAAATTTTTCAAGGTCAATTCAGGTAAACATCAGTACAATAACCTGGGAGGATCGGGAATCGGCCTAGCTTTGGCAAAAGCGTTGACCGAAAAATCCGGTGGTGATATGAAGGTAATCAGTAACGAAGGAGAAAGGACGGTTTTTACAATGCTCATCCCTTGTCATTCACTTGAACAGGAATCGGAATTGGAAAAGTTGGAGGATGATATTCGTCCTGAGTATGAAGGAGAGGCATCCATATTAGTCGTGGAAGATGATGACGATCTACAACATTTTATCGCTTCAAACCTTCGGGCAGAAGGCTATAGTGTATCAACAGCAACGGGGGGTAATGAGGCGCTTGAAGTATTGGTCGTACATGATATCAACCTGATTATTTCTGATATTATGATGCCTGATATGGATGGTACCGAACTGTGTAAAAAAATAAAAGATAATATTGCCCATAGTCATATTCCAGTTATACTGCTTACCGCAAAAACAGATTCCAACACGGAGTTGGAAGGTATTGAAAGTGGTGCAGATATATATATGACCAAACCATTTAAAATCAGACATCTCACGGCAACAGTAAAGAATCTGTTGGAAAGTAGAGCTAGGCTTAAGCAGAAGTTTGCGACCTATCCATTTGCATCAGAATCCCAATCGTCTATTGTCCCTACTAAAGATCAATCATTTATTGAGAAAATTGTAAAATTTATAGAGGAAAACATTTCAGATCCAAGTTTATCAGTCGAAGATATAAGCTTGGCTGCTGCTATGAGCAAGTCTGCATTCCAGCGGAAGATGAAGGCACTCACAGGGTACACCCCTAATGAATTTACGAGGCTTATACGTTTGCAATACGCGGCCAAGTTGTTGATGTCCAATGAATATCGGGTTTCCGAAATAGGGTACATGTGTGGATTTAGTTCGCATTCTTATTTCTCCAAATGTTTTTTTAATCATTTTCATATCACCCCAAGCGATTTTATGGACAAGCAGTTCTCTGAGAAAGGATCTACAGGAGAGTGAAGGAAGTAAGGTTAAATTTATTTGTTTTCCTATGGTGAGCAAATAAAGGTCGAATTGATGGAGTTTGTGAAGTCAAGATAAAATTATCTCTCAAATTTATAGATAGTTAAGGGGTGTTTTTGAAAAAACAATAATAAAGCCTTTGAAAAGTCGTTAAAAACTTTCTATCTTTGCACTCGCTCCGCAAGGGGGCGTTTTGCTGGTCTTTTGGGCCGGTGTTTTTTGAAAGGGATTTTTTATGGGGTTTGCGGTTTTAATTATTTTGAGATAATTTTTGTGCATTCGTAAAAATTTTCTACCTTTGCAGTCCGTTCCCAGGAACGGTCTGGTTACAGTGAGAGATATACGGGCGTCAGCCTGTTTAT
>NZ_JAAJTJ010000013.1 GCF_011030405.1 Parapedobacter sp. SGR-10
TTTATAAATAACTATTTAACACGATTTGTGTCACGTGGATAAAAGTAGTCATTTACTTCAAATATAAAAACTAAACTTTTTCTCCAGACAACTATTTCTAAGACCACGGGTGATGCTATAAGGTTTAATCTCTTTCACAAAAAATACAGTCACAAAAAAAGAGCCTAGAAAAGGCTCTTTTTCAATATCTAACAAACTGATAACGGATTAAAACTTTATTTTACTGCGTCTACAACTGCTTTGAAAGCATCCGGATTGTTCATGGCCAAGTCAGCCAAAACCTTACGGTTCAGACCGATGCTCTTGGCGTTGAGCTTACCGATGAATTGTGAGTACGAGATACCGTGCTCACGCGCACCTGCATTGATACGTTGTATCCATAAAGCTCTAAACTCGCGTTTTTTGGTTTTACGGTCGCGGTATGCGTACTGTAAACCTTTTTCTACTGTATTTTTAGCAATAGTATATACTTTGCTACGTGAACCGAAATAGCCTTTGGCCATTTTCAAGATTCTTTTTCTTCTTCTTCTCGAAGCTACTGCGTTAACCGAACGTGGCATAATTTTAAAAATTTAGTTTGGTAAAAGGCGTTACGTTTTTCAGTAATCTTACGACCCAATACCCGGTTAAAAAATATTGTTAAATAAAAATAAATGAAAAGGACTATTTACCGATAGCCAACATGCGTTTTACATTACCCAAGTCGCCATCAGAAACGTAGCTTGTCTGTGTCAAACCACGCTTTTGCTTTGTCGTTTTCTTTGTCAAGATATGGCTTTTAAAAGCATTCTTTCTTGCAATCTTACCTGTTCCAGTCAATTTGAAACGTTTTTTCGCACTGGAATTGGTTTTCACTTTTGGCATAATACTAAATATTATATGTATATCAATTTGTTAGAATTCTTATCTTAGTTGTCAGTGGACAGTGTTCAGTTATCAGTCACACACTGACTACTTACGACTGATTACTGATCACTTAATCACTTCTTCGTTACCTTCGGAGCTAAAGTCAAAAACATACGCTTACCTTCCAATTTAGGCAGCAATTCCACCTTACCGTAATCTTCCAAGGCCTGGGCAAAACGTAACAATAAGATTTCCCCTTGTTCCTTAAATACAATCGCACGACCTTTGAAATGTACATATGCCCTCACCTTTTCCCCTGCTTCGAGGAAGCGTATAGCATGTTTCAGTTTGAAGTCAAAATCGTGCTCGCTCGTATTGGGACCGAAACGGATCTCTTTGATAACCGTCTGCTTCGCGTTGGCTTTGATCTCTTTTTGCTTTTTCTTTTGTTCGTAGACAAACTTGCTGTAATCGATGATCCGACACACCGGTGGAGCAGCATTTGGCGAAATTTCCACTAAATCCAGTTCCAACTCATCAGCCAATTCTAATGCCTTGCGGGTAGGATATACTCCCGGCTCAACATTATCACCCACTAAACGCACCTCTGGCACACGAATATGCTCATTGATACGGTGATCTGGTTCTTTCTTTCTCATCGGTGGTCTTGGACCACCAGGTCTTTTTAATGCCAAATGTTTAAATTTTTAAACGGTTATTTCTTTTATTACTAAATCCCTGAACTCTTCTTTTGTCATTGAGCCCAAGTCTACCGACCCGTGCTTACGGACAGAAACGGTACCGCTTTCTACCTCCTTTTCACCTACAATAAGCATGTAAGGGAGTTTCTTGACCTCGGCATCACGTATCTTACGTCCGACCTTTTCGTCGCGAAGATCGATTAGACCGCGAATATCGGAATTATTTAGCGATTCCAAAAGTTTTTGTGCATATTCTTCGTATTTTTCCGATACAGGCAAGATGATAAACTGCTCTGGCGCAAGCCATAACGGAAACTGTCCTCCGCAATGCTCGATCAATACTGCTACAAAACGCTCCAGGGATCCAAACGGTGCCCGATGTATCATGACAGGCCGATGTTTTTGATTGTCACTGCCTGTATATTCCAGTTCAAAACGCTCGGGCAGGTTGTAATCGACCTGAATGGTACCCAACTGCCATTTACGCCCCAAAGCATCCTTGACCATGAAATCCAATTTTGGACCATAGAAAGCCGCCTCGCCATATTCCACCACTGTAGGAAGCCCCTTTTCAGCCGCCGCTTCGACAATCGCGGCTTCGGCCAGAGCCCAGTTTTCGTCCGAACCGATATATTTTGTCTTGTTTTCGGGGTCGCGCAGGGATACCTGTGCAGTATAGTCCTCAAAACCCAATGCACCAAACACATAGAGCACCAGATCGATGACCTTTTTGAACTCGTCCTTGACCTGATCTGGACGACAGAACAGGTGGGCATCATCCTGTGTAAACCCTCTCACGCGTGTCAAACCATGCAATTCGCCAGATTGCTCATAGCGATAGACCGTACCGAACTCCGCAAAACGAACCGGAAGCTCTTTGTACGAACGTGGTTTTGTCTTGTATATCTCACAATGATGTGGACAGTTCATCGGCTTGAGGAAGAATTCCTCCCCTTCTACCGGTGTTTTGATCGGCTGAAAAGCATCTGCTCCATATTTCTCATAATGCCCCGAAGTGACATACAATTGTTTGTGACCAATATGTGGAGTTACTACAGGTTCATACCCCGCCTTAATCTGTGCACGCTGTAAGAAATCAATCAACTTTTGACGTAAAGCGGCTCCTTTGGGCAGCCACAAAGGCAAGCCCATCCCGACTTTCTCCGAAAAGGCAAATAGCTCCAATTCCTTTCCCAGCTTGCGGTGATCCCGTTTCTTTGCTTCCTCAATGAATTTCAAATAATCCGAAAGTTCCGAAGCCTTGGGAAAAGAGACGCCATAGATACGTGTCAACTGCTTGCGGCTCTCATCCCCACGCCAATATGCCCCCGCTACATTGGTCAGTTTTATCGCTTTGATAAAACTTGTATTCGGGATATGTGGTCCACGGCACAAGTCTGTAAAATCTCCCTGGGTATAGAATGTGATCTTGCCATCTTCCAGATCCTTGATCAGATCCAGCTTATATTCATCCCCTTTTTCTTCAAAATAAGCCAATGCATCTGTTTTGGAAACGGACTTTCGCTCAAAAATCTCTTTACGTTTCGCAAGTTCCAGCATCTTGTCTTCGATCTGCTTGAACTCATCGGACGAAAACTCACGGTCGCCGAAATCTACATCGTAATAAAATCCGGTCTCGATCGACGGACCGATACCAAATTTGATCCCCGGATACAGAGCCTCCAACGCCTCGGCCAATAAGTGTGCAGAGGAATGCCAAAAAGTAGACTTACCTTTGTCATCGTTCCAGGTCAGCAATTTGACCGTAACATCACCTTCAATGGCACGGGATGCGTCCCACACCTCGCCGTTTACTTCGGCGGCCAATACATTTCGAGCTAAACCTTCGGAGATTGACAAGGCTATCTGCATTGCAGTAGTGCCTTTTTCATACTGACGGACAGAACCATCAGGGAGTGTAATGTTAATCATCTACAATTATGATTTTTAATTTATGAAATAAATGGAGGACAAATCGGATACAGCATGTACAATTATACTGTTTTCCTACCCGACAAGGCCTATTCGTTAAAGATACAAAGGTACTTAATATTTGGGAGTTATAAAAAAGGTTTTTTGCAATGTAGGGGCGAAAAATGTTTCGCCCACATGATAGATTATTTGCCCCTACATCATTTTAACCGTACCTTTGCAAAAAAGGTCAACATGTCAAACAAAAACAAGCCTGTATCTTCACTGCACCCAAGAAATAAACATCAAGGCGGATACAATCTGCAACATCTCCGATCCGCACTACCCAATCTCGAATCTTTTGTCTTTGTCAATGACTATGGAAAAGAAACCATTGACTTTTCCGATCCAAAAGCTGTATTTGAACTAAACAAAGCTTTGTTATTGGACACCTACAAACTAAAATATTGGGATATTGCCAAAAACAGTCTTTGTCCGGCTATACCCGGCAGAGCCGACTATATACATTACTTGGCAGATCTGTTGGCAGAAGCCCATCAAGGGTCGATCCCTACCGGCAGCCAGGTCCATATCCTGGATATCGGAGCAGGATCCAGCCTGGTCTACCCGCTGATCGGGGCTCAAGAGTACGAATGGAACTTCACAGCCTCCGAGATCGACCGTACCTCTCTTCACTATGCCGAAGTCAATATCAATAAGAATCCTTGGTTAAAAAAGAAAATACAATTGCGCTTCCAAAACGACAAAAACAATATTTTGGAAGGAGTGATATACGAGAAAGATCAATTTGACGCAGTCATGTGCAACCCTCCATTCTTCAAATCCCGCGAGGACAATTGGAACAGCAGCACCAAGAAATTCAACAATCTCAACAAAAACAAGAATATACCTACGGTACAGAATTTCGGTGGTCATGCCAACGAGCTGTGGTGCAATGGAGGAGAAAAAGCCTTTATTACCCAACTTATCTACGACAGCCTCAAATATAAGGACCAGCTCAACTGGATCTCTTCACTGGTAGCCGACAAAGACCATCTCAAACCGCTATTGGCTGTATTGGAATACCACAAAGCGGCCGACATCCGGATCATCCAGACCAAGCAAGGCCAAAAGCTATCCCGTATATTAGCCTGGAAGTGGAAATAATTTAAAAATTACAACAAATTTTCATTAATAAAACAAATTATTACCTTTGTAACGTATACCAACCAAATAACAAAATGAAAAACAAAACATTATGCATTATTGCACTGGGAATTGCCCTGTGCACAATTCCTTTTGCCAAAGTTGGCGCACAGGAAAACCCTAATGTGGTCAAGCTGAACTTACTTCCTTTGACGACAGGAACAATTGCAGTAGAGTACGAACGCGCATTGACCGACAGGTTTACTGCCGGAGCTATGTTCAGTTTCCGTGGCGGCAACAGCAAGCTTCCTTTTTCTTCGACTATCAATTCTTTTGTCGATGATGAGGATGCAAAGAATATCCTGGAAAAGACGACACTTGGAGCTACTTCCTTTGCCGTCGAGGGACGTTATTACACAGGCAAAAAAGGAGCATTCAGAGGTTTTTACCTGGCACCTTACCTTAAATACGCCAATTATGCGGTAGGCACACCGATTCCGGTTGACATAGATCCCCCTACAGGCTCAGGATATGAAAAAATAGAAGAAGTGATGGCCAAAGGTAATCTTAGTGCCCTGACAGTAGGTCTGGGGGTCGGTGTACAGTTCAAGCTGGCAAAGAATGTTGCCCTCGACTGGCGCATTATAGGCCCCGGGTACGGTAGCGGTAGCGGAACGCTGAGCGGAACTCCAGATAGGGAGCTGACACCGGACGAACAACAGGAAATACGTGAGCAGATCGACGATCTTGACGAAATTCCATTCGTTAAAATCGTATCCAAAGACGTGGATGCAAACGGAATAAAATTCAAAACAAAAAGCCCTTGGGGCGGTATCCGTACAGCTTTGTCTATCGGATATAGATTCTAAGGCATTTTGCATCATTTTAATTGTAGAGACGCAATGCATTGCGTCTCTACGTGTTTATTATCGGATAATCTCCTCGATCTCCTTCATAATCTTTTGTGCAACTGCCTCCGCAGCTTCTTGTGTAGGTCCTTCCGAATAGATACGGATAATCGGTTCGGTATTTGACTTACGCAAATGCACCCATTCCTGCGCAAAGTCTATTTTCAGCCCATCAATGGTCGAATGGTCTTCATGTGCATATTTTTCCTGCATTCGGGCCAATAAATTGTCGATATCCAGATCCGGTGTCAACGTGATTTTATTTTTGGACATGTAATATTGGGGCAATCCAGCACGGTATTCGGAAACCTTTTTACCCAGCTTTGCCAAATGGCTCAAAAAGATAGCGACCCCCACCAGGGCATCCCTTCCATAATGTGAAGCCGGATAGATCACGCCCCCGTTTCCTTCGCCCCCGATTACTGCATCGACTTCCTTCATTTTTGTCACGACATTGACCTCACCCACTGCGGCAGCGTAATATTTGCCTCCATGCTGCTGCGTAATATCACGTAAGGCTCTTGTCGAGGACAAGTTGGAGACGGTATTGCCTTTCTGATATTGCAAAATATAATCGGCTACGGCCACCAGCGTATATTCTTCGCCAAACAACTCGCCGTTTTCCATCATAAACACCAACCTGTCCACATCCGGATCCACAGCTATACCCAAGTCCGCACTGTTTTTCAGTACGGCATCAGACAAGTCTGTCAAGTGTTCTTTTAAGGGCTCAGGATTGTGCGGAAACTGACCATTGGGTTCGCAATGTATCTTATAAATCGTTTGCACCCCTAAAGCCTCCAGAAGAGCAGGAATAAAGATACCCCCGGTACTGTTGACCGCATCCACGGCAATCTTAAAATCAGCCTTTCGGATAGCTTCCACATCCACATATTCCAAAGCCAATACAGCGTCTATATGCTTCTGCAGGTAGCTGCTGTCCGCAGTGACCCGTCCCAAATCCTGCACTTCGGCAAAATCAAAATCCAGGCTCTCACCCAAGGTCAATACTTCCTTGCCCTCTACATCTGAAATAAACTCGCCCTTGTCATTGAGGAGTTTGAGGGCATTCCATTGCCCCAGATTGTGTGACGCCGTCAGGATGATGCCGCCCGCAGCTTTCTCCAAAGGCACGGCAATCTCCACTGTCGGGGTAGTAGACAGTCCCAGATCGACAACATCAGCCCCTATGCTCTGCAACGTCCCTACGACCAAATGATTGACCATCTCTCCCGATTGACGGGCATCCCTGCCGACTATAATTTTTTTATTACCTGTCTTTTGGATCAGGATTTTGCCAAATGCAGCTGTAAACTTCACGATGTCTATCGGTGTGAGACCGTTTCCTGTTCTACCGCCTATCGTCCCCCGAATTCCAGAAATTGATTTTATTAGTGTCATTTTATAGATTAAAAGTAAAAGCGTATTCTTAGCCTGTATCCATCTCAAATCAAACTAAGACGTAAAAATAAATTATTTCAACAGAATAGCCAACCTTAGTTGACAAGTATTTCATGACACACATTAAATTTTGCACCTATTCGAGTAGAGAGGCAATTAATCGCGTCTCTACATCGCCAAGATTATGCAGTATTGCCTTTTATTGTAATCGATAAAAATAAACTATTTCAAATTAATCATCAACTATACTCGATAAGTATCACAGAAAAAAGCTACCTTTGTTGCAACATTGTGTATTTTGATACAATAAAGAGATTTTTCATATTTTTGTATTTTTACTTTTGACTTTGCAAGCATGTTGCAAGAAATAATACATATCGACAAAGAGCTTTTTCTATTGATTAATGAAGGTCTAGGATCTTCCTTCCTGGATTGGTTACTGCCTATCCTGCGCAATCCGTTTACCTGGGCACCGTTATATCTCTTTCTGGTTATCTTTTTTATCAAGCATTACGGAAAGATGGGAATCATCATTGTCGTCTGTACCTTGGTCAACTTTGGCATATCCGACGCGGTATCTTCCCATATCATCAAAAATACGGTCAAACGCGTACGTCCATGCAACGATGTTGAACTAAAAAATGATGTCACATTACGTGCACGCTGTGGCTCAGGCTATAGCTTCACCAGTTCGCACGCTACCAATCATTTTGCCATGGCTCTTTTTTTTATTGTTCTGTTCAGAAGAAAATGGAAGCATGTCCTGTGGTTAGCTATCCTCTGGGCCGCATCTATCGCTTTCTCACAGATCTATGTGGGCGTACATTATCCGCTCGATGTTGCATGTGGTGCCCTTTTGGGAACGCTGATCGGCCTGTCAAGCGGATGGGCTTTCAAACGTTTCTTTCCTCAATTCTTTGAAACACAACCTTCTGAAAACACCCTTATATGAATTCATTTCTTATTATTTTGATTTTATTCGGCTCTGCGCTGATAAGTGGCCTTGCTGTATTTTTTGTCAAGAGAGACAATACTTCTTTTCTCAAACTCATCCTCTCGTTCAGTGGGGCCTATCTTTTTGCAATTACCGTTTTGCACCTGATACCGCATGTGTATAATGGAGGTAGCACAAGCCCCGAAATCATCGGGCTATATATCTTAGGAGGTTTTATCTTTCAGTTGCTGTTGGAACAGTTTTCCCAAGGCATTGAACACGGGCATATCCATCACCACAATTACAGCAGTTTTCCTTTGGGCATTATGATCAGCCTGTGTCTGCATGCTTTTTTGGAAGGAATGCCTTTAGTGGCTGGACATCAGACACAATTGGTCTTTGGCATAGCCGTACACCATATTCCGGCAGCCTTTGCTTTGGGTAGCTTGTTGATCAGTACCTCCTTGAAAAAACAAAATATCATTCTGATGCTGGTTATTTTTGCCGCCATGACTCCACTGGGCTTCATGACGAGCAATGTGCTCAGTCAAGGACAGATCGGCGATATCTCACAGCATTTTGACAAGATTATGGCTATCGTGATCGGTATATTCCTACATATCTCGACAACCATACTCTTTGAATCCGGCTCTGCTGATCACCACCATTTCAACAGGAAAAAAATGATTGCTGTATTTCTGGGCATAGCTGTATCCCTCACAAGCTTTTTGATGCCCCATGATCATGACCACGGACATTCGCATGACCACCATGAGCATCATCATGACCACGACCATGGGCATGACCACAAAGATCATAATCATTAAAAAAACAGATTTGTAGAGATGCAAAATTTTGCGTCTCTACTTTATCAAATCATCCAAAGCCTGCTCCACCCTTTCAAATCCAAACCCCTTTTTCACTTCAGCAAACATCCGTTCGATCTGATCATTGCAAAGGTTGCCTATACTACCTTCATGCGTATGGTGTACCTCCTTGGAGGGCTGAAAATTTCCATTCTCAATATCCAATCCGATCTGACGGTAAGCCTCCCGGAATGGAACGCCTTGCAAAACCGCATTATTGACGACTTCTACACTGAACAGGTAATCGTATTTAGGGTCATTTAAGATATCCTCCCTGATCGTGATATGCTCCAACATAAATGTAGCAATCTCCAGGCAATCGCTCAAAGACTGAAATGCCGGAAACAAATTCTCTTTCAGCAACTGCAAATCACGGTGGTACCCGATAGGCAGGTTTGTCGTCATCAAAGCGATTTCGTTGGGTAGAGCCTGTATCTTGTTGCACCGCGAACGAATAAGTTCGAACACATCCGGATTTTTCTTGTGCGGCATGATACTGGATCCTGTGGTCAGATGTGCCGGAAAGGAGATAAATCCAAAATTTTGGTTGATGAACAAAGTGACATCCATCGCAAACTTGGCCAATGTCGCCGCTATGGAGCTCATGGCTTGCGCCAGAATACGTTCGGTCTTACCCCGTCCCATTTGTGCATAGACCACATTATAATTGAGGTCTTCGAAACCCAATAGTTCTGTCGTCATCTTACGATTCAGCGGAAAGGAAGAACCGTATCCTGCGGCTGATCCCAATGGATTTTTGTTGCAAATATGCCATGCCGCTTTCAGTAGTTCCAGGTCATCCACCAAGCTCTCTGCATAAGCCCCAAACCAAAGTCCGAAAGAAGAAGGCATCGCAATCTGCAAATGCGTATAGCCCGGCATCAACACACGCTTATGCTGCTCGCTCAACCTGACCAATTGCCGAAACAGTCCTTCTGTATGTTGGAATAGACTTTGTATCTCCGACCTAAAATAAAGCTTCAGATCCACCAGCACCTGATCATTGCGGGATCTACCCGAATGGATTTTTTTACCGGCCTCTCCCACCCGTTGCGTCAGCATCATCTCCACTTGCGAATGCACATCTTCTACACTGTCTTCGATCTGAAAGTTGCCTTCCAGGATTTCACGGTAAATATTCTTAAGTTCTTGCTGCACCGATACCAGATCTTCATCCGTCATCAAGCCTATACTATTCAACATGCGCGTATGCGCCAACGAGCCCAACACATCTGCCGCCGCCAAATGCATATCCATTGCACGGTCATTGCCCACCGTAAAAGACTCCACAAAGGAATCTACATCTATATTTTTTTGCCAAATTTTCATTTCAGTGAATTAGGAGCACAAAAATACCATATTTTATTTACAAACTTTTTCTAAAGTTCGAAACCTCTTTGAAAGTGTCATAAAAAGAAGAAAACAAAACCATCACTCCATGTCTTGAAACCTATATTTTTTCACCACAAAACAGGATCTGATAAGTTCATTCCCTTTGTAAAATGACCTATTCACTCAGTCAAACACCCTTTTGACTCATTAGCCAACGATATCTTCCCATCAAACATTAATTTTAATCCATTGATCATCGTGGTCATCATAAAATATAATAGGCAGAATCATCATGAACAAACACACACACTTTTTATTTTTGACAATCGCCATTTGCACAGTGCTATATGGTTGCAAAAAAGACAAATTAGAGCAGCTTCATATGTATCAATTGTCGGACATATCGAATGCAGCCGTACAGAATGCCAGATGTGGAATAGATCTAGCCAATGGTAGGCTCTACGGCGTAGTAGAAGGACGTGATCATCAAAATGACATTGACATTGCATATGGCTACATGAGTTCGGAAGGTGTGGAGACCCGTTGCTTTTTAAGTCTTAGTTATGCCGGGTGTTTTTGCGGAGGATCTTCCTATTTTTCGTATGGTGACCAGACCGGAGGAGGAGGAAGACAAGGCTATGCATCCTATTCGATCTTGAATAACACCAAATTGGCAGCCGGCCAGCCAAATATCGATTTCGATGGTGTAGCCGAAGCAGGGACAAAAGCCGCGCTAGACGCGGTGTTCAACGAACATACTCAAAACTATACGAACGAGGTATTACTGGCAGACAAGCAGGATAATCTTGTGACCAGATTCGTATTATTCAAAACTGTAAAGGGAAAACGAGGTATCATCAGAGTGAAACCCTATACCAAAAACACGTCAGCGAACTATAATCTGCAGGAGAACAGAATCTCTATAGAGGTCATCGTAGAGAAATGACCTATCTTCAGATGATAGTAGTCGAAACATAAAGCATGCAAGGATAGTGTAAAGTCCCGACCGCTATGCGTCTAGAATTTTATCAATCAAAATTCCGTATCTTTAATCCATAAACAAAATAAGAAGAAATGAAAATAGAGATCTGGAGTGATATCATGTGTCCTTTTTGCTATATCGGCAAGCGTCATTTTGAAGCGGCATTGAAACAATTTGGCCATGATAAAGATATAGAGGTCATATGGAAAAGCTTTCAACTCGACCCGAATATACCTCAGAATGTGGAAAAGGGCTTGACCGCTACCGAATACCTCGCCCAGCGTAAAGGAATGGCTATAGAGCGTGTGCATGAGATGCATGCACATGTCACCCAGATGGCCTCGAATGCCGGACTGGAATATCGTCTGGATACGGCTGTAGTGTACAACTCGTTCAAAGCTCACCGTATCCTACAACTGGCAAAAACTAAAGGCCTAGGGGACACCGCCGAAGAAGCTTTCTTTTATGCACATTTCACACAAAACAAAGATCTGGGAGACGATACTGTATTGGTAGAGATCGGCAAGGAAATCGGGCTCAGCGAAGCTGAGGTAAACGATGCGCTGACCGATGACCAATACGCTCTATGGGTACGTCAGGATATCCAGGAAGCCCAGCAGATCGGTGTCACGGGAGTACCTTTTTTCGTCTTCAACCGCAAATATGCCGTCTCCGGCGCACAGCCGTCAGCTGTATTTTTAGAAACCCTTCAAAAATCCTTTGCCGAATGGCGTCAAGACAATCCGATCCCGCCCCTCGATGTCATCGAGGGAAATGTATGTACGCCCGACGGGGAGTGTGGGTGAGGGACTTCACTACCTTTTCTTAAAACAACTTCAACTGTGGATTGTCCAAAGACTGGATATCATTCTCATAAAAATTGGAGACTGTCACACCCAATAGCCTTACTTTTCTTTCGGTTGTATCCACCTTATCAAACAGCTCGTGCACAGCCTCATAAATATCTTCCACTCCACTAAGATAATACGAAGAAGTCTTACTACGTGTGATCTGGGTAAAGTCTGAGAATCTTATTTTGACAGTCACCGTACGGCCTTGCTTGGTCTTGTTCCCCAATCTCTTTTCCAATTTATAGCACAGTGCTTTCAATTCCTGTAACATATCCTCCCGTTCTTTGATATCGGTTTCGAATGTATCTTCGATACCAATAGATTTTGAAATCCGGTTGGGCTTCACGGGACGAAAATCCTCTCCCCTGACCATGTGATAGAAGAACTTTCCTGATTTGCCAAATTTTCGGATCAGCTCATGTTCGGCAAACTGTTTTAAGTCCTTTCCCACATGTATCCCCATGGCTTTCATCTTTTGGGCGGTCACCTTGCCCACACCAAAAAACCGGTCGATCGGCAATTGCTCCAAAAACGCAATAACCCTGGAAGGGCCAATAAATGTCAATCCATCCGGTTTTTGGTAGTCGGATGCGATCTTGGCAATGAATTTATTGACCGATACCCCTGCCGATGCCGTCAGTCTCAACTCCTCCTTAATGGCCGACTTGATCTGTTTGGCGATCTCAATGGCCGATCCCACCCCCAGCTTATCCTCCGTGACATCCAGATATGCTTCATCCAGAGACAAAGGTTCGATCAGATCGGTATACCGTCGAAAAATTGATCTGACTTTGTCCGAGACCTCCTTATACACATCAAAGCGTGGTCTGGTAAACAGTAGATGGGGACAGAGTTGCAATGCCTTGCGCGAAGGCATAGCAGATCGTACGCCAAACTTTCGCGCTTCATAACTTGCCGTAGCTACGACTCCTCGTCCATCTGGAGATCCACCGACTGCCAGTGCTTTTCCTCGTAATTCCGGAAAATCACGTTGCTCTACCGATGCATAAAATGCATCCATGTCGATATGGATTATTTTTCTACGGACTTCCATAACAGCCTTTCGCTTTTTTACAAAAGTAAATCTAAGGATTAAGATTCACCTTCTAACGAAAAACTGCTTTTAACAAAAAAAGAAATTAAAGTCCTTTTTTTCCCTGAAGCCAATAGCCGTGATGCTTCACCCGCGCATTGCTCTGCTTTTTTATTACTTTTCTAAAATTTTGTACAGATTTCACATTTCCGGTAAGGACATAATAAGCATCCGACCAATCTTCCGTTTTGAAAATAGTCAAATCCTTAATCCAATCCGGATTAAGAAACAGCCCTGTTTTTGGGAACACAATGCTATTTTTCAGTCCTAATAATCCGGGAACATGCTTATTTTCTTCGTCCAACTCAAGAATAAATTGATACGGCTTATTTTGTTCTTGCATAATTGGCAAAAAGGAGCAGGCCAATGCCAGTGAAGTTTCATCTCCAAAGAACACAATTTTTTCTGCCGATTTATCGTAATACTTTTGTTCCGTCCGTGGCTTGTTGAGGGTGATCTTATCACCTATTTTCAGATTGTCCATGAAGTCGCTACCACACCCATTGCCATGAATATGAGCAATTAATTTTAAGTTGTCTTTTTCTGTGTTTATCTCCGCAACAGTATATCTTCTGGCATCGGTATCCGATACACGTATATCAAAAAAAGCACCTACAGAAAACTGTAATTTTTCAAAATAACCTTGCAGGCTAATCCTCTTTACGGATGGCGACAAAGATTCTATCTTACTTACTTCTACTTGAGGAATTTGAGACACGAAGAAATCCAGTGTATCAAAAAACCATTTGGGAGCGCTCGGCATATCTAATGTTTTTGTTGAACCACAAAGAAAGCCATCAGCCAATGAGGAAAAAAGGGTAAATAAATGTAATAATTGGATTAAACGTGGTTTTTTGTACGAAACAACCTAGCATTCATACCGCATACCTTGGCAAACAAACGAGAAAAATAGGGATAATCTTCATAACCCAATTCCAAAGCTATTTCTTTAACCGATTTGTCAGAGTGATAAAGCAATCGTTTCGCTTCCAAAACAACACGTTGCTGTATATGATACGAAACAGAAAAACCTGTTACATTTTTTACGCATTCATTGAGATAGGAAACAGAAATATTAAGCTGGGCAGCATACTCGCCAGGGCGTTTGAGGATATGAAATCTTTGTTCCAATAAAAGCAAAAAGGCTTTATTGATCCGCTCAAATCGCGAAAGTGATTCGGCTGCTTTGATTTGTTTCAAATACAAAGAAATAAGTAAAGCAATCAAAGCATTACTACTGTCCTTCAGCAACGAAAAATACAGCTTATCTTTAGTTCTTCCATAGAATTCTTCACACAGACTATAGCTTTTTTGAACAATATCAAGATCCTCTGAATCAATGCATAAGGGCTTCAAAGGCGTGATGCTCTGCAGAATATTTAGATAGTTCGCATGGATATTTTCGTTGGTGATGATCAACATATAGATTTCTACATGCTCTACTTTCAATGCCCGATGTACTTGAATGGGTGATTGATAAACGATCGTTGGCTTATCGATCAGATATTGTTCAAAATCTATTTCAGTGAGTGTAGTTCCCTTTTTCTGTAAAACAAAAAAGTGATAATCATGTCGGTGGGCCTGCATGGTTTCTTCATTCTCCAAAAAAGATTCTGATGAAACTTTTGCAACAGCAATGCCATTACCAAATTCTTTAGGCAAAGTCCTGACAGGAATATCCTTTCTATGTTGCATTATTTACTTTTTAATAAGTCGTACACGTTCCTTGTGACTATCTACAATTTCTAATATGATTTCGAAGTAAGTTTTTCCATTTTCGTGTATTAATTCTTTAATTTTTCCTTTGATGAATTCTTGATTGTACGGACTTCCTTCAAACAGTTTTGATTCATAATAGGCTTTTGTTGTTTCCATTCCCAAAAACTGTTCCGATATAGCGACGTCATTCCACACAATCTCCAGTTGCTCACAGCTCTTCCATTTCCCAAAGCCACCATATAGTAAATCGTCAAAAGCATCCAAACTTTCGCCCAGTTTCCAATCTTCTTCCTCCATCAATTGTTGATTAAGTTGTTTGTAAAACGAAGCGATATCCGTGATTTTACGACCCTGCAAATAAATTCGGCAGGTTGTATTTTCATTTTTGGAATTCATTTTTTGTCACATTGAAAACTATCAACCAAACATATACATTTGACTTTATCTGAAATCAGTTCAATATTTGAGACAGCACATTTTGGACACCGATAGGGCCATCAATACATTCTCCGGTATCCACAAATCCAGCTTTCAAATACGTATGATAGGCATTTATATTTTTTGAATTGACAGAAAGTACAATTTCATTAACGTCTGTAAAATTATTTTGTACATAGTGAGATACTGCCATCATTGCCTGTTTTCCAATGCCTTTTCCCTGATATATCGGATTAATGGAAAACGAGCGTATCACAATTGCGTATTGGTTATCTGTCAACACAAACTTATCATTGCCTTGGTCAAGAATAAAAAAACCAACAATTGAATGATGAAAACGGATAGTAAGCAATGTTTTGTAGGCATTGTTTAGCACGCCCGATGCCAAACAGTCCGAAATATGGGATGTAAACATTGCCTGCCCATCCGGCAACCTGTACTCCAATGCGCTGTAATCGATGTCTTTGTATACGTCTATTTGAATCATCTTACTCCAGTGTCAGACTCCGAAGGCTTTAGCCCAAACCGACCGCCTGCTTGGGCTAAAGTCCGAAACTATTCACGACAATAATATCCGAGCTTACTCAGCTAGGTAAAGCTAGTCAATTTTGTTGGAAAAATTCTCACGTGATATTTTCTTGGGGATGGTTTGTTGATATAAGACTGAGGTATTCTTTAGACAACTTTTGTTCCGCTTTAAGGCCTCCTTTTACTACTTCCGGTTGTTGCTTGCGGTGTTTCGGTTATAGCAATATCATTATGTAGAACGATGTCCCCCTCTCGAGGGGGTAAGGGGGAGGTTGTTTATCTATGGTTTTGATTGATGAGTCTCTATATAATGGATTAATGTGCGCTCTACGTTTGCTATATCCTGTAGTACTTCCTTGTCATCAAAACGTATAATTGTGAAGCCCATCTCTTGTAAAACTTGCTCACGTGCTCGGTCTTTCCTATAAACTTCTTCGAATTGATGTGTAAGTCCATCAACTTCAATGATTAACATCAGTTCTTTGCATAGAAAATCAGCAATATAATTACCTATTGGTCTCTGTCTATTGAAACGATATCCCATCAGTCGACGACCACTTAATAAATATTTCCATATACAAGCTTCCGCTTTGGTCATGTCTCTACGGTTGCGAGTGGCAAATGTTCTTAATGTAGGATTATAGTTCCAATGATTAGAGTTATTGGCTTTTTCCATATTACTATATTTTTACCAAACTTAGATAAAGTTGCTTTTATATGCAATTATAATCACGTTCAATAAAAAAGCAACTTTATAGATCTCTCCTCTGCCGCTGAGAGACGACTTTTACAGAGGAAATGTTTTCCTCCCCCTTTCCCCCTCCAAAGGGGGACACATAAACGTGCTACCTTTCTCAAGCCGATACACAGCCTGCGTGTGTACACACAATAGGAGAAATCGGCATCGACCGCTTATAAAACTGTATAATTTATTCCTCCCTTTTTTACCCCCTCTTATAATTGTCACTTGAAATCCAAAAAAAAATCTTATCTTCAAGCCGCTAACCAATTTCTTGAAGTATATGGTCATCGAGTATACTATACCTCATAGACTAGAGCAGCTTCCTGTGAGGGAGCATATCATACCAAAAGGACGATATTTTAATTTTCTACAAAAGGAACACATCCATATCGGCACAGAACATCTATATATAGCCAGCCGCAAGGTAGACGGGCAGATATTCGTAGAGATCAAATGCGCTTTGGACAAAAATTGGCGTATACACCTTCGCCAAGCACCCACCACATTCTGGATGGCTTTTCAGTTTTTCGGCAGTTCCTCTCCAGCTCCATCGGAAAATCCCGCACTAGGCCACCAGCAATACCTGGGATTTTTCAGTGAAAATGAGGATATGTGCTATCACTTCAACGCAGGCAAAGTATGGATGGTATTGATAGGCGTTGAACTGGAAAACCCCATGCAGCTGAGCGAGGAGTGGCACACGCTGGTCTACCCGGATAACAATAGTCTCCACCTGCTTCCAACAGTAAATATAGCCTTTCGAAACAGAAAGATACTGGAGCAGATCCAACGCATCAAGGACACTCCCGTTTCGCTACGCTACCAATTGCACTACCAGACCATCCAACTGATCGAAACCTATCATGGAGACCTCTTGCAATACCAAAAATCAGCAAAAAAAGAAGATATTTCACTTTTTCACCAGGCAAAAGCATACATCGTCGCCCATTATATGGATGAGAATATAGATATTCGGCTGATGGCACAGGAATTGCTGACCAGCGAACGTACCTTATACAGGATCTTTCAGGAAAACGGACTGACCGTCAACTCGGCCATACAGGCTATACGCATACACAAGGGAAGGGAAATGCTCCGCCAAACCGACGAATCGGTGGATATGATCGCCTTTCACCTGCAATTTTCGACAGCCAAGTACTTCATCCGCCAATACGTCAAATATTTCGGGCATACCCCTGCTATGGAAAGGAAAATGGTCGCCCGACGACAGCTGGAAGACTATGTAAAAGAGGATTAGGATCAATGTTGTTAAACATCGGTGATCCTAGCACACTATCACGAGTTCAACAGGCTATTTCCGGGATAGACATCCTTCAATCGTAAGTTTACTTCGTCTAGATCGAAACCATACTCTTCGTCGTAGCTCTTTACTCCGGACAGCCCCGCCCATTCTAACAGATCCTTGTCGTCCGGGCTTTTCCTTTTCTTTTCCAGAACATCCAGCAAATGATAAAATCCCGGGATACCCCCACAGTCTTCGATGGGGGCGGCTTGTTGACCTTTGATACATACAGGGACCAATACCTCTGTATCGGGCTTCTTCAACACAGTGATGATATGCAGCCAGTCATCCCCTAGATCGTAGATGTAATTCATCTTCTTCTGCCTCCCGTTGAAATAATCGGACAAATAAGTCTCGGCAGCATTGTATTTTCTGAACGTGCTTCCGAAGAAAGCATCAAATTGATCATCCTCCTCATCGATATAAGTAATTGAATCGCTGGCATAAGGTGCACCGATATTAAACTGGTATAAATGACTGTTGTCCCAGTTCATCACACACTGTATCACGAAATGCAGCTGATCAAAGGTGAACCTCTCCGGCACTATCACCGTCCTGTAAATCTTCGGATCCGTGTAGCATAGTTCTATTTTGAGTTTGTGAGCCATATCGTTCGCATTTTTATTTTTCGCAAATGTAGCAAACCGATTTTGAACGAAAAATTGGAAATGAACAAATTTCAACTTTCTGCTTTTCGTCGTCTTAGAGCCTGATCGAATCGCTGGCGTAAGGTGTGGATTAATGCTTGCCTTACGGTAGACCAAACTGGAATGAGCAGTGGCACTACCTTATAGATGAAGTGATTTAAATATTGTTTGACAAGAGATAAGTTGCCCAAAAGCTGTAACTTAGATTTACGGCACTAAAAAATACAGACAGATGACCTGCAAGAAAGTATACACATCTTTATGATGTTTTATTCTTTTGGCGTTACAAACGCCATTCTCAAGCATCCCGATTATAAACCGAACGAAGTGAGTTCATGAATGCCTTTGAAAACAAACATTATCATTCATAATCGGGACGATTAAAAATAGAAAAGTAGTCGTCCTCGTTTGCAACGAGGATGTAACGAAAACTGCGATTTCATCGCATCTATTTGAACAACAGTTGTGTACATATTTATGTACACACGATAGGGTATGGTTTGGTACTGTCGACACTGCTTACTAAATTTAATTTACTAAGAGAAAAATTATACTGTATTTATTATTGGCTGTTTTTTCCGGCCAGGTGCATGGGCAATCTTCGCGCCCCGTATTGGACATTATGTTGACCAATTATGCTTATCCGTTCGAGGTAAATTATCTGGAATTTGTAAGTCAGGGACAACAGCTCAAAATGGCTTATATGGACGTGCGACCACAGCAACCTAATGGCCGGGCCGTGATGTTGCTCCATGGGAAAAATTTTAATGGAGCCTATTGGAAAACAACCATCGACGCCTTAACGGCCGAAGGCTACCGGGTGATAGTTCCCGATCAGATCGGTTTTGGAAAATCATCCAAGCCGGTAGGTTTCCAGTTTACCTTTCAACAACTTGCATTGAATACCAAGGCAATAATGGATACGCTCCATCTCGACAAAATATGTTTGTTGGGACATTCTATGGGCGGCATGTTGGCGACACGGTTTGCCTTGATGTTCCCGGAAAGGGTGGAGAAACTGATCCTCGAAAATCCAATTGGATTGGAGGATTGGAAGCTGTACGCACCATACACTAATATCGATGTGCACTATCAAAATGAATTAAAAGCCAATTACGAAACAATAAAGAAATATCAGTTGGATTTTTATTACGACAATAAATGGAAGCCTGAGTACGATGAATGGGTGTATCTGCTGACAGGCTGGGTCAGACACCCGGATTATCCGATCGTCGCTAGAGTGAATGCCCGGACGTCGGATATGATCTTTACCCAACCAGTTGTCTACGAATTTCAAAACCTTTCTGTTCCGACATTGTTGATCATAGGGACGAGAGACCGTACGGCTATTGGCAAAAACAATGTCAAAGATCCGGCCGTCGCGGCTAAGATGGGGCAATACCAGCTCTTGGGCAAGTCAACTCAGCAGAAGATTAAAGGATCGGAACTGGTCGAGTTGGACGATGTGGGGCACTTGCCGCATATAGAGGTATTTGATCGGTTTATAGCTCCGTTAAAGACGTTTTTAAGAAAATAAGGGAAGGTAAGCTTTTTATGAAATCCACCGGCAAGCTTAAAAGCATGCTCTGAAGGGGCCATGAACTTTAATATAAATTCCGCTTTAGTTCATGAAAAAAAACAGTTTTATTCAAAAAGTTAAGCATTCGCGTGCCGCGTGTGCCTTTATTATCTACTAATCTAAAAATCTAATGTATTAAAGTTAGCGAATGAGGGCGTCCCCTATGTTTGTATCAAGCAAATGTAGGAGACACTTTCGGGAGCAGAAGCTGTTTACTTGCGGAAGTAGGGCATATGAAGTAATTTTACAATAGCAATCATATACAATAGTTAGTTAATATTTAAGCGGCCATAGTGCCGTACAGTAATAGTTCATTGACATGTTTCTGATTTTTTCGCAAGTGTGGGTCTATCCCAAAGGTTGAAAAAAATCTATCCATCAGTAAAGCGTTGTGGTTCATGGTCTTTATATCGGCCATCGAGAACGAGGCGCGCTGCTCCCTGGGTATGCTTATCCAGTGTGCGGCCTTGGCGACATTCGTTGCGGTCAGTGCCAGGTTGAAGTGGAAGTTCAGTTTGTTCTCGCTCCTTGCCTGGCAGTTCTCCAGTCCGGTAAACTGTTTTGCGTCGCGGTAGAGGAATTCGATCTGGAAGCGTAGCCTATAGTATCGGACGATGGTGGCCGCTTCCATCTGGGTATCGGTTGAGAAGTACAGTTTGTGGGTCTTCCCGGACGGCACCCTTACCATGCGGACGTTCCGCTTGAGCGATACGGCATGGACTATGGCCGTTGTAGCTTTGACCCCGTCCTCCAGTTCCACCTCATGGAAATATCCGGCCTTGATGTCCCTGTGGTCGACCTTGCCGTCGTACACCCTGGGCCTTCCGCGGCCGGGCTTTCGCAGTCCGGTGTAGAGGTACTTCAGGTTGGCGTCATCGCGCATCCTGCCCACGAACTGGAAACCGGCCCCGCAGACCGCATCGATGAACGATTTCTTGGTAAACCATGCGTCTGCGACGGCGATGCGGGACAGTTCCAGAAGTTGCTTACCGTGGCCGGAGAACGAGTCCGCGTAGATCTCGGCAAGCGATTTATCCAGATGGTTGCAGGGCAGCGTCTGGCAGGCATCCAGGTGGAATCCCGTATGGTTGTCCACGTCGATCGCCGCTATGCCCAGCATCTCCAGCCCGAGTTTGGTGCGTGCTGCCTGGCCAGACCAGAAATAGCCGATACCGGGTGTCTTCTTTCCCGATTTGGAGATGAAACTGGGGTCAAGGGCGATGATATAATGGCCGCTGCCGTGCTGCCGAACCAATCCGCTGTTGAAACCCATGAAATCAAATGGCTTTCCGAATTGGATACGGTAGCGCTGTTCGCTATATTTGCCGTACCGTTCCAGCTGCTGGAAATTGATCCTGCCCTTTATCGAAAGGAACAGGGTCACGGCCTCGACCATGAAACGATACTGAAAATCAAGGGTTTGTTATAATTTTTCAGCCTTTATTTGTCCACTTATTTTGCTGTAAATCAGAAATTTGTCTCATTTTTTAACGGAGTATTGATATAGAAAGTATGAGAATAATAATTCAACACAGCGTATGTTAAAGAAAATAGATAATTCAAAAAGGGCTGGAAATAGTCATATCTCCATTTTATATCCGGGGTTGGACCTTACCGATAATGATACCGGATACTACAGCATAGGACGTATAGACCATGCTAACATCCACAGCGGTGCGGTGATAAAAATGCACCCTCACGTTAATGACGACATCCTTTCTTATTTCCGTAAAGGAAAGGTAAAACACACGGATAGTGAAGGTTTTGAAGAATTTATAGTTCCCACAAGGCTGATGTTGATGAAAGCAGGAAAATTATTTCATCACGAAGAAGCCGTTCTTGAAGATAATGAGGGTTTGCAGATATTCATCCGTCCCGGAGAAAGAGATATAAAACCTGAAGTAATTTTCGACGAATTAAACGAAATGTACACTGAAAACAAATGGCGCCTAATTGCATCACCTGATAAAGAAAAAACAAAATTACAGTTGAGCAGCCAAACGTGGATATATGACGTACAAATAATAACCGGAAATTCGATGCACTTGCCTGAAAGGCCTAAACCGGCTTTCGGATATTTATTATACGTATATCAGGGAAGTATTGCAGTTAATGAAGACATCACTTTGACAAAAGGCGAGAGCCTTTTCATTATGGATGAAAATATTAGTTTCAAAACGGAAAATGAAGCCAATTTGGTACTGTTCGTAACCGATACAAAAGCACCCTATTACGATGGCGGAATGTACAGCGGAAACAAAAAGTAATATACCGTCAAACAAGTAGCTTGTATCCAAATTTATTTTAATTAAATTTTCTTTTGTTCCTAATATGCTGTAATTTTGTATAAATGAGCGTAATAAAGGATATATCGCAAATCTTTCCCAAACATTTATTTTGGGATGTCGATCCGAAGAATTTAGATATTCTGGACGACAGGGATTTTATTATCCCGAGGGCGCTAATTGCTACAACTGAAGAGACGTTTGCTAAAGATATCCAATCCTTGGAACAGCTTTATAGCAAAACGCAGATTGTTAAAGAATTGCAAAAAACAAAAGAACGCATTAGTAATGAGGTATGTAAACTTGTTGCTCGTCGTTACCATGTTCGGCAATTTTTACGTTATCAATAATGTCTGCTATTTCTCAAGGTCTATTAAAGACTATTCGTGAATTACAATCTTTTGAAAGTTTTAAGGGGTCTGCTTTAGGTGGAGGTACTAACTTAGCTATTCGATATTATCATCGGAAATCCACTGACATTGATATCTTTTTCCCACATATTATCGGAAAAGCAGGTTATGAAAGAATCAAAGACGAGGTTGAGAATTTTTATGGCGCACGTGTGTTTGGATTCCAATTTCCATGCGATATAGATGACCAGTATATTTTCCTTCGTTTTTTTATTATATGCGATGGAGAAACGATTAAGGTAGAAGTTCTTCAAAATATGAAAATGCTCGATAACCTCGAAGATATAGATGGTATCAAATTCGTTTCTGAACTGGATATTGCCTTATTTAAGATGATGTCAGCCGCAAACCGTGCCACTCAAAAAGATATTTATGATCTTGACCTCCTATCTGAAAAATTCCCATTGATACACCTTTTTAAGCAGCTCGAAAGAAAACGTTTTTTATTTTCAGCAGAGCAACATCGTACCATTTTTGATCTCGATGGAGAAACCAGTCCATTAGATCAACCTCTAACTTTATTGAAGTTTGACGAGGGAGATGTACAAGGTAGAAAATCAAGACCTCACCATTCACAAAATAGAGTTGACATTATAAAAGATCAAAAGAGTTGGCCCCTTGCTCGATCAAGTTGGCGAAAAAAGGTTCGCACCCTATTTGATCAATTAAACATGATATTTCCAGGTCCTTCTTCTTCTTCTTCTTCTTCGGATTTAGAAGAATAGAGCCTTATTAGTTATTCCATAAAAAGTTTCACAAGCTAGTGTCGGAGTTAAATGGTTTTGAATTAACATTTTAGAGTTCATCGCCGAGTTTTTAAACATTTGGAGTGTCGGAGCATATATGTGCATATTCCAAAAGAAATTTAAAGTGAATTCTAGGATCGTACGCAATAACCTCCTATGATTTTAATAGCCTATTCACAAAAAATGGAAGTCACGGCGTTCATCGCCGTTAATCGTACTGTATGCAAACTTAACAGAAGGTTTTCCTGCAAGTGACCTGCTTAGTAACTAAGCCACTCTATTAGAGATCGAAGATGCGCAAGTTGAAAGTATTCATGATCGAGTTCAGGAAATGTTATTTATACTTTCTAATCATATGACTAGACAGGATTTGTTTGATGCCATGGACCTGACCAACCAAAGTAGAAACAGAGCTAAGTACTTGGATCCTTTGATTAATTTGGGGTGGGTAAGCCAAGATTATCCGGGAGAAAAAACAAACCCTAACCAACGGTATAAAATTACTGAAGCTGGTGAACGGATTTTGAAGCTTTTAACGCAATAGCCTTTATTAAATATTCCAAAGCTGAGTCTAAATTAAAAACTCAAATAGCTTTTCCGTCCATTTTTCTAGAGTTGTATGATAAAGGGTGCGGTGGGATTGTATGTGTTGACC
Source organism: Parapedobacter sp. SGR-10 (assembly GCF_011030405.1). GTDB lineage: Bacteria > Bacteroidota > Bacteroidia > Sphingobacteriales > Sphingobacteriaceae > Sphingobacterium. The sequence goes on from NZ_JAAJTJ010000013.1 coordinate 24,024, forward strand.
ATCTTCGTTTATAATACCCTTCCTCAGATTTGTACGTTTATTTCTAAGGTGACTAGAGATATAATCAAATATTTTCTGCAAATCTTCAAGATATGTTGCTTCCTTCGTAGTGAAAATAAAAGTTGCTTTATTTACTTCTATACTCTCCCATATGATATAAACATTAGTTCTTCGGATTGTAAAAAGAAATGACTCTTTGTTAACATTCAGAGATGAAATGTAATTGGAATTGACTGGCTCTAAAACGGGGATTATATGATAATCTAACTCTTGTATCTCGCATAACGTCCGCAGATACGGAGTAAGATTTTTGTTCTTATAAAAATAGTCAAATGCCTTGGAACTTAAGCTTCCCAGCGATCTAAGGATAGATGAAACATCTACAGCACTTTCCTTCAATGCCATTTTATTCCATTCTATTTTAATTTTCAATATTTGTATAACATCGTGAAGTAAATCAAGGTTTGCGATGGATCGTACTCTTTCATTACTGACCTGCAACTGTAGAGGCTCTATTTCTTTTCTTTTTAAGTATAGTTTTATATATTCATACGATGATCTAGATTGGTTACATGGATACCATACAAACCTTCGCTTGTCAAGTCTAAATTTTATACGGCCATCCTCAAAAAATATGCTGTCCCAATCCACGATGAGGTTTTCCAAGACTTTTCCTTTAGCAATCAGAAACTTATAGCTAAAAACAGGCTTAGAACTAACTTTGATGGGTTTAGTGGCAGTTTTTCGTTTCTTTTCTTTTTTGTTAACACTGGTTGAGGGTTTAAGTTGCTCGGACTGTTTAGACTTCTTTTTAGCTTCGACAAGAATTTTACGTTTTTCCTCAAAAGCTAGTTTTTGCTTTGTTAGCTCTTTTAGCTCTTCCTCTAATTTAGTTTTCCCTCTTCCAGAAAATTTGATTTCTAATTTAACAGCTAGAATTTTTTTTCCAAGCTTAGTGAGATTTCTTTTTATTATATCTTCTGGTGGCTCTATATTGGGGGCATTGATTTCTTCCCTCTTCACTGTATACTTATCCTTCAATTTTTCTATCTCGATCTTCCGCTTAGCTGTCTCAATTCGATCAATTAGACTTTGCCTATGTTTAATGAACGGGTTATTGCTGTCATTAGAAACTATTAACTTGTCTTCGGATGCTGCAAGTTGTTTTTCAAGCTTTTTGATTTCAGACTCGACCTTTTTTAAAGGATATTTATGATCTTTACCAGTGGCCATCTGTATCAGTTTGTTTTAATTAAAAGATTTAATTGCGAAGCCTGAGATATCACTCCTATTGTTGCTCTCATTTTTTACTCTTAAAGCCCTCCGCCTGTTTCTTCCGCTTATTCCAGTCAGGGAATTAAATTGGTGTTCTACGATGATTTTCACTGACTTTGATAATTCTATTAATTGTTCTCGCGAATAATTGAGATCATATTTCTTGCAAAGTTCTTTGAGGACCATAAAAGGCTTTCTCGTTAAATGCAGTTTCTATATTGTATAGTTTCTACCATATGCCAATCACTCTAACTCAACCCGTTTAACTCTATATTTTATTTCTTCAGCACGGTTATCGGTATATTTTTCAATTTCAACTTTTACAGACATGTCTTTTTCCAGTGAATGATTAGTAACCAAGTGCGGTGGAATAAAAACATTTTCGCCAATCCCATCAGGTTTGAAAAAAGCATATCCTTTCTGAGTATTTATATTGATGACTTTGCCATGAATCAGTTCTGCCTTTGGTTTAGTTACTTGGGTTGATGTTTCCACCACTTTCACCCAATTCCCGGCTTTTGGATTACCATCCACATACATTTTAAACCATGCCAGTACATCTAAAAGCTGAAAGAAAACACTCTTCAAAAGAAAAGGTGTTTTGATTGTCTTTACATACAAGTCAATGTCGGATCTGTGTGAACCTGCTTGCGTTACTGACAAAATGCCTCGCAAGTAGAAGGCAATTAGTTTGGGGAGGTGTGTTTCTTCTAAATGCTGATACCCCTTTTCGGAAAAAAGTGAACCATCAGAACCTTTGCCTGCCAAAAACTTACTGCTTTCGTTCAAAGCTACACTAGGTGTGACAAATTCAATAGGAAGCAAATTGTATTTGTTGAAGGCAATAAAAAGGTCTTCAACCACTTTCCTAATGGAATTGAAGTGATTGTCAATGTTGGTTTCATCGTTGACTTTCAGCAGGTTTAAAATATCCTGTCCCGCAAGTTCGCCAATGTATTTTTCTGTGCAAACATCAAAAACACATTTGTAATTGTGTCGAATCTGGGTGTCTTCTTGGTTGGAAGCAGCAACCTTTATGTCAGAAAACAATCGGTCAATCTCTTCATCACTGCCCTTTTTGTAAACTTTGGCGAAAGCCTTATTGAAAGTTTTATCCTCATAAGCTTCCGCTTGTCCGGTTAGGACGAATACTTCAAATTTCTTTTTTAGTTGGAGCAATCTCTCTTTCGCTCTATGCACATTGTATGTATCTTCAGAGCCTTTAACATCATCTTCGTTTTCAAAGAATTTGGCATCAAGCAATACACCATCATATAAAGGATAATTCCTTTCTAACTCATTCATACCACTATTTAACGACTTGAATGGCATCAGATTAATGCCGTTTCTCTTTGCACGGCCTTTAGTGCCGCTCAGAGTTTCATGCTCATCATCAATCCACAAGATATTGTAAAACAATTCTTCCATAGTTAGCTAATCAGTTTAATTGGGAATTGGAATTTGAACTTTACCAAGAAGAAAGGGTCTTCGTTCAAAGATAGAATCCAATCCGGATTATTAAAATAAGTCGCAATTCTGTGTATATCGTATCCCCCCAGACCACTTCCATTAATTGAATCGGCTGTCGAGTATTTTGTCACAAACTTCTCTCTGTCATAATTCTTCGGAAATGGTTTACCGTTATTTTTGATCTCCATAGTAAGAGAGTCTTCAACCTCGGCTAATTCAATAACTACTTCATTGCCTGTAGCTTTTTTATCAAATGCATACTTATTCGCATTTGTAAGAATGTTATCCAATAATGTCTTGAAAAGCGTCTCATTGGCATAGATACCTCTTTCCTTCAGCTTTTCACCTTTCAGTAACAACTTCTTTATTTTGAATTTAAATCGATTGTTTGACAGTTCATTGATGACATTGTTGATATCAGTTAGCGGAATTATTTGTTTTTCATACTCCGATAAAACAAGTCCGTTCTCGCCCTTTTCAAGCACGTCGGTGATGAAGTTTACGTCACGCTTGATTTCTTTTAGAGCAGAGATAATATCAATTTCATAAAATTCGGAAAAGGCATTATTCAATGCTACAAAGCCTTCTTTTTCCTTGTTTAAGAAATCAAGCAAGTTGTCAGACCAATCAAGAATATTTTGTCTAGGTCTGCCCAAGGTATGTTTCAAGGAAGCAAATTCATTGAATTGCTTTATAGCCTTGCCATGAGCCAATGCATTACGCTCTTGTTGGAGACTTTTAATCTTGTCCGACAACTCGTAAATCCCTTGAATTTTAGCTCGTTGTTCTTCTATTGAAGGAAGTTTAATTACGACCTCCATCAAATCATCGCTACGAATAAAAGGCATCGTCGAACCCAAACGGTATGATTCAAGTTGCTTCTGCACATAATCGGCATGAAGCTCGTTGACCAAGTAAGCTTTGTCTACTATTGTTTCATTAACCGTGAAGGATAAAATATCCTGATTTCTGAAAATAGGTTCGCCTTTGAATTCAAAAAGTGTTGGCTTTAGGGTTTTCCAACGGACTGCTAGGAGAAGACAAGATTCTGAAACAAGATGAATGCCATGTCGTCGCAATTCGGTTTCTTCCACATTAGAAACATCAAGCGTAAAATCAATTTTATCGTCTTTTAAATCACGTATGCGAATTAGTTTGCCTGTTTTGGGAAGATCGCCTTTTTGACCTCTAACTAATTTTAGAATATCACCAAGTTTGACGCCCTCAATGTTTTTTTTGAAATAGCGTGCAACACTTAGATTATAATCGTTATCAATAATTTCTTGATTTTGAACAACCCGAAGATGACTTTCATCTTCTACACCACTCTGGATTAAACTGATTAAATCATGATCGTTGAGTACTTTTTCTCTCCGGCTATTATCAGTTACAAACTTTTTAGCTTCAACAAATTTTACTTTACCAGGTAAATCTTTCGTTCTTGCTACGACCATAATGATCAACGGAATTCCTGTATTTAAAAGTAATCCACCTGGTAATGAAATAATCGTATCAATTAAATCTTCTTCAATCAGATATTCCCTTAACCGCTTTTCCTGCAGCCCTCTGAATAAAAATCCTTGTGGTAAAAGGGCAATTAACTTTCCATTTTGTTTCAAGGATTGAACACCTTTTTCGATCAAAAACTGCTCGATAGTTCTAACTTCGGGATCAATATCTGTATACTGATCGCGGAGTCGTATCCCGAAAGGAGGATTGGAAATAATCAAGTCAAATTTTTCAGATTGAGCTGGCCAATGTAAAATCGAATCTTCGCAGAAGTACTTTGAACTATTTAGCTTTCCATAAGACATCATTCTCAAAGCACCTAATGTCCATGCCTTATGACTAATCTCCTGTCCAAAATAACTATGTTCTTGGTTATTATGAACAGCAAACGAAGCTATGCCTGCAAAAGGATTGAACACTTTGGCATCTTTTTTTATATTAGCCAAACCACACATAAAACGAGTTAGTTCAAGTGGCTGAATAAACTCACCTGCATATCTTCCTTGGGATTGCAAAACCCTATAGATAACATTGTCAATTATATCAGCAAAATTGTTCCTAAGAATTTCTTCCTCAATTTCAAAAAGAAGGAAAGAAAAATACCCCATTGGCTCGCTCAACACTTTTGACAAAGAATCACTTAGTGCGTCGATAATCAACACATAATATTGCTTCGTCTCTTCATTTAGCTCTGAATTTAGAATAAGTGCCTTAAGGTCCAGTATACCAACCCCAGTAGATAATGATTTCTCATTGATTACACTATCCTTGTATAAGGATACAAAAAGGAGTACTACCTGTAATGAACTCTCTAAATAGTGTAATTTCTCACTATTTCTAAAAGCGTCAAAAATGCTGAAAATCTTGGACGACATAGCGTCTGGTGGGTTTGTATATTCTATATTCCGCATAGTTCCGATTATTTAATGATTAAAGTGCAAAAATCAGACTTATCTGTGCAGCACAAGTGCATAGTTGTAGTAAGATGTGAGATCGAGATGAACGTCTATTTTTTTGTGTACAGTTTATCCAACTCTTTCCAAATATTAGCATTGTAAAATGGCTTGGTCATAGACCTTTTGTTATCTGGATCTAGTTTACGTTGATGACAAAGTTTATCATCTTCCTTTATTTTTTTCATAGAGGTATGGAAATCGGCATTCTGTTTAAAGTCAGTATAACGTTTTGTAGCGATGTTACAAACCTCCTTGTACGTGAGAGGGAACTTATCTTTTATATTTTCTTCGGTCAATTTTATCGGGACACCATTTTCATCGTATCTAAAACCAATCTCTCCGAAGCTATTTTCCTTCTTAAAACTCACATCAATAGATATAGCAATATCAAAATCTTGATCGTCCTTATCTTCCCTCTCAATTTTTGATTTAACGAAATTCAAATAGTTTTGAACTTCCTGAGTCATTACGCCCGTACTGATAACTTTAGAATCAACGTAAGCTAAGGGCATTAAATACAAATTGTATGAAGACATATCTATTTCTGTTTTCCAGCTTTTGATAATATGAAGATAATTCTTGACAGTCGCAAAGCCGATTTCTTGAATCTCTTTCGAGATAGAATCGCTGTTATGAAAATGTATAGCATTATCGCGTAACTCAATCAAGGACTCAATATTCCCCAAATTATTACGCGATATATTAAACCCCAATTTTTCGAGCCTTTTTACACACTCCATTATGTTTATTGTTTGTGGGTTTCCGCTACGGCTTAATTTTGGTTTCTTTTTACGTTTATGAGGTGTTTTGTCCTTAGTGAGAATAGGCTCCATGACATAAAGACTTTGAAGATTATATCTGCTCACCTTTAAGAGTTGGGCTTTAAATAATAGTTCTAAGGAATTTACAGCTAAGATAGCGAACGACTCTTCTCTATAAGAAAAATTAGGTTTGTTATAAATCTCAATGGCCGATAGCATGGAGCTGACAGACTTATTTAATAAGCTTTTATAGGTTGGGTTAGTTTTCATACAAATAAAGGTTTACTTCTTCCTCCCCCTCGTTTCCTCCTTCAACGCCATAATCTCCGCCAACAAATCCTTGGCATCGCCATCGGTAGGGAGTTGAGGTACCAGTTCGCCTTTGAAGGCTTTGTGTAGGATGGCTTGCGGTAAGTTGTCTATTTTTGCTTTTAAGGCTTGATAACGAGCTTCGATAGCATCAGCTTTAGCAAATAGGCTTTCTACTCGTTTAACAATGTTTTGTTGTTCATCAAGTTCTATGTCAGGAATGTTCAACTCTTGAATCTCCTTACTATTAATGTTGTTCACACCACTGGTAGAACGAGATGTGTTGATCATTTGACTTCTAATGAAATTTGATTTGAAAATATAGTTTAAATATTCTGCCTCATAATTCGCATTAAGTCTAATACGAATTAAATAACCTGCATACGAGTAATTTTCATGCTCACTAGTTATGATAGCACTCTGACCGACAAGCGACACACTTCCATTTGATCTGATTATCAAGATGTCGTTTTTCCTTAACTTAAGAGTGTCATATTCCTTTTCATCCAGTAAAGAATACTTTAAATCTTTGTCATTTATACGTCCATTCTCTATATTAGGTATTCTTAGTATTGGAGTTCCGTTAATTCCATACTCCGATTTTTTGGATGTACCATACTTTATATCCGTTAGAAAATCCTTCAATTTTCTTGTTCCTTTTTTGCTTTCAACGGCTTGCGTCAACACCTGCTGCCGAAAAGCTTTCAGCAATTCGGGTATGCGATCTAGTGCTTTTTTTATCTTTTCATGCTGGGCAAAGAGTCTGTCGAGCTTTGCGACAATACGTTCTTGTTCGGCGAGTGGAGGGAGGGGGAATGGAATTGCTTGTAGTTTAGGAGCATTAATGTTCTGCACAGCAATCCCAACAGCGTTATCGGAAATCGTTCTCCAATAGTCCTTCGAGTTGAGGTAGTAGGACATGAATTTTGGAACAATGAAAGGTTTAAACCTTATCAAGTAAGATGCAAAAAGACTGTTTTCAATCTTACCATCTACGAGATAACTCAAGCCTATTGATCCTGCTCGTGATATCAATATGTCGTTCTCTTTTAATAAATACTTTTCTATATCATCGGGCAATTCTTGGCAAAAAGGAACCTTGTGCCAGTCAATACTTCCTTTGCCAATATCCGTGGTTCTTAAATACCTGTATTTTCCGACATTGTTTGACTTTGTTGTCCAACCATATTGGGGCTTGGTAGTTACATCTCCCAACTTAGTCTCTACCCAACCCTTCGGCAATGATTTTTCCATATTATTCTTTTTATCAACATCACTCCGAATTTATTTCGGTGTCTCTGCGTTCTGGCACCTGCCTACATCATTTTCGGCGTGTGCTTACTATAAAAGAGATGCTGAATCAAGTTCAGCATGACGTTGCTGTTAACTCAACTCCTTGATTAAATCTTCCAATTCCTTATTAATTGCCTGCAGTTCGGACATCGCTTCTTTGGCGATGTCAATCGGGTCACCCAGATCTTCGGCATTACTCAGTGAACTGTCGGCGATCAAGCCAATATCCAACGAATCGCCTTTGGCTGCAATAGCCTCACGGTTGAATGCCTGCCAGCGATTATCTTGCTTTGCAATCTCAGCACGCTTGGCCTCATCGATAGCTCCTTGCCAGTTGTCTTTGACATCGTCGATGCTGATACCACCGGTATACGCTTTCACAAAATCCGCAAAGGCGGCACGGGTGAATGGCGTGCGTTTACCAAAGCTAGGTGCATTGGTACGCATATCGTACACCCATACGTTTTTAGTGTTTCCGGTTTCGGTCTTGCCACGGGTGAAGAACAAAACGTTCGTCTTGACACCTGCGGCATAAAATATACCCGTGGGCAAACGCAGGATGGTATGCAAGTTGCACTTGTCCATCAGATCTCGGCGTATCCGCAAACCATCGCCATCTTCAAACAGTACATTGTCTGGCAATACGACAGCTGCCCGAGCTTTACCGTCTTTTTTGAGAGAGCGGTAGATGTGTTGTAGAAAATTGAGCTGCTTATTGGAGCTGAGGAAGGTGAGATCCGTACGTGTCGGACGTTCGCCCCCCTTTTTGGTGCCGAAAGGCGGATTGGCTAGTACACCATCGTAGTTCTTAAAGGCTTCACCCTCCTGGCTCAAAGTGTCGGCTAAGGCTATGGGCGATTCGATGCCATGCAGTTTAGCGTTCATCAAAGCTAAACGATGCGCATCCTGTACGAGTTCACAACCGGTAAAGGCTTCGTACTTTTGAAAGCGACGTTCCTTTTCAGTTAATGCAAAGTAGCTATCCGTTTTTTCTTTCAGATAATGATCCGCCGCGATCATAAAGCCAAAAGTTCCTGCCGCGGGGTCGTTCCATCGTTCGCCGATTTTGGGAACCAGAAGATCGACCATCACGTTGATCAACGGACGAGGCGTAAAATATTGTCCTGCTCCTGATTTCTTTTCGTTGGCATTTTTCTCTAACAGTTCCTCGTAGATGGTAGCGATCTGGTCTTTTTCAGTATCCTCAAACCAATCGATACCGTCAATGGCCGTCACCAATGTGCGTAGATTGACAGGCTTACGTAGCATGCTTGATGCATTGGTATAGATTTCCTTGATAGTCGCATTGTCGGTTTTGGCAGAAATAGTAGCCAATAACTCGCGGTATGTATCGTATAGCTCTTTATTGTCTTTTATAGATTTGAACTTTTCCCAACGGTATTCTGCGGGTATTTCCTGATCGAACTTCCGCACCTCAGAAAGTTTGAGGAACAGAATGTAAGTTAGTTCATTTAAATATTGGTGATAGGTCACTCCATCGTCACGAAGGACATTACAGAGGTTCCAGAGTTTTTGTGCAATTTCTTCTGCGCTCATCTTTTTTAGTTGTTAATTATCAGTTGTTAGTGGTTAGATTTTTTTTAGTGTTTTTGATGATGGTGGTGATAATTTTTATTAATTCGACAGCGTCGTTATTTAAACTTTCAAATTGATGTTCGTCAATATAATCTGTCTCACTTAAAAGCTCTAACCAGTAAATGGTTTCATTTATCTCTTTTTGGGCAATCGCAAATTTATGGATGAAATCCGCTTTACTCTGTCCATGCTCTGCCTCTCTCACCATAGCACCTACAGAAGTTCCGCTTCTCAGTATTTGTTTAGAAAGTATATACTCTCTTTTTTGCTCCGTTACGTGTTGATACAATCGTACCACACGAACCGCAAACGCAAAACTCTTGTCTTTTATGTTATTCTCCTTCATACTTCTTACAACTAACTACTTACAACTAACCACTTACAACTAACCACTTACAACTAACCACTAATTCTCTTCATAATAATAGGAATAGTCAACTCCCTTCATAAACATTTCCCGACTGTGAATATCGTCTGTCAGCGCATTCTCTAACCTTACTTTCAATAGTTGACTATCTGTTACACTTTTTATCATGGCCTGGTGATAGTCGTTTTTTGAAATTTTACTCCAATCCACACATTTTTTCAATTCCTTTTTCAGCATAAGATCAAGCCATATACGTGTACTTCTACCATTTCCTTCCATAAAAGGGTGTGCAATATTCATTTCCACATACTTGTCTACAATTTGATCAAATGTATCTGCTGGCATGGCTTCTATATCTTTCAAGGTATCCGAAAGGTATTGTGCCATAGCAAATTGAAATCCACCTTTAGCTATATTCTTTTTGCGGATTTGGCCTGCAAAATCATACAGCCCACCAAACAAATAGGCATGTATCTGCTGCAAACCTTTAACAGTTCCAATTTCTATATTATCGATAAACGAACTTTCGAATAAGGCATAAGCTTTATTTTTGCTTTTACCATCTATGCTCTCCTCACTATACGTAAACCATTCTATAAATCGGTTTGCCTTAGTACCCGGAAAGGTTTTACCCAATGCGATAATACCATCATAATCTAGCACATCGGCCTTATATTTTTTACCGTCTGCAGCAAGGAGCTTCAGTTGGGTAGTAGCACTAACCAACTGATTGTTTTCTTTCTTTAATTTTGCTTTGAGGTATTTCCAGTAGTTACGGGTTTTGGCATAGTCATCTTGATCAGTCAGTACCGCCACAATGTCCAACACCGAAAACCACCATTTGCTGTACTCGTCGTCCCAAATAGCGCGTACCTCTCTATCGTCGAAAAAGCGTATGGATATTTTAGACATAGTTATTAGTGATAAGTTGTTAGTTGTTAGTTGTTAGTTGTTAGTTGTTAGAGGTTAGATTTTTTTTGGTGTTTTTGATGATGGTGGTGATAATTTTTATTAATTCGACAGCGTCGTTATTTAAACTTTCGAATTGACTTTCATCTATATAACCTGTTTCATACAAAAGCTCTAACCAGTAAATCGTTTCATTTATTTCTTTCTGTGCAATTGAAAATTTATGGATAAAGTCCGCTTTACTTTGTCCGTGTTCCGCTTCTCTTACCATAGCACCCACAGAAGTCCCACTTCTAAGCAGTTGTTTAGAAAGTATAAATTCTCTTTTTTCTTCTGACAAATATTGATACAGTTTTACGATATGCACCGCAAAAGTAAAACTTTTATTCTTTATATTATTCTCCTTCATATCATCTAACAACTAACCCCTCATACCAAATAACTACGAGCTAACCCCTAACCACTAATATCTAACCACTGATACGTATAAATTCTTTGCAGGATATCCGGCAATTGATTCTCGAACCTTTTATTGATCCGCTCAAAACCACCCATCTCGTCAAAAGGTTCTTTATCCAGATCTTCGACAGTGACGATAGCCTCGGCGATCATTTGCTTCTCAATGCGTTGAAGAAGATTCTTTTGAGGGACTGTCCAGTTTTGCTCTTGGTACAATTTGTCAAACGCGTGTTTGACCCGATCTTCTCTGCTTACCAAAGCTGACCCTAACATCAATGTACGAATATAGGCTATAATATCCGCGGCTATATCCTGCCTTTTGGCATTTTTCCATGCTTCACGTAGCGTTCGAAGTGTATATCCTTTGGTGTCCAGCAATAAGATCAATTCTTTTAAATCAGCTCGCTTTAGCTGCGTGGGTGCTGTCGCAATGAGTCTTAATGCAGCAATCTTATTTTGATTTTCTTCCAAAAACTGCTTGAATCCTTCGATATAATCTTCGGGTTCCTGAGCCTCTCCATACCCGACAGTCACATCCCGTATGACGTCTATATGGTTGGAGTAAAACTGATACCCGGGAGTCGGCTTAAATTCATCTAAGTATTTCCAAAGTTCGTTCGTTTCCGATAACAATTCAATTTGTTCCTTAATTGGCTTTTCCCGGATGTTTGCTATAAAACCATCTAAAGAATCGGATCCGGTAAAATACTTTATCTTCTCCCCATCTAAGCCTGCCGCGCGCTTCTTCCGCTGTAATTTAGCAATGATCTGATCGACTTGCTGCGCAGCTCTTTCTTCCGATTGTATATACTGAAATTCACTACATAATCTACTGAAATCGGTCGAAGGATTGACGACAAGAGGCTTCATCTCTGTATAGTCCTTGATGCTTTCGTAGAGGTTGACCGCATCGAATACCCGAAAGCTTTCCTTATTGATTTCAGGACATAGACGCGTAGCACGGCCGATCATCTGATCGTAGAGGATGCGCGAGCGTACCCGACGCATAAATACGAGATTACTGATCTTTGGTACATCAATACCTGTTGTCAATAGATCTACTGTGACCGCAATATTGGGATACTTTTCATTCTTGTAGCGTTTGACCTTATCTTCCGGTTGATCCGTTTTACCCGTAATCTTTGCTACGGCATCATCCGGCACGGGTATACCCGCTTCGTTAAACACTTCCTTAAGAATTTTGACGATCATATCCGCATGCTCATCGGTGGCCGCAAAGATCAACGTCTTCGCGTCACCATCAGGGTCTATATGGTTCACCAGTTCCTGTAATACCGTTCGGTTAAAGTTCTCGGTAATGACACGCTTATTGAATCCCGAAACATCGAACTTCAGCTCATCCTCCAGTTCTTCCAGTTCTACAATCTGATTACCTTCTTTGTCATATACCGTAGGTTTTTCACCCTTTTCCCAGACAATACCTTCCTCGGAAAGTTTGGTCGTAATCTTAATCGGAGGATCCTGATCTACTAGGTAACCGTCCAACACCGCTTCCCGTAAACCATAATTGAATACCGGTTTATTGAAAATTTCCGTGGTATGCAATGCAGGCGTGGCCGTCAACCCAACTGCGAAAGCATCGAAGTAATCCAGTACCTGACGGTACTTGCTGACATAATCATCCTGATTCTTGAACTCCATCTCCTCATCATCCATTTCTTTATCCAATAAATATCCACGGTGCGCTTCGTCGACAATAATACAGTCATATGCATCTATGCTCAAGGCTTTATCTTCCACATCATTGTAATACAGCCTTTTGACCATACTTTGCACGGTGGCAAAATGAATGCGGCTGTCGATATCGGGCCAGATTGTTTTCAGTCCGTCAATATGGTAGATATCACTGAAGCTTTTCAGATCATCCACCTTATAATCCTTAAATCCATCTAAAGCCTGTTTGGCCAACAGTGTGCGATCGACCAAAAAAAGAATTCGTTTGAAACGATTGGTCTGTATCAGTCGATAAGCCAATCCAATGATGGTACGCGTTTTACCCGTTCCGGTAGCCATGGCCAGTAAAGCTCGGTTTATATCAGGATGATGGATAATCACATTTTCAACAGCTTGGATTGCCCGGATCTGATAATCACGTAGGCTAAGCCCTGTTTTGAGCTGTAGGAAATCCAAGGAATTCTCCTCCAGTTTTTTGTTAGCAAGGGCGATATCCTGCTCAAACTTTTTCTGTAAATCCTCCGGACTATGAAATCCTTTGATCGATCTGGAGTTGTTATATTTCTGCCGAACATCCAAATACCATACGCCACTTTTGGTTGCTATCTGTTGCAGGTATTCCCTTCCATTGGTTGAATAAAGGAAGGGTACCTTGTAGCCATCCCAGTCACCCAAAATATCGACTCCATCCTGCGGTACAATATTTAACGCATACCGTTTACTTTGATCGAGATTGGTAGAAATATCTTGTCCGTACTTTTTAGCTTCGATAACAGCATACAGACTCGTCCCAATGAATAGTGCATAGTCCGCATAGCCACCTTTGACCGGCCATTCCGCAATGGCCATGTTACGGCCTCTTTCTGGTTGGGTTTTATGGATTTTAGCATTTAGCAATTTGGTGTCTGCTTCCCATCCCATCTTGCGTAGATTAACATCAATAAGCTCACGTGTCTGTGCCTCATCCATATCCAGCTTGTTTGCAGATCGCTTGGCTCTTTCGGTAAAAGCTTGCTGCTCTTCTGCGCTCACTGGTTTATGCGCTGCAATGGCCTGCTCATATTGTTCCTTTAAGACCTTATTTCCTTCCTCCAGGATGTGTAGGGCATGCCGGGTATCTAGGTTTTCCGGTTTGCTGAAACGGAATGCAGAAATATCTCTGTTTTTTACGGAATAGGATTCGTAAAACCATTTCCCTAGCTTAAAAGCCGAAAAAAGTGATGATGTAGCGTCTTCTGTGGTGCCGGTATATTCATGGACAGCGTCATTGCCTTGTTTACGAAGAATGGTAAAATGGTCGATCACATTACTTGGAAGAATACCTTGATTTCTCAGCACATAGACAAGGTTCTGAAATTTTGTATCCTCCGGCAATTCCATTCCGTACGTTTCGAATATCTGCTTGGCCATATATTCTCCATACTGCCTCAATTTAAATAAGGATGTAGCCGGATCTTGATATAGGTTGTACTCGGCAGCCTGTGCTAAGTTATAAAGCAAGGCATATTCTTCTTCTAAAAATTGGAAATTGGATCTGGCCATGTTCTATACTGGATTGATAGTTCAGTTGAAACCAAATATAGTAATATTAGTAGATAAATTCCTGTACAGTTAGTGTAAACGTATTATAATCAGGTTTTGTATCATATAATTTAACGTGAGGGTATCGACTCTTAAGAATGGTGATTAAATTTTTCTTTTTTTCAATACAAATAGCGAAACCAAATTGCACTTCTTTGATAATTTCTGTAGGTATTTTAAAGCAAGATCTATTATTCTCGTCAAAAGTAAGTGGACGCGAAATTAATCGTATTTCTTCTTCGTATCTCCATACTGCATTTTTAGTGCGAAACCATGCCATCACGGCGTCCATACTTGAAAAATTCTTGAGAGGTGTAATTTTCTTCTGGTAATCTACCGGCAATAAACAGGACTCTTTATTTTTGGCAGTAACATGCTCTCTAAGGGCCAGAAGATCATAACCTATACATACACCAGTATGATTATCCGCATAATGTGCCCACATCAAGAGATTTGTGCTGTTTTTGGAAAAGCAGGTTACTCCTCTGTTTAAATTTTCACCTTCAAAAATTTTTTTCATCTCTTCACGTGCAACCTCGGTAGGTTTCCGACTAAAATTCCGATGCAACCGAAATCTTTCATAAAAATCATTGCCCTTGTGCTTTTTAATAGTGTTGATATTAAATTGCTTTATCTCCTCTTCGTTAAATTCAAATAAATTTACATTGCAGTCAAACGGATCATTGAAAACGCTCGGGTGCGAAAATTGTAGTGTGTCCTTAGTGAGAACAGTTAGTGCTGTGTCAGCACCATAATATTTGTAGTTTATTGGCTGCCCACACAAATGGTTATTTAATTCAATCAAATTTTCACATAACATATTATTATTCTCCACTTTTTTTACTCTTTTATTGATTCTTGTAAAGCAGGTTTATAATGTAAAACAAATTAGTATATCGGCTGAGCCGTCGACCCTTCGACTACGCTCATGGAAACACTGTCCCTTTGCACGGATACTCTTGAAACCCACATGCACAAACCCGTTACAATTCTTCCATTTTTTCACTGTTCTGTCGTGCTATAACTTTGTCAACACGTGCCGAGTCCTGATAGGTAAGGGCAATATATCCCTTCGGACGAATCTCTAATGAGATGGTATTAGGTTCTTTGCCATCCGTTCCTGCGGTATTTTGCCCCATCCAATAGGTCGTAAACTGAGCTTTGCCGATCCGAATAGCCGTCAGCTCATGACCATCGCCTTTTTCGTAAGGATAGTCATAAATTTCAAAATCCTGACCTTTTCCGTACTTCATTCGCACATCGTCAGAAATGCTTCGGTACATACGGATCAACTGGGATTCCAGATCAGGCGTAAACAATACAATGCCTTCAAAAAGCTCATCATCTACAAATTTGAAAATCATATCGACCTCTTTGTTTAGGAATTTTACCTCCTCATACATGAGGGACGTAGGATTATTATTTTTTGGCTTATATCCTTTGTTGGTCATTTTGGCCATTACCTGTGCCTTCGTTGATCCGAATTTCATACCATAGAATTCGCTGATGGGATCCTCCTGTGCTACTGCCACACGGATAGCCATGAGCATAAGCAAAATTGCTGTTAGTTTTTTCATGCCTTTTATTTATTTGATATACAAATGTATTTATGCACTGTGCACTCCATGTGCACAGCTGGTATTATTCCACATATCTTTTAACATTCGCTTCAAGTTTTTGACGAATTACAGCCCGTGCCTCCATTGGCTCTAAGATCTCCACTGCAGACCCAAGCCCCAGTATCTGGGCATAAAATTCATAATTGGGGACTACCTCCAACTGAATCGTTGTGTACGTGTCTGTTCGCTCCATTACGGTTTGAGAGGGATGTAATGGCTTGGAGTCAATATATGGCCAAAGTGACTTATCAATTTTTATTATGATGAACTGGCATAGTGCATCTATAGGTTTGCTTACGCCAATAATATCCTCGAAATAGGCATCGTGTGTTTCTGTCGGAGGAATAAATGCGACGCCTTCTGCTGCTTCAAAAGTGACCATACGATCAAGAGCCAGATTTGTCCAGGAGTCGAAGCCATCACGTTGCCCAAAGAGAAACCATCGTTTGTTATATTGTTTCAAAAAGTACGGATGAATCAAAAAAGACTCTTCTTTATCTTGGTTGAATGATTTGTACTCCACGTGTAATACACGTTTCTGCTGTATGAATTTTAGCAAATCACCTAAAAGGTGAAGGTTCTTGAGGTATTCATTTTGGTCGAAAAAAATACATTCGTCCAGATCTTCCAGTTGAAAACTCTTTTTGAGTTTTAACGCCAGTTCTTGGACAAAGTCAAACTGAGGCAAACCTTTAAATCTACCTAACATATCCAGTGTCGTTTTTAACAGATCGGCTTCGATGGGATTGATCTGCTGCATGGCTAATGAATAGTTCCTGTCCGAGTAACGGTAATATGTCTTTTTTCCTTCCTTATAGGATTCTATCGGTGCACGGAAACCTGTTTCGCTGCGCATAAAGTCCATGTCTTTCAATATCTGCCTGCGGGAAATAGAAGAATCTTTGCCTGTATAATCCGTTAACGCCTCAGATACATATCGGATCAGGTCGTCGATAAAAAACTTACGCCCTTTATTGGAGAAGCACCTGTCTAAGGCTTCGTATCGGATCACTGCATGCTTGTTGGTGGCCATTGACTAATTTATTGGTCTATACAAAGATAAAATTTTCATGTGCATTGTATGTGCACAGTTAATTGGAAATCTGTGTACGTACAATGCACAGGACATCATTTACTTTGTGACAAGTTTAATCATCCAGCTATTGTATTCCTTACGGTAACCCGTAAAGTTTACTCAAATAAGATGGATATGTTTGCCAAAATTTTTTAAATATGAAACGAATAACAATTATCACTTTATGCATGCTATCTTTATTCTCATGCAAAAAAAAACGACGTCGATACTTTTGACGACACAGCTCTTCGCAGCGTAACGTACACATTTAGTCCGGGAGGTGCACAATCAGCTATTGGTTTTTACAATCATCGTGACGGACGGAATGACGGGAGGCAAAATGTCGCTACATTACTAAATATTACTGATCAGGTTAAAATCGGTGCCAACATACAATTGTTTATGAATACGACAAACAATCCAGTAGGAAACTTTAGCATTCGGCTGAATATAAATGGAAAGCAAGTCAAAGAAGTCAGTGGCGGTGCTAACAATAAAAATATCCAATTGCAGTACACCGTTCGTAAAGAAGACTTTCTACAGTAGCTTATCAAGATTCTAACGCGCCACAAATTTTCCGTATAAGCAATAAATCGTTTTGACAATAGGTTCTTTTAAATAAAGGATCATCCCAAACTGGCGAATCTACTGGAGCTATCTTTGCCGCACATGGCTGGATAATAAAATCTGCATACAAGAAAATATCTCCCTCCAAGATGAAGGCAGGTACTTCATAGTCAGTTGTCATTATTGTGTTCGGCGAATCTTCATTTGAAACTAATCCGAGGACTTCGTCGCTTGTAATCTTTACAATTTCAACGAATTTTGCTCCCTCTGGAATTTCTGATTTCTTATAGCTTTTTATCATCGTTGGTAGTTTGCAGCTTTCAACATTATTTGGAGCAGTATCCTTTGTTTTTGCACTTCTCGTAGGTCGTTGATAATAACTGGTATATATTGATTTTCTTTTTTTTATCAGATAAATCTTCTGTTTTCTTTAGTTCGAAGGAGTATTTTCCGTCAAATAATTTCCCGTCAACAGAATCATAGTGGAAAATGCAACCTAGCTCGGCGACCTTAAGCGTATGATCAACTCCGTCCGTTACAACCGGCAATATATCAGTTTCCTCGTCGAGAAATGGCAAACAAAATTCTGTAAGAGCTTTTTCGATACCGTCCATTGGGGGAGTATGTAAATCAGTAGCCCGTGGGACATATGTGGCATCAAATCGACGTGGCAACGCCTCGAATTTATCATTTAATAGGTCCCAAGACCCCACAAGGTCTGCAAGCACATGAAAAATCCAGAGGATAGGATAGTCGCGAATATCGCTCGGTTCACTGTTGCTTTCCAATAGCCGGGTGGAATTCGTGCGTACCGATGCCTGAACCAACGACCTGAGATTGATAAATGAAGCTTCTACAAACATTAAACAAACGTGCTCAAAGCAATCATAAATGATATCGCCTTTTTCCCCACGCAATAGCAATTTCCTTATGATAGGATCACTTTTATTTCCGTCAATTCTAAGTTTTTGCAAAAAAGAAAATATCTCTTTTTTAATGTATGTCTTGCTGTCAAAATCATAAGGCACAAGGGAATAAAACTTGTCTACATATCCTTTAAAATCCACATTCTTGCCATACCTATGCTTGTATATTTCATATATATTGCCAATGTCACATACAAAGATTGTTTTGTTGAATCCGAACTTATTATCTCCACTTACCTTATCAAAATGCCCCGAAAAGACATTAAACAACCGGAAGATATGGTCTGGATCCAGTCGATCCAAATCGTCTATTAATAACACCGATTTTTTACCTTGATCACCCGACCGGCTTATTAAGTCTGCTATCAGCAACGAGATCGCATCCATTTCATAAACGTGGCCGGGGCCAGTTTCAAATTGATTGATGTACCTAAGCAGCTGCTCGCCTTCATCTATTTGTGCTTCTGTATGAAATTTTTTAAACTCCTTGATCGTACTGTCTGCGACTTTCCAAAGTTCTGCAGCCGACTTGCCGATAGAACCAAATGCCGGTAATAGGGCTTGTATAAATGGCTTCGGCCTTACATGGTCTCTCATAAAGACCTGACTGGTCAACAAAATAGAAAAGTCTTCCTTTTTCAGATTGTCTTTTGCTTTGACCATCAGCTGGGTAGCGATATCAAATTTGATCAGCTCAAAGATATCCTCATTGGGAGAAATCGAATAATGAACTGGATACAGCTTGATTACCAGATATTGACTTTCCTTATTTTTAAAAAAATTATCAAGGAAAGTTGACTTTCCCTGCCCAAATGGAGCCGTAAAAAGTATTCTGTGATTGTCTGAGATATCCAGATGTTGCGAAAAGTCGCTTTCTAGTTCTTCCAATTGAATTTGATGTTTTTCTTTCTTTACCATTACTTTTTAAGATCTGTCTAATAAAATTATTTAGGCAATGGTACATATAAAAGAAATAAAAAACAAGAGAAAAATAAACATAACTACCTGATTTAAAATAAATTAAAATAAATTTGCGGTCACAAAAAGACTTTTTTCATAAACTATAATCACGAAATTTGGCATCTGTCGGGTTAAGATCTATATCCTTAAATATGTCGTCTAGATATTGAAGTTTAAGTTATCGGATTATCGCTTGGTTACCGGTAGCCATATTTTATTACTGTGGTGTATAGCAAAGGTATCATTTTTATGTGCAGAGTATGTGCATAGGTTAATTTTAAACTGTGTACATACACTGCACAGCATCTTACTTACTTTGTTACTGTGATAGCAATAGGCAATCAGCTATCCTTACGGATAACCGTAATTTTTTATCAGATTCAATATATACGTTTGTCAAAATTTTTAAATATGAATAAAATCGTACTTTCCATTTTTCTCGCTTTATCGCTGACAGCTTGCAATAGCTATAAGTATGGTTCTGAGTCTGGCTCCCAGAAAAGCAACTTAACCATAGGCGTGGTGAAGAGCCAGGTAATCAAAGGGAAAACCTCGCAGGATGAAATCCTAAAATTATTTGGGGCACCTAACCTTGTATCCAAAAACAAATCCAACCGTGAAGTCTGGAGCTACAATAAGATGTCTGTTGAGAACAAGGCAGGATCAACCGATTTCTTTGCCGGGCAACGCGCTAGCCAAAGCAGCAGTAGCAAATCTTTTGACTTGATTATCACATTTGATGAAAACGATATCGTTGCGGATTACTCCGTCGTGTCCACAGCTTATTAACTATAATATATAAAAATGAAGAAAATTATTATCCTATTGTGCGTCGTAACGCTATTCAGCTCCTGTGCTACACAGATGGTTACCAAATCACCTGCAGAGGTGAAAATGATGACTACCAAACAGTTTGATTCAGAACAAGATCTGGTATTTAAATCGGTTATCAGTCTGTTACAGTCGGAAAGCTACATCGTAGATCGCGCCGATAAGGAAACAGGTCTAATCAACGCCAGCAAGCGTATAGAAAATAAAAACGCGAATATGCAGCGCGCCTTATGGGGTAGTTCCAAAGACGCGAATACATCCAAAGCTATGTTTTACGTAGAAGGAGTAAACGATGCCGTGACGGAGGTGAAGGTTACCTTGTATGAGGGTGCTGAGTCAAGTCGCAGCGGTTACTGGGGCCAAGTCAATAAGGATACAAAAGAACAAATGATCTATGAGCCACAGGTCTACCAAGCTTGGTTTCAAAGTTTACAAGCCGAAATAGAACGTCGTAAGGCATTGGGAAGATAACTTTGTTGATAAAACAGCACTTTTGAACTTTAATAAAGTTCCCGTTCATTAAAAAGGTGTGTTCATTCCTGTTGAACACACCTTTTTAGTGAACACTGGAATGAGAAACTCTATTTCCCTTCCTTCAATTTCTTAACCTCATTGGTGAGATCCAATACAGCTTGGCTCAAGGCTGCAATGGATTGTGTCTTGACACGATCTTCTTCAATAAATTTTTCAAGCAATGCTACCAATTTGTCCGAACCATCATTGTTAAAAGTGGGTTGCATATGTTGACTAGAGTTGGTCGAGTGATCGTTGAATGTGTGTGAATGTTGTATATTATAAATTACATTCTCATCTTTAAAAGATTTAACAAATTCGGGTGTAACGCCCAAAGCGGCGGCCAACTCTTCTAAAAGAGGCTCATCCAGAGCGACCATATTTTCAAAGTCCGAAATCCGTTGCTGCGAGTATTTGTTGCGGCAAAGCTGACCGAAAGCTTCCTGTTTGATGCCCTGGATTTCACGGATGCGTTTTATATTATGACCGATATGCATGGTTTCGTTTTTTTCTTTAAAAATAGTATTCATAATTAATGAAAATTATGGACTGGTTTTTTACCGGTAAATCGGTAGAATACCATACCCGAAAATAATATGTAATGAAATAACTTTGGTCTAAAGTTACGGATTATTGTAACGAACAGCAATAGCTGGATGTTCTTTGATGTGTTGAAACCAATTTAAAAATTAATATTGATATATAATTTGAGGCTACTTGTATAGCCGTAGGGTGAGGGGCTGTCCCACTCACTAAGTATCTTTTTCTAAGAGCCAGTACATAGTATAAGGCATCTGCTGAATAATTTGTTCTTGAAATGTTCATACGACTTCGTGAGCCCGAATAACCTTAATGGAAGATTACCTACAATTCAAGTCTCCCGAGTATAGGGATGACCAAAGATCACATGCAACTCTGTTCGTCAGAATAACTTTAATAGCAGAAAACATACAATTCAAAAGTCCCGAGTAGAAAGATACGAAAGATCACATGCAACTTACTGCTCCCGAGCAACTTTAATAGAATAGAAGAAAACATACAATTCCGAAACCCCGAGTAGAAATAAAAGAAAAGGTAGCATACAATTCTCAGCTCCCGAGTAGATGAATATGACAGCTGATTTGACGTCCATTGGTTTCAACATGTTCAGGGACGGCCCCAGCTTTTACAATTGATTATTAAACCAATGATTCTTCAATGGAAAAAATTTCTATCAAAAAAAATGCACAGCATTATGTGGAATTACTCAACAAAGGAGAAGAAAAAGGTCTCAGCTATTTTTATACACATTACTCACGCAAAATCTTTTTCAGAGTTTACAATGCTGTAAAAGATGATTGCGATGCCGACAGTATTGTTCAAGAGGTACTATTTAAGTTATGGCTATTCAGGGAGAATATCGAAAACATTGAACATGCGCTTACCTTTATAGAAAGACAAGCGACGGAAGCAATAACACACTACTACAACTTAACGAAAACACGTTTTAACAGAAGTCTCTTACAGCTAGACGGTATCGAAGATTACCAAAGATTTATGTTGGGATATTGGGATGATGATCAGGAGGAGGATTTGGAATACCTGGACATGGTGGACGAACAAAACAAAGCCAACCTAAAGAAAGTTTACGATATTCTTCCATCATTGTGCAAGAAGCAGCAACTATTCATAAATCTCTGTTTGAAATATAGCTTTAATTATG
Source organism: Parapedobacter sp. SGR-10 (assembly GCF_011030405.1). GTDB lineage: Bacteria > Bacteroidota > Bacteroidia > Sphingobacteriales > Sphingobacteriaceae > Sphingobacterium. The sequence goes on from NZ_JAAJTJ010000013.1 coordinate 46,397, forward strand.
AAAGGATAGCGTGGCATCTGGGTGGTATAAGTGAATATACAGTAGCTCATCAGATAGAGCAGATTATAAACAAACTACAGATCTTATTGAAAAAGGTGGAAAACCTTGATTCACCAAAGCTAACCGGCAAAATTGTTTTGAGCGGAGGCCTATCGGAGGAACAGCAACAGGTGCTCAGCATCAGGCATGAGCTAGGGCTTACCTTTGAGGAGATCGCAGAAAGATTATCCCGCACTCCTGCCGAGGTGAAAAAACTGTTCTTAGAAGCCCATTTGACCGTCGGTAACAAAACAGGTTAAAACCTTAACAAAAGTATTATGGCTGATAGTACAATCATACTAAAAAGAAAAGTACAGATCTTTATTGATTCTGATATTAAAGCAGATAGAGAGCGGTACTATGAAAAGCTTTTTTCGTGGAGAGATATCGTTTATAAAGGAGCGAATCTCGTCATATCACATCTTTATATCCTGGAAAAGCTTCAGGATATGGTGTACTTGGAAGAAGGCACAAAGATCAAGTTGGCAGATAGACAAAAAGAAGAAAACGGAATCCTAAACTGCTCCAGGATAGGAGCCAGTTACAAATTGCTATCCAAGCTTTATCTTAAACAGATACCAATGAATATCATGGCTTGTGTAAGTCAAAAGGTCTTGCGTGACTTTGCCACGGACAGACAGGAATATTGGTTGGGCAACAGGTCTATCCGCAATTATAAGAGAACCATGCCGATCCCATTTTCAGGAGATGTCTTTACGATTAAAAACGATGAATCCAATTATGATTTTAAATTCAAATTGTTCAAAATTCCTTTCAGAACATATCTAGGCAAGGATAAATCGGACAAACGTGTCTTGCTTAAAAAAGTCGTAGCAGGCCAAATCAAAGTTTGCGAAAGTGCTATCCAAATTATTAAGGGGAAAATTTTCATGTTGATCGCCCTTGAATTGCCGATTAAAAAGAAAGAGCTTGATGTATATCAAATAGCGGAAGCTGCATTGGGGATCGAGCACCCTATAACAGTTCATGTCGGAAAAAACAGCCTTCAAATTGGGACAAAGGAAGAGTTCATGTACAGAAGGTTGGCAATACAGGCTTCTCGACAACGGCTGCAAAGGTCATGCAGGTACACAAAAGGTGGAAAAGGAAGAACAAAAAAGTTAAAGGCATTAGAGCAATTTGAAAAGAAAGAATTGCAGTACATAGACAGCAAATTACATCTTTACTCCCGAAGGCTGATAGACTTTTGCATAAAAACACGATCCGGCAATCTGCTCCTCACGGACCAAAAGGCTAAAGAAGAAAAAGCTAAAGAGGATGATTTAATATTACGCAATTGGAGTTACTATGGACTGATCGAAAAGATTAAATATAAGGCCAATATGGCTGGTATAAATGTCATCGTAGAATGAGATTCTTTCAGCATCAAAAATGCTGAATCCATTATCCTCATTTGCAAACAAATGATGTGCAAAAACTTATATTACTAATGTAAGCAGGTATCACATCATACTTGTAAACGCACATGTACCTGCCCAAAACCTCGAAGGATATAAAGAGAATCCTGAAGGACTTCAACAAAACCCCAAAGGTGCGTGCAATTTTTCCGTGGGAGACCGGTCATATCCCAAAGGAGAATCATCTGCGACCTGAGTATATACATATCCTCCCTGAGGAAAAGGGGAATACGCCAGCGGATATTTTGTATACCCCAAAGGGTATGCAGCATTTCCCTAAGACTCTTTACCATATCCCGAAGTATATGCAAGCGATACCGACGGATATAGACTTTTGCCCTTGGGATCTGCAAAACTCCCCGAAGGTCTTGTATCCGTGCCTTAGCGCAAAACCAAATACCCGGAGGTATATGCTGAATACCCTCAAGGCCTGACAGCGTTTCCATAGGGGATAAAACATTTCCCTTCGGGCGAAGCCTCATATCCCTTGGGAAATCTTGAAAACCCCAAGGGAAAAACAAAAATTCCCTAGGGTTTACCTCGGACAAGCAACTACACCTAAATACATGATAAAACGCCTTCAAACAATATAAACCTCGTTTTTTACGGCACAACCTCTTCACATAAAACCAAAATAGGGGTAAAATCCTGCCAAAAAGATTTTTGTACTCCGTGAATTTTGGCAGGATTTTACCCCATCCATGTGGTGCCGCCTGTCGTATGTTTGTATCGTTGCTAGCACAAATAATTATTTTTTAACCCTTTAAAAATGTAAAGACATGAACAAGTTAAAACTAAACGAAAAAGGACAAAGCGATGTGCAGTTGATGCAGACTGCGGAACAGATCCTTTCGAAGATGGCACAGGAAGCTACACTCTTCCCTACGCCGGTTCCCGAACTAACGGCATTGGAAACCGCACTGACCGCCTTCCGCAACTCGGCAACCGAAGCTGCCTACCGCGACACCCGGGCGATCCTGATCCGCAAGCAGAAAAGGAAAGAACTGGTGTATGTGCTCAAGGAGCTGGCCAAGTATGTGGATACCATCGCCAATGGCGACGACAGCATCATACTGGCGGCAGGATTCAGCGTACGCAAGGAAAGCGACTCGTACGGTGGACTGGTCCCCAAGGCGCAACGCCCCATCGCCGAACCCAGCGAAATCGGCAGTGGACGTATACTGCTGAAGACCGAACCTTGGGCCGGCGCACGCATGTACGATTTCCAGTTCAGGATCAAAGGAAGTACAGAAGCCTGGAACTCACAGCTGAGCTCAAAAAGCACTTGCCTCATCGAAGGGCTAGAAACGTTCAAGGAATATGAATTCCGTGCGACGTACATAGGCATCGACCCTACGCCAAACTTCAGCGACGTTACAAGCAGCTATGTGCTCTAGGAAACTGAAACAGGCGTCACCCAAATGTGGGATCCGGGTATCCCCATCCTAAGGGGTAAAATTTATCGGAACAATAACGAACTTCCGGCAACGGAAGTAATAACAGAGCGTACTTAATCGCCGAAAAATGAATCTATTTGAAAATAACACCGTCATTTCCTATCTTGACACGAGAAGAAGCAAAAAGCATAACACCGGATCAAAGATAGAAATGACGGTTGTTTCTTCTTCGTTGACACCAAATAGCCGACTATCATGAAAGAAATCGTCAAAGAACATCCTCTGAGGTCCATCATACTCCAATTTGAATTCAATAAGCCTCAACTGGAATTTGAAAAAAAAGGTCTGGAAGCCCATTACCTTATGCACGACCTGACCTGGGACATGCTGCAAAAACTCAAGACGCATCACAAGACTTTGGAAGAGATCGACTACGATGTCAGCGAACTGGAGTATCTTCTATTGCCCATAGAGCAGGATCTGGATATCCTGGAAGTATTCCTCAAGATCAAAGACCCTTCGGTGCTGCCCTTCGACCATAACGATGGTGAAGTCGAAATCAGTATCGATCTTAACGGATTTTACCAAAGTGTGCGTGACCACAATCAAAGCATGCAGGCACTCCACACGCATGTCAGCAAGGAATACGATTGGTTTCAAGGGCATTTTGATATGATCTACGAAAAGGAAAGCTGGATAGACGAGGGACTGTGGGACGACATCCATCAGATCTACCGTAATTACCTACAGGCACAGGTCGATATTGTCACCTTAGACCGGGATCAGGAAGAATTCCGGGGAGCATTGTCCGAGGTGTTCGATTTTCAGAATACGTACATGGAATACGGCGAAACTATTTTCGAAGCGTACAACGAACTGCAAAAAAGATCCGATGAGAGCTACCGCCGTGCCGAGACTGTCAACAAGGCGTTGAATGACATGCAAGATCAATAAAAAACAAGGTAATTATATATTTCTTTAACCAAACTTTGTCGTCATTTCGATGAGGAGGTACGACGAAGAGAAATCTATGGCTAGGTAGGAAATTAACCCTATTAATCCCTAGATTTTACTTCGTAAAGCTCGTTTCACTCGGTTCTCCTCATTCTTCGTCGAAATGACGGGGTGGTTGCTAAAGTATATAATTACCAAAAACAAAAAGCGGCAATGTTTCCATTACCGCTTTGTATGTATTTTGCTAACCTAACGATTACCCATTCGAAAGTGCCGCTGCCCCCGATACGATCTCCGTCAGCTCCGTAGTGATCGCCGCTTGGCGAGCTTGGTTGTACGACAATTTCAATTGACGCAACAAGTCTCCGGCATTCTCCGTAGCCTTGTCCATCGCTGTCATACGGGCCCCATGCTCCGAAGCATTCGAATCCAATACAGCCTTATACAACTGTATTTTTATGGCCTTAGGAATAAGTTCTTCGATGATTTTCTCTTTCGAAGGTTCGATGATATAATCCGATTCAGCCACATCTTCGTTTTTCTCTTCGGGCAACAAAGGAAGCAACTGCTCAGATGTCAAGATCTGTACGGCCGCATTGCGGAATTGATTGTACACGACCTCCACACGATCCACACGACCTTCCTTAAATTCAGTCATGATGTACTCCGTCACTTTAGAAACGTTTTCAAAGCTCAGGTTATTGAACAGTTCGTTATTGTCACCGATGACGTTAAAACTGCGCCTGGAGAAGAAATCCTGACCACGCTTACCGATAGCAACAATACTGACATCGCCTCTAGAAAACTGATCTGCATATTTTGTCGCAATCAGGTTACTTGCTGTTTTGATCGCATTGGCATTGAATGCACCCGCTAACCCCCTATTCGAAGTAACGACCACAACAAGCACTTTATTGGGTGAGCGATCTTGTGTAAAAGGAGAATCATTACCTTCTACCGAAGCAGACACTTGTGCAAGGATATCCCGCAACTTGTTGGCATAAGGACGCAACTGAACGATAGCATTCGTGGCACGTTTCAATTTCGCCGCAGACACCATCTTCATCGCTTTGGTAATCTGTTGTGTCGATGTGACCGACGTAATACGATTTCTTACTTCTTTTAAATTCGCCATCTTTGTATTTTGGATTTACGATTTTGGATTTACGATTTTGGATTTATCTGTCCAATCAACAATCGTCAATCAACAATCGTAATTCGTCAATCAATATTTATCCGCTAATTCTTTAGCTACAGTCTCCAACACATCTGTCAATTCGTCCGAGAATTTACCTGCTTTCAAAGCCGACAATACTTCGGGATGACGTTGCTCCAATTGTGTCAGATATTCTTCTTCAAATTGTTTGACTTTATTGACAGGTACATTACGCAACAATCCTTTGGTACCTGCATAGATGATAGCTACTTGCTTTTCTACAGAAACCGGAGCAAACTGACCTTGCTTCAAGATCTCTACGTTACGTACACCTTTGTCCAAGACCGCTTTGGTAGCCGCATCCAAATCCGAACCGAATTTTGCAAAAGCTTCCAACTCACGGAATTGAGCCTGATCCAGCTTCAAGGTACCGGATACTTTCTTCATGGATTTGATCTGCGCGTTACCACCCACACGGGATACCGAGATACCCACGTTGATCGCTGGACGGATACCCGCGTTGAACAGGTTGGACTCCAAGAAGATCTGACCATCCGTGATAGAGATAACGTTGGTTGGGATATACGCTGATACGTCACCCGCTTGGGTTTCGATGATCGGAAGAGCGGTCAATGAACCACCACCTTTGACCAAATGTTTGATGGACTCAGGCAGATCGTTCATGCTGCGTGCGATTTCGTCCGAAGCATTGATTTTTGCCGCACGCTCCAACAGACGGGAGTGCAGATAGAATACGTCACCCGGATAAGCCTCACGGCCCGGAGGACGTTTCAACAACAGGGAAACCTCACGGTATGCTACCGCTTGCTTGGACAAGTCATCGTACACGATCAAGGCCGGACGGCCTGTATCACGGAAAAACTCACCAATAGCCGCACCGGCCATAGGCGCATAGAACTGAAGCGGAGCAGGGTCTGCTGCAGAAGCCGCTACGACAACTGTGTAAGCCATGGCTCCACTCTCTTCCAATGTACGCACGATATTTGCTACGGTAGAATTTTTTTGACCTACCGCGACATATATACAGAATACCGGTTGACCTGCATCATAAAATTCCTTTTGGTTGATGATCGTATCGATACAAACCGCAGTCTTACCCGTCTGACGGTCGCCGATGACCAACTCACGCTGACCACGGCCGATCGGGATCATCGCATCGATAGCCTTGATACCTGTTTGCAGAGGCTCAGTGACGGGTTGACGAAAGATTACCCCCGGAGCTTTGCGTTCGATAGGCATTTCGTAAGTTTCCCCTACGATTGGGCCTTTACCGTCGATAGGCTGTCCCAACGTATTCACGACACGGCCCAACATACCTTCACCTACCTTAAGGGAAGCAATACGGTTGGTACGTTTAATGGTATCACCTTCTTTGATTTCGTCCGAAGGTCCCAAAAGAACGACACCGACATTGTCTTCTTCCAAGTTCAATACGATACCTTGTAGTCCATTTGCAAACTCAACCAATTCTCCTGATTGAACTTTTGTTAAGCCATAAACACGAGCGATACCGTCACCTATCTGCAATACGGTACCTACTTCCTGCAATTCGGCCTCTGACTTAAAGCCCGACAATTGCTCTCTTAGAATTGCCGAAACTTCATCTGGTCTTACCTCTATCATTTTACTTTATATAAGGGGTTTTAGATTCTATTTTCTTTTTTACTGTGAATTTGTCTAAAATTGTTAATTCGTAATTCGTAATTCGTAATTCGTAATTAATCAATTTATAATTATTTACACGCCTTGGCTGATAAAATGTCTTTCCAATTTATTCAACTTACCGGCCAGACTCGCGTCGATCTGCCTGTCCCCAACGGTCACCACGAAACCACCGATCAACGACTCATCAACCTTATTGGCCAAGATGACATCAGCCTGTATCTGTTCTGCAATACTGGCACGAAGAGCCTCCAAATTGGTAGCAGAGAGTGGGGCAGCCGAGGTTACCTCTGCATGGACAATGCCTTTTACTTCATTGTACTCACGGATAAACTCCAACGCAGTAGCATATACCAATTCGCTACGGCCTTTTCGAACCATGATATTGAAGAAAGCTAAAACCTCTGGTCTAACCTTGTTTTCGAACAAAGCAGCCAATATTTTAAGCTTTTTGTCTGTCTTGACTATAGGATTATTCAGAACAGCCTGTAGCTCCGTACTGGATCTGATGATCGCCACGATCTGCTCCATCTCGCCTTTGACCTCTTCCAAATGATCTTGCTCCTTCGCTAAGTCGATCAAAGACTTTGCATATCTGGAAGCTACCTTGAATACTGACATATTAATCTTAAAATTGAGTCATCAGTAATCAGTTGTCAGTCATCAGTATATATACTGTCCACTGACCACTGTCCACTGACCACTGGTTACTAATTCAATTTGACATCTTTCAACAAGTCGGACACCAACGCCTCTTGCTTGCCTTGATCTTCAAACTCTTTGGCCAATACCTTACGTGCGATATCCAAAGACAACGAAGAAACCTGGTTCTTCACCTCAGCCAAAGCCTTTGTCTTTTGATCTTCGATTTCGCGTCTAGCTTGGTCGATCAATTTAGCGCCTTCTACCTGCGCGTGTTCTTTTGCCTCAGCAACAATCTTGTCTTTCAAAACCTTGGCTTCTTTCAAGATGTTGTCACGCTCTTCACGTGCTTGTTTAAGCAACTGCTCGTTCTCATTTGTCAAGCGTGCCATTTCCAACTTTGCCTTTTCGGCAGAATCCAAGGCATTCTGAATGTTGTTTTCCCTTTCTTTGATGGCTTTCAGTACAGGTTTCCATGCAAATTTTGTCAAGAGGAACAAAAGGATCAAAAAGCTGACCGTGTGCCAAAAAATCAAACCAATTTCAGGAATCAATAAATCCATATAATGTATCTTAAGATATTGTGTACAAAAATACTTTTTCTTTTTTAACTTCTACTGTTGCAAAAAGGAGTCTGGATGGCAACCCCATCCAGTTCCTTTTAAAGCTTTGTCGTCAATTATCCGTTAGAGATCATTGACACAACCACTGCGAATAACGCAACAGCCTCGATAAAGGCGGCAGCGATCAACATAGCAGTTTGGATTTTTGAAGCGGCTTCTGGTTGACGAGCGATAGATTCCATTGCAGAACCACCGATCTTACCAATTCCCAATCCAGCTCCGATAGCAGCTAAACCTGCTCCAATTGCGGCTAATGTACCAGTCATAGTTTTAATTATATATAGTTAAAAAATATTTTTCTCTCCAAAAACAATTAGTGATCGTGGTGCTCCTCTATCGCCATACCGATAAACAAGGCAGAAAGAATGGTAAAGATAAACGCTTGGATAAACGCAACCAACAACTCGATCAAACTAATAAATATCGTGAATATTACCGATCCACCGGCTACGGCATGTGCATTGAACACAAATGGTAGACACAGCAAGGACAACACCAGAATGTGACCGGCTGTAATATTTGCAAACAAACGGATCATCAAAGCAAATGGCTTTGTGAAGATACCGATGATTTCTACAGGAATCATCAAAGGTTTCAACCACCAAGGCACCGGAGGATTCAAGATATGTCCCCAGTAATTTTTGTTACCGTTTGCCAAAATGATAACCAAGGTAAAGATTGCCAATACCATCGTAATCGCAATATTACCTGTTACGTTGGCCGATCCCGGAAAAAACGGTACCAAGCCCAACATATTCATAAACCAAATAAAGAAGAATACGGTCAATAGATACGGCATAAAACGCTCATACTTGTGTCCCAGGTTAGGGATAGCGATCTCATCACGTACAAAAAGGATGATAGGCTCCAGGAAAGACTGTATGCCTTTGGGTGCTTTGCCCGCATTTTTCCTGTAGCCTCTGGCCACAGCAGTAAAGATCAATAGTAGTACAATAAAACCGATAAAAATACTCAACACATTCTTCGTGATCGAAAAATCCAAAGGTCGTTTGTTGGTGGCATGGTGCTCGTCGTCATAAACAATGTATGCACCGTGGTCATTCACCTGGTCAGCGGCATAATAAATCTTACCGTGGTATTTCACCAATTTTTGGCCTTTCTTCTCGACGATCTTCGTACCGTCATCATTTCGCGCAAACTCACTCGAACAGAAAGTCACCAAACCATTGTCCGTATAAAGAATAACGGGAAGATAGATACCTACCCAATTGGTCTTACCTTCTTTGTCACCGCCCCAGATCGTAAATTCATGTCCATCGCCGATATGGTGGAAAATAAAGCCCGTGATATCAAAACCTTTTTTCTCTTGCTCGTGTCCATGATCGGCCTCGGCATGGTCATGGTTTGTATTTTCGGCATAGGATTTAGGAGCAAGAAAGGAGAATGAAGCAAAAAAAACGCACAAAATCGTCAATGTCTTGATTCTTGCTGAAGTTAAAAAGTGGCTAATTTCCATCAATACAATATTTTTACCTATTTTATTTTGCGCCGCAAGTTACGTAACAAAATCATAACTTCAAAGAACGACATTAAGAAATATATACAAAAAAAATTCAGCCCTAAAAGCATGCGATTTTCGCCCGGAAAACGATACATTAAGAAGATAAAAAAGCTAAGCGAAATCAGCATTTTCAGTGTGATTCCACCCAAGATACCGTATACCCCAAATTCCGGATTCTGCACCATACCCAGATACGAAATCGTATAGGCAAAAACGGTCACTCCATACAAAAAAATACAGAGGACAATGTATTGACCGCTCAAAAAAACAGCATCTACCTGTTGCTGCAATCCATAGGCACCTCCGAACAGCAATACCGCTCCTAAAAACAGGACTGTAGCGAACGAGATGATATGTTTAATTCTTTCCAATGTTTTATCGTTTTACTTCCCTTTCTTATCCATACCCTGCACCTGCCGGATCAATTGATACAACGACACCAATACAGCCAACAGGGTCAGGCCTATTGTCCACCATGGCTTTTCAAGATCATACTTCCCATCAAGCCATGAGCCTAGCCAATATCCCCCGAATATCGTCGCCACCATCTGGAACGGCACACCTATCCATCTTGCCCAATTTCGACGGGTATCGTTCGTTTTATGGTTATTTTCTGTATTCATCTATTTTTCACTTCGCTAGCGCACGAATCCTTTCGTGTGCTCGTTTTATAGGCACACGAAAGGATTCGTGCGCCAACAAATGGCTTTTTCTCTATTTGGTTGTTCTTCATCGGCTTTCCTAAGTAGGGCACACGCAGCACGTGTGCGCCAGATTTGTGTCCTATACTTACGTAGGCTGTCTCAAAAGGCCTGGTATTACCCTTTTTTGTCATTCCGACAGCTTGTCCCGAAAGCATTCGGGAATAGGAGGAATCTAAAAATATGCTATTAATCAAGTATTTAGATTCTTCGGCAAGCCTCAGAATGACAAATTGTACGGGTTCTGCTTTACTTTTGAGACACCCTCTACTGAAAGGATTCGTGCGCCAACAGATAGCCCTTATTTCTGTTTCTCCAACTCCAGCACTTTCTGCCCTATCTTGATCTCCGGATACGAATAGGCCTCTCCAAGTATTATCTTTATTTCCGAAGAAGATTTTCCCTTATGCTGTTTCAACACATCCAGCATATAGGCCAATTTGTCCGGAGAGATCAACTCCTCCGCATCGATCCCATCCCCCACAAAATGGATAAGGTGTCCATAAATCGTTCCCTCTACCAGCCCCCTCTTTGCCGCTATCTGCGCAATATCCAATCCATCCTGATACATTTCAAACGAAATTTGTTTCGTATCCTCCTTATCCCCTCCTTTGATGGAAGTAGCCTTTTCCTCCTCATCTTTCACCTTTTCCATCCGTAAGACCACATCTTCCAAGCCTTCTTCCTGCGTGAGCACCTGTGCAATGGTCAGACAATGCTTCAACACCTCGTATTTGCGCTTAAAATCCAACAACAGGGATTTCATCTCCTGTATATACTTCTTCGTACGCTTGCGGATTTTCCATTCCTCAATATGTACCTCAGTAGCCTTGACCAACTCGCTCTCCATCTTAGGCAAAAACCACTGCACGGCGGATTGCGTACGTTCGCAGATCTTATCGTAGTCAATAGACTGTGAGTCTGCCAACATCTGGTACAATTGACTGATAAATTTGTGTGCGACTGCCTCCTGCTGTTTGATCCGGGTAGACAACTGTGCAAAGAATTGTTCAGCCCCCGGCTTATTGTCTATATTACGTTCGGCTAGGCTGACATGCAATTCTTCCACTCCTGTACTCAATTCCGTCCAACGGAAACTCTGCAACAAGATCTGCCCCAGATAAGCGCGTTGGCATTGTTTCAGCACCTCGCCCACTTGATCATCCTGCATCAACCCCTGCATGAAAGACACTACCTGTGCATCCGTGCGAATGGCATGCGTCGGAATCCTGGAGCGGAGTACAAGCCCTTGCAATCCCGTCAGCCTACTCAATGCCACATACACCTGTCCCGCCGCAAAAGAAGTACCCGCATCGATAATGGCTTTGTCAAATGTAAGCCCCTGGCTCTTGTGTATGGTAATGGCCCAGGCCAACCGCAAGGGATACTGCGAAAATGTACCCAATACCTCTTCTTGTATGCTATCGTCTCCCTTATTATAATTGTATTTGATATTCTCCCAGGTCTCTCGACGCACCACTACATCTTCGGAGCCATCTTTGAAACCCACCAAGATCTGCCCTCGATCCGTGTCTATACTTTTGACAACTCCGATCTTGCCATTGAAATATTTCCTTTCATCCCCACCATCATTCTTGATAAACATGACCTGAGCCCCCTCCTTGATCGCCAGGGTTTCTTCAGTAGGAAAGGAACTTGTCTGAAAATCATCCTTTACCACCGCCTTGAGGTTGTGCAATCTTCCACCAAGGCGTTGCAGCTCCTGTTGATTGATCTGATCCGCCAAACGATTATGAGAAGTCAGAACAATGTACTGATCCCGTTCTGTGGGAACAAAGTCCGGTTTATAATAGGTATTCAGTATTTCCAGATCTTCCGTAGTACATTGGTTGTTTCGGATATTGTTCAGTATGGAAATAAATTTCTCATCCTGTTGTCGATATATCTGCTGCAATTCCAGCTTGACCAAAGCATGCTCACGCAGAACCTTGGCATCGAAAAAGAACGGACTGGAATAATGTGCACGGAGCACCTGCCACTCGTGTTCACGCACGACAGGGGGCAATTGGTACAGGTCACCGATAAACAAGACCTGCAATCCGCCAAACGGCCGCATATCCCGACGGACAGACTTCAATATCACGTCGATCATATCCAATGTATCTGCCCGTACCATGGAGACCTCGTCTATCACGAGCAATTCCAGCTCCTGCAAGAGAGCCCGTCGCTGCTTGGTCAGCTTGATCGTACTGAAAAGCCGGCTCTTATTGTAGATATTGGTATCCGTCTCATCCCAGCGCAAGGGATAATCCTCGATAAAAGTTCCAAATGGAAGCCAAAACAGGGCGTGCAACGTCGTTCCTCCGGCATTCATCGCCGCCACGCCCGTCGGTGCGGTTACGGCCATCTTCTTATAGCAATTGTCCCGGATATACCGCAGAAAGGTGGTCTTACCCGTACCTGCCTTACCTGTCAAAAACAGGTTTTGATTGGTCTGGTTGACAAAAGCGGCAGCTTGTCTAAATACCGCATTGCTATGATCGATTTTGAGAGGCTCCATTATTGGACAAAAATAGGGAATTTTAAAGACTTCCGAAGTTTTAAAAACTTCGGAAGTCTTTAGTCTCCGTTATCTCAAAAAAATGTGACCAATTGTTTTGCTAAAATTCACAAGATATAGTATCTTACAACAGAAATTTAAACGCAATTAGCCATGACTTATATAGACAAAAGTGAATTATTCAAACAGGTTGAAACAAAGTTAGCCGACTTAGGTCTTACCATTGAGGATGTCGATCAAGCGAGACCCTGGGGAGGCTTCTTTGTCATCAGCGAAGAACAGGCGCAGGAGTTTGCCAATCATTTTTTTGAAGGCTTGGACATTCAGGGACTCAAGATATCCGGAAAATTAAGCCCTAAGATCCTCATCGTGGCTCCCAGCAAACGTCTATCATGGCAATACCACCATCGCCGTGCTGAAATATGGCGTGTCATCCGCGGCGAAGTGGGTGTGGTGACCAGCCCCAACGATGATGAGCACGAGCTCAAGATACTCAAAGAAGGAGACAGTATCCGTCTGGCTCAAGGCGAACGCCATCGTTTGGTCGGATTGGGCGAGTATGGTGTAGTCGCCGAAATATGGCAACACACCGACGTTTCTAACCCTTCTGACGAAGACGACATCGTAAGGGTTCAGGATGATTTCGGAAGAAGTATTTAAGAAGCTAAATATTTAATTTTGAGATTATATATTTCATTAACCAAACTTTATCGTCATTTCGATGAGGAGGTATGACGAGGAGAAATCTATGCCTAGATAGGAAAATTAATCCAATTCATCCATAGATTTCTCCTCATTCTTCGTCGAAATGACGGGTAGGTTGCTAAAATATTACGATTTATACACGATCGTCTTATTGCCATTGAGCATGACCCGATCTTCGACAAGCAGCTGTATAGCCCGGCTCAAGACCGATTTTTCGATTTCTTTTCCTGCCGTCTTCATGCGGTGCAGATCATAGCTATGATCTATTTTTTTGATATCCTGCGTAATGATAGGCCCTTCGTCCAGATCATTGGTCACGAAATGAGCTGTCGCACCGATAATCTTCACCCCTCTTTCCTGTGCCTGCTTATACGGATTGGCTCCAATGAAGGCCGGTAAAAAGGAATGATGAATGTTGATCAGTTTATTTTCAAACTGTTGAACGAAATCGGGAGAGAGTATACGCATAAATTTGGCCAAAACGATATAATCTACCTCATATTGATTGAGGACTGTTGCCAATTCCTTTTCAAACTCCCCTTTGCTTTTGTTTTCATGTGAAACCAGATGAAAAGGAATATCAAATTTATCAACAAACTCAGCTAGATTATCGTAATTACCGATCACGGAAACCACATCTGCCTGTAAGGTATCAAAATAATGCCGCACCAAGATATCGGCCAAACAGTGATGCTCCTTTGTCACAAGAATCGCTATCTTTTTCTTACGCGAGGGATTGATGACGATATCTGCATTCGAAGGGAGCCTATGATTAAGATCATGCGCAAATTTCTCTGCATTGTGCGGTTCACCCGAACATACCACTCGAACGAAAAAACGTCCCTGCTCCTGATCGACATACTCACGCATGGTGATGATGTTCAATTGATGTTCTGCCACAGTATTGGATATGGTAGAGACCAATCCAACCGCATCCTTACATTTTATAAGAATTAAGGTTTGTTTTTGCATGATTTAGTATTGCGTATAGCGATATGCGTATTGAGATTCTGTCTTATACCGATCTATCTTTGTTCTTTGCTCCTTAATCACATCACCCGGCCTGCTGCGCTGCCAATGCCAGTTCCTCTTCCAAATCGACCTCTATCCGTAGATTGTTCACGATATGCTTTTGACGATCCGGTGTATTCTTGCCCATATAGTATTCCAGCAGTTGTTGCAACCTGTTATCCTTGGAAAGAATGACAGGTTCGAGTCGAATATCCTCGCCGATAAATAATCCAAACTCGGAAGGTGAAATCTCGCCTAACCCTTTGAAACGTGTGATTTCCGGCTTACCGCCCAATTTTGCGATGGCACGTTGACGTTCCTCGTCCGAATAACAGTATATCGTTTCCTTTTTGTTGCGCACCCGGAAAAGCGGCGTCTGTAAGATCGAAACATGCCCTGCCTTGACCAGATCCGGAAAAAACTGCAAGAAGAACGTCATCATCAGTAGCCGTATGTGCATACCATCCACATCCGCATCCGTCGCGATGACGATGTTGTTGTAGCGCAATCCATCGAGGCCATCCTCGATATTCAATGCGTGCTGCAACAGGTTGAATTCCTCATTTTCATAGACGATCTTTTTGGTCAGGCCAAAACAGTTGAGCGGCTTCCCCTTCAGACTAAACACCGCCTGTGTCTGCACATCCCTGGATTTGGTAATGGAGCCACTGGCCGAATCACCCTCTGTAATAAAAATGGTCGTCTCTTGATTACGTTCATGTTTATCACCAAAATGTATCTTGCAGTCACGCAATTTTCGGTTGTGCAGAGAAGCCTTCTTGGCACGTTCATTGGCCAGTTTCTTGATACCGGCAATGTCCTTGCGCTCCCGTTCCGATTGCAGGATACGTTTCAGAAGTGCATCGGCCGTAGCAGAATTTTTGTGCAGATAATCATCCAAGGCTTTTTTGACAAAATCATTGATAAACGTACGTACCGTAGGGCCTTCCGGACCTATACTTTGCGAGCCCAGCTTGGTCTTGGTCTGCGATTCAAAAACCGGTTCCTGTACCTTGATGGCTATGGCTGCAATGATGGAAGACCTGACATCCGAAGCATCAAACTCTTTCTTATAAAACTCACGAATAGTCTTGACTACAGCCTCACGAAAGGCTGCTTGGTGTGTCCCCCCTTGCGTGGTATGCTGTCCGTTTACAAAGGAATAATACTCTTCCCCGTATTGCTGTCCGTGGGTCATAGCGACTTCGATATCCTCCCCTCTGAGATGGATGACCGGATACCGCATAGATTCCGTATCTACATTCCTTTCCAACAGGTCCTTCAGCCCATTTTCGGAGACAAACTTCTGACCATTAAAGTTAATGGTCAACCCCGAGTTGAGGAAAACATAATTCCAGATCATGTTTTCGACAAACTCTATACGGTATTTGTAATGCTTGAAAATGCTTTCGTCCGGGTAAAAAGTGACTGCCGTACCGTTGCGTTGAGACGTTTCTTTCTGCTCGTCATGAACCAACTCTCCTTGACTGAACTGAGCGATCCGGGTCACGCCCTGCCGATAGGATTGTACAACAAAATTAGTGGACAACGCATTGACGGCCTTGGTACCCACACCGTTCAGACCGACCGATTTTTGGAAGGCCTTGCTATCATATTTACCACCGGTATTGATCTTTGACACGACATCCACTACCGACCCGATCGGAATACCCCGGCCATAATCCCGCACAGATACTTTGTTCTCATTGACCGTAATATCGATAGTCTTGCCTGCCCCCATCACAAACTCATCGATGGAGTTGTCCACCACTTCCTTGAGCAATACATAGATTCCGTCATCGTAAGCGGATCCATCTCCCAATTTACCGATGTACATCCCCGGGCGTAACCGGATATGTTCTTTCCAATCAAGTGATCGTATGCTATCTTCGTTGTATGTAGTCATTGAATGGTTGCTTTGCAAACAAAAATAAAAATAAAATATCAGACTTTCGAAGTTTTTAAACGGCGAAGCCCTCAACTCTGCCATTAAAAAAATAAAAAAGATAAAGTTAAACTTCAAAAGTCTGTTCAATCTCAAATGTAACCCCCATCACTTTTCGATATAGTCCCTGTTACTTTTTTATCAGCCAAAAACCCTCATCTTGTCCTCCAAATTTTTAATATTACCCATGGGTCATACTTTTCATATTCCAGTTCTTGGCTTAGCCTTTTCCGTAGATAGTCCAATAAAGGTGGCACGTTTTGGCATCTCTTCAGTCATTTCGATTGTGGACGATGAGCTTTTAGAACGCATGAGAGCCTATTATTGCAGGATAAATAACCTGGCTTACCAGCTTATTCATCCCAAAGAAGAAGATTCCCGATCGAGGCGTATTACAGCCTACCTAAACCTGGTCAATGATCTTGTACACAAGCAGATCGCACGCATAAAATCAAGTAGTTTTGAAAAATGCGAAGAACTCGTCAGGTATTTTGACTTATTGCCTGACCATTCGGAAGCAAAAAAGCTATTCAATTGTTATAGCTTAAGTACCGACGAAATCCATAAAAACGATTTGGAAGCAAGGCTAAAAAGTTTTATCAAGCCCGGAGACATTGATGTCAACATCATGTCCAAGGTAGACAAGACCAATATGGACAACGAAGGAAACCCTTTGTCTACCAACTTTTCAGATGCTTCTGCCGCATTGAGGGGGTTTGCATTGAGCAATCTGAAATCTTCGTTGGTCATTTCTGCCGGGCTAAATCCCCGATTGTTTTCCTATATGGCTGAATTTGATCAATTCCTGCCCGATGCCAACGGAGATTTTACCAAGAGGGTCATTTTAAAGGTCAGTGACTATAGATCTGCTTTCATACAGGCCAAAATATTAGCAAAAAAAGGTATTTGGGTCTCCGAATACCGCATCGAATCCGGCCTCAACTGCGGAGGACATGCCTTTGCTACCGAAGGCTATCTCATGGGCCCGATACTGGAAGAATTCCGATCAAAAAAAGATGAGCTGCACCAAGAGCTGTTGCCCTTATATACAGAGGCTCTTGCCCAGCGAAACATCACATTGCGCAACACCCCAGACATGAAGATCACGGCACAGGGGGGCATTGGAAACGCCGCCGAGCAGAACTTCCTATTGCAGCATTATCAGGTAGACCGTACAGGCTGGGGTTCTCCGTTCCTGCTCGTACCCGAAGCAACTACAGTGGACGATAAGACCTTGGATGCCATTGCCCAAGCGGACAAAAACGATTTTTACATCAGCGAGGCTTCTCCATTGGGTGTGCCGTTCAACAATTTCCGTAAGAGCACGGCCGAAGCAAATCGGATAGAGCGTATTGAAAGAGGAAGGCCGGGTGCGCCCTGTACAAAGAAATATCTGGTATCCAACACCGAATTTACCGAGGAACCCATTTGTACGGCATCGCGACAATACCAGCATCTCAAAATCAAAGAACTGAACGCCATGGATATGCCTGAAGACGAGCGTCAGCGGCAAATCGAAAGTGTGACCGCCAAAACCTGCCTATGTGAAGGACTCGCCACGTCGGCTTACCTCAACTATGACATTGTCAAAAACAAGGAAAACACGGCTGTCGCCATTTGTCCAGGTCCCAATACGGCCTATTTCGACCGCAAATATTCCTTGACCCAGATGGTAGACCATATTTATGGACGCCGGGACCTATTGGCCGGAAAGGATAGACCCCACATGTTTATTAACGAACTCTCCCTGTACATCGAGCACCTGCGCAAGTATGTGAGAATGAACCTCGAAAAACTGGACCATAAAAAAGAGAAGTACATCAACAACTTCAAAAACCAGTTGGAGCAAGGGATCGCTTATTACGCCAACTTAAAGGAACTCCACGTACAAATGTCTCCCAACGAATTGACAAAATTTTTCGAACAGCTGAAATCAGCTACACAGCAACTGAGGACGATACAGATAAATTTGGTTGTTATATAAATGGTGTAGAGACGCAAGAGGCTGTCTAAATAAGGTCTGGCAATCCATTTAATCGTCATTTCGACCAAAGGGAGAAATCTATGGATAAATTTGAATTAACTAACTTGCAACAAGTTGAAAAATTGCTTAACCATAGATTTCTCGTCGTACCTCCTCGAAATGACGATATAGTTAATTTTTAAATAGTAGAGCCGCAATGCATTGCGGCTCTACGACAAATTTTTCCGAAACTTTCCAAACACCCCTAGCGGCAACTTAGGGCCTGCTGTGGCTTGTAGGTACAGTTCGCCTATTTCGAGGTTCTCGACCTGTGGAAAAGCCGTCTTGATCAGATTTTCGACAATAACCGACGAAAAGCCCAACGAATAGGTATTCAGTATAAGGAAATGCTCTTTCGGATCCAGAAGCTGTACGACGTCCTTCATCATTTCCATGATATGATCTTCCAACTTCCACTTCTCCCCTTTTGGCCCATGGCCGTATGCCGGTGGGTCAAGAATAATACCGTTGTACGTATTTCCGCGCTTCAATTCCCGCTTTACAAATTTCAAGGCATCCTCCACGACCCAACGGATATTGGACAAGCCCGACAGCTCCTGGTTTTCATTGGCCCAGGTCACGACCTGCTTGATCGAGTCTACGTGTGTGGTATCTGCTCCTGCTGCTTTTGCGATCAAAGAAGCTCCACCGGTATAGGCAAAAAGGTTAAGTACCTTTGGATTATTGCTCTTGAAAGAACGTACCGACTCGGAGATATAATCCCAATTGACGGCCTGCTCGGGAAAAACACCTACATGCTTGAAAGAAGTCAACCCCAAGCGGAACTTGATGGCCACATCCTTATTTTTGTATTCAATATGCCACCTGTCCGGTATGTTTGGATTTTTTTTCAGCCAATCACCACTGGTCGCCGAACGGCCTTTGAATTTGATGTGATAACGCTTGTTCCATTCGGCATCACCCAGGGCTTTAGGCCATACAGCCTGTGGTTCGGGACGGATAAGCACCAGTTCGCCAAAGCGTTCCAGCTTTTCAAAATCCCCACAATCGATCAGTTCATAGTCTTTCCAATATTGGGGTGTAAGTAATTGTATGGTTGTTGTCGACAAAATAATTGCTGTTTTGTGCAAAGGTAAATAAAATTTGGTAAGGAATATTTTACTATCTGTAGACTTCCACTTCGCTGGCGCACGAATCCTTTCGTGTGCCTCGATAAACAAGCACACGAAAGGATTCGTGCGCTAACAAGGGTTTGAAACCCTTGGAGAGTTTCATTCCCCTCGCATTCTATCCAGCAGATCGCTCAGCATCAAGGCTTCTTCCTTTGTGAGATTCTGGCACAGCAGATTAGACAGCATCATATCATTTTCCAAGTTTTCCAACAGTTGTAGCCCTTCGTCCGTGATCTTGACATCCACGGCCCTTTTGTCTTGTGTATTCTGTGTTCGCGACACCAATCCTTTGCTTTCCAGACGATCGATCAAGCGCGAAATATCCGGGGTACTACTTATCATCCGGCCCTTTATCAAACTATTCGATGCAGAACGAGGATACTGCCCCCTTAAGATGCGGAGGACATTGTATTGCTGTAAAGTAATCTGGCAACGATGAGCCCGTTGTTCCAATATTTTGACCAACCAATTGTTCGTGTACAAGATATTCACCGTGGCCCTGTGGTAATCATCTGCAAAACGCTTCACTTGGATACATTCCTCAATCTTCATGTGGATTCAATCTAATTAAAACAAAAGTGTGACATGGAGCCTCCAAAATAACCACTCGTTTTGACTATCTTTGTGGCATTTGGTTATTTTTATATCTAAGGTACAAAATAGGTCATGCAAAATAAAATCTCACTGGATAAATTAAAGAAAGGAGAAAAAGCAACCATCGTTTCTTTTCACAACGATGAACTTCCTGCAAAATTCTATGAACTGGGATTTATGCCGGGTACAACAGTACAAATCAAACACAAAGCCCCACTTAATGGACCTATCTGTGTCAACGTCATAGACTACCAAACGCTAATAGCCATACGAAAAACCGAAGCTGCTTTAATATTGACGGACAGACTATAATGAAGAAAAGCACCATCGCTCTATTAGGGAATCCCAACGTTGGAAAAACTTCTCTATTCAACCGCATCACAAAACTAAATCAAAAGGTCGGTAACTATCCGGGTATTACCGTCGAGAAAAGAGTAGGAACGGTCAAAGTTCACGACAAAGAATACACGATCGTCGATCTACCGGGTACTTATACGCTCTATCCAAACTCTTTGGACGAAGAAGTAGTATTCGATACATTGAGCAATAAAAACAACAAGGACTATCCGGACCTGGTCATTGTCGTTTCCGAACCGACCAGCCTCAACAGAGGGGTCATCCTCTACCAACAGGTACGGGAACTTGGTCTCCCGGCTATCTTCGTCATGAATATGGTAGACGAAATGGAGACGAAAGGACTGACTGTCGACCATGCAGCCTTGGAAAACTACCTACAAACGCGCGTCTTCACGACCAATGCCCGCACCGGAAAGGGAATCCATGAGCTACTCAACCACTTGGAATACAGACCTGCCCCTTATTTTGATGGGTTATCATTGCCGGTTCAGTATCAAGATGCTCTGACAGAAGCAAAAGTGCTTTTTCCATTGGATACTGAGTATAAGACCTGGCAGCTATTGGCACAGGAAAGACCTGCGGGTATCACTGACGCACTACGTACACAACTGGGCAGCATCCGTGCCGCGTATCGGCTCAACACCCAACAACTCCAAAAAGACGAAGCCCTATTGCGCCATAAGAAAGTGGACAAGGACCTTGAGGCCATCATCCAAAAGTCTACAAACAAAAAACTGTCTTTCACACATAAGATCGACAACCTGCTCATACACCCGATATGGGGATATGTCATCTTCTTCGGGTTATTATTCTTGATCTTCCAGGCGATTTATGCCTGGTCCGGCCCTTTGATGGATGGTGTGGATCAACTTTTCGCCATTTTGGGCGAAAAAGCAGAGGCTGTATTGCCCGAAGGTCCTTTGGGCGGCCTTATTGTCAACGGTATCATAGCAGGTATAGGGGGGATCGTGATATTCCTGCCCCAAATCGTTATTCTCTTTTTATTCATCTCCCTCATGGAGGAAACAGGGTATATGAGCCGAGTCGTATTTCTGATGGATCGCTGGCTGAAACCTTTCGGACTGAATGGCAAATCCGTTATCCCGCTGATGTCGGGTGTAGCCTGCGCCATTCCCGCCGTCATGTCTGCCCGCAATATCGAAAATCCAAAAGAGCGCCTCTTGACAATGCTGGTCACACCGTTTATGACATGCTCCGCCCGGTTGCCCATTTATATTGTGATCATAGGTCTGGTCATTCCCGACAGGGATTTCCTTGGCTTCAACTTACAAGGTATTACTTTGTTTGGCATGTATATATTGGGTATCGTCGGTGCATTGCTATCGGCATTGGTGCTGAACAGATTTATCAAATCCGTACGCAAATCCTACCTCATCTTCGAACTGCCGACCTACAAAA
Organism: Parapedobacter sp. SGR-10; assembly: GCF_011030405.1. Taxonomy (GTDB): domain Bacteria; phylum Bacteroidota; class Bacteroidia; order Sphingobacteriales; family Sphingobacteriaceae; genus Sphingobacterium. Next base: position 68,240 of record NZ_JAAJTJ010000013.1, read on the forward strand.
TGCCCGATTGGAAGAATGTAGCCAATACTGTTTGGGAAAAATCCTCCGGCTTCCTTATTGATGCCGGTAAGATCATACTTGCCATTTCGATCATCCTTTGGGTTTTGGGAAATTTTGGGCCAAATGATCGTTTCTCCGACCCCGAAAAATATATTGTAGAAGAAAATCCCCACTTTACACCTGAGGAGATAGAAAATGAAGTGACCGCCTATAAAACAGAATATTCTTTTTTGGGTTATTTAGGTAGAGGTATCGAACCTCTCATCAGACCATTGGGCTATGATTGGAAAGTAGGTATAGGTCTATTGGCATCTTTTGCCGCACGTGAGGTGTTTGTGGGTACGATGGCAGTCATCTACAGTTTGGGTGAGGATATCGATATCGAAGACGACGGCCAAAAACAAACATTGCTCGACAAGATGAAGTCTGAAATCAACAGGAACACGGGAAAACCCACCTACAATTTTGCGTCGGGTATCTCCCTGTTGCTCTTTTACGCTTTTGCGATGCAGTGTATGGCTACGATAGCCATCGTACGCAAAGAGACAGGCTCTTGGAAGTGGACTTTATTCCAGATTGTTTCCATGACAGGTCTGGCTTACTTTGCGGCTTTGATCGCCTACCAACTTTTGAAATAAGTGAAGTGATGGAGGTAATGATAGTTATGGGAGTTATGACAGACGGAATTCAATAGCTCCTATCACTTTCATAACTTATATAACTTCCATAACTATAAAAATAGTGAGCTTATGATAACATTACAATACATCATCATCGCGATTATCTTTATAGCTGCTGTAGCCTTTATTGTTCGGAAATTCATGCCTTCCAAAGGCAAAACCGGCGGATGCAGCAAAGGGTGTGGTTGTGATGCGGTGGAACAAGAGAAAACTATTTAGAACGTTGGCACACGAATCCTTTCGTGTGCCTAATAAAACGAGCACACGAAAGGATTCGTGCGCTAGCCAAATAATTAAGGAATAGGATCTATCTACTTCATCAAGAACCCACCGCCGATCAGATCATTGCCTTCGTAAAAGACAGCGGATTGCCCCGGAGCAATACCTTTTACGGCATGCGAAAAATCCACTTGCATGACGGACCCCTGCTGTGTGAGCGTAGAGATTGCTCCCGCATCCTTGTAACGTATCTTCGTAACAGCCTCCATCGGATGATCGATCGAAGCATATTTCACCAGATTGATATCCCGCACAAAAGCTTGTGTCTTTTCCAATTCATGCTCTTCTCCCAGCACGACGGAATTGCTTTCGGGTAGGATTTCGATCACAAACATGGGCTTACCCAAAGCAATGCCTAAACCTTTGCGTTGACCTATCGTGAAATAGGGATAACCTATATGTTGTCCTACGACCGTACCATCCGATAAGATAAAATTTCCGGGGCCGATCTCTTCATCCAAAGTGGGCCGTTTGTGGCGTAAAAATTCTCGGTAATCGTTGTTGGGCACAAAACATATCTCGTAGCTTTCGGACTTATTGGCCAACTCATGTTGTCCCATTTCCAAAGCCATGCGCTTGATTTCTTCCTTACGAAAACTTCCCAAAGGAAACTGTGTACGGGCTAGGTTTTCTTGCGAAACACCCCAAAGCACATAGGATTGATCCTTGTGCTCGTCCAGCCCTTTGGATACGACATACCGTCCGTTATCATGCAAGCGTATATTGGCATAATGCCCTGTTGCTATAAATTCACAGTCCAGTTTGTCGGCACGCTTCATCAATGCTTCCCATTTGATATGTGTATTGCACAGCACACAAGGATTGGGCGTACGTCCTGCAATATATTCCTCCACAAAATTGTCGATGACATAATCTCCGAATTCATTGCGGATATCCAGGATATAATGCGGAAATCCATAGTAGACAGCCAATGAACGTGCATCGTTGATACTGTCCAGGCTACAACAGCCCGTCTCCTTGGACGAACCTCCCGAAGAAGCATAATCCCAGGTCTTCATCGTGATACCGATGACTTCATACCCTTCTTCATGCAACATCACAGCGGCTACGGAGCTGTCCACCCCCCCACTCATCGCGACCAATACTCTGCCTTTTTTACTCATACCAAATAATAAAATGCAAAGATACCCTAAATTCGTCGATTAACATGTTTATTTCATGTAATTTTATCTCAATCAAAATCAATAGATTGCTATTTCGCCCGAAAATATTTAAGGCAAAAGTTTCAGATTTGAAAAAAAGAAACTACATTTGCATCGCAACAGCCGAAAGTGTTGTGAAGAGGTGCCATAGCTCAGTTGGTAGAGCAAAGGACTGAAAATCCTTGTGTCGCTGGTTCGAGCCCAGCTGGCACCACCTCCAAAAATCTGAACGTAACAGATGCAAAATAAAAACGTTAAGGTGCCATAGCTCAGTTGGTAGAGCAAAGGACTGAAAATCCTTGTGTCGCTGGTTCGAGCCCAGCTGGCACCACAGGAGAAGCCTCACAAATGTGGGGCTTTTTATTTCCCAAAACTTCCTAAAATATGTTGCACTTTACAAGATTTCATCGAGAAATACTCCGTAGATGCAGCACCTCTCTCTATAACATACGTCTGATTTCTGCAATGAGTAGCGAAGCGTCGTTGATCTGCACCACATGACCACTATTTTCTGCTTTCACCAAGCGACTATTGGAAGATAGATTCAATAGATCATGCTGCCCCTTATCCACCAACATACGATATTCATCCTGTATATTCGAGTCTTTAATACCTGCATAACGAACCTCATTCGTACCCATAATCACTGTCAAAGGGATGCTTCCAAAAGAAGTATACTGCTCCGCATCTTTAAAATTCAATTCGTCATTGTCCAATTCTTCCAGCACCTTATCACAGGTCCGGTAAAAGAAATCTCGCTCTTGCCTATGTAGAGGATGCTGTATAGGAATTTCAGGGGATAAAGGAACAAAAGAAAAAAGCCCTCTATAAATCCCGGTATTCAGGACAAATTTAATCAACCAACGTGGTGGCTGACGTAAAGCGTTTATCAGTTCAGGAGAAGACTCGGTTCTCTGCCGCGGATGCGCGGTTTCGACAAAGACAAGACCGGCAATATCCGCTTCGTTCCGTCTGATAAAAGGACGTAGATAAATCCCTGCCATAGAATGGCCAACAAGGATATACGGCTTGGGACATTGGGTTTTTTCCAACAACAATTCCAATTCTTCGGAGACCTGGTCATTCGTCACAGGCAATCCATTGGACTCACTAAACATAATTCCGTTGCGATCATATGCCATCGTAACGGCGTCCTCAGAAAGACTATCCTGGATTTGCTGCCAAATGGCATGACTGCTCCCCATACCGGATTGGAATATCACTGTATACCTGCCCTCCCCTTTCTTGACATAATGCAGGGGTTTGCCATTGATTTCGACAAATGTTTTATCTTGAAAAGCGGTCTTTTCCAGTTTCCACCGGCTATATTGCTCAAACAAAATCCCCACGAGTAAGAGGGCAATTCCAATAAGAAAAAACCATTTTAAAAGCGAAAACAAAAAACCGGTCATATAGCCTGTGTTTAAGGAAATATCCAATGTCAAAACTAGGGTGCTAAAATTACCAAAACCGTCTCCCATAATCTGCGTTGCTATACCGAAACTTCTGTTTTCATAATAAATACTTCCACTTTCATAAGTGGACAAAGCCTTAAAAGAATAGATTTGCGTTTGTAATATCGGACAAGTTTAAAACAATTCCCATAGCAAAGGTAGAAAATACGATGATAAATAAGTTCTGTACAGAGGGGTTAGCATGACGGTTATAGCTTTATATCTCATCTTTGTCGGTGTACTTTCGGCCTACCGCTCCTCCAAACATTGGCCATATCCCAACATGATCCCGTGGTGGGGCAAACCTTGGTGGATTTGGGGTGGAATACTCACAGGTACTGCACTACTGTTGGTAGATAAGGGATGGACAATCGGGGCTTTATTGTCTCTATGTGCATATATGACCTTTTTTTCAGGTATTATCTTTTTTGTCAATTGTGGCTCTCGAGTGAGGTTAACGGTATTCATCTTATTTCATGCAGCCTGTATATTGGGCTTAATCCTAAAATTCTGATATGCCGGCAAATCCAAAATACTTGAGTTCACGAGGTCAGAGAGCCTTAAAAATAAGCGCTGGCCTATTGGGTGGCTATCTGCTGTCGACCACACTGCATCTTGCCGCAGCGCTGGTACCGAATATAGGGATCAACCTAATGGTTTCCGGTACATTTTCGGGCTTTCTATTGTGGGTATTGTTTATGGTTTTAGCCTTTGTGGCTCGTAATGGTTGGGTGGTTTGGGGTATCTACCTCTCACTCTCGTTGATTTTTGGTCTTATCGCTTACTATGGAGGTATACGATGAAGGGGTTGGGAAATAGATCGTACAATATTCTGTTCCATACGCACACCGTCAGCGGCATCGTGATCAGTGCTGTATTATTCATCATTTTTTTTGCTGGCGCCATATCGCTCTATAAACAGGAAATATACCAATGGGAGGATCCTGCGGCACGGATACCTGTCGTACACAATATCGATTACGAAAGGGTATTGACACGGTTGGATTCGGTGAAAGCCGGTGTCAAGGAGACACATGAAGTCAGTGTAAAACTCCCTTCGGATGCCCGTCCCGTGTACACCTTCTATGTGCCTGTAGAAGATTCCACAGGTATGAATTATGTCACCTTTGTATATAACCCACATACGGATAAAATTGTTGAACACTCTAGCGGGGATGGGAGTACCACGGGCGAAACACTATATAGGCTACATTTTCTGGATCAGGTTCCCTGGTATATTGGCCGTTATATAGCAGGTTTTGTTTCTCTCTTCTTTGCGTTTGCTGTGGTTACGGGATTGCTTATCCATTGGAAAAACATCGTTGCTAAGTTTTATGCCTTTTCATTCAAGTCGGTAAAGAAGCAATTTTGGACCAACGCCCATACTGTGTTCGGGGTGATCGGTTTGCCTTTTCAGCTCATGTATGCCATTACAGGGGCATTTTATCTATTGAGCGTGTTTATTCTAGCCCCTGCGGTGGTGATATTGTTCAAAGGAGATCAAGATAAACTGGTCACGATGATCTATCCTCCGGAAGCATTTCACAGTCATGATGAAGAGTTTCCCCCGGCCACGCATATGCCCATCGCAGAGGGTCTGGAACAGATACAACGGGATCATCCGGATTATCGTGTCTCTTACCTGGAAATAGTCAATCCCGGCACAGAAAGTGCAGTATTGGTAGCTGATCTGGTAAACGAACAAGCATTCAACCGGGATGGTACAGTCGTGTTGGACTTGCATTCGGGTGAATACAAATTACGGATCAAACCGGGTGAAAAGAACTATGCACAGTCCATCCTACTCGGTATCAGCAAAGTGCATTTTGCCTCGTTTGGCGGATGGTTGATGAAAGCCCTGTACTTTATCCTGTCGATATTCACCTGTTTTGTCATTATCAGTGGGGTACTGATATGGAAAGAAGCCCGCAATAAACCTTCCTATAGCGAAAAGCAACGCCGTTTTCACCATCGGGTCACTACACTATATCTCTCGGTATGTTTCACGTTATTTCCAGCTACAGCTCTGCTTTTTATCGCCGAACAACTTGTTACCCAAGGCGCAGGACATGCCGACCAGGTCAACTCACTATTCTTTGTCGGTTGGTTGCTGTTTGCAGTCGTCGGATGTCTATGGAAAACCGAAAAACAGATTACTACCTATTGTCTGACGTTGGGTGGAATATTGGCCTGTATCGTACCGATGGCTAATGGTTTCGCAACAGATGATTGGCTTTGGTTATCCGTAACCCGGCATCCCTACGTATTTATTACAGATGTGGCATGGTTGATAACCGGAATATTAGCTTTGGCACTCGCCTTGATGATGAGGCAACAATCGGTTAAAGTCGTCTCTTCATAAAGGTTTCGGAAGTTTCCCTCGCAAACCTACAGCTACCGCTCCCGTAGTTTCATCGGTGAATAACCGTGAATTTTCTTGAAAGCAATACTGAAATTGGAAGTGTTTTGATAGCCCAGACGCATACCGATCTCCTGCACGGAGATATCCGTATCCAAGAGGTATCTTTTGGCTTGGTGCATGCGAATGTCCTGCAGATAACCGAATACCGTATTTTGAAACAACGTTCTAAATCCTGTTTTCAGTTTGGTCTGGTTGATACCGACACGGTGTGCCAGCTCAATAATGGTAAGCGGCTTTTCCAGATTATCCCGGATGATCGAAGCTGCCCAATGGATTTTTTCCTGATCAGCGGCACCTAACGTACACCCTTCCTTTTGCTGTTCGACATTTTCATAGAGCAACGCAATAATTTCATAGACTTTGGATTCAAGATATATTTTTCGGGTCAACCCTTCGTAAGTACATGCTTTTATATCCTGAATAATGTTGTAGATGGCCGGAGAAATATGTACGTTTTGTGGCAATAGATTTGCACTGATATCCCGATGTATCTGTGCCAAAAAATGATCAAACATCTTAGATTCACCAGCATAGTGGTTCAACAGGGAGAGCGGGAGATGGACATCAAAAGTATGGTATGAGGATTCTTTTTGAAAAAGAATTCTTGCCTCATTTTCTTCGGCAGCAAGGAAGGCAATATTTCCCGATCTGGCTTGAGTGACATGTTCGACACCAGACTTGTCTTGATACGATATGGCCTTGTCCGACAGATTAAACTGTATTTCGAGTAGTGCCGAATCCCCTTTTCCAGCTATCGTCATATCATTTTCCATGTGATAATACCCCTCTATAATGGATAAATACTCACGTAAAACCTGCTCTTTGTACTGTATGTTACCTTTGGGCGTAGTCAATTTTATTTGGCTGGTATCTTCTCCAGAAGAAATATGGGTCTTATCAACAGAAGTGATAAAATCACCAAAATCCGCACCTAAAATCTCGTAACCCATAATATTTCTGTTTTCATAATAAATACTTCCATATTCATAAATACGCAAAACCTAAACGACATACCTTTGTCTCCACAAAACTAATTTATAATTAGTATAAATAAAAAAAGATCGAATTAAAATTTTTCAAGGCAATCCCTATAGCCAAGGTAAAGGATACGACAGAACAACAGCAGACACATCAAAAATAGCATGTTAAAAACACTTTTTACAGGGATAATCACAAACCAGTTTATGCTTAAAGGCAATGAATATAAAGTATTTAGGCGATCAAAAAAAGTTTTCTGTCTTGTCACGACATGGTGCTACTGTGCAGTTGTCTTTGCACAATCAGACTCTCTTTCAAGCGTCGAAACAGCAAAAAATGACACAACTTCATTAGCCGAAGTTTCGGTACTTGGTTATTCGGCTACACAACTTGCCAACCGGCAAGCCTACAATGTGGTTGCCATTGATGCAAAAAGATTTCACAATACCACATCGGATATCGCCCGCGTACTCGACCGTACTCCAGGAGCACGTCTACGGGAAACAGGCGGTGTAGGGTCGGATTTTGATCTTTCTATCAATGGCTTCTCCGGCAAGCGCATCCGGTATTTTCTGGACGGTGTTCCGATGGACAATTTTGGACCGTCCTTTCAGATCAACAATATCCCAGTCAACTTAGCCGAACGGATCGAAGTGTACAAAGGAGTCGTACCGGTATGGCTAGGTAGTGATGCTCTGGGCGGAGCGGTCAATATCATAACCGACAAGCGCATGAAAAATTATATAGATGCCTCTTATTCGTATGGTTCTTTCAACACGCACAGGACCAATATCAATGCCGCAATTACATCAAAAAACGGGTTTACCGTACAATTGAACGCTTTTCAGAATTATTCCGACAATAACTATAAAGTCACTGTGGATGCCGCAGATATCCGCACCGGAAAATATTACCCCAACTCCGTATTGAAGCGTTTCCATGACCAATACCACAATGAAACGGCCATAACCAAAATCGGCTTTGTAGACAAAGCTTGGGCAGATCAATTGCTGGTTGGCATGACGCTCGGACAGTATTACAAAGAAATACAGACCGGAGCGCAGTTGAGCACCGTGTACGGGGCCTGGCATGCCCGAGGCAACATTATCATGCCAACACTTAAATACCAAAAAAAGGACCTATTCACCGAAGGACTTAATGTGACAGTGAATGCCAACTATAATCTGGGCAAGGAACAGAATATTGATACAGTGCATGCCCGTTTCGGTTGGCTAGGCGATACCGTGGTCTACCGGGGAAAAGGAGGTGAACAGTGGTACAGCCATTATGTGTATCGCAACAATACTGCCAACGCATCGGCAACGGCTACTTATCGCATTAATGACAAGCAATTTCTAGCATTAAACAATGTGTACAGCCATTTTAACCGAAAGGGAGACAATCTGGTTGCGCCAAATGAAAGACAATACCGTGTCCCTCAAAAAACCAACAAAAATATCCTTGGACTGAGCTACCAGTATACCATTGCCGACAAATGGAGCGCAACCCTATTTGGAAAATATACCACGCAAACAGCAAAGACTACCTTGATCACAACCGTACCCGGAAATGCACTCGACACGATATACACAGATGTGGATGCAGATCGAAATAAACTGGGCTATGGGATTGCAGCGACTTATTTTGTAAAACCTCATTTTCAAGTCAAGGCTTCTTATGAAAAGACTAACCGTATGCCCGAAAGCGAAGATATTTTCGGCGACGTAATCAACAAAGAAGCCAATTGGGAAATCAGGCCCGAATCGAGCGACAACCTCAATATAGGATTGAATTACACACACTCCTTTGCCCGCCATCACCGTGTTTATGTCAGCGCTACACGCATCTATTATTACGCCAAGGATTTTATATACAATGCTTTCAATAATGTTGAAAATAAGATTATTGCCAGAAATTTACTACAAGTTTCCAATACGGGGCTGGAATCTGAAATACGATATGCATACAAAGACATGCTGTCGATCGGAGCTAACATGACTTCCCAAAATATACGTGACAGGCAGAAATACCGTGACGATCTACCTGTAGACGCTCAAATCAAAAGCGACACGTACAAAGAACGGATTCCCAACATTCCCTATCTCTTCGGAAATGCGGATGCATCTATTTTTCTGAAAAATGTATTCGATAAAGCAGACCGTCTGAGCATAGGCTACAATATATTGTATGTACATGCCTTCTATCTCTATTGGGCAAAAGACGGTGCCGCTGAAACCAAGAGAGTCATTCCCAGACAGCGCGCGCAGGATGTCCATATCACGTATGCCTTGAAAGGCGGAAAATACAATCTTTCATTGGAGTGCAAAAACCTGACAAACAACAGGCTATACGACAATTTCAGTCTACAGAAACCCGGCAGGGCATACTATGTCAAGTGGCGTTACTTTATCTATAAATAACCCTATATGAATTATTTAAAAACCAAATTGTATATATCATGAAATCATCAAAATTCATTTTTATTGCTCTCTTCGCGCTGTTATTCAGTGCCTGTGACAAAGACCCGGTAACACCTATCGAAGAACCTCCAACAGAAGAAGAACCCGGAGAAGGCATATTCATTTTGGCCACCAAAAAAGGGCTTGCAGGTGCAGACGTATTACTGACTAGCAGCACCTTAGACGAAGGTGTGATCTCTCCTACCGGAGCCGGAGTAGAACAAAATGGCTCCGACCGTACTTACCTCGTCAAAAACAACATGCTCTTTAGTTTCATGTTCGGAGGTTCACAGGCCGGCGCAGTGACTGCCTATAAAGTCAATGCCGAAAAACAGTTGGTAAAGGTTACCGATTTTCAAACCGAAACGCTACATACCTACGGATCAGTAGGAGATGACATACTGATGGTGAAAAACTCATGGCAATCGGCAGAAGAATACATGAGCTGGTACAGATTTGACACTAAAAAACTCGAAATCGTAGCACAAGGTGAAATCAACACCAAACAGCTTGCCGGGATACAAAAAAATGAAATGGCGTTTTTCACGGATATCAAGCAGGTCGGTGATAAGGTTTTTGCGCCCTTTTGGAGCATTGAAAATGCTGTCGGTTTCAAAACCAAACATCCGGACAGTTCCTATATCGCCGTCTTCAGCTATCCGGACATGAAATTGGAAAAAGTCATCCGGGATGCACGTACCGGATCTATCGGCACCTATTTCAGAAGCGGCATGGAAGTCGATGAAAACGGAGATGTGTATGTCATCGGTACGAAGCTCGGACCGGATATGAGCGGTCAGTACAGCACAACTACACCTGTTGCCTTTATGAAAATAAAAAAAGGCACGACCGAATACGACAAATCCTACTTCTTCAATATCACGGAAGCATCGGCAGGAAAATACATCTTTCAAAAATTATACTTAGGAAAAGGCAATTTCTTATTGGTCATGGGCGACGCACCCAATACTTATGGAACGACAATGTATTTCTTCACGCCGATCAGTTTTGCCATTGCCAATGTATACGATGCCTCGTATAAGGTGGTCACCGGCTCTGCAATACCTGCATCAATTTATCGTACAACGGAATATAGCTTTAATTATTCCCCTCTGGACGGTAAAACAGGATACATAGGGATCAATACTTTGACCGATCCCGGGGCTGTATTCAAGTTTGATGCAGAGACCGCTACGGCTGTACCGGCCTTAAAAGTAGATGCAGGAGGTTTTACCAGCATAAACAGGGTATTGATCAGTAAATAATTAACAAATAAAAATAGTGATGTCTGAAAAGTCCAAATCGCCATCACTATGAAGAGGGCTGTCTCCTACGTTTGTCTTAAACAAACGGGAGACAGCCTCTTTTTTATTTACATCAAACAAGGGGTTATTTAGATAATTTTGGCAAAGTCCCCCCTACTACTTATTCTCGTTCCAATCGTAACTATCCCCCTTCTATTCACCTTGACACAAATATTCGGCGGCAAGCTTATCCAAAAATTGCCATAACTTTTCATTCATCTCACTAAAATCGTAATGATGGATTTCATCGGGCTTTTGAACAAATTTGTGTGTGGTGTTATGAGTCAAAAAATCCACTTCTTCGGCAATAAGCAACTCAACTGTTTCCTGTGTAAACTCCATATGGCACTGAAAGCCATAAACCAAATTGTTATATGCGACAATCTGTCTTGGGCAACCTGCACTCGTTGCCAATACTTTGCTTTGAGGTGTAAGGCCTGGCATATCGTTGTGCCAATGCCCGACAGGCAGGGTTGAGCCGAAATGATTTATTTTTTCGTCTTTCAATCCATCTGCTGTAAGCTGTATCGGGAATACGCCGATTTCTTTTTCGGGGCTATGCTCGAATTTAGCACCCAATGCCTGGCCAATGAGCTGAGACCCCAAGCAAACACCTACAACGGCTTTGTCTGCCTGAATGCATTTTTGTATGACAGCAATCTCGGCTTTTGCGTTGAAATGGGGACATTCTTCCTGCGTTGTATCGGGGCTTTGAGGCCCGCCCATTACGATAAGCAAATCAATATCTTCTGCTGTTTCGGGTATGGGCTGGTTTTCAAATACCTTTGAAAACGTAATGTTATGATCTCTTTGCTTTGCCCATTCCAGATAAGCTCCGGGCGCTTCAAATGTTTCGTGTTGAATAAAATGTACGTTCATTGCTTAATCTTTATGCTCATTCCAATAATAGCTATCGGGGTAAATCCTTTGTCCGAAAATAGCTGTACCTACTCGTATAATGGTTGCTCCCTCTGCAATGGCGGTCTCCAAATCGCTACTCATTCCCATGGACAATTCCTGCATTTCTACATTAGGAATGTTTAAAGCTATGATTTGCTGTTGAATATCCTTGAGCAAGCGGAAACATTTACGCACCTTTTCCGTTTCGGCACTGAACAGACCTATGGTCATCAAGCCTTTTATTTTCAGGGTTTCCAACTGCGCAACCTGTTTTACCAATTCAATAGCATTATCGGGATTTGCACCAAATTTGCTTTCTTCAAAGGAAGTATTTACCTGTATCAATACTTCCATGGTTTTGTTTTCAAACTGTAACCGTTGGTGCAATTTTTCTGCCAGATCCAGGCGGTCCAATGATTGAATGCAGGACACATTATATTTCAAAAGGTCTTTGATCTTATTCGTCTGTAAATGTCCGATAAAATGATTGGTATGGGGAATTTCCTGTAATGCTTCATATTTTTCTTTGAGCTCCTGTACTTTGTTTTCGGCTATCAATGTATGTCCTGCCTTTAATGCAATTTTGATACGTTCGGCAGGTACGGTTTTAGTTGCTAACAGTAATTTTACTTCGTCAGGGTTCCTGCCGTTTTCCTTACAAGCTTTATTGATCCGCTCCTGAATGATAGTTATATTACGGAGAATATCTTCGTTCATGCTTCTATTTGTTTTTCTTCCAGTTCTTTGATCAGTGCGGCTTTCATCAACGTAAAGGTGTGGTCTTGCGCCTCTGCATAGGAGATATTGTACCTACGTTCTATAAGCTGGAATTCCTGTGGAAAACGGGATAACAGTTTATCGTAATACTTGTCCAATATTTCTTTCGAAGGCATCTCAAAATTTATCCGCAACTGAAACCGCCTCGTCAATGCCGTATCAATAATCTCGGGGTGGTTCGTCGCGCATAGCAACAATGCTTTTTCGGGAAAGTAGTCTATCAGCTGTATCAAGGTGTTTACCAATCTTCGCATTTCGCCTACGTCCTTATCATCGTTGCCCCTTGCTTTTCCGATCTGGTCAAATTCATCTAAAAACAAAACCGCTTTTTCCCTGCCTGCTTTATCGAATACTTGCTTGATGTTCTGTGATGTTTCGCCAATGCGTGAACAAATTACATTGCTCAGATTGAGTATTAGAATGTTTTTACCCAATGCGTTTGCAATGGCTTTGGCGGTCATTGTTTTGCCACAACCCGAACTGCCGTGAAGCAATATTTTGTTATTTACAGGCAGTCCGTATCGGCTTAATTCCTCAATATATTTATGCTCTTTAATAAGCTGTTCAAACTTTTGCTTGTTAGCTTCATCAAGGAATATATCATTTAATGATACCTGTTCTTTGTCGTTTATGATCAGATCAAATACGTTCATACTATCCTTTTCATTTCAATATGCTAAGTTACCGATTAAGTCCACCATTTATATTATTTCCACCAATAGTAATAATTGTGATTACCATCGTATTCAAAACCACAACGTGGATATAATTTGTTGCCTATGTCGTTTGTTTTTTCGGTTTCGAGCATCAATCCGCAAGCTCCGGTTTCATCGCACCATTGTTTGGCCCTGTCTATCAATGCTACCGATAGTCCTTTACCTCTGTAATCGGGATGAACAAACAAATCGCTCAATAACCATTGCTTTGCCAATTTGATGTAATGATAGAGTTTGTACAACTGAACAAAACCAACTGCTTTGTCGTCTGCATACACGACAAAAATGTTTGATTGATCGTTGTCCAATCGTTCCTTAATAAACTGTTTGCACTTTTCGTAATCGTCTGCCTGACGGTAAAAAACCCGATAGCGGTTAAATAATTCTGCTGTTGTGTCTAAATCGTTTAACCCTACTTTTTTGATGTTGTACTCCATTGCTTTAAATTAGTTTAATTGAAATTGCAAAGTTAATTTTCAATAGGACTATCTTTGTAGTCCAATTCGGAGATAAAAGGTAGTCCACATGAGTTTCTGATTAAAAGAAAAAAGCCCCAAAAAATTCGGGGCTTAATTTGTTGTTTTGTTAAATGCTAATCTCTTTTCAAAACTTCCCTTATTTCAATGTTTCCGCCTACTTGGTCAAAAATCGGATTAGCTTTTGCGATTTCTACCGCTTCATCAATGGTTTCGGCTTTTACCACAACATAACCGCTAACAAATTCTTTGTTTTCGGTGTAAACGCCGTCTGTCACTTCCTTGTTGGACTTTACGATTTTTGCACTTCCTGCAAATGGCAAAAGCGTGTTGCCTTTGTTTACCAATTTGCTTTGTGAAGAAATTCCTGCTAACCAATTCATACGTTCCTGCATTTGTTCAGGTGTTGGTCTGAAATCGGAAATGTCTTTTAATCTGAAAATCAATACAAATTCTTTCATTGTCTATAAAATTTAATTATTTCTTGTAAGACAATTTCAAATTGCGGAACGTGACAGAAAGTAGAGAAATTTTTAAATTTTCATCAATTTCTCGGGGTCAACGACAGAAAAAATATTTGTGATTTTTCCGTTTGAGTTTAATTCAAATATTTGACAATTTATCAAGGTTGTACCTCTGTAAAACAGTAATGCAGATTGATGATTGATTTCTTCGATTTTGATTTGAAGGTCTTTTTGATGATTTTCATAAACGTAGGTCATCAGTTTAATGGTGTTGTCAATTCCCGAAGTCAGTTCAGCAATAGCTTGTAATTTATTTCCTGCATCTGCCAAAACCTGCACTTCATCAGACAGCATTTGCTCCAACGTTTTGACATCGCCTTTACGGATTGCGGACACATATTTTTCTAAATATTTTCGGTCTTTTGCAGACGAAGTTGCGATTTCGGGTTTCCACAATTTCAGTTTCTTTTTGGCTCTTGTGAGGATTTGTCGGGAATTTTCTACCGAAATTTCTAATATTTCAGCGATTTCATCGTGTTCGTAATCAAACGCTTCTTTGAGCAAAAAAACGGCTCTTTCTTTGGTATTCAAAGTATCGAGTAAAACGAACATTGAATAGTTAAGTATTTCGTCTAATTCAATTTTGCTTTCGCCTTGATTGGTAACGATTGGTTCGGGTAACACAATTTTTTGTTGCCTTTCTCTGTCGTTTTTCTTTTTTAGGTTTATGGCTTGGTTGATGACCGATTTTATCAGATACGCATTTTGATTAGAAATTGAACTGACCTCTTTTTCATTGAATTTTATTAAAACGTCCTGAATTACGTCTTGGCTATCGTCAATATTTCCCAAAATGTTGTAAGCATAAGGGAACAGTTTTTTGTTCAATGTGTTTAAGTCGTCCATTTTTGGATTTTAGAGTTAGACAATTTCAAAGGTAATAATGTGACAGGTTTTGAGAAAATGTTTCAACTGTATTGTTTTTGCGTTTCGCATTGGCAAAAATGCAAAGGGACACGCCCAAACAAAATTTAATTGAAATTGCAAATTTAGATTTTAATAGGACTATCTTTGTAGTCCAATTTATAGATAAAAGGCAGTCCACAATGTTGCCATACGAACACATCATTATTATAGATAAAGAAAGCAAAATCTCTGTTTACAGGCAGATTGCTATATCAATCATCAATGCTATTAGAAACGGTACTTTGAAAGCAGAAACGCATTTGCCAAGTAGCCGTGAATTGGCTAAAACGTTGGGCGTGCACCGAAAGACCGTAATTGCAGGTTATGAAGAACTAGAAGCACAAGATTGGATTACGATTGTTCCAAGAAAGCACGTTGCCGTTTCGGGGCATATCCCTTTGCTGAAACCTCAAAAATGGGGCGAACCTGATATATTAACACCTTACGAAAATGATTTAAGCATACCTTTTAGGATTGTAGAAGAAAATACCATTAGCAAAAATGTGGCTTCTTATCCCGATATTATCATTGATGACGGACACCCTGACGTAAGATTGTCGCCAATAGATGATTTATTGAAAACATACCGCTCGCTTACTTCAAAAAAGTATGCTATTAAAAATGCAAACATCGGAACAGCGCAGGGAACTTTGAAGCTCCGGGAAGAGCTGGTCAATTACCTGTCGGTAACAAGGGGGCTAAATATTTCGGTGGATAATATTCTGATTACCCACGGCGCACAAATGAGTATTTATTTATCTGCTCAACTGCTTTTAGGGCATTCGTCCAAAATCATTGTAGGCAAGCCTAATTATCCTGTTGCCAATAAAACCTTTGAAGAAACCGAAGCGAAAATCATCGAGGTGAATGTAGATGATAAGGGTATTGATACAGATGTCATTGAAAGGATATGCAAGCGAAAAAAAATTGATGCCGTGTATGTCATTCCGCATCATCATTACCCTACAACCGTAACGTTAAGCGTGGAAAGGCGGGTAAAATTATTGGAACTATCCAAACAGTTTTCGTTTGCCATTATCGAAGATGATTACGACTACGATTATCATTATACATCTTCGCCTTACCTGCCTTTGGCAAGTGGCAACCACAACGGAAACGTGATTTATATAGGCTCTTTTTCCAAAATTTTAGACCCTGCTTTGCGCATTGGTTTTATGGTCGCTCCGAAAAATTTTATTGAACAATGCACCGCTTTCAGAAAAATAATAGACATGGGCGGTGATGGCTATATGCAGAATGCTTTGGCTACATTGATAAAAGAGGATGAACTTAAAAGGCATCTGAAGAAATCAAAAAAATGCTATCACGAACGCAGGGATTTTTTAGATGCGTTGCTGAAAGAAAAATTGGGCAAATCCGTTTCTTATACGTTGCCAACAGGCGGAATGGCTATCTGGGTAAAACTCAACCCCGGCTATTCTATTGCCCGACTTGTTGCCAATACGCAGTTTAAAATTATAAGGTGGGATGCGGAACAAAACGCATTCCGGTTTGGCTTCGCATCTATGGACGAAACAGAATTGACACAGGCTGTTGAGGCTCTGAAAATGGGATTAGAGAAAATCAGTTGTAACGGTGATACTTCAACGCAAGTCTAAGGCAGAATATTAAATATACACGTAAAACATATAGAAATGAAAAGAGGCTGTCTAAAAAGCCTTTTTTTAAAAAGGCTTTTTAGACAGCCTCTTTGCTCCTCAGACTGGGCTCGAACCAGTGACCCTCTGATTAATCCCGATAAATCGGGACTCTAACCTGCTGAGCTATTTAAGCCAAGAAAATCCAACAACTCTTCCGAAGTGTGAATATCAGCTATTATTTCTTGAATAATTCGTCTACTTTTCTTTTTCTTCACTGTCTTCTCAACAAGCATAGCAGTACACCTATCTGGAAAGGTAAAACTCTTTAATAAAACCCAAGGTCTATGTTTTGAAGTATAGGTCTTTCTATCAGACGAATTATGTGCTAACAAACGACCTTCCACATCGTTTGTCTGTCCGATATAGTACTTGTCCGATGACTCAGAATACAATATGTAAAGATAATAGGCCATAACAAAAAAGCCACAGCGACTGCTATGGCTTTGCTCCTGAAGCTGGGCTCGAACCAGCGACCCTCTGATTAACAGTCAGATGCTCTAACCTGCTGAGCTATTCAGGAATTTTTAAAAAGCACTATCTGCTTTTCGTGATGCAAGTATCGGAAGTTTAAGGCTGTTATGCAAATATTTTTTTCAAAAACACCACAAGTCATTCATTGCCAACAAGAATAATTTATAGCAGCACGCCAGACAGAATCACCGTGATAAAAGTAAAATAAATGATCAATCCGGTCACATCCACCAAGGTCGATACAAAAGGGGCCGACGAACTTGCCGGGTCTGCCCCAAGACGTCTAAGCAAGAAGGGCAACATCGATCCGGTCAACGACCCCCACAAAACAACTCCGATAAGGGACAGACATACCACCAAACCTACCAGCATCCAATGTTCACCATATGTATGTGTAAAAAATTGCCAGGTAGCAATTCGGAAAAAACCTAATGTACCCAATATAACGCCCAGAATAGTACCGGAGATTACCTCCCTTTTCATCACCCGCCACCAATCTCCTATGGTTACCTCTCCCAAGGCCATAGCCTGGATAATCAATGTAGACGCTTGTGAGCCACTATTTCCTCCACTGGATATAATCAATGGCATCAAGGCAAACAAGAACACCACCGTAGCCAATTGGGCTTCAAAATGCTCAATGACAGTAGCCGTCAACAACTGTCCCAAGAACAGTACGATCAACCACCCCGCACGCTTTTTGACAAGATGCATAATAGATACATCCAAATAGGGCTCGTCCAGTGCCTCCGTACCCCCGAAACGCTGCATATCTTCGGTATACTCTTCATTAGCCACCCAAAGGATGTCATCTATGGTCACGATACCCAGCATGATCCCCTGCTCATCTACTACAGGCAAAGCCACACGATTGTTCATACGGAATACCGTCACCGCTTCTTCCTGTGGGTCGTTGGCATTTAAGGAAATGAGCCGATTGTCGATCAGTTCGCCGACCCTGGTATCCGGATCCGCCAAAAGAATATCCTTGATACGAATATCATCGATAAGTTTACCTTCGTTGTCAATGACGTATAGCACATCGATCGTCTCCGAAGCATTTCCATATTTCCGGATATGCTCCAATATACGTGCAATCGTCCAATGCTCCTTGACCGTAATGTAATCCGGTGTCATCAGACGTCCGACACTATCTTCCGGATATCCCAATAGAGACAATGCTTCTTTACGCTCTTGGGGAGGGAGCATGATGATCAAACGCTTGACCACATCCCCCTTTAATTCCCCGAAAAAAGATGTCCGGTCATCAGGAGGCATCTCGTTGATGATCTCACGTATCTTGGCAGCTGAAAGCTTTTTGAATATACGTTCCTGCGTGGGAAAATCCAGGATACGAAAAACATTGACTGCTCGTTTTAGGCTTAAGGTCTCCAGGAAAAGCGGGCCATATTCGGGAAGCTCGTCAATCAATTCTTCTACATCCGAAATATTCAGTTCGTTCAGAAAATTCTCCAGTTCGCTCAGATTATTCTCTGCGATCAACTGCTCGATATGCGCAACTGTCATGTCCAATTCTTCCATAAGCACCCTCCTAGATTTTTAATCCTACATGTTATGCAATGATTTTTTGTTGTTGCAAAAGTCGTTTTTTTAATCGAAAAAATATAAGGTTTTTTAGGAATAGAATAAAATTATTTTCGAACTCCTAATCTGCCAATATGACATCCTACAAATCATACGGAGAAAGCCCCGAATAGAGAGGATCATAAGCAATCCGAAGGCCATGGATCAGCTTATATATTCCACGATAGAAAGAGACACACATGTATGCTATTTCTCCCCGGATTGCCCGCTCACGAAAACCAGAGCTGAATCCCCAAATCTGCAAAAAATTAGAGCCATAAAAAATTAAAGACAGCCATTGGGCATGTAGGAGAGGAGATCGCTTAATCCATACTTTTTTACACTCGCATAGGAAATATATCAATTAAAAGTAATACATTAGACACAGCATAATAATATAAGATTAACATCACGAAATAAGGTTTTTAATTGGAAAAACAAACAGTTTTTCTGATTTTAAATAAAATAATAACAAACTTTTATTCAAATATTTATGACATTATATATAATCTTTTAATAAATATATAATAGCAAAAACAAACTAATTTTTTTAGCAACAACAGTAAAACACATAATATAAACAAATCAACATATTTATAATGAGATATTTAATATCATTTATATTAACTATATATTCAATATCTATTTTTTGTCAGGTATTTGACAATTCCCAAGCGCATTTCAACATAAAATGGAAACAGATCGGCACGGAAAAAATAACCTTAATTTTCCCTCAAGAATTCAGCGCACAAGCTCCTAACCTCGCTATGCAACTGGAACATTTTTTGGATCAAGTAAGCCGTGATTTCAAACGACCTACCTCCAAAATTCCGTTCATTGTTCAAACCCATCATGTCCAACCCAACGGTTTTGTGATGCTTGCTCCGCGTAAATCAGAGCTCTACTCTACCCCACCGGCTATCGCCGACAATCAGGAATGGCTGCCCAATTTAGCACTACATGAAAGTCGGCATGTTGCTCAATTTGACAATTTGACAGGAAAATTAAAAGGGTCTTTTTTCCAACAATTGGCCTTGGCACTATTCGGACTCAACCTACCGTCCTGGTATTTTGAAGGAGATGCTGTCCTCCATGAGACGATCTATTCTACCGGAGGCCGTGGCCGACTAAGCTCTTGGAATATGCCCGTTCGAGCCAATATATTGTCTGGAAGAAACTACGGTTTCAACAAATATGTACACGGGTCATTCAAGGATATAGTTCCTAGTTATTACACCATCGGTTACCTTATGGTCAGTGAATTGTTTGAACGAGACACACTCATCCATGGCAAGATCATTGACGAGATGAACGGAAAATTATTACGTCCATTCAACTTTCAGCGCGCCCTAAAAAAACATAGCGGCATGAGAGGTAATCAATTATTTGACACCACGATGCTGCACCTTCAACAGTCATGGAATGACCACGTAGACTCAACAGCAGCCCGTCCTTTTCCCCTCACTGATCGCTACGCTACAGACTACTACATTCCACAGGTTGTAGATCAAAAAATATACGTTCTAAAAGACAGTCGACAAAAGGTTCCAACTATTGTCTACCTTGATCCAAGCAAAGACATGAAAGAAAAAAAAGTTATCAAAGTCGGCAGGCAAATCATGCCCTACTTTCATATCCACGATCACTTGATTGTCTGGGACGAACTCAGAAAAGATCCCCGTTTCCAAAAACAAACATACAACATCATCAATATCTATGATCTCCAAACACAAAAAATCAAAGCGCTGACCCACAAAACCCGATACTATACCCCTACGCTGTCTCCCAACCTACAAACCATAGCCTGCGTAGAAATCGATTTGGCAAACAAAAGTTCATTGATTCTATTGGATAGCAAAACGGGAAAAATCAAAACCTCTATTCCCATGCCAGAAGATTTGCAAATCCAACAACCCCAATACCACAAGAGCGGACATAAAATCGTAGCTATAGCACTAGGTAAAAAAGGAACTAATCTCGTGGAAATAAATTTAAACACAAAAGAGATCAAAACATTGTTCGAATGGAACAATATACAGTACGAACGTCCCATCTACCATGGGAATAAAATCATCTACAAGGCCAATTACAATGCACAGGACGATATATACCAATTGGACAATGGTCGCATTTCAAGAATTACGCATGCTACTCATGGTGCATTCAATCCTTCTGTACAGGACGATACACTATGGTACAATGACTATATGGCTACAGGTTACAAAATAAACCAAACATCATTTGACCATATAGACGCCGACTCCGTATCCCCAGCCCCTGTACAAGCGCTATATCCTCGTCAAAATGCCTTTCGTTTTGATCCTGCCGTAGACAATGGCCGAAGCTATGACATCAAAGACTATCACGTGACAGCCCATAGCATCAATTTTCACAGCCTTACCCTTAGTGGCAATGACTTTGAGAGTTTTGACAACCTGCGCCCTGGATTATTTTGGCTCTCCAACGATGTTTTGAACACCACACAGGTTAAATTAGGGTACGAATACGATATGGACATCCGCAAAAGCATCTATTCTGCCGAAATCAGCTATCAGCGGTACTATCCAAAATTCAGCCTGTCGTACCGAAATTATGGACAAATCGATCAGGCAAAAAATCCGGACGGCTCTTACACCGGCTTCGACTGGCGCGAACATGCTGTTTCTGCCAATATACAGCTTCCATTCTCGATCTACAGACGACACTACACTTACAGCTATGGGGTCAACTTTGCGACCTCTTATCTGCAACGTTACAACGTCAGCCTATCCAATCTCCAAAATTTCCACACTTCTGTATCATTTCCGCTGAATTACCAGATTTACCTCAACCGAAATCATACGATGAGCAGTATGGACCTAACACCGCGATGGGGGCAGAATTTTAGCTTTACTTACAGACATATACCATTTGATGCCGATCAAAAAGGAGCAGCCTGGTCTTTTAGGACAAACTTTTATTTCCCCGGTATCCTACTCAATCACGGCCTCCAAGTCCGTTATTCCATACAGGAAAAATCCGGTAGATACACACCTAACAATGATATCCCTCTGCCCGAAGGTTTCAGCTTCTATCCTACCCTCTACTTAAAAAACACTTTATTGATGAATTACAGATTCCCTGTCGCTTATCCCGATTGGTCTATCGGTTCATTAGCTTACATCAAGCGCATCAGAGGTGACTTCTCTGCCAACTATCAAAATCTCGAAAGTGCAGATTGGACACCAAAAACAACTGGGATAGGGCTATCCCTAGACATGAATTTCTTCAAATATCCCTTACCCCTGTTTTCCCTTGCCGGACGGCTGACCTATATACACGATGCCAAGGCTAGACAAACAGTAGTCCCGACCTATTCGATCAGTTACTCGTATTGAGAGGATATATCTTGTAGAGACGCGATTAACCGAGCGTAGCGAGCTCATCGAAGATAATCGCGTCTCTACTTACCTTTTATCACAACTTTTCCTTCTTTCCCAGGAGAACCGGAATATATCTGTCCCTGGGGAAGACCTCTAAGCCCTTGTGGAGCCCGCGCAATCATACCATAAATATTATTTAACTCTGCACTGGGGGTAACGTGCAATCCACCTGGCGTAACATCCGTCAACACGTAGTTTTTTGCCTTTTTGTCCGTACTTTGAGGCGTTATTCCTGCAGAATCGTAGGTCAAGGTCACATTACCCGCATCCCCATTCGGGAATGTCTTTGTCCCATTCATTGCATCCTGCCCTCTGGCAATGATATACAGCGAGCCCAATTTTTGGAAATTGACCGCTATATCAAAGTTGGACCCGTTATTTTGTCCACCTTGTCCCATTATCATGGCCTGGTTGTCTATTTCGGCATGCTTGACCACGAGCTTCACATCCTTTTTTCCAAAAAACTGCAAAGAAGACTTATCTTTCATAATCAATGTATCGATATACACCACGCTGGATGAATCCCTATCGGAAAACATCTTCTTTTCTTTTTTCTTGAGCACGAGCTTATCAAAATGTTGCGTATTTGTCTGTCCTGACACCGTAAGCAATGTCACCAAACAAAAACACAATGTGCTTATCCAAGTTTTCATAACAACTCCTTTCTTTTCGTTAGAATATATGTATCCCCATAAAGTTTAATCTCCTTCTTTCAGATAACGAACGATCAATCCCGCAGCTTTTTTCGATGCGCCCGGTTTTCCCAATTTTTCCGCCAGTACCTCATAATTTTCCAATACACTCGCGCGATGTTCGGATTCACCGATCAAACGGCCAAGCTCATCACGGATTTCTTCAGGATTACAATCCTTCTGAATGAGTTCGATAACGGACAGATAATCGTTGATGAGGTTGACCAAAGAGATAAAACGTACCGTGATAAGCTTCCGGGCAATCATGACAGTCAATGGGTTGGCCTTATATACAACGACTTGCGGCACCTTTAAGATACCTGCTTCCAAAGTTGCGGTTCCCGAAGTCACGACTGCAGCCTCTGCATGTTTGAGTAGGTCGTACGTTTGGCCAAAGACAACAGGAATATCCAATGTTCCGGTAAATTGCCTATAGTATTCTTCGTCAAAATTAGGTGCTCCCGCAATGACTAATTGGTGCTTTGGAAAGGCATAGTACATCTCCATCATATCGGGCAGAAGCTGTTCGATTTCCATCTTGCGGCTTCCGGGAAGCAGAGCAATAATCGGATCGTCTCCCAGACCATTATCGGAGATAAAATTGGGATTAAATTCATATGCATCAATAGCATCCAGCAACGGATTGCCCACATAATCGACTTCCATCCCAAAATGTCGGTAAAAATCGACTTCAAACGGAAGGATACAAAACATATGATCAACGACTTTCTTGATCTTGTGCACCCGCCCTTGGTTCCAGGCCCATATCTTGGGTGATATATAATAACACACGCGGATGCCGTGCCTCTTGGCAAAAGAAGCTATCTTCATATTGAAGCCCGGAAAATCGATAAGGATTACGGTATCAGGCCTGTACCGAAGGAGATCTTCTTTTACTTTTTTGAGATTCCTCGAAATCGCACCCAAATTCTTGACGACCTCCACGAATCCCATAAAAGCCATTTCGGAAGCATGTATCAACGGCTGTTGCTCCGCAGCAAGTGCCATTTGGTCTCCACCCACGATACGAAATTCAGCTTCTGTATCCTCCTGCCGCAGTGCTTTGATAAGATTTGCCCCATGCAAATCTCCCGATGTCTCTCCTGCTATCAAATAATACTTCATGTGTTATTGTTAAAACTTCAACCTTAATACCGGTTAAAGATAACCATTCTTTGAACATGGATGCAAAAGACAGGAAGATTCCACAAACAAGAAAAAATAAAATTACACAGTACGGGCAAAAGATCTTTTGCCCCTACTTAATCACTTCCCTCGCAGCTTTCATCAACGGGCTGGCAAATACAAAATCATTCAGCTCCTGCACATCCGAACGCAATATATCCTCGTTCGTACCTTCCCAAAATTTTTGACCGCCATAGAGAAACATAATGTATTCTCCTATTCCCATGACCGAATTCATATCGTGCGTGACTACAATGGTCGTACATTGGTATTCCTCGGTCAATTCCTGTATCAGCTCATCGATCAAGATAGCAGTTGCCGGATCCAGACCGGAGTTAGGTTCGTCACAAAAAAGATATTTGGGGTTCATACTGATAGCTCGGGCTATACCTACCCTTTTTTTCATCCCCCCCGAAAGTTCAGCCGGATACAGCTTATTCTTGCCCGCCAGATTGACCCTTTCCAAACAAAAATTGGCCCGTTCGACTTTTTCCTTTCGGCTCATCTCGCTGAACATGTCCAATGTAAACACAATATTCTGCTCTACCGTCATGGAATCAAATAAGGCTGAATTCTGAAACAGCATACCTATTTCCTTTCGTATAGGTATCTTCTCTTCAAAGTCCATCTTGGTAAATTCCTGCTTGTCGAAAAAAACCTGCCCCTCATCGGGTTTGTGCAAGCCGACTATACACTTCAACAGGGTACTCTTGCCCGAGCCCGAACCACCGATGATCAAGCTGACCTTTCCCGGTTCGAAGACAGCATCGATATTCTTCAACACGGTATTCTCGCCAAAAGACTTGCTTATATTTTTGATCTCTATCATTCCTTACACCTTACAACATCATAGCCGTGATCAGGTAGTCACTGGCCAAAATCACAATACAACCGACCACTACCGCCTTTGTGCCTGCCTGCCCCACTTCTAATGCACCGCCACGCACAAAGAACCCCTTATAGGCAGGGATGGACGTAATGAAAAAGCCATACACAAAAGCCTTGACCATCGCCACGGCTACCGTAAACCCATTGAACGAATCCCGGATACCCAGGATATAATCGTTGGGACTGACCGCACCTGTCGCCGAGCCACCAACCAGACCACCGATAAGCGCACAAAATATCGCTACAGTGACCAGAGCAGGCACCATGATTACACCCGCAATGACTTTTGGCAAGATAAGATAGCCCGCCGCATTGATGCCCATGATTTCCAGAGCATCGATCTGCTCTGTGACGCGCATCGAGCCGATCTGCGAAGATATGGACGAACCGACCTTGCCCATCAATACCAAAGCCGATATTGTAGGACCTAGTTCCAAAATATTGGAGTCCCGGTTGATCTGTCCGATCACAGAATTGGGAATCAAGTCGGACACCAACTGAAAGGCTATCTGCATCGTCATAACCGCACCTATGAACGTAGAGATAATGATGATCAGCCCTACAGACCCTACGCCTATCTCGGTCATTTCGTGCAGGATCTCACGCCAGTAGATCTTCCACTTCTCCGGTTTCTTAAAAACCTTCTTCAACAACAGAATGTACTCACCAAAATGAAAAAAAAACATATATCAGTTTTGACTTAATACGCTAAAATACATATTTAATTTCTTGCCCGTTCAAAATTTGTATGATATTTTTTGCAGACCTATATGGTAACGGTAAAAAGGTGGATTTGTTTTTTAAACTAATGTAAAACACACCGATCAAAAACCCACATTGACCGAAAGATTAAGACCAACCACAACCTTTGCCTTGACAGCAAGCCCAATGATTCGGTAATTTTGCAGCGTAGATAATTTTTACTTTTAGATTAACAATGGTATATTTAACACGGTATGAGTAAAAAGATCGGAACAGGGGTTTGGTTTATTTTTTTCGGCATCATCATTCTGCTGCACAATTTTGAGGTCATTCGCTTCAATTTTTATGCAATGTTGGACTATTGGCCCCTACTCATCATATCCATTGGCATCAACATTATTCTACAAAACAGACCAAATGGCCCTTTGATATCTGCTGGGGTCAATATTGTTATGTGTCTCTTTCTACTGTATATTGGACTGACGTCAAAGTCCAGCCTAAAGCTTGATCTGCTATCCAAATACGAAGGGCTAAAAGATACTATAGGCTTACAAGAAGTAGTCATACTCCCCTTTACCGATTCTGTAGCAGAAGCCTCATTGATATTCGACTTGGGTGCAGCTACCCTTATACTAGATAGCCTTCCTACCGACAATCTGATTCAGGCATCCGGCACTGACGGTGCTGCAAGGATTAAATTAGAAAGAGTGACCGATACACCGAAAAAAGAAATCGAACTGATCGGTGTCAACAGCAAAGGTAATAACAGCAAAAACACCATTCACCTAGCACTACACCAAGCACCTGTTTGGAATTTAGAATTTAATATGGGGGCATCCAGTTTTACGGGCGATCTTTCCGCTTACAAATTTTCCAACCTGGAGATCAACTCTGGAGCGACAGCATTAACCCTTCGTCTCGGCATGCCCCAATTGGAAACATCGGTCATAGAAATCAATACAGCCGCTTCCTCCTGTAAGATCACGCTTCCCAAAGATGCTGCCTGCTTGATCGAACACGAAAGTGTCCTATCCAGCAAAAAATTGGATGGCTTTACCAAAAGCGGCGATCACTACAAAACAGAAAACTACGACACCTCCGCCAACAAATATATATTGAAAATTACGGGTGCAGCCAACTCTATTTCGATTAATAGGGAACTGTAATAACTTGACAGAACCCATAAATATAACTAGATAAATCCCTAACTTTGCCTACAGCATGGAGGCGACAAATACAATACTATTACCGGGCAAGTACTGCAATTCAAAGCTGACGTATTCACGTTTCGAAACCAGGGTAGTGCATATAGGCGATGTGCCAATGGGTGGAGACTATCCCATCCGTATTCAAAGCATGACCACGGTAGACACGATGGATACACAGGGCTCGGTCGAACAGGCCATCCGTATGGTCGACGCCGGCTGTGAGTACGTACGTATCACTGCCCCAAGCATCAAGGAAGCCGAAAACCTGGCCAACATAAAGAGGGAACTCCGTGTCCGCGGATATCAAGTGCCACTGGTAGCTGATATCCACTTTACACCAAATGCTGCCGAGGTCGCTGCCCGTATCGTCGAAAAAGTACGTATCAATCCCGGCAACTATGCCGACAAAAAGAAGTTTGATCAGATCGACTATACAGATACCGCTTATCAGGCCGAGCTGGAACGTATCTATAAAAAGTTTGCCCCATTGGTCAACATCTGCAAAGAATACGGCACAGCTATGCGTATCGGAACCAATCACGGGTCGCTCTCCGACCGCATCATGAGCCGTTATGGCGATACACCCGAAGGTATGGTCGAGTCCGCTATGGAATTCATGCGCATCTGTGAAGACCTACACTACTACAACCTCGTTGTGTCGATGAAGTCTTCCAATCCCGGCGTGATGATACAGGCCTATCGGCTATTGGTCGAAAGGATGGTTGCCGAAAAGATGAATTACCCCTTACATTTGGGTGTGACTGAAGCCGGTGATGGCGAAGATGGACGTATCAAATCAGCCGTTGGGATAGGCACGCTACTGGAAGACGGACTTGGGGACACCGTCAGGGTCTCCCTTACCGAAGAACCCGAGCTTGAAGCCCCGGTAGCTATAGCTTTGGTCAATCGATATGTACGCCGTAAGATAGAAACCCGTCAGGACAGAGACATATTGGTCCTGTCCGAAGATAGTCAAACCAAGCCTTATATCTCTAAAGAGGTCAACACCTTTGTCGGGGGATCACTTGTTCCGCGTGTGGTCGTGGATATTTCGGCCAGAAACCTTAAAGATCCCTTTGTATTATCTGATGTGGGCTATAAGTATGATGCTCTCAACGATAAATATCATATGGGAGACCAATCCGTAGATTTTGTGTATCTGGCGGATCAGTTGCCTTCATTTACCATGCCGGGCAACCTCAAGCAACTTTATAATTACAACACTTGGCTAGGTCTCATAAACAAAACGAATATACACCCTGTTTTCAGCTTGGAGGAATTCAACCAGGCACAAACCAAGGATCCTGTGCTGAATCTGGTACATATTTCCAACGATCTCTTAGGCAGCGAAGCGTTCGGCTTATTGCAAAATGACCCTACGGTTGTTTTCATATTGGAAACCAGCCATCCTCATGGTATGGCCGATCAACGGCAGTTTTTTGCCAATATACAAGCAATAGGATTGGACAATCCGGTCATTATCAAAAGATCTTACAAAGCAGAAGATTTTTCGGGTCCCATCGGAGATATCATGAGTCCCGAAGAACCGATCTCCAAGCTACAGCTTTATTCTGCGACGGATATGGGGGCATTATTGATCGACGGTCTGGGTTCTGGTGTGTGGATAGATTCTCCGGCTACACCGACAGACAAGATTGCTTCTCTCTCATTTGGCATCCTACAGGCCACACGCTCTCGTATATCCAAGACCGAATACATCTCCTGCCCGAGCTGTGGCCGGACCCTGTTCGATCTACAGGAGACGACACAAATGGTTCGCAGCCGTACCAACCACCTCAAAGGACTCAAGATTGCCATTATGGGCTGTATCGTCAATGGACCCGGTGAAATGGCCGATGCCGATTACGGTTATGTCGGTGCAGGACCAGATAAGATTACACTCTACCGAGGCAAGGAAGTCGTCAAGAGGAACGTCAGTTCGGCCCATGCCCTCGACGAATTGATCGATATTATTAAAAATGACGGTTTGTGGGTGGAAGATGTAGAGACGTAGAGACACAATGCATTGCGTCTCTACGTCTACATCTTAAACAACCTCCTTTGAATATGCAGGCGCAGATAGATATAATAGCATACCGCGATCAATACCCCCATGCTTCCCATGACATAGAGTGTACTTTTGATACCGATCGTATCGGCGACGGAACCGATCAATAAACTCCCTATCGGAAAGACACCTTGAAAAGCCATCACATAATAAGACATGATACGTGCCCGGTATGCAGACATAGCATGTGTCTGTATATAGGTATTGATACTGGAATTCTGCATCATCATGGCAAAAGAGACAGCCCCCGTAAAAAAGAGTGCCGACGGCAGGTAATGTGCATAAGCCAACAGCAACAGAGAAGTCCCCATCATGAATGCAGAAAACATAACCCTGTACCGGAGATTCTCCCCCGACTTCAACCTGGCCATCTGTATCGCACCCAACATCGCTCCAAAGCCAGCCACACTCTCAAACCAGGAAAACGTTGTCTCATCTCCTTTAAATAAGTCTTTGGCCACAGCTGGCAATAACGAAGTGTAAGGTATCACAAATAGGCTCGAACAGGTCATGATGATAATCAACGAGGCCAAATGGGGCGAACGCTTCAGATAATCAAATCCATCCAACAAGCCTTGCCAATTGGAAGATCCTTTGGGATTCGTAGGCGCTTTTTCGACTACCTTCATCATAGAAAGTGTCGTGAGCACAGGCACGAAACTCAAAAAATTAACCAAAAAACACGCCTGCTCGCCATACATACTCAACAATACCCCTCCGATTGCCGGGCCGACCATACGGGCCGCATTGAACACGGAGGAGTTTAATGCGATGGCATTGGGCAAATCTTTCTTCTGATCGACCAGAGACACCAACAGAGCCTGTCTAGACACGACATCAAAAGCATTGATCACGCCTTGAGCAAAACCAAGTACGCACAGCCACCATACTGTAGCCCAGCCCATAAAAACAACGAGGGTCAATATACCTGCCTGCAACATGAGCAATACCTGCGTCATCACGACCAGTCTGTACTTTGACCGACGATCGACAAAACTGCCGATAAAAGGAGACAGCACCAATGACGGCAAGAGTGAAACGAAAGAAACAAACCCCAATAAGAAGACCGATTCCGTCAACCTATACACCAACCAGCTGATCGCTATACGCTGCATCCAGGTCCCCAATAGCGAAATAGACTGCCCGATAGTGTGCAGCCGAAAATTGGGATATTGAAGCGATCTAAATAATTCCATTATTGTTTTAATGTCTAAAAAAACAGTATTCTTTTTAGTCTGTGGCTTAATCACAGATTAAAAGAATACCAAAATAAACATCACATTCCTCTAGAATTTCTCTTCAACGGCAGAGGAGAGTCGATAATTCCTCTTTGATAGGACTACAATTAAATTGCATATCAAAACGGAATTATCTAAGTTTGTAACGTATCAAAGATAAGATAGTTTTAATTTATCAAAATTCAACAAACATAAACATGAAATTTTTTATTGACACGGCCAATCTGGCGCAAATCAAAGAGGCACAGGATTTAGGTGTTTTGGATGGTGTGACCACCAACCCAAGCCTGATGGCCAAAGAGGGTATCTCCGGAGAAGAAAACGTTATCAACCATTACAAAGCCATCTGCGCAATCGTTGACGGTGACGTCAGTGCCGAGGTGATCAGTACAGATTATGAAACGATGATCAAAGAAGGCGAAGCTTTGGCAGCATTGGATCCAAAGATCGTGGTCAAGGTACCGATGATCAAGGACGGTGTCAAAGCCATCAAATATTTCAGTAAGAAAGGCATCAAGACTAACTGTACGTTGGTATTCTCTGCTGGTCAGGCATTATTGGCCGCCAAAGCAGGTGCGACATATGTCTCACCGTTCATCGGCAGACTGGATGACATTTCCGTTGATGGGTTAGGATTGATCGAAGAGATCAGGCTGATCTATGACAACTATGGATTTGAGACACAAATATTGGCAGCGTCTGTACGCAACAGTTCGCACATTCTGGGTTGCGCCAAGATCGGTGCAGATGTCATGACGGGACCACTATCTGCTATCACGGCTTTGCTGAAACACCCATTGACGGACAGCGGGCTGGCACAATTTCTGGCAGACCATGCCAAAGCAGCCGGAAAGTAAACTTTATTAATAACCCGGGAAATTCATCCCCGGGTTATTTAAATGCTTATACCAATTGCTCCCGATCATCCGGGGTTTCTGATAGACTTTTCATACTTTCAATTATTTTCCCTACTTTTATTTTGATTGTCACTAAAAGAAGATCAAAGTGCAGTTTCAGTTGTACACACCGCACATAGCCTTGCAACCGTATGTTCAGGGAATTGTTTACACATCTACGGATGCGAGGAAAAACAACAATCTACAACGTATTGATTTTTTTCCTGTTGGATCCAGCTATATAGCTTTTGTCCTCCGGGAATCTGCTTATTTCCAAAGTTCCCAACAAGCGAAAGACTTTGTTCGTTTCAACTTCATGGGGCAGATAGAGCAACACCAGCACGTTATCACTTCGTCTTTGTCCCTGGTATATGTATTGTTTCGTCCACACGGAGCCTATCGCTTATTGGGTATTCCACAGGATTTGTTGACGAATGCATGCTCTTCCCTAAACACATTGTTAGGGCATCAGATCAATGAGGTGCTTGCAAAATTGGAAGATCAATCTCACGATCATCTGGCTGTCCTCAGGATACTTCAGGAATGGTTATTGATGCGATTGGGACAAAATACAGATAAACAATCTGGCAGGGTCTCGTTTATTTGTCAAAAAATCATGGCGCACAGTGGCACTTTGCCCATCAAAGAGCTGAACAGGATGAGTTGCATGTCAAAACGTTCGATGGAACAGTATTTCAAAGAACAGGTGGGGCTCTCACCCAAGACGTTCAGCCGGATTATCCGCTTTAACCAGGCTTACAAACAGCTTCAAAATTCCGAACAAACGGATTGGATGGAGATCGTCGAACGTTTTGATTATTTTGATCAGTCTCATTTCATTCATGAATTCAAGCGTTTCTTCGGATATACCCCTTCCCAAAGACATCTGAGCACCGAAAACTCAGATAGTGCCGGCCTCACCTATCCTTCCTTCTAACGGGTATTAACCTATACATAAATTTGCGCTTTTTTACAATGGTCAGCGCTACCATTGCAGTATGTTTGCATATCACAGGCTTCCAGACAGGTCTATAAGCTTTCATGCGGAGGCTATAAAATATCTATTATTATGAAAACAATACTTACAAAAAGCAACACATTACCCATAGGTATCCTATTGCTGTGCTTGAGCCTGACGATAGCCTGCTCTAAAAAGAAAAAGAACGATCCCGAACCGTCAACGCCTACCTGCCGCATTATTACGGTCAGTGGTGATGGAAATACGCGCAATATTACCTATAATGATGAGGGCAAAATAAGCAAGGTAACGACTGCGGTCAGCACCCGCACATACGAATATAGTGGAAATACGGTGGTCGTGCATATCACAAATAGCGGAGCATTCGTGCAAAAAAACATCTATACGCTCAACAGCAACGGATTCGTAGCCAATAAACGAGAAGAACGCAACGAGACGGGTACGGAGTGGAGCAATGCGGAGTTTCTGTATAACGGAGGGACACAACTCATAAAAATCACATATACCAATTCCACAGGCGGATCACCCACCATAGCGACATTCTCATGGGCCAACGGCAACATACAGCCCGATGCAGGTGCGCTTGAATATTATAGCGACAAACCCACACAGCCCGGTGACTACTTCTACTATCAGGAAATATTCGAGCATGATGGCATGAAAGTGTACAGGCCGAAGAATGCCGTAAAATCATTAACGGTTGGCAGCTCCACTATATCGGTGATGTACACGGAGGATCAGGACGGAAAGATCACGAACATGACCATGCAACGCGGTACATTGGCCGATATCGTAAATTATCAGTATCAGTGTGATTAATACAAAATGAAGTAAAAACCGAGTGTAACGAGTTCATTTATGCCATTGAAAGCTTACACTCAATAAATAATTTAAACAGATGAAAACAATACTTACGAAAAGCAACACATTACCAGTCGGAATCCTGTTGCTGTGTCTAATCCTCACAACAGCTTGTTCCAAAAAAAACAAGGATAATCCAGAACCTATATGCCGCATCGTCACGGCCGGTGGAGAAGGCCTGCTCTTCCATATCAGCTATAATCAAGAGGGCAAGATAAGCAAGGTAACGGTCGGAAGTACCACCCGTACATACGAATACAGCGGCAATACAGCCGTGGTGCATACAACAGTTGGCGGGGCATTTTTTTCACAAACAACCTATACACTCAACAATAACGGATTTGTCACCAATAAGCGCATAGAATTTA
This sequence comes from Parapedobacter sp. SGR-10, assembly GCF_011030405.1. Classification (GTDB taxonomy): domain Bacteria; phylum Bacteroidota; class Bacteroidia; order Sphingobacteriales; family Sphingobacteriaceae; genus Sphingobacterium. The sequence goes on from NZ_JAAJTJ010000013.1 coordinate 101,501, forward strand.
ACGAGGCGGGTACCGATTGGATCAATACC
>NZ_JAAJTJ010000014.1 GCF_011030405.1 Parapedobacter sp. SGR-10
AGGGCCGTTTTTTATTTATAGACTAATGATGAATGGGGGGAGAGAAAGTCAATCCGATGTCACCGCGCAATTGGGAAAGAGGAGTATCACTCTTCATAAAATTCCTGTAGACCACCTACATACTCATTTTCCCATCCTTCTACGATATCGTCATAATCCTCGTCAGGAATATTCGTGTGATTAACTTCGAATGAAGTCCCTTTTTTATGTTCATGTAGTTTGATCGTCACGATAGATTGTTCTTTCTGATCACCAAAATACCATTCCTGTACAATTTTTTTAGGGGGATCCAGTTCTAGAAATTTACCGGTGATAGCTCCGTCCCATAAAGAGAATTCTCCACCGACATTTGGATTGATGTCCACTTCATCGCTTGTCCATAACTGTAAGGTGGTTTTGGTGGTCAAAGCTAGATATATTTCTTGCGGTGTCGCAGGAATAATAAAATATTTTTTGAAATTCTTCATGTCTATGCGAAAATGTATTATCGGGACTTTGTAGCTAATAGCTTATCTACAATAGCATCTAAGTGTACAGAATCCGATTTATATTGTTCGAGATTGTATAGTTCTACTTTTCTGAAATCCAAGGGATGACTTTCACTCTGTAGATAAATGTAGCCGGATTTTATCAGTTCTCCGTCTTTTTTGACTTTAGGGTCATGTCCACTTACATTACCGCCACCATATTGAGGTTTTGTGTATTCAAGGACCACCTCTCCATCTAGGATATGTTTGATGACCGAATCACCTAAGACCAGAAAATCTGCCGTGACCCACCGATTGCCGTGATATGTCTTTGAAGTAGAGCTTTTGCAATGTGGTGTAAATAGGCTATCAGCTATAACGACATTCGTGCCTGGTGTACAGAGATTGGAAGTTGTGCGTTCGGCAGATCCGTCTCCTCCTAGAAATTGCCCTTCTATGGATATGGGAAAATCCTGATCTTTCAGCATGGATCCAGGAGATTGACCATGGAGCATGGCACCACTATTGCGCCAAGCCCACCCTTCGCCTCCTTTGGCTTGTTCGTCTACAAAACGGTATTCGATTCGAAGCAGATAGTAGCTGTAGGGTTCGTGGTAGGCAAGATGACCATATTTAAAAGAAAAATCGTCGTATTGATCGTAACGAACTTTTAGTAACCCATCTTCTACACGGAATGTATTGCCGAAATTTTCATTTACGTCATAATAACGAATTTTGGGGATCCATCCTTCCAGATTTTTTCCATTAAAAAGTTGGATGGCTTGTGGAGTATCGTTACTTTTATTCTTGGTCGACTGGCAGTTGGCTATAAAAATGGTCGTGGTGATCAAATAAAATGCAAATAGTATTTTCTTCATAATTATTATAATTTACTTATAAGAGGGTGTTGTGTTTTTTGACATAATCGCTGGGTCTAACGCCAACTATTTTATAAAAAGTATTGCTGAAAGTCGGTAAACTGCTGTAGCCGACTTGTAATGCTACCTCATTGACGCTTAGCTGTTCGTCCAACAAGAGTTTTAGAGCCGTGAGCATCCGGAGTATCGTGTAATACTGGATGAATGACATGTTGAGTTCTTTCTGGAAGAGACGAGCTAGGCTTCGTTCGCTGATGTCAAATTTGTCTGCCAAAAGTTTAGATCCTATGTTTTCCTTGATGTTTTTTTCAAGATAATCGACTATATTTTTTAATTTAGGGTGCTGTGGGTAGGGTAAGGCCAAAGGAAGCTCCGATTGTGACAATTCGGGAAGTAAAAGCTTAAATGCTTTTGCAATAGAATAATTCGGTTCGTTGGAAGGAAAAATGTTGCCGTTCCAGCGATTTGTAAACATGATGAGCTCTATCAACAGATCATTGACAGGGTAAATGTTTATCTTGTCAAAAAATGCCGTGTCGGTTTCAAATCTAGGGAAATAAAGATTGCGCATAATGACATGTGGAGAGCTAGGGTGTATGCTATGCCTTACTCCTGAAGGAATCCATATGTAATGACGTGCCGGTAAAAAATAAGATTTGTCAGCTGTTTTGAGAAAGACCACTCCCCCTTCCGTATACAGAAACTGACCTTTGATATGATTATGTTCGACGATGTAACTGTCTCCCATAAGTGCATGATGACAGTATATGCTGTCTTTGAAGACATCGATCTCGGTCATATAATACTTGTCTACATACTCTTTTTCCATGGGCCGTCATCGTTTACGCAAACGTAAATTTGCTTAAATATTCTTGAAATACCAAAAGTATATGTAGGGTTTCTCTAGAAGAATGGATAGTTTGTACTTTTGTGATATTGAACAATAATTTTTGTGATGTCAGACAATGGGAAATCAAAATTAATTAAGAACCTTTGTCCATCGTTATTTAAATACAATAGTATTATTCATTTATAATTTATTCAAAGAAAATAAGATGTCATTAAACAGAATCAGACTGGAAAGTTTACGGGATAAAGTGATGAGTGCCGAAGAGGCTACACTTTTTATCAAAGATGGCATGGTGGTTGGCTCTAGTGGCTTTACCAAAGCAGGGGATAGTAAGGCTGTACTGCCAGCCTTGGCCGAAAGGGCCAAATCAGAGAAGATAAAGATTACCTTGATGACCGGAGCTTCACTAGGCCATGATACAGACGGCAAATTGGCAGAAGCTGGTGCGTTGAGCAAACGTATGCCATTTCAGGTGGACCGTACGTTACGGAATAAAATCAATAGTGGCGAAGTGTTGTTTATCGACCAACACTTGAGTGAAAGTGCCGAATTGTTGCATAATAAAAACCTTCCAGATGTTGATATCGCTGTGTTGGAAGTTGCTTTTATAGATAGAGACGGTAGTATTGTACCGACTACTTCGGTCGGAAACTCTGTAACATTTGCAGCATTGGCAAAACATGTCATATTGGAAATCAATACTGCCGTGTCCGAAGATGTGTACGGTATACATGATATCTATCAAGCAGAAAACTATCCATACCGTAATGTGATCCCGATTGTGGCACCGTGGAACAAGATCGGGCGCAAGACTATCGCTTTGGACCCCAATAAGGTGATTGGCATCGTCTTTACGGACAAAAAGGATAGTCCGGCAGATATCTCTCCCCCAGATGCGAAGACGATGTCTATAGCTAAGTATATATTGGACTTTTTTGAAAACGAAGTCCGTTTGGGGCATTTGACGGATCGATTGCTGCCTATACAGGCAGGCATAGGTAAAGTAGCCAATGCTGTATTGACAGGGTTTAAGAATAGTAATTTCTACGACCTTACGATGTTTTCGGAAGTGCTGCAGGATAGTACGTTTGATTTGATCGACTCGGGAAAGCTGAGTTTTGCCTCGGCATCTTCGGTGACGGTTTCGGAGGAATGTTACGATAGGGTATTTAACAATCTACAGCGATATAAAGAGAAATTCGTGTTACGTCCACAGAATATATCGAATACTCCCGGACTCATAAGACGGTTAGGGATCATAGCTATTAATACAGCTATTGAGTTTGATATCTATGGTAATGTGAACTCGACACATATCTCTGGTACCAAGATTATGAATGGTATCGGAGGATCTGGCGATTTTGCACGTAATGCCTACCTCAGTATTTTTGTGACTCAAGCGGCTTCTAAAGAAAATGCTATTTCTCACGTGTTGCCGATGGTTTCCCATGTAGATCATACGGAGCACGATGTGGATATTTTGGTTACGGATATTGGATTGGCAGATTTGAGGGGACTAGCTCCACGCGAACGGGCACAGCAGATCATCAATAACTGTGTGCATCCGGATTATCGTGAAGAATTGCAGTCCTACTTTGACCGGGCCTGCCAACGGGGTGGACATACTCCGCATTTGTTGGAAGAGGCTTTTAGTTGGCATCTGCGATTGGCCGAAACGGGTTCGATGAAGAAAGAAGCAGTTACTTTTGCTTAAAACCAGACTATAGAAATAAGATAGATGATGATGAGGGCTTGTGTAGTATGGTGCAAGCCTTTTTTGTTTGAAGAAAAACAGCCTAAACGAGAAAAGGGATGCATCATATACATCCCTCATCAAATATTTTAACGCAAATCTTGAATTAACCGACTAGTTTATTTACCAATTTGGTCAACTTGGATTTGTTGTTAGCAGCTTTGTTCTTGTGGATGACATTGTTCTTCGCCAAACGATCCAACATAGAAGATACGCGAGGCAACAAGGCTTTAGCTTCTTCAGGGTTGGTTGTGTTACGTAATTTTTTGACTGCGTTACGTGTTGTTTTTGCTTGGTAACGGTTTCTTAAACGCCTCGCAGCGTTGGCTCTAATTCTTTTAAGCGCTGATTTATGATTTGCCATTTTTACTTAGCTATATTTTTATTTTTTTTACTCAATTCGGAATGCAAAAGTAATGAGATAAAACCAATATTCAAAATCTATTTTTAGTTTTTTTAGTTGAGGGGCTAGAAGGATAAGGATTGGTGGGAGGGAAGGATGTTTTTGACTTTTGGTTTTTTAATTTTTACTTTTGCTTCATGCAAAAACTATCGATGGAACAATTGAACCGGGCAGATATCGATTCTTTCAAGCGTCAAGAAAAAATACCTGTCGTCATCGTACTGGACAATGTCAGGAGCATGCATAATGTGGGTTCAGCTTTCCGTACGGCGGATGGTTTTGCTATAGAAAAAGTGTTACTTTTGGGCATCACGGGTACACCACCCCATCGGGAAATCGAAAAAACTGCATTGGGAGCGACACAGTCTGTAGAATGGCACTATCACAAAGATAATGTTGAGGCTGTAAGACAATTGAGGGCACAAGGGTATAAAGTATATGCCGTGGAGCAGGCTACCGGAAGTGTGGACTTGCAGGAGGTCGCTATAGCAGATGGTGGAAAATATGCTCTTGTATTTGGGAATGAGGTATATGGGGTAGATGAGAACATCATGCAGTTGGTTGATGGCTGTATAGAAATTCCACAATTTGGTACTAAACATTCTTTTAATGTATCGGTCACGATCGGGATTGTGCTGTGGGAGTTTGTCCGAAAACTAAATTTTTAACAAAAAAAGAGGGATTTTGCACACTCTATTTCCAGAAGTCAATGCAAAACAGTAGATTTGCTCTGCAAAAAAATAGAACAAATGAGTGTATTAGTAAATAGAGATTCAAAAGTAATCGTTCAAGGATTTACAGGAACTGAAGGTACTTACCATGCTTCACAAATGATTGAGTACGGAACCAATGTCGTTGGTGGTGTCACACCAGGTAAAGGTGGACAAACCCACTTGGATCGTCCGGTATTCAACACAGTACAAGACGCCGTAGACAAGACAGGGGCGAATGTTTCCATTATTTTTGTACCTCCTGCATTTGCGGCCGATGCGATCATGGAAGCTGCAGCAGCAGGCATCGCTTTGATCGTGTGTATCACAGAAGGTATCCCTACCAAAGATATGATCCAGGTAAAATCTTACTTAAGTGACAAAAACGCTCGTTTGATCGGTCCTAACTGCCCAGGTATCATTACGGCAGAGGAAGCTAAAATCGGTATCATGCCTGGATTTATTTTCAAGAAAGGCAATGTAGGTGTCGTTTCCAAATCTGGTACGTTGACTTATGAAGCTGTGGATCAAACCGTGAAAGCAGGGTTGGGTATCACGACAGCTATCGGTATCGGTGGAGACCCTATTATCGGTACAACAACAAAAGAAGCTGTGGAGTTGTTGATGAATGATCCAGAGACTGAAGGTATCATTATGATTGGTGAGATCGGTGGTGGTATGGAAGCCGAAGCGGCACGTTGGATCAAAGAACACGGTACAAAACCTGTTGTTGGATTTATTGCTGGGCAAACAGCGCCTCCGGGACGTCGTATGGGACACGCTGGAGCTATTGTAGGTGGTGCGGACGACACTGCGGCTGCCAAAATGAAAATCATGCGTGAGTGTGGTATCCGTGTGGTAGAATCTCCTGCAGAAATCGGAAAGGCAATTGCTGAAGAGTTGGCAAAATAAGCCGTCTATATAGAGTTGTATATAAATCGTATTTTAGCCTTCATTTCAACCTTGGGTGAGATGGAGGTTTTTTTTTGCTAAAAAGAGGTGTCTTAAAAAGGTCTGGCGCAAGTTTGCTTGTCTGATAGGTAGGCGTTTGCTTGTGTCCTTTTTATTAAGTCACAAGGATCACTTTGTTAATTTTTGCGCCATAATTTGGTTTCCGAAATCTTATAGGTTAGTTATTATTTATTTTTATTTTTTTAATATTTTTGACTATTTTGGATTTAAAAATATGATTTTAATAAAAAACAACTGTTTATAATATAAATATTGTATATTTGTGGGAATATCAACTCCGGTTGATTTCTTAGTTCATGTAAATTAACGAATAATGAAATTAAGTCAGAAACAAGCTGTCTTTGAAAACGAGGTTCTTACACGGTTTGAACTTTTTAAAAGTTTATTTTTAACCCTTCCTTTTCAGAGAGTAAAACATACAGGTACTATTCTTCCATTCTTTTCTACCCATTGTGAAAACGGTGTGGCCGAACATTTGGCTCCAGAAGACATTATAGATAGCTTTTTTGGTCAGTATGAGCAGTATGTACAAGAAGAAGATAGAATTGACCTCTTGTTTCGTATCGTGCAATATATTGAACGTCAGGTTGTTTTGTTTGATGCTATTGAGGACTCGGCTTTCCAGGCTGTAGGCAAGACCGATGAAACAGGTGGATTGGACGCGCTGTTTAGGTTGGCGCAGAGTAATCCGGAGCTAAAAAATCAGATTATCGAGAAGTTGAAGGACTTTTCGGTACGTTTGGTCCTGACGGCGCACCCTACACAATTTTATCCGGGACCGGTCTTAGGTATCATCAATGATTTGACTGAAGCCATCAAAGCCAATGATATTTCTAATGTACATCTGTTGTTGCAACAATTGGGGAAAACCCCATTCATCAACAAACAGAAACCTACTCCGGTAGATGAAGCGGTCAGTTTGGCTTGGTATCTGGAAAATGTGTTTTATAAAGTAGCTTCAGGCATCCAATCCAAGATCGATGATGTGCTAGAAGTTCCGGCCGAGGATGTAAAACAATTGATTGAATTGGGGTTCTGGCCGGGAGGTGATCGGGATGGAAACCCGAATGTGACCGCTGAGAGTACGAAGAAGGTGGCTTCTATGTTGCGTACGATCCTATTTAGATGTTATTATCGTGATTTTCGTATCGTAAAACGCAGAATCACATTCCGCGGTGTAGAACAGTATCTGGATAATCTGCAGAAGCTGTTCTATGACAATAGTTTCAACCCTATCGAGAATCCGGAGGATGATACGGCTAAAATATTGGAAAATCTACAGGCCATCACACAAGTGCTGCATGAAAAGCATAATGGTCTGTTTGTGGAGTTGGTGGAAGATTTGATCCGTAAGGTCAATACTTTCGGATGTTACTTCACTACCCTTGATATTCGCCAGGACAGTAGTGTATTGCGTAAGGCTACCAACTATTTGGCAGAAGTGTATGCAGGTACCGTGAAGTCGACGGTCGATGAGCTTACGAAATCGGAAGAAAGTAAACAAGCTTCCTTATATTTTGATGAGCATACCTTGGATTATCGAAAAGATGCGGATCCGTTGATCAAAGATATTATTGATGTGATCCGTTTGTTGAAAAACATACAGAGATCAGGTAGTGAGCGGGCGGCACAACGCTTTATCATTTCGAACTGTCAACAAGCGTCCGACATTTTAGGTCTTATGCAATTGTTTTTGTGGCAAGGATGGAAGAAAAAGGAATTGACCATCGATTTTGTGCCTTTATTTGAAACAGTGGATGATCTTTCACGTGCTTCTGATGTCATGCGTACACTGTACACCAACAAGGCGTATGCAGAACATCTCAAAATAAGGGGAAATAAGCAGACTATCATGTTAGGTTTTTCCGATAGTACCAAGGATGGTGGATATTTGATGGCCAATTGGTCTATCTATAAAGCCAAGATAGAATTGACAGCGCTAGCGAGAGAATATGATGTAGATCTGATTTTCTTTGATGGGCGTGGTGGCCCCCCTGCACGGGGAGGGGGCAAAACCCAACGTTTCTATGCTTCTATGGGTAGTGAGATCGAAAACAACCATATCCAGTTGACTATACAAGGACAGACCATAAGTAGTCAGTACGGCTCGTTGGATACAGCACAATATAATATAGAACAGTTGCTGCATGCGGGTTTGGTTTCGGAGATCAGGCAAAATGGTGGAGATACCTTGACGAGCAAACAAAAACAGGTCATTGATGATTTGGCAACTGAGAGCCATCGCAAGTTTTTAGCGCTCCGTCATCATCCGCAGTTTTTGAAATATTTGGAAACGTTGAGTCCATTGAAATCATTGGCTTCTATCAATATCAGTAGCCGTCCTGTAAAACGAAATTCGGATAAAGAGTTGCGTTTGGAAGATCTGCGAGCTATATCATTCGTGACGGCTTGGAGTCAGTTGAAACAGAATATACCGGGTTTCTTTGGGGTAGGAACAGCTTTGCAATGGGCTGAGGAGAACAATCTATGGTCTTATGTACGAAACCTGTACCAGACTTCTGGTTTTTTCAATACCCTCATCGACAACTGTATGATGTCTATGACCAAGTCCAATTTTGATATCACTTCCTATATGAAAGATGATGAGACTTTTGGCACGTTCTGGAATATATTACATGAGGAATTTGTGAAAACCAACAAATATCTGTTGAAGCTAAGCGGGGCAAAATATCTGATGGAGAATTATCCCGTGGAGCGGTGCTCGGTGTTGGAACGTGAAAAAATTGTTTTACCCTTGCTTATCATCCAGCATTATGCCATCCGCAGGTTGCAGAGTGGCAAGTTGAAAGCCGAAAAAGAGGAAGTCTATCGTAAATTGATCGGTCGTACGGTATATGGTGTAGTCAATGCAGGAAGAAATCTGGCTTAAGCCACCTTTCGAAGTTTCGAAAACTTCGAAAGGTCTTATTTAAAATAAAGTGACGGAGGTGATGATAGTGATGTAGTTATGAAGGCAAAACGCATACCTTCATAACCTATTTCACATCCATAACTTACATAATTTTAAAATATAAGATTTTGATAGCCTTATAGTTTTTGTTTTGTAGCAAACTATGATTTGCTCTTACATTAACATGATCTTGAATATTGGACTAAGCAGGATAAAAGGCTTTTTGATATTACTAAAACAGGTGCTATATTTGTTTTATCAGGATTAGATCCTTATTAAGATTCCGATACCCATCGGTTTGTTTATAAAACTTAACAATATATGCACTTGCTGACTGACCATACGGAAACAGAATATCTTCATCAACTGATAGAGGGAGATCAGCAAGCGTTTACCTATTTTTATGATACATTCAAATTACCGATCTACCGGAAATTGCTGAAGATGGTCCGTATAGAGACTGTTGCCGAAGAACTTACCCAGGATGTATTTGTACGGATATGGGACAAAAGGATGTTGATCGATCCCGCACAATCCTTTAAGTCCTATCTATATCGTATTGCTCAACATATTTTGTATGATTTTTACCGAAAAGTGGCACGTGACGAACGTCTGCAACGGGAAATAAGTCTACTCCACATCACTACCCATGATCCGGTCAGTGAAGAGGTATTTCTGAAAGAGACCCAAAATATCCTTGATCAAGCTATCGCCAGTTTGTCTGATCAACAAAGACAGATTTTTACCCTTTGTCGGATCGAAGGAAAAAGCTATCGGGAAGTGAGCGAAATATTGGGAATCTCGGTTCATACGATCAGTACCCATATGACGAGGGCATCGAAAAATATACAGGCGTTTATGCTTAGAAATCAACACTTGATTTGGATCGCAACCATCCTTGCTGCGAGCTTCGAAAAAAATATTTTACATTGATGTAGTGATTCTTCTTATTGTAAACGTACTAATAACAAATGGTGGAGATTGGATGGAGCGTCTCCTCTTATAAAAGTACATTACAATGGAAGAGAAAAATTATATTCGCTCTATATTTAGCAAATTCATCAAAGGAAGGCATTCGCCCAAGGAACTGGACGATCTATTGCGGTATTTTGGTGAAAGCTCAGAGCAGGAGATGAGGCAGATGATCAGGGAAGAATTGGAAACTCCAGATGATGATCATGCTATTACTCCATCCGAAAAGCAGGCATTGAACCGAATCGACCAACAGGTCCATGCCCATGTCGCCAGAAGCTCTGTTCAAGATGAAGGAGGCAGCAGCCGTTTGATAAGACAGCAATCTATTTATCGCTGGATTGCTGTAGCCGCTATTTTTTTGGTTTGCACCTGGGGAGGCTATTATTTCTACATGCATCGTGTAGAGATACCGGATGCCGAACAGGTATCCCCTGTCTTGCATGACCTGGATCCAGGAGGCAATCGTGCAACGCTGACATTGGCCGATGGCCGTACAGTGGTGCTGAATGAAGACCAGGGAAGTATAGTTATGGGTTCAGATGGGGTGACGTATACAGATGGGACGATTGTTGTGGGACTTTCTGCCGATGTCGGGGAAAGGTTAAATGTCATCCAGACTCCCCGGGGAGGACAGTATCGCATTGTGTTGCCCGATGGGACAAAAGTATGGCTGAATGCGGCTTCATCTCTCCGTTATCCCGGACAATTTGTCGGTAAAGAGAGAAGGGTAGAGCTTGATGGAGAAGGTTATTTTGAGGTAGTAAAAAATGCAAAACAAAAATTCAAGGTAGTCTGTAGAGGACAGGAAGTAGAGGTATTGGGCACACAATTTAATATAAATGCCTACACCGACGAACCACATGTGAAAACTACTTTAGTAGAGGGAAGAGTACGTGTCGCTTCTCTGGAGAGCAAGGAAATAGCACAATTGTTCCCCGGTCAACAATCTGTACTTACAAAGAATGTCTTTGAAATTGATCAAGTAGATGTAAGTACTTCGATCGGTTGGAAGGATAATGATTTTATCTTCAAAGGTCAGGATCTGCGTACGACAATGCGACAACTCGCACGTTGGTATGATGTAGAAGTCCGTTATGCGCCCAACGCCCCCTTGCATTTGAAAATAGGAGGTTTGGTCTCCCGCAATAATCGATTGTCCAGTGTACTCAAGGCTATGGCTTCAACGAATAGTGTTCAATTTGACTTCGATGGAAAAACAATATTGGTGAAACCCGTAAATAACTAAAAACCTATAGATGATGAAAAAACAGAGAGGACCTTGATCGTGAAAAGTTCCAAATAAACCAGAAGTGCTGGTAACACTTCCGGTTCAATATTGGAATACATAGAAAATAATTGCACGACACAATTTATAAACTAATTATCCCATTCAAATGTATAAATTTTTTATTGCAAAAAATACGGGACGATATTCCCATTATCCTATAGCAAAGATACTACTCATTATGAAACTAACCCTATTTCTATTGACAGTTGGCTTCATGCAGTCGTATGCTGTGAGCTTTGCTCAGCAAATATCTATCAAAGCGAATAATATTTCGTTGGAACAAGCTTTTGGTGAGATCAAAAAGCAGACAAGTTATGACTTTGTTTATGACGAAGCCCTGATCAAGACAATAGAACCGGTCAATCTGAATATTCAAAAACTTGGCCTAGATGCGACCCTCAAACAGATTTTGCAGGGCAAAGCTCTGGACTACAGTATTACGGATAGGATCGTGACCATAAGACGTCGAGTGCCAAGGACAGAAAGTAGTTCTTCATCGTCCATACAAAGAAGGACAGTTACGGGCAAGGTCACCGATGAAAAGGGTAACCCCCTTCCAGGGACACTTATTCAAGTGAAAGGAGAAAGCACTAAGACAGTAAGTGAGGTGGGTGGAAGCTACATGATCACGGTGTCGGGTACTGAGGATGTATTAGTCTATTCTTTTATCGGTTTTCAGAACCAGGAGATAAAAGTGGGAAACCAGAAGACCATCGATGTGAAAATGGCTGTTGATGAAAAAGGACTGGATCAAGTGGTTGTTATCGGGTACGGTACCGTAGCTAAAAAAGACCTGACGGGGTCAGTCGGTACAGCTGATGTGAAAGAAATGGAAAAAGCTCCCGTTGCCAATTTTGACCAAGCACTAGCAGGGCGTGTGGCAGGTGTACAGGTCTCTAATAATGACGGACAGCCTGGACAAAATGCCAATATTGTGATCCGTGGTGGAAACTCTTTGACCCAAAGTACGGCTCCATTATATGTCGTGGACGGTTTTCCGATGGAAGATTTTAGCAGTTCGGCTTTGAGTAATTTTGATATTGCCTCGATCTCTGTGTTGAAAGACGCCTCCGCTACAGCTATCTATGGCTCTAGGGGCGCAAATGGTGTCATCGTGATCGAAACGAAAAAGGGACAGACAGGAAAGCCGACAATTGATTTTTCGGCCTCTTTCGGTTCGCAGGGAGCCATTAAGAAAATGGATATGATGTCGGGTTATGAATTTGTGAAGTATCAAAATGAAATTTATCCTACATTGGCAGAACGCTATTATTTGGGTAATGTTGGAAAGCAATTAGAAGATTATCAAGGCGTAAAAGAACTGGACTTGCAGGATAGGCTTTTCAGAAATGCACCGATCAATATCTACAATATAGCACTTCGGGGAGGTAATACGAGTACACGTTACGCTGTTTCGGGAAGTCTATTCGATCAACAAGGTATTATTGTCAATTCATCCAATAAACGCTATCAAGGACGATTGTCTCTGGATCAGTCAATCTCAGACAAGCTTAAGGCAGGCTTTGTAGTGGGGATGGCTAAAAATACGGTGGATGGAACGCCGGTGAACTCTGGTCCGACATCTTCGGCAACAAGCTATACTCTGTACAGGACTTGGGGATTTCGCCCCGTAACAGGCACAGGCATTGATCTAGGTGATCTTTTGGTCGATCCCGAGTCGGAAGGTCTCAATCTGATGATCAATCCTGTCATTAGTTTGGAAAATGAAGTGTACCTAAACACTTATTCCGACTTGAACCTAAATGCCTTTTTATCGTATGAGATCCTCAAAGGTTTGACATTAAAGGTGTCGGGTGGGACCAATAGCCGTACGAACCAATATAAGTATTTCTATAATTCTGATACGTATAGAGGTACACCCTTAAACCCCAGTAATTTCAGAGGACAATACGGTGGCGTTGTCAATCGATCGATGAAGGGTTGGGTCAATGAAAATACACTGACCTATAAAAAGTACATTAATAAAGATCATGTGTTTGATGTCATGGGAGGATTTACACTACAGAGAAGAGATAGTGACAGTTTTGGGTATGAAGCAGACAATATCCCAAATGAAGAAATGTTATTCAGTTCTCTAGGAGGAGGTACACCCTATCGGAATACATCTACGCAGACCTATCATACCTTAGCCTCTTTTTTAGGACGAGCAAATTATACCTTATTGACCAAATATATGTTTACAGCATCCTTTAGGGCCGATGGTTCGTCAAAATTTGTCGCTCAAAATCGTTGGGGATATTTTCCAGCAGGAGCTTTTGCTTGGCGTATGAAAAATGAAAACTTTTTAAAGAATGTAGACATGATTTCGGATGCCAAGCTGCGATTAGGTTACGGTGTTACCGGAAATAATAGGGTAGGTGATTTTGACAGGGCAAGGGGATTGATATATACAGATTGGGAGGCAGGCTATTCTTTTGAAAATGGTATTCCATTCAAAGGTTTGATTATGAATTCTATGGGAAACAGTTCCCTCAGGTGGGAATCTACCTTCCAATCCAATATAGGTTTGGATCTGGGATTGGTTGATGACAGAGTCCAATTGACGTTGGATCTGTACAAAAAGAATACAAAAGATCTTTTGCTTTTGGCTAATCTTCCCAGGACGACAGGTTTCATACGAGAATATAGAAATATAGGAGAGGTTGAAAACAAAGGACTGGAGATTACGCTTAATACGGTTAATGTCAAGAAAAATAATTTTTCTTGGGAAACCAACTTTAACATAGCTTTCAATCGTAATAAGATCATTTCATTGGTTGAAAATGAAACCAATTTTCTGAGTTCGGTGACTTTTGATAGTAACTTTAGTTCTTCGTCGCCTTATATTGCGATGGTCGACCGTCCAGCAGCTTTGTACTATGGCTATATTTGGGATGGAAACTACCAATACAGCGATTTTGACGAAGTCTCTCCCGGGAACTATGTGTTGAAGTCTACTGTCACTACCAATGGAAATACGGCAAGTAGCATACAGCCTGGAGATATAAAATACAGAGATATCAATGGTGATAAAGTAGTCGATAGCCAGGATTTGGCTGTTATCGGTAATCCCCAGCCCTTACACAGCGGCGGTATCAATAATATCTTCCATTACAAATCATTCTCGCTCAGCATGTTTTTCCAATGGTCTTATGGAAATGAGCTTTTGAACGCTAACCGTTTGATTTTTGAAGGAAATGGATTGTTTAGACCATTATTGAATCAATATGCGACCTATGAGAACAGATGGACACCGGAGAATCAAAACAATGAATTGTTCAGATCCGGCGGACATGGGCCCTTTGGAGCATATTCTTCCAGAGTGATCGAGGATGGGTCTTATATTCGGCTGAAAACACTTTCCCTATCCTACAGATTGCCAGAGGCAATTTTGTCGAAAGTGCGCGCCTCAGATTTAGCCCTTACTTTCTCTGGACAAAACCTAATTACATGGACGAATTATTCCGGTATGGATCCCGAAGTGTCTACGAGGCATTCCGCTTTGACACCGGGTTTTGATTACTCGGCTTATCCTATTGCGCGGACATTTGTTTTTGGTATCACTGCTAAATTTTAAGAAAATGGAAAAAGTTAAAATCTATATAGTTGCAATTGCCATTGTCGGTTTATTGGCTTCTTGCAGCAAATTTCTGGATACCACACCCTTGGACAAGATGGATCCAGACGCGATATTCGATAAAGAGTCTCAATTGGATGCTGCTTTAGTAGCAGCTTATGATCCATTGGGAAGAGGTGCGCTCTACGCCTATACGATTCAGACCCGATTGGCGACAGAATCGGATGAGGGTTTCTTCTATAGTAGTAGTAGAACCACTGGTCCACAGTTTTATGATTTATCCTCTTCGGACCCCGAAGTGTTGAGTACCTGGACAACCTTATATCAAGGGATTTCTCGTGCCAATCTTGTACTGGAGAATGTGGATAGACCTGTCATGGATGAAACCAGAAGAAATTATATCAAAGGTGAAGCCTTATTTTTAAGAGCCTACTATTACTTTTTGTTGGTAAGCAATTGGGGAGATGTCCCCTTGCTGCTTCATACAGCCGAATCGGTGGAAGGTAATACTATCGAGCGTACACCATCCGATCTCGTATATGAGCAAATTACGCAGGATATGATACAGGCCGAAGAGTTGGTGCGTCCGATACAGGGGTATGATGGGGCTGGTCGTGTGACCAAATCGGCTGTTAGAGGTGTTCTGGCCAGAGTATATCTGTATTGGGCCGGCTACCCTTTGATGAAAATAGAAAAGTATCAAGATGCCAGATTTTGGGCAAAAAAAGTGATAGATGATACCGAAGCCGGACATCGATTGAATCCTTCCTATGATGAAGTTTTTATCAACTATGCCAAGGACAAATATGACAATAAAGAAAGTATCTGGGAAGTCGAATTTGCCGTGACGGGTATCTACGAGCACGGGCAAGTAGGTTCGTGGATTGGAATACGTTCTACAAATGAGAGTATCGGTACCGCGTATGGCTTTATAGGGACTACGCATACACTGTTTGATCGGTACAAAGTAGGAGATTTGAGAAGAGACAGAGCTATATCTCCTTTCTATTATGACGGCGCTACTCAGGTTCTTTTTGCGGAGACACAGACTTCCAGACGCTTCCCCGGCAAATGGAGAAGAGAAGAAGAAACTGCTTTGCCCAAATTGAACCAGAATACACCGCAAAACTATCCTTTGCTGAGGTATTCGGACGTCCTGTTGATGTTTGCCGAAGCGGATTATCAGGTCAATAATCAGACTCCGACCGCTGCAGCCTATACTGCACTAAATGAGGTGAGGCGGAGAGGGTATGGAAAAAAACTCAATGGCCCGGGACAGATCTCCGAAACGCTCAAGTCTATCACGATTAACGATGGAGGCACGGGATATACCGCTGCTCCTGTGATCAGTATCACTGGTGGCGGTGGTGAAGGCGCGACCGCGACAGCTACTGTAGAGGGAGGGGAGATCATCTCGGTGACCATCACCAATCCGGGTAGAAAATTTATTTCATTGCCCACGATCACGGTGACAGGTGGTGGAGGTAGCGGTGCGGTATTGACACCGGTATTGAGCTTGCCGGATGATGCGGATTTAAAGGACCTAAATTCTGCGGAGTTCATTTCCGCTATACAAGAGGAACGGTCGAGAGAGTTGTGTTTTGAGGGATTCCGTAAGTATGACCTGATACGGTGGGGGTTATTGGAAATAAAATTGAAGGAAGTAGGATCATGGATAACAGCTAATGAAAATGCGAGTTATAAATATGTGTCGCTGAGCTTTGACAATTTCGACAAATCCAGACATACACTCTTACCAATTCCTCAAAACGATATATCGTTGAACGGACTACTGACACAAAATCCAGGATATTAAAATAAGATATGATGAAAAAAAATATATTTCTATTTGTGATAGCATCCTTTATGTGGATGACTTCCTGTGATAATGGTATCGAAGTGACGGCCCCTACATTCGATGTGAAAACGGAGAAACTATCTTATAAAAAAGAAGATACTGTTCGTTTTATTTTTTCGGGGGATGCCGAATATATCACTTTTTATGCCGGAGATAAAGGAGCAGAATACAAACATCGATTTAGGACCCAAGTGGCCGATGCGAAGCCCATATTGAATTTCAATAGTAACGGCCGTTACGGTCCTCCCGAAAGAAACTTAAGTCTCTTGATCGCCACCGATTTTACCGGGACGATGAATACGGAAAATATCCAAAAGGCAAATTGGCAGGATATTTCTGACAGAGTAAATTTTTCGACGGGAACGGTCGTCCCTTCAGGAGATATCGATTTGTCCGATTTCGTCAGTTTTCCACAGATACATTTGGCTTTTAAGTATGTCGGTATTGGAAATACAGCTCAGGCACAAAAGACATGGACGATCACAGACTTTGTATTGAACACGTATGATGTAGATGACAATACTTACCCTATTGTCCGTAGTCTTTCAGAAGGAGGGTGGTTGCAGCACAGTGTGGAGGGGGATACACGGGTATGGAGAATTACAGCTGCAGACTTATGGTTAGGTGCCAATGCCAATGAACCTTCCAATGAGGATTGGGTAATTACCAAAGCCTTAAATCTGGCTTCTATCAATCCCGACAATGGTGTGGCGATCAAGACATTGACCAGTACGGCGGAGCCCTTGTCTCATGTGTATACAGAGGCAGGCGACTATGTGGTTACGTTTATCGCCAAGAACCAAAGTATTTATGGAGAACAGGAAGTTGTTAGAGAAATACATTTATCCATAACAGACTAGAGATGGGATTACGATTTTTATCCGTTATATTTTTTATCTCCCAAGTTTTTATGGTCTACGCACAATCGGATTCGGGCGCCCTTTTGGGTGCTAATCTGGTGCAAAACAGTGGTTTTGAAAAGGGGGGAGAGCCGTGGAAGCTGGCTCAGAATGCCTCTGTAGATCATGCTGCGGGCTACAATTCAGGATCGTCATTGCTTGTTAAGAATGACGATCCTGAGAAAAAATTTTCCGGCACCTCACAAAGATTGGATATAGCTCCGGGTTCAACCATTTATTTTAAAGCTAAGGTAAAAGGCAACCTGTCGTCAAAAAGTGAAAAGCCGAAGTCGGATGGTGCGCGTGTCTATATACAGGCCTATGATGAATTTGGAAAAGTAATCAGTGGCCGTTATCCGAAATTGTCGGGTTTAGGAACATTTGATTGGAAGGAACTTTCTGGAGATTATACCGTGCCTATTGATGCCGCCTATGTCTCTATCGCCGTAGGGTTGTATAATGGTGTGACGGGAGAGGCCTGGTTTGATGATGTTACGATACAAACGGAAAAACCTCCATTCATAGAGGCATTTCTGATGAAACCTCATTACCGGGGAATGATACAGGAGAAAGGAGAACAGGTTTTTAGCGAGCATATCATCATCAATCGGGGTTATTATGAAAACAGTAAAGAGGATATTCTGGTTAGGTATGTCTTGAAAAATGTGGTCAATAAAACCATTGACAAGTTTGAAGTGAAGCTACCGGGATCCACTACCGATACCATTCTTGCATTTTCGCCGAAGACAAAACTACAGGAAGGTGATTACACCCTTGTCGGTGAGTACAAAAGTAATCTTTCGAACAGCAGTTTTTCGCGAATTCACAAGGTAGAGGTGGTCCGAAACTGGCCAATGGTGTATATTGACGAGGAAGGATATACGGTCAAAAATGGAGAGCGAATTTTTCCATTTGGATTGTATATAGGGCATCCGGATGACGAACATCTGGAACGCATTAAGCAGGCAGGGTTCAATACCGTACTATCCTATGGCTATGGACACAATGCGAATTTTGAAGAATACCTGGATAAAGCCGAAAGATATGATCTCCACGTGATCTATTCACTGAAGGATTTTTATGAAGGAGGTGCTTTGAAGCTGGGAAATAGAAAACCTTTGGACGTTGCAAAAGACTATGTCAATCAGATTAAGTACAAACCCTCACTGTTGGCTTGGTACACTGTGGATGAATTGCTACCGAATTGGATACCCAAAATCGATGAGCTGTACCAGACTATCACGAAGATAGATCCCCATCATCCTACCTTGCAGGTACACTACTATGATGGATATAGGATGCTTGAGAAATATTATTACAATGCAGATATCATTGCTACGGATCCCTATCCCGTAGGCCGGCCTGATCTGTCGTTGACCTCTACGCGTGTGAAGGCCGGACTGCAAGCCACACATCACACCAAAGGACATTGGGCAGTACTGCAATCTATGGATTGGGCAGTATATCAGAAAGAAAAAAAACCGAACCCTCCTAATCTGGATGAATTGCGAAACCAATGTTATCAGGCTTTGATCCATGGAGCAAAAGGAATTTTGTTTTATACCTACTATGACCTTTTTCAGGAGAGGTATCCCCGAAAAAATACATTGGACTACGACAATTTCAATAAGATATGGCCAGATGTGGTACGTATGTCTACTGAGGTCAATGCTCTATTTCCTGTTCTGCTGAATGGAAAAAATCAATCTGTTACTATCGTAGAGAATGATAAGGTAGAGATTTCGTGTTTGACGTATCA
The DNA here is from genome assembly GCF_011030405.1 of Parapedobacter sp. SGR-10. Taxonomy (GTDB): domain Bacteria; phylum Bacteroidota; class Bacteroidia; order Sphingobacteriales; family Sphingobacteriaceae; genus Sphingobacterium. Next base: position 19,301 of record NZ_JAAJTJ010000014.1, read on the forward strand.
AGGTGACGTTTTTCTGCTTATTGCCAATCCATTTTATACTTCGAAGGAAATCCGTATAAAAATGGATGAGGATTGGAAAATCGATATCTATAGCCAAGGGCAGATTACAGCGCAGGTAAATAGCGATGTGCTGACTTTGCAATTGCCATCGATTGGTAGTGGTGTTTTTAAATTAAAATCCAATAAAGAATGAAAAGAATAACTATACTTATTTTGACTTTGTGCATGTTGGGCATAGCAGCAAAGTCTTGTCCCGTCATCCCTATACCTAAGCAATGCGTGTCAAACGGAGATTTCTTTACATTGGATAGAAATGTCGTTATTGTCGGTGTAGACGATGAGCTGAGCAGTTATTTGCAATCTGCTCTGTTTCGGTACACCCAAATACCTGTCAAGGTAGGGAAGAATACGGCCAATGCAAATACGATCAGGTTGGTTTTGGACAGTAGACCTTCTTTTGCTGAAGGTGGTTATAGTCTGGAAATTACCGGGCAACAGGTTGTCATCCGTAGTGATCACAAAAATGGTCTGTTTAATGGAATTTCTACTTTTCTTCAGATTAGCAGTGCAGGCCAAAAACAGGGATTTCGTCTCGATGGTGTAAAAATAGTCGATCAACCTCGTTTTAAATGGAGGGGAGTGATGATCGATGAAGCGAGACATTTCTTTGGTAAGGAAAAAATCAAACAGATTTTAGACTGGATGGCTTTTTATAAGTTGAACAAATTCCATTGGCACCTGACCGACTCGCAGGGTTGGCGTATGCAGATTAAGCAATATCCCAAGCTAACTGCTATTGGAGGTATAGGAAATTTTTCGGATCCATTTTACCAAGCTCGGTTTTATACACAAAAGGATATTACGGAGATTGTCGAATACGCAAGCCAACGGTTTATCGAAGTTATTCCCGAAGTGGATATGCCGGGCCACGCAGCAGCAGCGGTCAAGGCTTACCCCGAGTTTAGTGGGGGTGGTTCGGCAGCGCATCCGGATTTTACATTCAACCCAGGCAAGGAAGAAACCTACAGTTTTTTGACCAATATTTTAAGAGAAGTGGATGTGCTGTTTCCATCACAGATGATTCATATCGGTGGGGATGAGGTCCATTATGGAAATGAAAAATGGAATCAGCTTCCGGAAGTAGCCGATCTGATGAAAAAGAACAATCTCTCCGATCTGAAAGAAGTGGAACTGTACTTTTTCAAAAGAATGTCTGACAGTCTACAAAATCTAAACAATAAGATCTTGGCATGGGATGAAGTGGTGGGCAATAATATTGGCAAAAACCATATTGTCTTTTGGTGGAGACACAACAGGTTGGAACAGTTAAGACAGGCTTTGGACAAAAAGGTGAATGTGGTCATGTGTCCGAGATCTCCATTTTATTTTGACTATATGCAAGATTCCAGTCAAGTCTATGGGCCTGATTATAAAAAGTTTGGTGTCAATTCTGTCGAAAAAATATACAATTTCTCACCGGAGATATATGGGGTGAAGACGGAGGATATGCCATATATCCTTGGGGTACAGGGGAACTTATGGACAGAACGGATCCAGTCCGAAAACAGACTCGACTATATGCTGTTTCCGAGAATAGCCTCTCTGGCGGAGACAGCATGGACAATGTCGGACAATAAAGATTTTTCTTCTTTCAAAGACAGGGTGACACAACATTATCCACTCTACGAGCAGGACAATGTCTATTATTATGATTTTCTGGATTTTCGAAGACGCAGTGAACCCATGAAGTAAGGGAGCATACCTATGTATGAAATAAGGACAGCACCCATCAGGAGAGAAGTCCGGGAATAACTTGACCAAAAAATTGTATTAACACATTAAACTTTAAAGTTATGAAAACCAAACTAATCCTATTTCTTAATTTATTTTTTCTTGTAGGTCTTTTTTGCTTGTCGTGCAAAAAAGATTTACCGGATAATGACCGGGAACCAACCGAAGAACCGGTGGATGAAACCCCTCCGGCTAAACAGTTTGCCTTGTATGATGCCATAGCCTATCCCGGAAAACCGGATCTGACGTCCGAGGGATTATTGCCCGTATACCTCATGTATGAGGCCTCGCTGACGAAAGCTAATCCCGCTAATCCCAACCGGGCCATCCTAGATATGGATAAAGTCAATATACAGGCCGAATTAGCAGCAGAGTTTCCTCATGTGATAGTATCCACAGACATTGAAGACTGGTTTAATGACGGAAGTATCGACGAAGATGAAATGCATGATCGTTTCAAAACCATGTTTGACGTGTTTAGGGAGAAAAATTCTAATGTTATCATTGGCAACTATGGTATTGCTCCCTCTGCACTTTGTGTGTATCGGTATTATAACCGTGATAAATGGGACGACGAAACAATCATACAAAACTGGAAGGATAACAATGCAAGACGTTGGAAGTCAGTAGGAGCTTCAGATGTCATCATGCCGGTCGTATATATAGCAGAACCCGATATTGATGCCTGGATACGCGACTTGGATATCACGATAGAAGAGATCAGAAAGCATGAGGCCGATAAAAAAATAGTCGTATATATCTGGCCGCAATACTACGATAAGCCGGACAGCCCTTATCTGCGGCAAATTATTGATCCGGAGATCTGGAAACAAATGCTGGAGGCTATTTATGAGCGATGTGAGGGAGCAGTTATCTGGTCTGGGCAAACGGATGGAGAAGGAAATACGCTTCATTGGAATAATGCCGGCATTCAGGCGATATGGAATGAGACTAAGAGCTTTCTGCAAAGACATCAGGCGGATCTGGTGCAGCCTCAACCGGAACCTGATCGTATTGTGATGGACAATCCCAACAAACCGTTTAAGATATTTTCTTCTATAACCTATACGGGTACGCCGAGCCTTAACGCGTATGGCTTGCACCCTATCCGATTGGTAAAAGAGGCCGATGTCAGCTCTGGAGTTTCAAGCGGTATACAAGTGCCCGATCTCGGAAAAATAGAAACCTTGGCGCAGGGTTTGTTGCAAACGCCGCATATTCCTGTATGTTTCACAGGGGGAACCTGGATCGGCGATCGGACAAGAGACCAAGATGCCATGATCGCCCGATACGAAGCGGTCAAAAATGCCTTTAAGGGCAAAAATACACAGAATGAACTGGGGTTTGCGGCTATTGCCCCAACAAGTTTGAGCGGTTTGCGCGTATCAAATGGCAATTTTTATGTGAATACAGCGGGCTGGATGCAAAGTGCTGTGATCCCGACCCGTCCTGTGCGTGAGTATGCGGACTATTTAGTGCCGGCTTCTCACATTGTGGATGATGATATTGCTTTGTGGAAAAAGGAATTTTATCTGACGATAAAGGAGGCGAAACGCAATAATCCCGGTAAGCCTGTTTATGCTCATTTCTATACCGATTATTTTAATCAAGCTGCAAATTTTGTAGATTCCTACAATCCCATCAAAGAAGCTACTTGGGAAGCTATGTTGGAGGCTGCATTCAAAATGTGTGATGGCGTGGTGATGAGCAGTGTCGGTAGCTCAGCATGGAGTGATAGCCATGGTTTTTGGCAGGCGACTAAAAAATTTATTGAAAAATATAAAGGCAATATCGTTTTTCCGGAAGTGATCGAGGAACCGACTAATCCGGGAGGGGACGGATGGCACGTGGAGGGCAACATTCTCCAAAATGGAAGCTTTGAAGATCCCGTAGTTCCCTCGGCACTTACAGAAGCAGTCTATGGGACGACCTATCCGGCCTTATTGCATTGTGCGGGCTTTTTTGACGCAATGTCCGGAACGACAGCACCTACTGCTCCTGCTACGGCCATCGGGAAATATGTGTGGTTCGAAAGAGGTACGACCCAAACCAACTGCCGAACGTATGTTTACGATGCAAAGGGACATTCAGGAACTAAGTCTATCGCACTTCATAATGTAGGGGGGAATACATCGAACGCTACAGCGAATTCGTGGTTTTATCATAATCTGGCACAACGAATATCATTGAATGATACTAAGAAATACAAACTTTCGTTTTACGCACAGCGGGATTTTCGATATAGAAATGCTGATAATTTGGTCAACAAGCTGTATGTAGGCGTTATATCGTCTACAGGAGCCGTTGCAGCGACGAATTCTACTTATTCTACGGAAGTATCTATTCCCCAGAATGAAGACTGGAATGAAATCACGGTGACCCTGGATTTGCCGGCGATACTTTCGTTGGCAGCTAATGCGGGAAAAAGTTTTGATACCTCTGCGATCTTTATCGCTTTGCAGACAGGTTGGGATACTGTCAATCTCAAAACTTTAGAGACCATCGTATACCTGGATGATATTAGTCTGGTGGAGATGGATTAAATTTTTGTTGCCGTATCTTTTCCTTATAAACCTATGAGGGCTCGAAAACCTTATAGGTTTTTTATTGAAATGTTTTTCCCTTTTTTTTACCCTATACGGGCGTTATTTTATATTTTTCCTCTATAGAATAAGCTTTCAAAAGCAGAGGAGAGATCGATAAACCACGGAGTGCTCATAAACTTAGCGAAGCGGTCTTATTCATTCCATAAAAAGTAAACATTCATGAATAATTCTTTTTATATACAACGTAATTATATTGCAAATAAAAATGAATTTATCTAAGTTTGTTCAAAAAAAGAACCAAGATGAAATTTAATACATTATTTGTGGCAGTTGTTTGTGCCGGTACTTTGTTGAGCTCTTGTGTACACAAAACAGCACAGGAGAGGCAGTTGAAATATACGCATACGTCATTGGTAGACGGAGATGCTTTCGCTATTATTCAAAAAGTAGGTGAGACCATCCTAACGGGTACAACCCTTGCGGAGAATGCGGAAGCTTCAGGGGATGCCCAATCAAAAGAGGTTGCCTCAAAAGTGAAGGCTTTCTATACTCAATTGACACCATCTCTGGATAGCGTGGCCACAGCTTTTCATGTTGATTTCCCTATTAAGGGTATTCCGGCGGTTGAAGAAACCAAAGAACAAGCTGACACGACAGAATTTGTGTTGGAGCAGGAAGCCCAAGCCCACGGACAGGAGCATCATGTAGATTATGTACACCAGGCACAGCATGAATTGGCGGTGATCAAAGAGCAATTGACTCGTCTAGCACGTAATACAAATAAGGATTTGCAAAATTTTGCCAAAAACGTATTGCCTTCCGTGAGCGAATTGTACACACAGATCGGTGGTAAGGAAGACGCGCATGCACATCACCATTAAGAGCGGATGGCTGTCGAACCTATCATAACAGGTATTTTGTCGTATGGAATGTCCGGGAGGGTGTTCCATACGCCGTTTATAGACCAAAGTAATTTTTTTGAGCTTAGGGCTGTGGTCGAAAGAACGCAGAAGGTGGCTCATACAGATTATCCGCAGATCGTCAGTTACGATAGCGTAGAGGCCATTCTTGCGGATGATGATATAGAATTGATTATTGTCAATACGCCAAACGATACCCATTTTTCTTTTACTAAGCAGGCTTTGCTGGCAGGAAAGCATGTTTTGGTTGAAAAACCATTTACGCCTACGGTTGCCGAAGCCAGGGAATTGTTTAAGTTGAGCAGGCAAGTGGGTAAACAGGTCCTTCCGTATCACAACAGGAGATTTGACTCGGATTTTTTATCCTTGAAGTATGTTTTGGAAAAAGGTTTTGTCGGTAAACCTATCGAACTGCATTTGCGTTTCGATCGGTACAAACCGGATCTGAGTCCCAAAGTGTTCAAGGAGACCAGCAAGCGTGAAGGTAGTGGAATTTTGTATGATTTAGGCTCTCACTTGTTGGACCAGGTCATTTCGTTGTTTGGAAAACCAAAAACCATGACCAAGATACAGTCCCGTCATAGGGCACATTCTCAGGTGGATGACTATGCATCTTTGATTTTGAACTATGAGCAGGGATTAAATGTATTTATCACGGCTAGTCTCTTGGTCGCCCATCCGCAAAAGAGTTTTGTATTGCATGGTACATTAGGTAGCTATATCAAGGATCGTTGTGATGTGCAGGAGAGACAATTGTTGGAAGGGCTAAAACCTACCGACCCACTTTATGGCCTGGAAGACCCCGCTATGGAGGGATTATTGACTATTATGGAAGATGGACAGCGAGAAGATGTATCTGTGCCATCCTTCAAGGGGGACTATATGTGCCTTTTTGATGAAGTGTATAAGACAGTTCGCTTGGGAAAATCCTATTTTGTGACGGAAGAGCAGATCATAATGCAGTTAACGATACTTTCGGGTTCTAAATAAGTTAATGCTAAAATTAACTTAACAAAAAGGTAATATAGAAAGAGTATCTTTACTGTTTTTAAAGTCATACATATCATTACATAAAATAATCAACAATCGGTGAGATACGCTGCAATAGATATAGGCTCCAATGCCGTACGTCTGCTGATCGCAGATATTTTAGAAAAAAACGATAATACGATCATTTATTCAAAAAACACACTTCTACGGGTTCCTTTGCGATTGGGTGATGATGCTTTTATCGATAAGCATATTTCCGAGAGTAAGTTTCAGGATATGGTCAAGACCATGTCGGCATTTCGCAATCTCATGGACGTATATAAAGTAAGTGATTACATGGCTTGTGCTACCTCGGCTATGCGTGACGCGAAGAATGGAACAACAGTGGTAGAAGCATGCAGAAAGACTGCGGGGGTGGATATACAGATTGTAGATGGTGGGGTTGAAGCGCAGATTATTTACAATTCCTATCTCAATGGGAAGATGGACAAAAACAAAGTTTATCTCTATATAGACGTAGGGGGGGGAAGTACAGAGATTTCTCTCTTTGCCAAGGCTAATTTGGTGGCGTCAAAATCGTTCAATCTGGGTACTATCCGTATTTTGGACAATCAGGATCAACCGGAGACTTGGGATGAGATGAGACGTTGGGTAAAAGAAAAGACAAAAGGATATAAACATATCTATGGCATAGGTACGGGAGGAAACATCAATAAGCTGTCTAAACTAGCCAATGAAAAAGTGGACAAACCGATGACATATGCCAAGCTAAAAGCTTTGTATGATTACTTGAATACCTACTCGCTCAAAGACCGTATTCAGGAACTGGGATTACGTTCGGATAGGGCCGATGTCATCATTCCGGCATCAGAAATTTTCCTGGCCATCATGAAAGCAGGCCATTTGGCCAATATCGTGGCTCCGCGAGTGGGATTGGTCGACGGGATTATACAAACATTAATCGACAAAAACTTTCAGAAATAATTGCAAAATCAATTGTAGGTTTGGAAAAAAGCCCTATTTTTGTCGGACACAAGCCCAGGTGGCGAAATTGGTAGACGCACCATCTTGAGGGGGTGGCGCTCGTATGGGCGTGGCAGTTCGAATCTGCTCCTGGGCACAACGAAAAAGGCCTTTGCGAAAGCAAAGGCTTTTACATTTAGAGGGGACGCCAAGCTTGCTTGAGCGTCCCCTCTAAATGTAAAAACATGGATACGAAGTGTCCGGGCCTTTTGCCGTTGTAGCCCCACCCTCTACAGATGGCTGCGGATACTGAGTGCGGGACAGAGGGACGCAGCCAATCTGCTCTTGGATACTTCAATTATTAGAGAAGGTTTCCTACATTTTTTTAGACGCCTTCTCCTTTTAAGGAGAAACCTCAAATACCCGATCTCCATAAATTGCATAATACACAGCATTGTCGGATATCGAACGTGTATCCAGCCCTGTGAAAAGGCTGAAAGCGGGAAGGATCAGTTGATCTTTGGTCACAACATAGCAGGGAAGTCTCGCATACCGTTTGTGAGGCATCTGTATACGGATACCTGGATGGATGTGCCCGCTGATTGTCGGATGGCCATTATGGCGTGGATGATGTGAGAAGCGGATAGGGGATAATTGCAACTCATCAAAGAAGGCAAAAATTCCCCAACCCTGCAACTGTTGTAAGGAATGTCTGTCGTGGTTTCCTTTGATCAATATAAACCGTGTATTCGGAAACTGTGTGGTAAGATCTCTAAGCAAAGCCACTTCCGTGTTTGCGCCTGCGTGCATGAGATCACCGACGATAATGACCTGTTGAGGGGTATAATGTAATACCAGGTTTTGCAAACGAAACAAATCCTGCTCACTCACCGTAGTTGGTAAAGGGATACCGTTTTTCCGGAAATGTGCTGCTTTACCCAGATGTAAATCGGATAATACCAATGCATGTTCCTGAGGCCAATAAACAGCTCTTTGGTTGGTCAGCAACAGATCCTGTCCGGCAAATGAGATAAGATGTTCCGATAATTTCATTTTCTTTTTTCCTTTTCACTTTTTCCTTTATACAATGTCCGCTCCTGTAATTTTGCAATCCTTGCGGCTAGGTCTTCGCTGGATAGGGACTGCCGGAGGCTGTCCACTTTTATCGGGAAGCTCAATGGCGTGAATCCGGTTGCAAATTTAAAGATAATCCGGCTCTGATGGATACGGTCAAAGACTGCTACCAACCGTTGTTCTTCCAGCTGTTGGTTGAATACCTCAGTATAGGCCTGTCTCAGTAACAGATTGTGGGGATCGTGTTCTTCCAACACCTGGAAAATAATGCCCGATGAAGATTGCAAGGATTTATTGTTCTGTTGCTTTCCGTACATGTTCTGTATGACCATACCGGATATGACGGCTATGTCCCTAAACTTTCGTTTGGCCATTTCGGTGGAGTTGATACTGCTAACCACATCTTGCATCAGATTGTCTCGGCTAAGGATATCTTTGAGTTCTGCTTCGGTCAATTTGATTTCCGAATCGGAGAATAATTCAAATCCATAATCATTCATAGCCATCGAAAAGCTGATCGGAAACAGGCAGCTGATGCGATAGGCGATCAATGCCGACATAACTTCGTGCACCAATCGTCCTTCAAAAGGATACATAAACAAATGATATCCTTCCCGTGTTTGGATGTATTCGACTAAAAATTCATCTGTTGACGGTATATGGGAATGCTCATTTTGTCGAGCTACCAATGGATGAAGAAAACGGAGTTCCTTTTCTGTTGTGCCGGGGTGTGTGGACAAGGCTAGTTTCTGTCGGAGAAAATGGGAAAGATTGGAAGATAGGGGCAGCCTGCCGCCCAGCCAGCTCGGTGTGATTGCTCTTCCCGAAGCACTCCTGACCTGTACGGTCATTTCCTTGACGGTTACCAACTCCAAGATTCTTCCGGAGAGGACAAACTTGTCACCTTTTTTCAATTTGGAGATAAAATATTCTTCCACCATGCCCACATAGCCACCAGAGATAAATTTTACGCGCATCATAGCTTCGCTGACGATCACACCGATATTCATACGGTGCAACATGGCGATACGACGTTTTTCGACGACCATTAGCCCGTCTTTCTGTTGGGCGACTTTATGGAAGTCTTCATAGTTTCGACCGATGCTTCCCCCTTGTGTGATGAAAACGATACACCATTGCCATTCCTCTTCGTTTATTTCGGAAAATGCAAAGGTGCTTTTGATAATGGGTAACATGTCCTCCGGCTTGAATCCTCCGCCTAGCGCTATGGTGACTAAAAATTGTACCAAGACGTCAAAGGTAAGCACCATGGGCTCACGGGCTTCTATGGTCTGTGTTTTTACGGCTTCTTTCAAGGCCGACACTTCGATCAACTCTAACGAATGTGTGGGTACGAAATATATTTTGGAGACTTCGAAAGGGGAGTGACCACTTCGTCCCGCACGCTGCATGAACCGGGCTACACCTTTGCTCGATCCGATCTGGATGACGGTGTCCACGGGTTTGAAATCTACTCCGAGATCCAGAGAAGAAGTAGAGACCACGGCTTTCAGCTTGCCTTCGCTTAAGGCGTCCTCTATCCATTGGCGGATAGGACCTGCTATAGAACTGTGGTGTAGTGCGAGCTGTCCTGCAAAGTCTGGATGTGCTTCCAGCAACAATTGGTACCACATCTCGCTCTGATTGCGGGTATTCGTAAATACGATAGTGGATTTGCTTGCTAATATGATAGGAGCGACCTTATCGGCTAGTTTGCTGCCCAGGTGTCCTGCCCAGGGAAGTACTTCTACTTCGTCTGGATAAACAGGTATGATCTCTATTCGTTTTTTCTCCCGTGCCACGATTTTGGCTCTTTTCTTTTCTGTGGGCAATAGTACATCTATGGCTTGATCGAGATTGCCGATGGTAGCGGTAATCCCCCAAACGCGGAGTTGGTTGTATTGACTTTTCAAATATGCCAATGCCAGTTCTACCATGACACCACGCTTTGTTCCCAACAGTTCATGCCACTCATCCACTGCAATGCACGTTAGATTCTTGAAAAATGTTGCACGCCCTTTTTGCGCTAACAGCAGATGAAGACTTTCGGGTGTCACCAACAAGACATCCGGCATGGACCTGCTTTGGCGTTGCTTCATCTTAGCATCAGTATCGCCGTTGCGTACCTCTACGATCCAGTCCAATCCGATTTCATCTATAGCTTCCTGCATTGCTCTGGCCAGATCTTTGGCCAGTGAACGGAGGGGTGTGATCCAAAGCAGTTTCAAACCGTTTTTATGTTGCTCGGGTTGGTTCATGAAATCGATCAGCACGGCTAGGAATATGGAAAAGGTCTTTCCAAAACCTGTAGGGGCAATGACCATTCCGCTATAACCATGGGTATACTTTTTCCAGGTGTTTTCCTGAAAACCAAAAGGTGTATTGCCTCTGGACTGCATCCATTGGGTAATGCGCGTATAACCTTCTGTATGTTCGAATGTTTTGTTCAAGTTGTGTCTTATCTAATCAATTTTTTCACTTCTTCGATATCATCGATCTCTGCTACGGTTTTGTCTTTGCGCCAACGTAATATTCTCGGAAAGCGCAGGGCTACGCCAGATTTGTGGCGTGAGCTGAAACCGATCCCTTCAAAAGCGAGTTCGAATACCAATTCCGGCTTCACGGTGCGGACAGGCCCAAATTTTTCGATGGCGTGTTGACGGACGAAACGACTGACTTCCTGTATTTCTTTGTCGGTCAGTCCTGAATAGGCCTTGGCGATGGTCACGAGCTGTTCCCCGTTTTTTACGGCAAAGGTATAGTCGGTATAATACGCGCTTCGGCGTCCGCTTCCTTTTTGTGCGTAGATCAAGACGGCATCGATGGTCAACGGATCGATCTTCCATTTCCACCAATCGCCTTTTTTGCGGCCTGTATGGTAAGGGGATTGCTTGTGCTTCAACATCAGACCTTCGCTGTTGATGGCTCGTGCATGTTCTCTAACGGCTTTTAATGCTTCCCACTCCTTTACTGAAACGATTTCAGAGAGTCGTATGTAAGGCGATGGGTTCTGCCGGAGCGATTCTTCGAGTTTTGCCCGTCTATACTGTAAGGTTTTTTCACGCCAGTCCTCGCCTTGCCATTCGATCAAATCATAGACAAAAACACCTATAGGCAATTCTTCCATCATTTTCTTGGAGACTGTTTTTCGATTCAAACGTTTTTGTAATTCTGAAAAGTTAAGCACTGTGTTGTCTTTTACCACAAGTATCTCTCCGTCTATCACAAAGTCGCCCGCCCATTGCACCAAAGTATCCCTGATTTCGGGAAATTGATCGGTAATCAGTTCTTCTCCTCTTGACCAAATGAAAATTTCGCCGTTTCTTTTGATAAATTGCCCGCGAATGCCATCCCATTTATATTCGACCTGCCAATCTTCGAGAACACCTAACTCTTCTGCTTCTTTTTCCAAAGCATAGGCCAGGCAGAAGGGGTAGGGCTTGGAAAGCTGTGTGTCTGTATAATTTCCGCGTACCAATCCTTCAAAAGTGACTTCTTCCATTTTCCAGTCTCCCATGACGCTGTGCGTGACACTATTGGCATCGAGGTCATAATGTTTGGCCAAGGCATTGATAAGGGATTTGGAGGAAATACCGAGACGGAAGCTGCCGCCCAGCAATTTATTAAATATAAAACGTTCGGTGATGGACAATCCAGACCAGGCGCGCAATACAAAATCTTTCTTTTCTGTCTCGCTTTTATCGTGTAGAGCTATGATCAAGTCCATCCATTCGTATAAGGGGCGTTCGATGGTATGTGTGGGTACTGGCAAGATCAAGGCGATGGTTTCGCTCAGATCGCCGACGGATGAATAACATTCCAAAAACAGCCATTCGGGAATGCCCGATACTTCCATAGCCCATTGTTTCATCAACGTTGAGTTGATATTGCGTTTGGGACGTTTGCCGGTAAACAATGCCAACAACCATAGCTTGTCCTTTGCGTTGGCCTCGGTTAGAAAACGGTCTATAGCTTCCAATTTTTGATTGGTTTTGTTGGTGCTGTCCAGTGCATTGACTAATCGGGCGAATGTTTTCATTGCTTTGGTATTTTTCTAAAGCATACAGAAGATACGGAGATTTATTGAAAAAATGATGTCAATTTATTCTATAATGCATCATATGGTATGTAGGTATATTATTCTTCTGTACTTAGTTTGTTGTTTGTATCCTCTTCTTCGTCTTCCGTACCAAATGCTGTTTCTACCTCCTGTGCGGCTATGCCATTTTCATTGAGATATTTGGTAAAAACAGCGGTCTGACCATGCGTAATGTAGACTTGTTCGGCCTGTGTAGCTCTGACGGCTTGCAGGAGACCGTTCCAATCTGCATGGTCGCTGATAGCAAAGCCGGCATCGGCGCTTCGCCATCGACGGGCCCCACGTACCTGCATCCAACCTGAACAAATGGCTGTCGCACGGTTAGGTATCTTGTTAATGACGTTTGTGTCAGCCAGCGAAGGGGGAAGGATGACGATGCCCTTATCAAGATATTTGACATCTTCCCTCAGGTCTATCGTGTGATATTCCGGTAATTTTATACCGACACTTTCATAGGCTTGGTTCAGTTTTCCTATGGCATAGTGTACATGCAGTTTATCCACTCCTTCCAAAGCCTTCATAATGCGTTGTGCTTTGCCTAGAGAGTATCCGATGAATACCGAAGTCTTGCCTATCGATTGATTTTTCAATACCCAGTCTTGCAATTGTCGGTTGTACTCCTCCACGGACAACCAGTTGTAGATCGGTAGGCCAAACGTACTTTCGGATACAAATTCGTGGCAACGGATAGGCTCAAATGAGGTGGACAGGCCGTCGTCCTGTACTTTGTAATCTCCCGAGATGACCACGACCTTTCCTTTGTACTCCAAGCGTATCTGCGCCGACCCAATGATATGTCCTGCCGGATGAAAGGATACTTTGACACCGTTGATCGTAATGGGATTATTGTAGGTGAGCCCCTGTACCTTGATGTCTGGCGAAATACGGCTTTGGAGAATAGGGACGGTGTATTCATGGCATAGGTATCTCTTCATTCCCCAACGGGCATGATCTGCATGCCCATGGGTAATTAGTGCCATATCCACCGGTTTCCACGGGTCGATGTAGAAGTTGCCTGCTTCGCAGTAGATACCTTCGGTACGAAATCTGATCATACCCTGATACAGCAAAATTTGTACCTTAAAAATGAAAGGACATCGGGTGTCTCGGAAAGAAAGTATGGTATTATCCTTTTGGTCCTTCCGACAATCTGGCCCGAACGCATTCGGGAAAAATTTGGCGGCTTTATCTGACTTTTCGGACACACTCTGTGTAAAAATATAGTTAATTATACTTCCCGTATTGAAAAATACGCAAGAATATTGCATTTTTATACTTATGAATCATTCTAGACGGGATTTTATAAAATCAAGTAGTGTGTTGTTGGGCAGTCTCCCTTTACTGTCGTTTGAACGCGGTATTTTCGAGGACAAGACTATACGTGTAGGTCTGGTCGGTTGCGGTGGCCGGGGCAATGGAGCAGCGGTGCAGGCATTGACAGCGGATCCTCATGTCAAGATCACAGCTTTAGGAGACATTTTTGAAGATAAGTTACAGCAAGGCCTAAGTTTGTTGAGCAGAAAAGATGCTAATAGGGTAGATGTCCCGGAAAATCGACAGTTTGTAGGTTTTGACTCGTACAGGAAAGTGATCGATTCGGGTGTAGATGTGGTCTTGCTGTGTGCCCCGCCAAATTTTAGACCCGAACATCTGGACTATGCTGTACGTGCTGGCAAACATGTTTTTTGTGAAAAACCTGTCGCAGTGGATATTCCCGGATTAAAGAAAATTATGGAGAGTATCGCCTTGTCCAAGACAAAGTCCATTAACGTGGTGTCGGGTTTTTGCTTTCGTTATTCCAAGCCGAACCGAGAGATTGTTTCTCGTATCCATCAGGGGGACATAGGCGAGGTTAAATCTATTACCACTTTTCGCTATGGTGGTGAACCTACCCATAAGGAAAGACAGGCCAACTGGTCAGAGTTGGAGTATCAGCTGCGAAACTGGTATTATTATCAGCGGTATGCTTCGGACATGATCGTCGAACAGTCCATACACTCTATAGACTATATGAATTGGATATTGGGCAATAAGCTACCCGTTTCTGTCAGTGCCACCGGTGGTCGGCAAAGTAGGCCTTGGGATCGTCTGGGCAATGCTTATGATCATTTTGCTGTTGAGTTTGATTATGGTAATGGTCTGAAAGGTGTCCATTTTTGCCGTCAACAGAGTGGAACCGAACCGCGGAACTCGGTAGAGGTCATAGGGACATCCGGTTACTCGGAGGTCAATATCATGCGAAATTATACTATTGAAGGGGCAAAACCTTATACCTATAGCGATCCCATCAATAACATGTACCAAACCCAGCACGATGAATTGTTTGCCGCTATCCGGCAAGGGCAGGTTATCAATGATGGTGATTTTATGGTCAATTCTACTTTACTGGCAATATGGGCAAAATTGTCGGCCTATTCGGGACAGCGGCTTACGCTGGAACAGGTCATGGCGTCCGAAGAAGAGTTGGGGCCAGATTCGGATAGCTACCATTGGGAAATGGAGCCGGATACTTTGCCGATTGTGAGACCGGGATTGAAGAGTTTTGTATAAAATAGAGTGATAATAGTTATGTAGGTTATGATGGTGATGAAGCTATGAACAAATATCACTTTCATAACCTTCTTCACTTCCATAACTCACATAACTTTTAAAACAAATATGTCTAAAATCAAGATTCTGGTTGTGGGTTGTGGCAATATGGGGGCATCCCATGCTTATGCCTATCACCATCTGGAAGATTTCGAAATCGTGGGATTGGTTTCCCGCGGATCGAGCAAGGAGGCTCTCCAACAGAAGTTGGGAGCGGCTTATCCCTTGTTTGGTGATTATCATGAAGCACTGCTACAGACCCGACCGGATGCGGTTTGTATTTCGACCTATCCGGATACACACGAGGACTACGCCATTGCGGCATTTGAACATGGGGCACATGTTTTTATCGAAAAACCTTTGGCCGATACGGTATCGGGAGCGCAGCGTGTCGTGGATGCGGCCATGCGGGCAAACAAGAAACTTGTGGTAGGTTATATCCTTCGCCATCATCCATCTTGGATCCGATTTATCGAAGAGGGTAGAAAAATGGGTACACCTCTGGTATTCAGAATGAACTTAAACCAACAGAGCCGGGGAAGGATGTGGGAGGTACATCGTAGTTTGATGGAGAGTTGTAGTCCTATAGTGGACTGTGGTGTGCATTATATCGATGTCATGTGTCAGATGACGGATGCCAAGCCCGTTAGTGTATCGGCCATTGGGGCCCGATTGACAGATGCTATTCCTTCGAACAATTATAATTATGGGCAATTGCAGATACGCTTTGCCGATGGGAGTGTAGGATGGTACGAAGCCGGATGGGGACCTATGGTGAGTGAGACAGCCTTTTTCATAAAAGATGTATTTGGACCGAAGGGAGCGGTTTCTATTGTGGCAAAAGAAGCTTCAAGGATCGGAAATTCGGATGATGTGGAAGCACATACGAAGACGGAAGCCATACGTATACACCATGCGGACATCGATGGGGACAATCAGTTTATCCAATCCGACGAGTGGATCGATCTGCAGGATGAACCGGACCACAACGAGCTTTGTAAGAGAGAGCAGGAGTTTTTTCTGCAAGCAATCCGTCAAGATTTGGATTTGGCAAAATCAATGCAGGATGCGTTGAATAGCTTGGAGATTGCTTTGGCTTGTGATACAGCAGTAAAAACAGGGGAAATCGTAAGATTAGGAGATAAGGTACGAAAAAAGTCCTGAAACGGGGAGTCTCAGGACTTTTTAACCAAACCAATTATTAACCTATAATTATGAAATTATTACCTTTAAAACGCCGCCTATCCGGAGATAGTATATTTGTAAGGAATTTTTAACGTTTTTTAACAATTTAAAACAATCCAAACATTTCCGACTCTATTTTCTGGATAATAGTTCCCAGATCTTCGGGATTATTGGCAAAATCTAGGTTGTCCTTGTCCAATACCAACAATTTACCATCTTTGTAATTGCTGATCCACTTTTCGTATTTTTCGTTCAGTTTGGACAGGTAGTCCAAACGAATGGCGGCCTCATAATCCCTGCCCCGTACTTGTATATTATGGACCAATGTAGGGACAGAAGCACGGAGGTATATCAAGAGATCCGGTGGTTTGATATAGTGGATAATGCTTTGAAAGATACCGCTGTAATTTTCAAAATCCCGTGCACTCATCAATCCCATGTCGTACAGGTTTTCCGCAAAGATGTAGGCGTCCTCGTATATCGTCCTGTCCTGAATCATGTTGATCTCTTTGTTTTGCAGTTCTATGATATGCTTGAAACGACTGTTCAAAAAGAAGATTTGCAGATTGAAAGCCCATCGTTTCATATCACTGTAGAAATCCTCCAGATACGGATTGTTTTCTACAGCTTCAAATTGAGGTTCGTAACCTAGATGTTGTGCCAATAGTTGTGTCAAGGTCGTTTTGCCGGCTCCGATATTTCCTACTATAGCTATATGCATTTCCTAAATTTAAAAGTTATCAGTTATCAGTCGTCAGTGTTCAGTTCATTGTCCTCTGTCCACTCTCCATTGTCAATTGTCCATTGCTTAATACAATTTTTTCAGTCCGATGATCTCTCTTACTTCACGAATGGTTTTTTGTGCACTGGCCTGTGCTTTTTCTGCCCCCATGCGGACTACTTTTTGGATATAGGCATCATCTTTCGAGATATCTTCGATACGTGAACGTACCGGATCTGTAGCGAGTACCATATCTTCGGCCAATTGTTTTTTAAAATCACCATACCGTATCTCACACCTGTTGTACAGATCTTCAAAATGTGCTAATGTATCTGCCGTAGAAACGACTTTCATGAGATCAAACAGGTTTTGGATCGCTTCGGGCTTAGTCTGATTGCGTTCTGTAGGTCCAGAATCGGATACGGCACGCATGATCTTCTTGCGGATCACTTCCGGTGTGTCCGAGAGGTAAATACAGTCGGCCTCTCCATTCGATTTTCCCATCTTTCCTTGTCCGGAGAGTCCCGGCACTTTGACTAGCTTGTCCGAATAGGTGAAGGCAAAGGCTTCTTTGAAATAATCTACCTGGTACAAATGGTTGAAGCGATTGCCGAAGGTACGGGTCATTTCGAGGTGCTGCTCCTGGTCTTTGCCTACGGGGACTTTGGTACCGTGATGGATCAAGATATCACAGGCCATCAGCACGGGGTAGGTCAGCAATCCTGCATTGACATTATTGGGATTGGCTCGTATTTTGTCTTTGAACGACGTAGACCTCTCCAATTCACCGAGATAAGCGTTCATGTTCATGTACAGGTATAGTTCAGCGACTTCGGGAACATCCGATTGGATATAGATCGTTGACTTTTCGGGGTCTATGCCTGCCGCGAGGTATTCGACCACGACATTACGTACTGTGGATTGTAGATCTTGTGGTGTGGGGTGTGTGGTCAACGAATGCAGGTCTGCTATAAAAAAGAAGCAGTTGTATTCATTTTGCATCTTTACAAAATTGCTTAACGCTCCATAATAATTTCCTAAATGTAATTTTCCGGTACTTCTGATACCACTAACAACTGTTTCCATACAAGGGCGAATTTAAGGATTTATTTGGTTATTTTCTGATTTGCGGCAAGTTTTTGACCGGAGGAGATTGGCTTGCGGTAATTGGTGTTATTCCTAAAGTAGAAAAGCCGCTATTATGTTAATAGCGGCTTTCCTTGTGTTCCCGGCGGGGGTCGAACCCACATCGTCAGAACCGGAATCTGAAATTCTATCCATTGAACTACGGGAACAGTTCCGCAAAAATATAACTTTTACGCGAAACTCAAACTACTTTTTTTCTTAATGCCCGTGATCTCCATCGACAAAATGTGCTTCGAACTTCAAGTCCAGATCATTAGATCCTGTAAACTTGGTGAAGTCGGTATTGGACCAATCTGTTGCAGGGTCGATGTTAGCCTTGACACCATTGTTGAGATGGCGCATGATATACCTTAAGGTAAACGATTCCGTCTCCTTTGTGACGGTGAGATATCCCGTTACGCCTACAGATACATTGGTGCCGTCTTCTTTTTTATCCTTATACACGATTTCTGCCGCGCCTTCGGGAATACCTAGTATAAAAACAAAGTGATTATCTGCTTTTTCTACAAAAGTTTGTTGTGTCTCACGAGCGGCAAAGTCGGTTGCGACAAGCTGAAAACGATATGTTTTCCCCTTATCGAGGTGAACATGGGCTCCTACAGGGGGAAGCATTTGTGTGCCCGAAAATTCGATGGTTTCCGTTTCGGGATCGTCTATATCTTTGTAATGGTAATGATCATCGTGCGCTTCACGCTCCACTTCGGTAAAGGTGATCTTTGCGCCGCCTACTTCCTCTTGGTCCAGTTCTGGGGTCGGATCATCTTTTGTACATGAAGTGATGTTGAAGACGAATAATAAGGCTATGGTAAAATAAAATGTATTTTTCATGAGAATAAATTGTATATTTTTTTAAAAACTGTAGTTGATTTTGAATGAAATGTTTCTTCCGGGTGCATGTGCATAATATCTGAACCGATCCATGTAGTCCTTGTAAGGTGTATTTAGGAGGTTCTCCACACCAAGCTGACATATCAACCCATGTCGTTGTAGCGTGAAACCATAAGAACCTAGTACGCCGAGCAGGTGATAGGATGGGGGTGGAGAGACATAGTCCGATCCCTCTTCGTATCGATCCTGCTTAGCAACAAACAGATGGTTGACTTTTACATAAGCTTTCCCGTTGAAACGGTATTGTAAGGACTGTTGAACACGATCTGAAGGCATATAAGGCAGATAGGTGCGATCGGTACTATGAACGCCTCGTACGGTAGAATAATTGACTTGGTACCCCCAATTTTTGTTCCACGACATACTCACCTGTAGATCTGCGCCGGATAGGAATGCGTCTGCCTGTTTGTATTGGAAGAGCGGGAATGTGCCTCTGATGGTTTGTCTTACAGAGTCCGGGTTGGGTTGTGCATAGATGTAGTCCCGGATCGGTTGTACATAGATATCCGCATTTGCTTTGAGCCATGTGTTGCCAAAGTTGAGTGTATTGATCCATTTCAATCCCTTTTCGCTTTTGAGATTAGGATCACCGACTTCGTAAGTGGCTGTGCCGTGATGCAGACCATCGCTGTACAGCTCGTTTGCTGAGGGGGCACGCCAGGCTAGTCCGAAATTGCTCTTCCAATACCAATTTGTACTGAATGGAACTGTCAGACCAGCGATTCCGGAGAGATTGTGAAAATGTTTTTGACCTTCCAATAGATATTGTTGCACGGATCCATCAGCATTCGGATGTGCATAGTCATAACGATACCCTGCCACATCAAAATATTTGTAGTCGTACCTTAACCCCACTTCCAGGACTTTTGTTGCAAAGAAATATTTCTGCAAACCAAAAAGCGCAATCGTATGATTATCAAAATTAGGGATAATAGGTGTTGTGCCGGTTCCTGGGGTGTTGTTATTGACCTGTAGAGAACCTGCTAACCCGACTGTAGTTTGTTGCGTATTCCACAGAACTTCTAGTGCTTGCGTGGTCAATACCATATCTGCCATAGGTACATCGTCACTTTGTACACGCCGCAAGTCATACTCCTTACGATGGTTTTGTTGCAGGCTATATGTTGCTTCTATGTCAACTCCCGGCTTCCATGTTTGTTTCCAACTGATTTTGGCCAGGTCATGGGTAGTTTTCTGTCTGGGTGATTCGATACGATATGAAAAATCATATTCTTCGAATGGCCTCCCATGTGCGATACGGGCCAGGATATCTTCCTTCGAACCGATATGTGAACCTGCAAATACGCCGAGCTCTGTACCAAAATGGCTGAGATACATTTCCCATTGGTTTTTGCCGCTTTGGTATTGTAACAAGGTGTTGAAGTTCAGTTCTTCTACACCTGTATTCCCTAGATAGTACAAAGCTGATTTTGTATTGCCACCCTGTTTTTTTGTCGCACCCAAGCGATAAGCAAATTTACCTATCCCGCCTTCCAACCGTGTGTTGACCAACAGCGATTTGCCATTGGATTGCCCCACCATATTGATGTTTCCGCTCAACAATTTTTCGGAGTTGATAGAAGATGGGTTGATCGATACTACCCCAGCCAGTGCATCGGGGCCATAGCGTACGGCATCTGCATTTTTGATGACTGTGATTTCGTCTCCCGAGAAAGGATCTATTTCGGGCGCGTGGTCCAATCCCCATTGTTGACTTTCATGCCTTATCTGATGATTGACTAATAGCACACGGGTGCCGTAAAGCCCATTCAGTACAGGTTTGGCGATGTTGCTACCTGTCTTTAGTATGCTGACACCGGCAATGTCCGTCAGTACTTCTGCCAGGTTTTTGCCTTGACTTTCGAGGCGTTGCTGTGCAGTCAACAGATGTGTACTGCTGCTATGTCGCAACTGGCTGTTGCCCACCACCTCCACGCTGTCGATATGACGTAGGACAGGTAGCACCTTGAGGGTGATTGTGGTATCTTGAATTAGGTTGACTTCCGTTTCCATTGTGCTGTATCCGCTGTGTGTCACGAGGATGCGATACGTGCCCCTGCAAAGATTGGAGATCGTCACGATGCCCCGATGGTTCGAAAACCAGGTCGAAGAACCGATCTCAATACGGGCATTTTCCAATCGAATACCCTTTTCCTCATCGACAATATGACAGGAAAACGCAATATTGCAAGAGCGACTTTGTCCCCATGACCAGATTGACAACAGAAGAAAGAGTAGGATCGCTCCGGGTTTCTTCATAAAATATCAATATATGTGACATGTGTTGGATCTGATATCAAACCATGTGGGGAGGATCTTTGTTGGAAGGGAAATGTATATATAGGTAATCGTATTGTAAATCTATTTTTTCATTCCAAGGGATGAAAAAAGGTTTTTCGAATACGTTGATATGAGTCTGCGCAAATGGTATGTCAGCTATGCCGTTTTGTAGGAAGAAACAAATCGAACAATGTTCCTCATCGTGGTGCGAATCGTGGATATGTATGGTACAGCTGTCATCTGCTGCATGATCGTGCGTATGCCATAGCACAGCACCACTCGTCCATAGATACAGGATAGCGAGCAGTCGAACCAAATGACACTGTACAGCTTTCATTCCTGCAAAGTTATTATAAATGCAACAGAGTAGCAAATAAAACTGAACTTTGTTGCATTTTGAGGCGACGGTTTGGGAGACAATCTCCTTATTCTACGACCTCGGATGATACTGCGTAATCACTGATTGAAGGTAGTCATTGTCAATGTGTGTGTATATTTCGGTAGTCGTAATGCTTTCGTGGCCGAGCATTTCCTGTACGGCGCGCAGATCTGCTCCGCCTTCGACCAGATGGGAGGCGAAGCTATGTCTAAAAGTATGGGGACTTACGCTTTTGTTGAGGTTGATTTTTTTGGCCAGATCCTTGATGATGATGAAGACCATCACGCGGGAGAGGGAGGAACCCCGTCTATTGAGAAACACAAAATCCTCCTGGCCAGGCTTGATTGTCTGATGTATGCGGACTTCATGTATGTATATTTTGAGGTATTTGGCGGCTTCGCCACCTATGGGGATCAGCCGTTCTTTGCTTCCTTTGCCTTCGACCTTGATGAAATCTATTTCAAGAAAAAGATTGGAAAGTTTTAAGTTGGTCAGTTCGGATACCCGCAGGCCGCACCCGTACAATACCTCCAGCATAGCTTTGTTGCGCATCCCTTCCGGAGAGGACAGATCTATGGACTGTATCAGGCTGTCGATCTCATGGACACTGAGCACATCAGGAAGGTTGCGGGGGAGCCGCGGAGCCTCGATGAGTTCGGCTGGGTTGTGAGAGAGACCATGTTCCAGTTGCATGAAACTGAAAAATACCTTAATGCCGGACAGCAATCTGGCCTGCGTAAAAGGGGAGATGCCAAAGCCATTCATCCACATCAAAAAGTCCCGGATATGTTCCGAAGTCAGTTCTTCGATGGTCAGATTACGTTCTTCACTATAGGTTTGCAACTTGCGTACATCGTTGAGATAAGCTTGGACAGAGTTGGGGGATAGGTTTCTCTCCAATTCTAAATATCGCTTGAAATATAGAATAAAATTAGGCCACATGCGGTTTTTAGTGTATGAATTGTAATTTTTTTATCATTATACAGAAAAATCGAATATTAATATATTACTTTGTCCAAATAACTATTATCAGTTTGATATGAATGTATTGAAACCTTTGATGGCCGCCTTTCTATTGCCGGCGACCTTTGCACCATCCGATGCAAAAAATCTAAACAAAGCTACTATATTGCCGCAAGTCCGAGAAATTTTAATGCAAGATACATTAAAATGGGATGTACCGTTACCTTTTGACCAAGATGTTGTCGTAGGAGAACTGAAAAACGGGTTTAGGTATTATATTCGTAAAAACAATGAGCCGGAGAAAAGGGTGACCATGTATTTGGGCATGAAAGTGGGTTCGATCCTGGAGACAGAAGAAGAAGTCGGTCTGGCCCATTTTATGGAGCACATGAACTTCAACGGATTGAAACATTTTCCCAAGAATGAACTGATCAACTATCTACAAAAGGCCGGTGTGCGATTTGGATCCGACCTCAATGCTTATACGGGGTTTGACCAGACCGTGTATCAATTGCCCATTCCATCCGACGACCCTGAATTGTTGAGAAATGGATTACAGGTCATGCGGGATTGGGCGCAGGATGCACTCTTGACCACTGAAGAGATCGACAAAGAAAGAGGCGTGATCCTGGAGGAAATGCGTGGGGGAAGAGGAGCAAGGCAACGTATGCAGGACAAATTTTTGCCTGTGCTTCTCAATCAGTCCTTGTACGCTAAGAGACTGCCGATCGGAACAGAGGAGAATATTACGAATTTCCATCCGGATGTGATCCGCAAATTTCACGAAAAATGGTATAGACCAGATCTGCAATCTCTCATTATCGTAGGGGATATTGATCCGCAAGAAATGGAAAAAGAAGTAGTGCGTTTGTTTTCCGACATGAATGTACCTGCTAATCCGGTCAAAAGAGAAGAGTTTAAGGTGAATCTGACCAACAAGAACCAATATTTGGTCGTGACAGATCCCGAAATGCCATCGACCGTAGGGCAGATTATCATCAAGTATCCCGAAGAGAATATCAAAACTGTAAAGGACTATAGACATAGCCAGCTAAAGAGCGTGTTTACACAAATCATCAATGGGCGACTCAGTGAGCTCGCCCAAACACCAGAAGCTCCTTTTCTGCAATCTTCCGTCGGTTTTAGCTCGCTGTTTGGTGGGTTGGATAATCTGACAGCTTACTTTGCCGCTAAGCCGGGACAGGTTGAAGAAGGTTTTAAAGCTCTTTTCCGAGAGTTGGATCGAATCCAAAAATTTGGTGTGACCCAGACGGAGTTTGATCGTGCTATTGCTACGTTACAAAAAAGAAACGAAACTTCTTATATAGAACGTGACAAGCGAAAGTCGGATAGCTATGTACAAACTTACTTGAACAATTTCCTCGAGGAGGCACCTGTATTGGGCAATGAGGATCGTTATAGGTTGGTAAAGCAGCTTTTGCCCACATTGACCCTAAGCGAAGTCAATGCAATCATTCGCAGATATTATGTGGACAACAACCGGGATATCATCATATTGGGGCCGGAAAAAGATAAGGATACCTTACCGACAGAGGCTAAGGTAAACGCATGGCTGCAAGAAGTAGATAACGAACAGCTTTCGGCTTACGAAGACAAAGTTTCCGAATTACCGCTATTGGCTGGTCAACCCCAAAAAGGCAGTATAAAATCAAGTAAGGAAATAAATGGTATCGATACCAAAGAACTCATGTTGAGCAACGGAGTAAAGGTATTGCTCAAGCCTACGACATTCAAGAATGATCAGGTCTTGATCAGTGCAAGTAGTCCCGGAGGAACATCCTTGTATCCAGATGCGGATTATATGTCGGCTTCGAACGCAGCTTCATTGGTCAATAGTAGCGGATTAGGACAGCTTAATGCCGTCGAGATACGTAAATATTTGACGGGTAAACAAGTCAATATATCACCCTATATTTCCGAACGTTCGGAGGGACTGTCCGGAAGTAGTGACAAAGATGGGTTGAAAACAGCCTTTGAAATGATTTATGGGTATTTTACGGAGCCGAGATTGGACGAAGATATCTTCAAGAATACAATCTCTCGTGTCGTGTCCTCTATGGAAAACCGGGACAATGATCCACAGTTTGTTTTTGGTGATCAGGTCGCACGTAGTCTATATAAGGATAACATCAGACGTGTGCCGGCGACGGTGGATGCGGTCAAAAGCATTGACAGGGACCGTGCATTGGAGATTTACAAGGAGCGGTTTGCGGATGCTTCTGATTTTACATTTACCATTGTCGGATCGTTTACCGAGGAAGAAATCAAACCTTATCTGGAAGAGTACCTGGCAGCCTTGCCGACATTGAACCGAAAAGATCAGGCAAAGGATCTGGGTATTGTCGAGCCTGCAAAGGGATTTGAGAAAGTCGTGCACAAAGGCAAAGAAGCTAAGGTTACTGTACAACTCCGATATTATGGAGATTACGATTATTCGGAAGCGGAAAATCTAAAATTTGATGCCTTGGAAAGTGTATTGAGTCTTAAGCTTTTGGAAAGATTGCGTGAAGAGGAAAGTGGTGTGTATGGTGTAGGGGCCAGAGGAAGTTCGAGCAAATTTCCCAAAGGACGGTATAGCTTTATGATCGGCTTTGGTACAAGTCCCGAAAAATACCAGTCCTTGATACAATCTGCATTGGAAGAGGTCGAAAAGATAAAGAAAAACGGACCTGAACAGTTGGATCTGGACAAATTTATCATTGAGCAGAAACGTCAACTGGAAGTACAGATAAGAGAGAATGGTTTTTGGATGGGACAGATAGCTGGGGCGTATCAAAACGACGAAGATCCGACCTATATCCTGCGTTACGTGGATGAGCTGGGAAAATTGACCGTAGATTCGGTCAAGGAAGTGGCCAACAAATATCTGAAATCGGATCGATTGTTTAAATTTATTCTTCTTCCGGAGGAAGCGAAATAATTTCAAAATTGCTATTCACAGACCTGACAGGCATTAATGCCTGCCAGGTCTTTTTTATGGATGTTTTTATCTTTGGCACAAAAAGTGTAGAAGTTTGTGAAAATAATTACATTGCAACATATTTCCTTATAGCTTATGCTTCACAAAGCAACTTTTAGCCTTATTATTACACTATCTGTGGGCATTCCCCTGTTTGGACAGATAAAGAATCAGACGTATTCTTATCAGCATTACCAGAAATACAACGATCTGCTATATAGCCCGGATACCCGCTTTCATACTTCTTCAAAACCATTTTTATTCAAAGGAGAACTTTTGTCGCGCTTTGATTCCTTGCATACGACAAATGCGGTAGACTCCCGAAATTGGTTTATGCGCAAGATCTTCAATGAGCATTTGGTAGAGGTGGAAAAAGAGGATCATACGTTTTATCTGGATTTTTTGCCCGACTTTGTTATTGGTGCTGATCTGATCGATTCGGAAAGAAAGAGTACATGGCTCAATACCAGAGGTGTACAGGCAGGTCTGACCATCAAGGATAAATTTACATTTTACACCAATTTTTTTGAAAATCAGGCTGTTTTTCCGCGTTATCTTGATGCATACATCACAGAGAATAAGGTCGTGCCGGGGCAAGGTACGGTAGAGAATCTGGCAGGAGGAAAAAAAGACTGGATGTATGCTACGGCAAGTCTAACGTATAGTTTTAGTGATTATTTTCAAGCCACCTTGGCCTATGACAAAAACCATATCGGGGATGGTTATCGCTCGGTTCTGTTGTCGGATCTATCATCCAATTATACGCATCTGAAAATCACGGGCAATATCGGTAATGTGCAGTACACTTCGATATGGGCATATATGCTGGATCAGAAGAATCCTAGGGTGGACGAGAATCTGGAGAGCGGGCGATACGGCGACGGGATCAAATGGGGAGCTTTTCAATACCTGGACTACAATGCGACGAACAGATTGTCCATAGGCTTTTTTCAAGCCGTAATATGGGCAAATAAGAACCAAGCGGGCTACCGGAACTTTGATTTCAATTACAGTAATCCGGCTATATTTTTGCGTCCGGTGGAGTCTAACAATTCGTCTTCTCCCGACAAGATGTTTTTAGGTTTGAATGCAAAATATAAGGCCCTGCGCAATGTAACGGCTTATGGACAGTTTTTGCTGGGTGAATTTACAGCAAAGGAATTTTTTGCCAACAGAGGGTATGTGCACAACAAATGGGGGGCACAGCTGGGGCTGAAAGGTTATGACGCCTTTGGGGTCAAGAACCTAAACTTCTTGGGCGAGTACAACTTGGTGCGGCCTTATACCTACCAACATTTTACCTCTATTTCAAACTACAGCAACTATGGCGAACCATTGGCGCATCCCCTAGGAGCTAATTTCAGAGAAATGCTGGGTATCGCTAACTACTCCTGGAATCGGTTCGACTTTTCTATACAAGGGACATTGAGCAGATTCGGAACTGATCCAGTAGGAGTGGATATGAATATGGGAGGAAATATTTTTAAGTCCTATCGCACAGCCCCCGAAACGTACGGTAACAAAATAGGGCAGGGCATCAGAAATACGATGTACTATGCGGATGCCCGGGCGGCTTATGTGCTTAACCCCCAGTATAATCTGCGGCTTGAACTCGGCTATACCCAACGTTATCAGCGTATAGAGGAACAACCTGCCCAAAAATCAGGACTGATTACTTTCGGGTTGCGGTCTACTTTTAGAAATTTTTACGGGGATTTTTAAGATTAGCGGAGAAAAGGTTATCTTGCGTTTTTTTAGGATGAAAAAAATATTAATATTAAACGGGCCGAATCTCAATCTCTTGGGTGTGAGAGAGAAGAGTATCTACGGAGATCAATCTTTCGAACAATATTTTGAAGATCTCAAAGCGAGATATGCCATTGTAGAATTATACTATTTCCAAAGCAATAGTGAGGGAGCTATCATAGACAAGTTGCATGAAGTGGGCTTTGACTACGATGGGATCGTTTTGAATGCAGGTGCTTACACACATACGTCTATCGCTATTGCAGATGCCATAGCCGCGATCAAAACACCTGTAGTGGAAGTGCATATTTCCAATGTACATCAGCGGGAGAATTTTAGGCATCATTCGTACCTGTCCAAAAACTGTAAGGGTGTGATCCTTGGGTTTGGTTTGGATGGTTATCGATTAGGGATAGAGGGTTTGTTGGCTTAGCAATAAATAAAAGCTAGTTCGATACCTTCACTGTGAAAGCTACAAAGATGTGCAATACCAATGCGACCACAGCACAGCCTGCCATGACAGCAGCCATAGGCATGGCTGTATTGTTGTGCAGATAGCTGACCAATGCCGATGTCAAAGCTCCCATTCCCATCTGTATACAGCCTAGCAAGGCAGAGGCACTTCCGGCCAGAGCTTTAAATGGTGATAAAGCTAAGGCTGATGTATTGGGAAAGATAAATCCATGCGCCATCAGATAAAAGAATATTAAAGTCAACAATACTGTAAAAGATAAGGTATTCGTGACCAGAGATACGATCATGAGGAGACCGATAAAAGATTGCCCTATATTAGCGATTCGGCTGATTTGTACACTGTTCCATCTTTTGAGCAGCCAACGGTTGATTTGGGTAGCGACAATCATGGCCGACGCGACAAAAGCAAATGCCAGACCATATTCACTTTGGCTCAATCCATAATACTGCTGCATGACGAAGGAAGAACCGGCCAGATAAGCATATAATCCTGCGGAAGCGATCGAACCAACCAGGCAGTAGGATATAAATATTTTGTTGGTCAATACTTCCCTGAACTTGTTTACAACTTGTTTGGGAGCGAGGGATAAGGATCGGTCTCCGGCATAGGATTCAGGTAGAAAAAACTTGGTACACAGTAATATCACGACGGATATGGCAAATAATATGATAAAAATGTAGTGCCAATCGGCATGTCTTAATAGGAAAGCTCCCGCACTAGGGGCAAGAATAGGCGAAATGGCAATGACAAGCATCAGCAGACTGAATACCCTGGCTGCTTCACGGCTCTCGTAATAATCCTGCACCATTGCCCGCGCCGCTACCATACCTGCGCAACTACCCAAGGCTTGCAGAAAGCGAAGGTAAATCAAGTGATCCACATGATGGGCAAATACGCATAGGATAGAGGCCAATGCATAAATGATCAGGCCGATCATCAAAGGCTTCTTGCGCCCGAATTTGTCCAATAGAGGCCCGTAGATCATCTGGCCAATAGCAATACCTACAAAATAACTCGTGAGCGACAATTGTACCTTGTCGACCGAAGTATT
The DNA here is from genome assembly GCF_011030405.1 of Parapedobacter sp. SGR-10. GTDB lineage: Bacteria > Bacteroidota > Bacteroidia > Sphingobacteriales > Sphingobacteriaceae > Sphingobacterium. The sequence goes on from NZ_JAAJTJ010000014.1 coordinate 48,087, forward strand.
GAAATCTGTCGCGATGGTATCGAATGCGGGGAGGTACATATCTATAGAAAAAGGTCCTATAGCGGAAAGTAACCCTAGAATCAGCAATGTAATGTTTTTGTTGGCTTTCATGGAAGATATATAAAAAAGTAGAGACGTTGCATGCAACGTCTCTACCTTATTTTTTGACTGGAGCGGTTGCTGTATTTTTCGGTTTTCGAAACACCAAATAGATACCGGCTAAAATAAAGGGTACACTTAGCAGCTGCCCCATATTGATGAGCATGTTGTCTTCGAAAGCTTCTTGGTTTTCTTTGAAAAACTCAACGATAAAACGGATACCGAACAAACCTATTAGGAAGATGCCGAACAACAGGCCCGGTTTTGGGTTTTGATTTTTGCGGTACAGTATCCACAGGATAACAAACAAGATCACATATCCCACAGCTTCGTAAAGCTGGCCTGGGTGACGAGGAAGCTGATCTTCTTTTGTAAAGACGACTGCCCAAGGTAGATTGGGATCCGCTACTTTTCCGATAATTTCCGAATTGAAAAAGTTCCCTAGGCGCACAAAGGCTCCGGCAAGGGGAACGACCAGGATCAGCCTGTCCGTGATCCATAAAAAGTTTGTTTTCGTCTTTTTGGAATACAAATAGAGGCCGACTAGCAGACCTATTGCTGCGCCATGAGAGGCCAATCCCATAAATCCGGTTAATTTCCATTCACCGTTGACCTGTCGAAAAGGCAAGATCATTTCTAAGGGATGTTTGATGTAATAATCAAACTCATAAAAAAGACAATGTCCCAAACGTGCACCGATCAATGTCCCCAGAAACATATAGATGCTGAATTTGTCAAGGTCTTCTTGTGTCTTGCCTTCCCGTATGAATACTTTCAGCATCAAATAATACGATACGGCAAAGGCGATGAGCCAACAGAGTGAGTAATATCTTACAGCAAAGGAACCGATGGAAAAAAGCTCTTCCTTACCGTCCCAATGAATTGCTTGAAGTATAAAATCCATAGAATTTGTTTTGAGGTGTAAACTTAGATAAATTCCTTTTTATATGCAATATAATTACGTTGTATATAAAAAGAAGTTATCGATCTCTCCTCTGCCTTTGAAAGCTTGTTTTATAGAGGAAATATAAGGTTATAATTAAAAAGTAAAAATTAAAAAATGTAAATCTTAGGCTGGCGCAAGCGTCCGCTTGTGACTTTTTGGGCACACGAAAGGATTATCTATGATGAGCTCGCTCCGCTCGGCTCGTGCGCCATGCCATGTCCGCCTGTGGACCAAAAATCTCTCACGATAGCAGAATAATTTTTGGAATAGAACAATTATTTTTAATTTGTCAAAAAGTACAAGAATATGGCAAAAAAGAGCAGTAAGGAAAAAATAATTAAACCGGTAGTGACCGCAAAATCATTAACTTTTTTTGAAAAATATATCAACAATCCTTCACCTACAGGTTTTGAGTGGCAAGGGCAGCGTCTATGGCTGGACTATCTGCAACCTTATGTAGACGATACCTACATCGATACGTATGGTACAGCTGTCGGAATCGTCAACCCCAAGGCAGCGTACAAGGTCGTGATCGAAGCACATGCAGACGAGATCTCTTGGTTTGTCAATTACATTACCAAAGATGGCTTGATCTATGTCGTACGCAATGGAGGTTCGGATCATCAGATTGCACCTTCCAAGCGTGTGAATATCCATACGGACAAAGGAATTGTCAAGGCTGTGTTCGGATGGCCTGCTATCCACACCCGATCGGGCGAAAAGGAAGAGGTTCCTACCTTAAAAAACATATTTCTGGATTGTGGTTGCACTTCAAAGGAAGAAGTAGAGGAATTGGGTATACACGTCGGATCGGTGGTGACGTATGAGGACGAGTTTATGGTATTGAACGATCGTTATTATGTGGGTCGTGCATTGGACAACAGGGCAGGAGGGTTTATGATCGCTGAGGTGGCTCGACTGTTGAAGGAGAATAAGAAAAAAATACCTTTTGGGCTTTACATCGTCAATTCGGTGCAGGAAGAGATCGGTCTGCGTGGTGCGGAAATGATTGCCAATCACATCAAACCTAATGTGGCTATTGTGACCGATGTAACGCACGATACGCAAACTCCGATGATCAACAAAGTAACGCAAGGTGACCTAGCCTGTGGCAAAGGCCCGGTTGTCTCTTATGCACCTGCCGTACAGATTAACCTCAATAGACAACTGATAGCGGTTGCTGAGAAAAACAATATTCCGATACAACGGCAGGCCTGTTCGCGCTTTACGGGGACAGATACGGATGCTTTTGCGTATTCCAATGGAGGTGTACCATCGGCATTGATCTCTCTACCGTTACGCTATATGCATACCACTGTGGAGATGATCCACAAAGAGGATGTAGACAATGTCATCCGATTGATTTATGAGATGATATTATCTATACAGGATGGGCAGGACTTTAGGACGTTTAGTAAATAGGATAATTTGAAAATGTGAGGATGTAGGAATTTGAAGATGTTTAAAATTTCTGACCACTTATCACTGATAACTAAAAAACAATGAACAATAATCAAAATAACCCCGAAAATCAAGAATTGAGCATAGAGTTGAGTGAAGATATCGCCGAAGGTATTTATTCCAACTTGGCTATCATCACCCACTCCAATACGGAGTTTGTCCTGGATTTTATCCGTATTATGCCAGGCGTTCCAAAAGCAAAGGTTAAATCTAGGATTGTCTTGACACCTGAACATGCCAAGCGCTTATTAGGTGCTTTGCAGGACAATATCAGCCGGTTTGAAAATCAGCACGGGTCTATCGTGACCTCCAAGGATATTCCCTTTCCATTGAATTTTGGTGGGCCAACAGGAGAAGCGTAGGTTATCTATTGTAAGGGCAAAAAATCTTTTGCCCTTACAACAAATAAATATTCTCTTTTTGTAGGTTGGTCTTTTTGCTTTCGTCCCAAATGCTGACCTGTACCTCACCTATATGGGCCAATTTCAACATAAACATACATACGCGGGATTGTCCGATGCCGCCCCCAATAGATTGTGGGAGTTCATTGCTTAGCAACATCTGATGAAAAGCCAACTGAGTGCGTTCAGGGCAATGGCGGATGTCCAATTGTCTTAGGAGAGCTTCCTTGTCGACGCGTATCCCCATAGAGGACAGTTCAAAGGCAGCATTCAATACCGGATTCCAGACCAATATATCTCCATTAAGCCCCTTGTATCCAGCTTCGTTTTCTGTGCTCCAATCGTCGTAGTCTGCTGCACGACCATCATGGATAAAACCATTGGAAAGCTCACCTCCAATGCCGTACAGGAATACAGCACCATACGCTTTGGCTATGGCATTTTCACGTTCCTTGGGTGTGCTGTTAGGGTATCTCTGCAACAATTCTTCCGAAGAAATAAAAGTAATCTGAGATGGCAATACGGCTTTTCTATCCGGATACTGCTGTTCTACTTCTTTCTCAGTTTCGACCAATACATTATATATATGGTTTACTGTTTCTTTCAGATAGCTTAATGATCTTTGTGCAGGGGCGATGACTTTTTCCCAATCCCACTGATCAACGTAGATGGAGTGAATGGGAGAGTAATCTTCATCAGGTCTCAATGCCCTCATATCGGTCACGATACCTTCTCCTTCTTCGAGTTCCAATTCTTTGAGCCGTACACGTTTCCATTTAGCCAATGAATGTACGACCACGGCTCGCTGTTCGTCCAATGACTTGATAGGGAAAGCTACAGGACGTTCTATTCCGTTTAGATCATCGTTTATTCCCGTTCCGTCCAATACGACGAGTGGAGAGGATACAGGTATCAGGTTGAGGGCTTGTTTCAGTTTAGTCGAAAAAGTGTCCTTAACAAACGTAATGGCTTGTTCTCGTTTCAATAAGTTGCGTCCCATGTAATTTCCTCAAATTAAGCTTATATACTTTATTGATTGGCGCTGCTGTAAAATTTGTAAAATATTTCTGCAAATGTAGTCAAAATGACAATGAAAACGAATTATTGACGGGATATTTGAAAAATAAAATGGAATGGCCTGATAGCATGCAGATTTCATAAATCTACCCGCTATCAGGCGAGGTATTTTTATACCGAAAAACTCTCCCCACAGGCACAGGTACGGGAGGCATTGGGATTGTGGAATTCAAAACCTTTACCGTTCAGTCCGTCCGAATAGTCCAGCTCTGTACCGGCCAGATACAAGTATGATTTGATGTCAAGACATATCTTGATACCCTTGTCCTCAGAGAACTGATCTCCTTTCTTTTCTTCGTTGTCGAACTGCAACCTATAGGACAGACCGGAGCAACCACCGCTTTCTACGGCAACCCTTACGAAGTAAGTATTGTCATATTGCTCATTTTGCATGATCTGTAGGATACGTTCCTTTGCTTTATCTGTGATGGTTACCATACTTTATACCTTAACAATTATTATACAAATTTCGGAATAATACTTTGAAAGTAGTGTAAGCCGTATGTAATAAATCTTTTGACTTTGTACGAGATGAGAAACATGATCTGTACTAAATTTTGTTTTCGCATAACCTTTGGTACCGAATACTTGTTATGAAATGTCCATGATTGCAAAACACAAACACGAATGAAAATAATCTGGACATTCCATATGGCCTTTAAAGAACAAATTATTTACATATGAAAAACATATGACATCCCGATTCTGCAATACCTAAAAAGGCTTTACTCTAGTAACCCTGCTTTGTACATTTGCCAGATGGGAGATTGCGATCTGATCTTGAGTACCGTTTCCTTTACGTCATTTATGACCTGCTCTATTTCTTCTTGGGTATTGTATTTTGAAAAGCTAAAACGTAGGCTACAAAAGGCATCTTCGTCCGATAGGCCCATGGCTTTCAGTACGTGTGAAGGATCGCGGTCACCAGACACGCAGGCCGAACCTGAAGATATAGCAACATGGGACAGTTTGGTCATCAGCTCTGCGGAGCGGACATGTCTGAACAATACATTGCTTGTGTTGTACAAGCGTGGAGAGGTGGTTGCATGGATATGTACCTCTTCGATATCCCGAAGGATAGACTGCTCAAAGAAATCTCTCAACGATCGTATTCTCTCATTTTCACCTGAAGCAGAGGCTGCGGCTTTGCCCAATCCGACTATATTGGCGACAGGATAGGTTCCGCCACGCAGCCCATGCTCCTGTTTTCCGCCGTGCAATAGTGGACTGATCTGTATGGGTTTGCTTTTTCGGCGGACATAGAGCGCGCCTATTCCTTTGGGACCGTGAAATTTGTGGGCGCTCAGACAGAGGATGTCGATCGGGCAAAGGGAGAGGTCCAGGGAGGCTTTGCCTACATATTGTGTAGCATCGCAAAAGAAAAGGACGTCTTTTTCCTGACAGATATGAGCGATTTGCTCGATCGGGAATAATACGCCCGTTTCGTTGTTTGCGGCCATCAATGTGACCAATATGGTGTCCGGTCGGATAGCTAGAGACAGCTCATTCGGGTTTATTTGCCCATTGTCACCTACGGGAAGGTAGGTGATGTCTGCTCCTTGACGTTCCAGGTATTCGCAGGTATTCAATACGGCTTTGTGTTCGGTCTGGCAGGTAATGATGTGTTTGCCTTTGATCCGGTATCGCTCATAGATACCTTTGATGACCATATTGATGGCTTCCGTAGATCCACTTGTGAAGATGATTTCGTTGTCTTGTACTTGCAACAGCTGTGCCACTTGATAACGGGCCTTTTCGATGGCTTGCTTGGCATTCCTGCCCAATTTGTGCTGTATACTAGAGGCATTGCCGTACTCGTCCCTTAGATAGGGGAGCATAGTTTCCAGTACCTCTTCGCTCAATCGGGTAGTTGCATTATTGTCCAAGTAAATCATAGGATAAAGTTATTTAAAAAATTGGGTTAATGGAAAGACGATTACAGCAATAATATTATACATTTGTGTCTTAAGGTTAGTACTTATGGAAAAACTTGAGCAGAGTATTGAAAAATGGATCGACTTGTTCATGATGAAGGTGCCGAGCATTGCCGTGGGACTTCTTATTATCTTTGTCGGTCGTTACCTTGTCCGTTTTGCATTGAAACTGGTAGAGCGTCGCTTTGACAGAAGGCATATAGACCCTTCCGTTCGTTCGTTTGTCTCCAGTCTGATCAGATTTGCGCTGTATGCCCTGCTGCTCCTTACGGCGGCCAACACGATGGGGATACAGACCACCTCTTTTATAGCTGCTATGTCTGCCTTTGGCTTAGCCGTTGGAATGGCCTTGCAGGGAAGTCTGTCCAATTTTGCCGGAGGTGTATTGATCTTATTGTTCCGGCCATTTGAAGTCGGGGATTATGTGGAGAGTGCCAATGGTTCGACGGGTGCGGTAGAACGTATAGACATCCTATACACCACAATGATCAATGACGATGGTATCCGTATCTTTAGCCCTAATGGCACGTTGGCCAATTCGGTGATCAAAAATTTTACCAAGATATCCTCCCGACGTATGCAATTCTCATTTTTGGTATCCTATGATGTCAATATGAAACTAGCTAGGGAGACTATTCTATCCATACTGTCTGATGACAAACGGATATTGGATACCCCCAAGGCAACAGTTCATGTAGGGGATCTTAAAGATGGCGGTGTCGTCATGACCGTCAGAGCTTGGGCTGCTCGAGAGAATTTTTGGGCCACAAAGTATGAAATTGCTGAACGCATCCAAGAAAAATTGGATGGAAAAAATGTTGTGTTCCCACAAGCGAGCATCAAGGTGCTGCCCCATGAAGATTAGGGTACCCTATCCTAGCGAATGGATCAATACATAGTAACGATAAGCGACAATTCCCTGTTGGAGCTTGCTGAGCGTGGCAGGGTCTTTTCGACTGTATTTGGGTAGTACAATCTTATTGATCGTGTTCAGAAGTTTGAATAAAGACTTTTTCATGCCGATACCTTAATCTTATAAATATAGGTAAAGAAATACAAATTTCTTATGTTATATTCATAAAATATGAATTAATGTATTGTTTATGACCTATTTTACCGGATGTCTTGCCCAACGTATAGTTAAGTATCTGTTCGTAATTAATTGATATTATTTTAGTCTCCGATATTTTTTATAAAACCACATAGGAACATAGTCTTTAAATCGTCTAAAACATGGCATAGACGCCCAAGGGCATTGTGATAGTGTCATAACTTGTCCGCCTACTGGCGGATAGGCTATGTTTGAAAACTTGTTTTCCTATATAAACTTCCGCTTTTAAAGTGCAAGCGCATAAAATTTCTATGTGGTTTCATCTTTAGTGAGAAATTTGTTATAAACTATTTTGGAACACTTACTTATATGATTGATCCAAAAATTTGATTTATCGGAAACAAAAAAGCATCTGCACAGTTATAAGGGAAACAGTTTTTTATGACTTTGCATGTAGTAAGAAAAAATATCTATTTCATGCCCGACTCCAAAAGGGTGCTGGCACGTTTTTTTAGCGTGAGCGAACAACGTGCTATCAAGATTGTAAATCGTATCCTGGGTATGGACAAACAGCAGAAAATAGATACCCTTAATAAACTTTTGCGCAACTTTTCTAAGCGTCATCGCAGTGTGATCGGTATTTGGGAACGAAACCACAAGCGAATCGCCCATATTCTGCAGATGACCGATGCGAAGGAGGGTGATATTTCACATAAGGACAAGCTACTGATCGGTGCACATTTTACCATGGAATACTCTATCGAGGCAGCTGCTTTTTTTAATCCTTCTATCGTCGAATCGCCTGATCAAACGCAGTTGAAAGATGACGAAAAAAGAGTAGTGTTGAGCTTTAGGGCTATCGGTGAAGGGCATGTGTCCTCTATTGTTTTCCGTTCAGCAGTCTTGGATAGCAACCTGGATATGCATGTTGAGGAGGTAGGTCACCATTTGGAAAAACCCAGGGTGTTCAAAAGCTATCGATACCGGAAGAGTGATTTTATCGAAAAATTGGCTCAACTGCATGAAATGGACAAGGAAATGATGGGTATCATTCAGGCCAAACTGACAGATACCTTTACGTATGAAGAACTTCGCCGTTATGTCAATGAGATCATCCAAGAAAATGTATTGAATCCAGATAGCTTGACCTTGATGACGCAGATCATGTGGTTGGCCTCTTCGCATTATGATATTACCTATTCGTTAGATACGGCTATTTCCGAAAGGGTTATATTCCCAATTGTAGATACGGAGAAAAATGGAATCGAAGATGCGCGTTTTGTGCGTTTTACAACAGAAAAAGATAAGGTGATCTATTATGCGACGTATACAGCTTATGATGGTTTTACCATTCTGCCGAAATTATTGTCAACGAGAGATTTTGTACATTTCAAAATACAGCCCATCAATGGTAAGATTGCCAATAAGGGTGCGGCTCTTTTTCCTCGAAAGATAAATGGAAAGTATGCGATGTTGTGCCGGGTTGACGGTGAAAACAACTATATAGCCTTTTCTGAGGATATCAATAATTGGCAACAGGATATTACATTATTAAAAGAACCCGAGTATCCCTGGGAGTTTGTACAGTTGGGTAACTGTGGATCGCCAATCGAAACCGACAAGGGGTGGTTGGTCCTGACACATGGTGTAGGTGCGATGCGTGAGTATACGATAGGTGCGATCCTACTGGATATAGATGATCCCACCAAAGTGATCGGTAAACTTAGGGAGCCTTTGCTATCTCCAAATAGAGAAGAGCGTGAAGGGTATGTACCTAATGTAGTATATTCCTGTGGGCAGATGGTACACAATGAACATTTGATTATACCGTACGCTATGTCGGACTATGCTTCTACGTATGCTACGGTCAATATGAATGAATTGTTGGCAGCATTGATGGAAGGTGGTGCGGACTAGCAAAACCCGTAGCAACTGTACAGATAAGATAACCAAAAGCTGATTGTGCTTTCCGCTCCCTGGTTCCGGTTTATACCGTGGCTATCCAGTCCATCGCAACACCCTTTCGATTGTGGGTCGTATAAGCTAAGGCCGAGTTCATTTGCGCCAAAGAACCAACGGAAGGAGGTTAACATCTTATCCAGATACTTCTCCTCACCTGTGATTTCATAGAGTTGTTTGTATAGTAGAATAGTCGACGGGAGTTCGATAGGTTGCTGGCCAAATCTACTTCGTGTGCTGCCCTGTATAAACCAGCTTTCATTGCCTATTACCGAGAGATGCTCGCGTTCGAAGTACAGTGAATCTAGAAAATAAGCACTTTGCCTACCCACATCAAGCAATGTGTTGTCTTGAAGGGTACATGCGGCTCGTAGTATGCTAAGCGGAAGTATAGCATTATCATAAGATACTATTTTTTCATACCAGGGCCAGTTAGGAGAGGAGGCTTTTTGATATTCATCCAGCATATAGTGTGCCATCTGCTCGATGATCTCCTGCACTTCTTCGTCCTTTGGATACGATGTTGCATAATACATCAGTCCTAATAAACTATAAGCGACAGCTCTTAAAGAGCGCAAGGTGTTGATGTGGCGTAGTGCGGGACGGAACAGTTCCTGTACCAGTGGGTGAAATTGCGCCTGCTGACTGGTTTTCAGTAAGTAGCCGAGCCCCCATATCGTCCTTCCGAAGCTGTCTTCGGTACCCTCTTCGTCTAAAAATACATGGTCAAATGACAAGAAATTTCTAAACTTTCCGTTTCCCAGTTGCATATAATACAGGTAAGCCAGATATGTCGAGATAAGTTGTTCCAAATGGACCGAAGGTTTTTTTTCGTGAGCCATCACGACTAGTAATAGAGCCCGAGCATTGTCATCCAAACAATATCCATGGTGATAATTTGGGGTTGAATACTTGGCATGTTGCAGGATGCCGACCTGGTTCGTGAGGCGATATATATGCATCAGGTCGAATGCGGGCAAATCCGGGATTATATCGTGGAGTAATTTTTCATCCCATATTTCTGAAGCATATCCCTCGTGCCGATTAAAATGACGAGATCCTAAAATCATATCCACAATAAAAAAAATTAAGAGTACAACCTTTTGTGACTAACTGAAAATATAGGTGAAATATTCTCCTTTAGGCTTTCTGTTAGTGTATTTAAATTTATAGAAAATTCCTTGTCTTCCGGTTTTAGCGATTCTAAAAGTGCCAAATGCTGCTTTCCTATATTTTTCCAACATATTTGTTTACCATACGCTGCCGCATTTTTACGGTATTTGGCTAGCAGCGTCGGATTTTCCAACAATTGATTGATTAAATCCGCAAGTTGGTGTGCATTTTTAAAATCAAACAGCAACCCTCTATTTTCCGTCAGTAGATCTCTGGCATACCAATATGGGGTTGAAATGACTGCTGCTCCCGCACCAATGGCAAAGGACAGTGTTCCGCTACTGATCTGCTGTTCGTTTGGATAAGGCGTTACGTAGATGTCACAGGCACTCAAATATTGCTTGAGCAGGGCCTCGGACGCAAAGCAATTGATGAATTTAACCTTATCCGAAATACCAAGATCCTTGGTCTTCTGGATCAAAGATGCACGGTAGCTTTCACCTTCTTCACGTAGTATGTTGGGGTGTGTCGATCCTAGGATTATATAGACGAAATTGTCATCGTGTACAGAGGCTACTGCTTCGATAGCTGTTTCGAAGCCTTTGTTTCGCCCCAGAAATCCAAAGCTCAGCATGATTTTTTTGTCCGGATAGCCTATGCTCTTTTTGGCGTTATGCTGGTCATAGGAGAAGTCGGGTACACCGTGCGGGATCAATTTGATCTTATCTTCGGGGACACCGTATATATCCCGTACCATAGTGATGGCCCTTTGTGTCATTACCGTGACTTTGTGGCTCCTTTGTGTAAGATGTTGGAGTACGGCTTTTTCACTGTCAGTTGGATTTTCCAATACAGTGTGAAGGTTGCTTATTAAGGGCAGGTTCAGGGACTTTGCTAAAGCAAGGACATAGTCGCCCGAAATCCCTCCGAAGATACCATACTCATGCTGGATGATACAAGCGTCGTAGGTGGCATTGATATATCGAGCGGCAGCTATATAACATTTTAAGTTATTCTTTTCGATCACAAAATCTACCTCTTCGGGAAACAACTTTTCTGTACCATCAGAGATAGCGATGATGCCATGTCGATGTGTTGAAGACTTCGTAATAGACCGAAAAAGGTCTTGTGTAAATGTAGCGATACCGCACTGCCTTGGTGGGTATGTTCCGATTATAGCTGTTTTCATAGATATGACAATAAATCTTTCGTATTATACTTGCCTGTTAGAGACTTCAATTATACGTTCCGTGCATATGAACAAATAAAATGGAATTTTGTTGAACCCATATGATGATTTATGAAAAACATCTGGATTATAATGTTTTGCGCCTGCGGTGTTCGGCTCTGTTTGGAAAGCTTGAGAGGTATCTGCTATCAGAGGGGACATAGATTGTTAAAATTCTTCCATATATAAGATTTTTCCTTTACTTTCGCTACGAAAGTAAATAAATAGGTGTGGTCGATAGTCGTCTTTAATACTAACCCAAAATATGGCTGGATATTTTGAAAAACCTTTACGAGAAAAAGTGGATTTGTCAAACGAACAGATGTTTAAAGAAGTGTTTGTTGGGTATTTTGCTCCTTTATGTGTTTTTGCCCAAAAATATGTAGGCAATTTTCATGATGAGGATGTAGTGTCGGCTGTTTTTTCGAATATGTACCAAAAGAAAATGGTATTTGACAGCAAAGATGATTTTGTATTCTACCTATATAGGAGTGTAAAAAATAAATGTCTGGACACACTCAAGTCCGACAACCGTATGGTAAATCGAAATCAAGTGTATTCGGAAGAACTGGAGCACGAAGATTTTTTTAACGATATCGTAGAGAATGAAGTGTTGGCCGAGACGTACCGTGAAATCCAATCTTTGCCGGAATACAATAAGCGGATCATCGAATTGAGTTATTTTGAAGGCTTTAGCAATCAAGAGATTGCCGATGAATTGCAGTTGTCCCTTCAGACTGTCAAAAATTATAAACGAAATGCCGTAGCCAGTTTGCGGACAGCCCTTGTTCGAAAGGCCATATTGAGCTTGCTTTTGTTTATCGGTATTTATCTATTTAAAATGGATTTTTAGAGACTTTCGAAGTCTATAAGGTTACATTTTTACTTTTTTTATTTTTTTAGAGTACTTTTTGACGACGGTGTCGTTTTGATAGTGTATTGGTCGAATCAGAACCTAAATATAAACTCTACTAATAATAATGAAGCAAAATACGCCTTATCATAATTATTCCATTTACACTATTGTGTCTCTTATCCGTAAGGCAAAAAAGGGAGATTTGACCGAAGAAGAACTTCTGACATTGCACCAATGGATCAATCGCAATCCTCGAAACCGGGCATTGTACAATCGTTTATTGACCAAAGATCAAATCAATGAGTTGGAAGGGATGTTGGCAAAGGATACGTTGGGAAGGTATACACAATTAATAGAGCGGGCCAGAGCCAAAAAAGTCAAGCGCTTGGTTACGTACACGAGCATAGTAGCTGCAGCTTCGATCATTGTTTATTTATTGTTTGTTCCGCTTTTTGAAGATTCTGTCGATTTGAATAAGGAACTGGTATCCATCCCCGATATGGATGAATCCGATATGATTACCTTGCATACGGGTGATTTTCGTGAGGGTTTGGTGGTCAGGCAAGACAGTGTATACGAGGTATCTTCACTCTTGCGTGAAGTCAGTACAGATGCGCCCGAAGCGGATGGCCTGGAGCCTGTAGTGATCCGTACACCTATTGGAAAGACGATAGCCTTCAAGCTGTACGATGGTAGTACGGTGTACCTTAACTCGAACTCGCGGCTGTTTTTTTACAATCAAGATGATCTTCAAGGTGAGCGTCGTGTCCAGTTGAGCGGTGAGGCCTTTTTTGAGGTTGCAAAGGACGAAAAACGACCTTTTATTGTAGAGAACAATGGTAGAGAGATCAAAGTGCTGGGTACTTCGTTCAATGTCAACGGTTATGAGACACATGACAAATTCAAGCTTGGCTTGGCTACCGGTAGGGTCGAGATCAGTATCAAGGACATCGGTTATACCAAGGTACTGACGCCGGGACACGAATTGACGTATGACAAGACGAAAAACAAGGTCGTACAACGTGCACAAGACATTCATCGTATGGGCCTTTGGAGAACAGGTGTCTATGTTTTTGAAGATGTATCCATCGTGGAGCTCACGAAGGATATGGAGCAAATGTACCCTATCCATTTTGTGTATGAGGGAGATATGCCTAAACATCTGTTTAGCGGTGAGATATCCCTAAAGGAAGAATGGAAAAAGGTATTAAACAAATTAGAAATGACGAATAGAGTACGGTTTACTATCGAAGGTAATAAGGTCACCGTGCGAAGGCATCAAGAAAATAACGTAGAAAATAATTAATCAGTATCAATAAAACTATCATCAAATTTATGAAGAGAAGTAGTGCTATTACGAGGGGAGGATGGGTCAAAAACCGATTTCTACGGAAACTGTCCTCATCGTGTTTTGCCAAAGGGTACGGATATATGTCACTCAAACAGATGCAATGTCTTGTTTTGTTTGCATTGATCCATCTATTCATGTCCTCGGCTATACCGGCGCAGATCGTCACGATCAAGCAAAAAAGCGTGACGTTAAAATCATTTATGGATTTTATCACGCAAAAGAGCAAGTATAGATTTATCTATACGGACAATGATCTGGTCTTGGCCAAACGAAAAGATCTATTCATTGAGAATACGGAAGTAGAAAAGGTGTTGGGCATTTACTTCAAAGATCAACCTTTAAACTACAAGATCGTAGATCGCAATATTGTCATCAGTCCAAGAAGTACCAAACCTTCTGGGGCTACATCTTCAGGCACAAAACCTCCGACTGCATTAGCGCAGGCTTCTGTCCATGGAAAGGTATTGTTGCAGTTGGGAGATAAGCAGGAGACGGGTGTAGGGGTTACCGTCACAGTAAAAGGGACGAATAGACGAGCTTTTACCAATGATCAAGGTAACTTTACGATCAACGCCAAAACGGGTGATATACTTGTATTTACGTATTTGGGTTACAGTACACGGGAGGTGAAAGTCGCGTCGATATCAACAGCAATCAATATCACGCTGCAGGAGGACGTTGTAGGGTTGGATGACGTTGTCGTCACCGGATACCAGGTACAGGAAAAAAGAACAATCACGGGCTCTATGTCCCAGATCAAAGCGGAAGATTTTGAGGGTATGCCTATACAGTCCTTTGACCAGGCTATGCAGGGTCGGATGGCGGGGGTTCTGGTACAAGGTGTATCCGGTGTACCCGGCGGCCCACTCAAAGTAGAAATCCGTGGACAAGGTTCCATCTCTGCCGGAACCAATCCATTGTATATCGTGGATGGAGTGGAGATCAACTCTGAAGACGCGGCCACCAACATCAATGCTGCCAATCCACTATCTTTTTTGAATCCGGATGATATAGAATCCATAGAAGTCTTGAAAGATGCGGCGGCGGCCTCAATCTACGGTGCGCAGGCTGCCAATGGGGTGGTGTTGATCACGACCAAATCCGGCAAAGCGGGCAGTACCAAGTTCAGTGCGGAGTATTATACAGGTATGACTTCACCTATTCAATTGTTGCAGGTCATGAACACACAGCAGTATCTGACGGTACGGATGGAGGCTATGGCCAATTTCAACCCGGCCTGGTCACCCGAGAGAGTGCGTTCTGAGGTATTGGCCGAAAGCCAGTTGCCTGTGACGATGACAGATGCAGAGATTGCTGCTCTTCCATCTTATGATTGGCAGAACGAGGCTTACCAAAACGGGCAGGCACATAATGTGCTGATGACGATGTCTGGAGGAACGGAAAAGACAACTTTCCGTCTGTCGGGTTCGTACAATGCGACTGAAGGGAATGTCATCGGTAACAATTTCAACCGTGGAACAATGAACCTACGGGTTAATCACGATATCAATCGGAAAATGAAATTACAGGCTACGAGTAATCTCAGCCATATCGTACAGAATGGTAGTTATCGTTCGTGGGGGTCTTATGCGTACCTGTCTTCTCCGCAGTTTACAGCACCTTACATGCTTCCGTTTCTACCTATCTACAACGAGGACGGAAGTTTCAATGCACCTGTAGAGCGGTTCCCAGGAGGATATCCATACAATGCGATACAGGTGACAGACGTGAATACGCAACAGTCTAGAACGGCGAATTTGCTGACTAACTTGCGGTACACGTACGACATCACGAAGACATTAAAGTTTGAATCACGCTTGGGGCTGAACTATCGTATCTTGCGTACTGAATTTTATATAGACCCTCGTACACAGGAAGCTTATGCAAGACAGGGGTACAAATCATTTAGGGTACAGCCGTCGACGACTTTTACGACCTCACATACATTGGCTTACAATAAATCCATTCGCAATACACACAATATCAATGCTTTGGTTGGTGCTGAGTTTAGGGATTATCAACTATATAGGGCTTCCGGTACATCCGAAGGCTTCCCTTCCTACCAGTTTAGATATCTATCCGCAGCCTCTACGATATTGGGCGCAGAAGAAACCTGGTTTGGCAATAGGCGCTTGGGCTTCTTCTCCCAGGCCAACTACAACTATAAGAAAAAGCTGATGTTGAGCGGAGTACTTCGCTACGATGGATCCTCCAGATTTGGTGCAGACAATCGTTTCGGACTATTCCCCTCGGTATCTGCCGGCTGGGATATGGCACGTGAGCGGTTTGTCAGAAATATCAGCTGGTTACAGCAGTTGAAACTTAGGGCAAGTTACGGAGTGACCGGAAATAGTGAGATTCCTAACTTTGCTTCGCTCTCTCTGTGGAATGGTTCGGGATCCTATGGTGGAGAACCCGGTACACGGACCACACAGATAGGTAACTCCGATCTGAGATGGGAAAAAAGTGTAACCTCCAATATAGGTGTTGATTTTTCTGCTTTCAGAAGGCGTTTGTATGGTAGTGTGGAGGTTTATAACAGAGAAAGTACAGATCTCTTACTCAATACACCATTACCCTTTACCAGCGGGTTTGCCAGTGTGTTCCGTAATACAGGAGCAGTGCGCAACCAAGGATTGGAGGTCGAACTGAATTCAGATATCATTAAGAAAAGGGATTTCAAATGGACTTCTAGTTTCAATATTTCTTTTCAAAGGAATAAAGTCCTCAGACTGTATCGAGGGATCAGCGAAGATGCAGATGGTACCGATGAGGAAGAGTTTGAAGAAACAGAAGTTACCGTCATGCCAAACAATTCCGGGATTCGCGTCGGTTATCCGTTGCATACCAATTTTGTTGGGCAATATGCCGGAGTCAATGCCGCAACAGGTAGACCCATGTGGTGGTTTGGCGAAGATAGGATCAGCTATGCCCCTGGATCACAAGGTTCTACAAGTTATACACCATACGGTCGTGGCAATCGTCTCTCAGACTACTACGGTGGTTGGACCAATAAATTTACGTACAAACGATTGGAATTGAATGTGTTCTTCCAGTATGATATGGGTAGGGAATTGTACAATAGTACAAACCTACGCCTATATAGGAACGGAGAGGCTGTTCATAATACTTCGTTGCGTGCTTATGAGCAACGTTGGTTGACCCCCGGTCAGGTTACGGCGTTTCCGAGACCGATCAACGGTGGGGTAGAGCCTCTGTCGATCAGTCATACATCAGCCTCTTCACGATTCCTCGAAGATGCATCCTACATCCGTCTCAAGCAAGTGGGACTGAGCTACAAGTTTGCACCGAAAACGATCAGTGCATGGAAAATGAGCAGATTGGAAGTGTATGCACAGGCCGTCAATCTGTGGACACTTACCAAGTGGAGAGGGTACGATCCGGAGTTCTATATCGACGACTCGAATTTTGATTCGAATATCGGCCAGATCCCGATGTCCAAAGTCGTGACCATGGGAGTGAGGGTAGGATTTTAATGAAACAAGATTAAGATAGAAATGAAAAAGATTACATATATATTGGGTGTTTGGATAGCGGTCAGCATCTTGACCAGTTCTTGTTCAAAACTTCTTGATGTGAAACCGGTAGACGCGATCGATGCCGCGACGAGTCTGGTCGAAGAGCAGGATTTTAATACAGCTACGGTAGGATGTTATTCCTACCTGCGGGAGACGCCTCTTTACGGAAGGCAACTGATTGTGTACCCCGAACTGTTGGGCAACAATGCCCATCATCCCGGCCATGTGACCAACTTACTTACTTTGTCCAGAAATGCACGTGGGCAGCACATGAGTCCGTGGCAGCGGGCTTATGAAGCCATAGCGCAGATCAATATCGTGCTGGATCAATTGCCTAACTTTAAAGGAACTGAGAAGAGCCGTAAAGGAATCAGAGGTCAACTGTTGTTTTTGAGAGCACTGTATTACCATATCGTGGGCAAAGTGTACAGCTACGAGCCCGGCCATACGGTGAGTGCCTCACGCAATAGAGGTACGGTTCCTTTACACACAAAAGCTGTTTACAGTTATACGGGTAGTCAAAATCTGGGCCGTGCCACGCAGGCAGAGTTTTATGCATTTCTGTACTCGGAGCTAGAGGAAGCTTATACCTTGCTGGTGGAGGCAGAATATAACCGAGCACCTTTCTTTGCTTCGCCGGCCGCCGTAGCCGCACTGTTTTCACGGGTATGCCTGTACAACGGTGATTGGGAGAATACCGTGAAATGGTCCACTATTGCCATCGAGTCCGGTGTGGGCAGATTGTCGACCAATGCGACCTATGTAGCGGATTGGAGAGCGGCATCGCATCCCGAATCTCTCTTTGAGGTCGAGTTTAGGATAGATCAGAATGTCGGGGTCAACTATGCGCCCCGTGCGGATTTTACGAATAGGGTAGATTTGGAAACTACAGCACCCAATGGCCGTGGTATCGGGCGTGTCTCGAACGATCTGATGGCATTGTTTTCATCGGAAGGGGATAATGATGTTCGCAAGCAGTTGATTATGAAAGGTCTGGGTACCCGTTCCAACGATGACCAAATGACCAAGTTCCTGAGCCGCGGTGGGACGCCTAACCTGGACAATATCCCTGTGGTACGGCTCTCGGAAATGTATCTCAATAGGGCAGAAGCATATGCACAGATAGACGGAGAAGAAACTGCAGCTATAGCAGATCTCAATCTCATTCGTACCCGGGCAGGATTGGCCAATGCTGTAGGTCTGGAAGGAGATGCGTTGATCGATGAAATACTCAAGCAGAGAAGGTTGGAACTGTGTTTTGAAGGACACAATTGGTTTGACTATAAAAGACGGGGCCAAAATATTGTTAAACCCGATGGTACGACACTGAACTTTACGGATTATCGGATATTGTCCCGTATCCCGTGGAGAGATGTGAGAGCTGCTTCTCTGATGAGACAAAACTATAATTACTAAAATGAAAAGAAATAGTCGAGATATGAAAAGGTTGATGATATACACCATCTGCGCCCTGACAACCTTATTGACGGGGTGCTTCAAGGACTACGAAGAGCGGTATCTCTTTTCGGAGAACCGCATTGAATTTGAAGATGCGGTAACCAATGGCAATACTAGCGGTAAGACCTTTCCGATATTGGGTCCCATTCCGGCAGAAACAGGAAAATACAAATTTAGGGTCAATATGACAGGTGCACATTCGGATCAGGATAGGATTATACCCTTTCGGATCGTACCGGAGGAAACGACAGCCGTTGAAGGTAGAGATTATGCTTTTCCACATGGGAGAGACTTCGTTATTCCTGCCAACAGTAGTTTTGGTTATATCGAAGTGGAGCTTTTGCCTGATGGAAGCGGGATGCCGACTTTGGTCCTAGAGCTATTACCCAGAGATGATATGAAAGTGTTGGATCGCTATCATAAGATAGGGCTTCGGTTTCTATACCAATTGACAAAACCCGATCCGGACAAGATACAGCATATCAATGATATCATATCATATTCGGATTTCCTGATCGGTGCCCATAGCAATCAGAATATTGGGAATTTTGTGGACTTCAATACCCTCAATGTGTATGTACGTGCTGGGGCAGAGGTCAACTCGCAACACATTGACGTTGGATTGATGAACGGATCCACAACAGGTATGAACTTTTTGATGCCGGGCTCTACGGCCTGGAGTTCTTGGTCAGGTTGGGGAACTATCCCGGCGACATGGCCGCACTTGAATACGGGAGAAATCATGCGTGTCATTGATCCGGATCAAGGGGAACTCGATATGTTCCAAAATGCCAGCAGTGTAGCCGATCTACTGGCTATCCATGGCTATTTTTCGGCAACACTCTCCACGCGCCCAGGGTACAATGCGACCAACGATGGTCCGGCGATGCGGATCAGGCATCTCACACCGGGTCAGCTGGTCATAGTGTATTCGGCCGACCGGAAGAATGTGACTGTGATGCGGATAAAAAGTACTGTTCCGGCCAATACGGGAGAGATCGTGGTCGATGTCAAGACCGGTCAGTTTGATCCCGATAATAGAATCAAGACGGATCTTTTGACCCTTGAGGAATTGAATACAACGCGTCCGAACGGATTGGTGGATCTGGCAGGTATTAATAGCTACGGTTTTGACAACGCACAGACGACTATGGAAAGGACAAGTACTGATTTTGCGTATTTGTGGAGCTCGTCATCAAATGCGAATTTCATAGCTATGAATAATACAGGCTTTAGTGGTTGGGCTAGTATCAACAATATTGTTACCACATGGTCTACAGCCGAACGTAATCCGGGCACATTTGTCCAACTGTCCAATCCTACAGCGGCAGAAATACTCACTGCGGCGAGGATCACGAACAGAGCACAACTGATCGATGCCTATAATCAAGCAGAGGCAGATGTGGCATCCCGACCCGGCTATAATGCGACCAACGATGGTCCGTCGAGCCGTGTTCGGGAAATAAAAGCAGGTAGTGTTATCTATTTCAAGTCCGGCAGTTCGGGGCGGGATCTGTATTCGGTGATGATCGTGAGAAGCTTGAATACAGCTTCTCCCAGAAGAATGGAGTTATTAATCAAAAGTGATCTGAACTAACGATGAGAAAGAATCTAAATAAAATAGGTACAGCTTTAATGCTCTTATTGGCGTTTGGCTGTAAGCAGGAGATGTTTATAGACGACTTAGGATCTTTTGATCCCAATTCAAACCTACCCCTGTATGAAGTACAGCTTTCACGTCCCGGAAACGAGGATGGAGAAGTGTACCTGGATATCAGCACCGGGGCAGTGTACAACTATGCGGATGCCGTGGAGCAGCCCGAAAAAATAGATATCATCATGCAGTGGAGCGCAACCACGTCCTCGAATATCGTGGCCCCATGGGATATTGAGCATCTCGAAGAATGGGAGAGAGGTGCACGGATCAACGAAGAATGGTTTGTCAAGAACGAGACCCGTTTCATTCGCTTGAAATCTGCTACAGCGGGCCATGAGCTATATGATGGTATCAAGAGTAAGGAGGATATACAACCTGCCTATGAGACGCTCAAGACCTTGGTAGAGAATCAGAGCAATTACGATCCCGAAGTGGATGGCGAAGGTACGGCAATAAGCGACCTTGCCGTGGGTGATATTGTCGGTGTACGTACAGCCAAAAATGTGTACGCGCTGGCTAAAGTACAGGATTTGTCGACCGGTAATACCGGCAACTTGCGGATCAGTTTTAAGATAGACAATAGTAAGGAGGCCAAAGTAGATCCATTGCCTGCTTCGGAGCGTAGAGAGCATTTTGACTTCACGACGGACGAGCTATCGGTCTTAGGGGGAGCAAACTTGTTTGATTTGGCTATAGGTACACAGCACACCGTGACCGAAGGTTATTACAGCCAACATCTGACGGATGCAGCTTTTTATCTAGATGGTAATGGGGTTACTGTATCTTCGATGAGCCGTCCCTTGCCTTTGCTTGGAGAGGATGTACTGGAGGTGGAAAGCGATTGGGAGCAGCGCAACGAGACCCAGTTTATCCGTGTGAAGGCATCGGCCGAAGCCACCTCGCTGTTCAACAGAAGCTATACCAATAGCCTCATACGTGAAGCCTTTGCAAAAGGAGAAGCTATCGTGGGCGCGTACGAGGATTATGACCCGCAAACCTATGGTCCTGCATTGTCTGTCAGTGGCCTTGAACCGGGAGATGTGGTGCTGTATCATGTGGTCTCCAGGAATGTGTACGGTGTCATACTGATTACAGATGTGGGAGCTGATTATGTAGACGGACGTGTCAGAGCGGCTGCTTATGGTAAGACCGATCCGCCAGCGCCGATATTAAAGGAATTTACTTCAGAAGGCAGTACTTCAGGAGCGGCTTATGTAGACTTTAAAAACCAAGTTGTGTATAAAACTGAAGCCGAAGGAAAAGAGCATTGCGCAGATATTGATATTGTGGCAGTAAGGGGAAGTAGTTCTTATCAGAATTTCTACCCATTGGACAATGCTTCGGCTCTTGGTGCTTGGTCAGGTGCCTGGCGGGATAGAGTGGCCACTTGGCCTGTGCGAAATGCTTCTGACATATATAGTTTGGGAAGCGCTTCCGGAGCTTGGGAACTGTACCACAACTTAAGTGAAGACGAGACCATGTGGGATGTCTTTCAGACAGCTACGTCAGGAGTCTCTTCTACGCAGCGTTTGTATCCCATACAACCAAAGGAAGTTATTTTCATTCATAGCAAGGATAGAAATTTGCTGATAGCTGTAAAAGCACTCAAAACCAGTACAGATGCTGTTGGGGTATATCGCTATAAAGTCATTGAATTGTAGGCAGAGGACAGTTGAAAAATAAGAATAGTAAAGAATAAAAACCAAATATATATTATCATGATCAAGAGAATTTTAAGTGTTGTATTAATAACGGTTTTTTCGGTAGGACTTGTGTTGGCACAGGATAATAATAAAGTCAAGAAGTATTTTCTACCGATAGGAGGCCATAACCAGACAGCCGAATATGGCTCATTGATAGATCTTAAGGACGGTAAGACCTATAAGGTAGCCGAGGCGTCCGGACGTCAAGGCGATATCGACCTGTTGTATGCGTTTGGAAAGACAACTCTGGCCAATCTGATGACACCAAATAGCAGCTCCCTCAAGCAATTCGGCCCAAACTATAAAAATAAGGTTGATGGAGAGTGGGAAACCAAAAACAGAGGTATGATGGTGGCTATTAAATCGGACAAAGCAAACAAAAAAATCTTTAAGAAGATAAAGAAGAATGCCGATATCAAAAAACTGTACACTGAAACGGCAAAATCGGTAAAGAGTCTTCCAGATTATAAAGAATTGAGACATGGTCCGGCACGCCGTCTTACACACTTGGAAGAAGGAGATTTAGTTCTATTCAGGAGCCAAAGCAGACAGTTCTATGCTATAGGCTATGTGTCGTCCATCAAAGATGGGGTTAAGGGTGTCATCGAAATAGATTTTAAGGTAACACAGTAGGTTCTCGGATATAACTTTTCCAAAGTTCAAAACTTTGGAAAAGATTTTAAGACTATAAAAAAAACATGAAAAAACTATCATCATTACTCTATCTGGTCTTTTTTCTGGTATGGGGATCGGCAACTGCACAGGTAGTCGGTATCCAAGAACTGGCTAAATACAAGTCCGGAGATACCCTCGAAGATAAGGAAGGATGGGTAGAAG
This sequence comes from Parapedobacter sp. SGR-10, assembly GCF_011030405.1. Classification (GTDB taxonomy): domain Bacteria; phylum Bacteroidota; class Bacteroidia; order Sphingobacteriales; family Sphingobacteriaceae; genus Sphingobacterium. Next base: position 70,757 of record NZ_JAAJTJ010000014.1, read on the forward strand.
TTATCAAGGGGGATATGCCTTTGGTGCTGAGTGTTCCGCATGGAGGGACGTTCAAAGATGAACGTATCCCGGACAGGGATTGTCCCGAGTTTGGTCGGGTGGTTAAAGGTATCGATCGAAATACCAAAGAGCTGGCCATGGCTATGCAGGAGCATTTTTACCAAAAATACAAGAAGAGACCGTATATGGTTATTGCCAATCTTTCCCGTTTCAAAGTAGACCAGAATAGGGAGATACAGTTGGCTACCTGCAATGATGCACTTGGCATCAAAGCCTGGAACAATTACCACGATGCGGTGACGGCCGTGATAGCTGATGCCCGACAACATGGTAAGATCTTTTTCATCGATGTACATGGTCATGGTCACAAGGTGCAGCGCCTGGAGCTGGGTTACAGCTTGACGGCCAAGCAGCTGGCATGGGCGTATAACCGCAAGAATACCCCCAAAATGCCACCGACTTCGTCTGTGGCCAACTATCTGTCGGCGGGTGGCAAGAGGGATTTTCACGATATGCTGTTCGGTGAGTATGCCTTTGGTACATTGTTGGAAAAGAATGGCGTACGTGCTACACCGTCCATGCAGGATCCACATCCGCAGGAGGGGGAAGCTTTTTTTGCAGGAGGACATATTACCAGGAAATTTACAGCCAAAGATTTTCCGGAAGTCTTTGGAGTTCAGATCGAATTCCATTTTAGAGGAATACGCGATACGGACGAGAACAGAAAGAAATTTGCGGAAACCTTTGCAAAAACATATTGGGAATTTATTGAGCATATATAATGAAGAAGATTGCATATATCTGTATGGGATGGTTGGTCATATTGACCGGCTGTTCGAAAGAAGACGGACCGGAAACCAAGGTCTACAATTTCTCACATTGGCAAGAAGGGCAGGTCATCAAAGATGCCCAGGGATACACGGAGGTCGTGATCGGAGATTATCCGTTGGTACTGAGCGTGCCCCATGGTGGTGATATCGCTCCCGAACATATATTGGACCGAGAGTGTGAAGGAGCCGAAACTGTCAAGGATACCTATACCGTAGAGTTGGCCAGAGCAATCCAGGACGAATATCGGATCGTCTACGGCAAGACACCCTCTGTCGTGATATCCCATATTTCGCGGATGAAGATCGATCAAAACCGGGAATTGGAAGGAGCACTTTGCGACAATGTGGAACTGACCGACACCTGGCATTTCTACCATAACTATTTAGATTCATTGTTACAGTATTCTTCGCAAAAGTTTGATAAGACCGTATTTATCGATCTGCATGCTCACGGTCATGCTGTTCAACGTTTGGAACTAGGTGTGAGTTTGACTATCAGTGAATTGGGATATGTCTTTACGGGGCATGAGAATCTTGCGCATATAGGTAATCTTCGTGAAAAATCTTCTTATCGTAATCTACTCCGCATGAATTCGTCGTACACGCTCCGTGAGCTACTCTTGGGAGATCATGCTTTTGGTACATCGATGGCCGATAAAGGTTTTCCCTCTGTGCCCAGTAAACAGGATCCTCACCCTATGACGGGGCAGTCTTATTTTACGGGAGGATATAATACGACATTTGCGACGTCCACAGACTATCCGAAAGTGTATGGTTTTCAGATTGAAGCTAATGGAAATTCCAAAAACACAGCCAATAGACGGGCCCAGTTTGCAAAGAGCCTGGCCGAGTCTGTAGAAATCATGTTGCACGAGTTTTAGTCGTAAATGTTTAACTGAGGTTAACTGTTTTTAATTGTTTAATTGATGTCAATCTAAACGATTAACCCTTTAACCTTTTAATCCTTTAAACAGTTAAACCCTTAAGCGATTAATCCTATCCAACAAAAAAGAATAAATTATGATAAAATCATTCTATATATACACAGCATTCATAGCCATTGGTATGTGGGGAAATACGGTTGAAGCACAGCCGGCCAAAAATCCGCACTATCCAGGCAAAACCTGGGAAGTTGCGACTTCTCCCGAGGAACTTGGGCTGTCTACAGCCAAGTTGCAGGAAGCGGAAGCCTTTTCGAAAACCTTGCAAACGGATGCGGTGGTGGTGGTCGTCGATGGTAAGATCGCTTACCAATGGGGTGATACGGACAAAAAGATCAATACACATTCTGTACGCAAGAGTGTGATCAGCGCATTGTATGGCAAGTATGTGTTGGATGGTACGATCAATCTGGATGCCACGATGGCCGATCTGGGCATAGACGATGTGGAGGGACTGAGCAAAGAAGAGAAGAAAGCGACCGTAAGAGATCTGCTCAAAGCCCGGTCGGGTATATACCATCCGGCGCTCTACGAGACGGAAAGCATGAAAAAACGCAAGCCCGAACGGTATTCGCACAAGCCTGGTACATTCTACTATTACAATAATTGGGACTTTAATGCATTGGGTACTATCCTCAAAGAGAAGACAAAAAAACACTTTTTTGATCTGTTGTATGAAGATATTGCCAAACCTATCGATATGGAGGACTACAAACCGTCCGATGGCCATGATGTCAGCGGCAAGGCTTCCATACATAATGCCTACCCTTTTCATGTCACGGCAAAAGATCTGGCCAGGTTTGGATGGCTTATGCTCAACAATGGCCGCTGGAACGATGTGCAGGTTATTGACAGTGCTTGGGTAAAGGAATCTACACAATCGTATTCCAATACGCATAATCGTCGTTATGGATATGGATATCTATGGTGGATACCCCATGACCCTGCCAAGTATAATGGGGAGGTCTTGAAAAACCTTCCGGCCGGCTCGTTTTCGGCTCACGGGGCTAAAGGACAATACTTGATGGTCATCCCTGCTTATAACATGGTCGTGGTACATCGGGTCAATTCCGACATACGGGGCAGGTCTGTGAGTGGAGGACAATGGTCCAAGCTGTTGACAATGATATTGGATGCGAGGATGTAGTGATTGGAGATGTGGGAATTTGAAGATTTGAAAAAGAGATGATTGAGAGGTAAGTCTGGCGCAAGCATTAGTGCAACGGTGCTTGTGCCTCTTGAAACATAAACCATGAAAAAAACTTTAGTTACGGCCTGTCTGACATTATTATCTGTCTCATTCTTGATGGCACAGCGTATAGGCAAGCAAGACATTCTCATCAAAAATGCCTGGGTTTTTGACGGTTCGGGAAAAGATTCCGTACAACTGGATGTAGGCATTAAAAAAGATCGTATTACTTTTGTCGGTAAAGCCGATCAGAAATTAAAGGCAAAAAAGATTATTGACGGCACGGGCTTGTACCTTGCACCCGGTTTTATCGATCCCCATACCCATCATAATGGACGCCTTATGAGTGAAAAGGCTGAAAACCGTGCTGTATTACGCGTACTCAAACAAGGAGTGACCACGATATTTATGGGCAATGATGGATCCGGTCCATTGCCTATTGGCAAGACGCTGGATCAATGGCAGAAAGACGGTATAGGTGTCAATGCCGCTCTTTTCGTACCTCATGGAACGGTACGTGCAAAAGTCATCGGATACCGCAATATCGGTGTGTCCGACGAGCAGATAGGACAGATGAAAGAATTGGTGGAACAAGGCATGAAAGAGGGCGCCTTTGGCCTTTCGACAGGTTTATTTTATACGCCTGGTTTTTTTTCTTCTACGGACGAAGTCATCGAACTATCAAAAGTAGCGGCCGCTTACGGAGGTATCTATGATACACACCAAAGGGATGAAGGCTCACAAAGTGTTGGAGTCATCAATTCTGTCAGGGAAGTACTCGAAATCGGGGAGAAAGCAGGTATACCAGTGCACATTTCCCATATCAAAGTGTCGGGTACGCCATCTTGGGGAAAGAGTGTAGAGATCGTCCGTTTGATGGAAGAAGCACAACAAAAAGGCATAAAAGTTTCTGCAAACCAATACCCTTATGTAGCTTCACGTACAGGATTAGGCTCTGCCATAGTGCCTACTTGGGTACGGGATGGTGGAAGTGCTGCCATGAAAAAACGCTTTCAGGACGAAACACTTCGGGACAGTATTCTCAAGGGGATTACTGGGCTTATCCAAGCCCGTACAGGTACGGCCGATAAACTGTTTCTGTCTATACCATCGGATAAATTTTTGGACAATAAGTCATTGGATGAAGTGGCTAAAGCATGGGAAATGTCCCCTGAAGCAGCAACTATTGAAATCTTGAAGGACAAGTCTCCGTCTGTACATTCCTTCAGCATGACCGAAGACGACCTGCTGAATTTTATGCGTCAACCTTGGGTTATGGTAGGTTCGGACGGCGGAGGTGGCCATCCTCGTGCTTATGGAACTTTCCCCCGTGTACTACGTCGTTATGTATTGGATAAAAACGTACTTTCCATGGCCGAAGCCATTCATAAATCTTCAGGACTGACTGCTCAGACATTGAATATTAAGGATCGCGGCTTGATCAAGGAAGGGTACTTTGCGGATGTAGTATTATTTGATCCCAAAACTATAGTGGACAAGGCAGAGTTTGGGAAAGCAGAACAGCTTGCTGAAGGTATGGAATATGTCATTGTCAACGGGACACTGACAATCGATAGAGGAGAGTACACAAAAGCCTTAGCTGGACGAACTCTGCGGATGAATGAAGGGAAATAAGGGAATGTATATGAAAAAAAAGAACTTACTTACGGTGTATGTTACGGTTTTGCTGCTGGCTTTCAGTTTGGTAGTCCGGGTATATGCCCAAAGGCTTCCGGCCGGAGAAGGAAGTTTTGTCTATACAGATTATAAGCCCTTGGCAGACAAACCTATTACAGTAAGGTATTATATTCCGGATAATAAACCTGATGCGGAAGTATTGTTTGTCATGCACGGCAATAGTCGGAATGCTGAGGGATATTGGAAGACTATGCTGCCATATGCCAAAGCGCATCAGTTTTTGCTGATTGTGCCGGAATTTTCCAAGGCGTATTTTCCAAACTCAAGGGATTACCATCAAGGGGGGATGTTCACGAAAGAGGGCGATGCGGTGGAGAAGAAATACTGGGCTTTTTCACTGATTGAGCCTTTGTTTGATTATATGAAAGCCCAAACCGGAAATACAAGCCAGGATTATTATCTGTATGGTTTTTCGGCCGGGTCACAGTTCGTGCATCGTTTCTTGATGTTCCAGCCACAAAATAGGGTGTCGCGTGCCATAGCAGGTTCCGCTGGTACGTACACCATGCCGGATCTATCGGTGAAATATGCTTATGGGTTGAAAAACACCAAAGTACGTCCCCAAGACTTGTCTGGTATGTTGCAGAAAGACATGATTCTATTGGTGGGTGATGCCGATACGGTGCTAAGCCGAACGGATCTGGTCAAAACTCCAGTAGCTAATAGACAGGGAAGAGACCGTGTGGAGCGCGGACAGGAGTTTTACAGACGATCCAAGGAGCTGGCCGGACAGTTGGGAGTTTCTTTTGGATGGAGCTTCGCATTGGTGCCGGAAGCAGGACATTCACAGTCGCAGATGGCTTCTACAGTCGCAGAGATTTTGTTCGGAAGCAAACAGGTTGAAAAAGATAAAAAATAGCTGTAATGAAAATCAAAAAGATTTGTGGGATATTTTTAGGCTTGATAGTCTGCTTGGTAGCCTCGTTTACTACATTTGCTTGGGATTACACCTTAGATGAGGGTAGTCCGATCGATAGGATACAAAAAGGTGTCGTGGAGTATAAGGGCAAATGGTACCATGCCGGCGATACCATATATGGGTACAAGGACTACATCAAATTGGTGGTAGGAGATGCCAAGGCACCTCTATTGTTGGGTATTCCCCATGATGGTGCCATGAAAGGTGATCCCGAGATACCACGGGTCACTAAGTCCGGTAGGGATATCAATACAAAGCCTTTTACATTGGGTATCGCAGAACTATTTAGGAAAGATGCCGGACTGCAACCGTGGATTATTATATGTGAGATTCATCGGCAGCGTGTGGATGCAAATACTTTTCCCAAGTTGATAGAAGAGCGATATGGTGTGGATACAGACGCAAGAAAAACATATGATAGCTATCACGAGTTGTTGTTATTGGCGCGCGCGACGATGGCTCGTAATTTGGCAGACACAAAAGGAGGGCTTTTTATTGATATGCACGGCCATGGACATACCTATGTCAAAGGGTATGAAGAGGAATATATCTCGCCGGTAGATGGCCAAAAGATTTTGTCCAAGTATATTCGTCAGTCCGAAGTAGCGTATGCTATATCTAATGAAGCACTTGAAAAATCAGACAGTGAATTGGACAAGTTGGCAGAATATTCGAGTATCTATGCTATCGTCAAAACCAATCCCTCTGTATCTTTGTCTCAACTGATTCGTGGGCCGTATAGTTTAGGTGCCCTTTTGGATGATGAAGGTACTGTTGCAGTTCCCGGCAGACTGATACCTGTACTGGAACGGAATGTAGAGTTGTTTGGAACAGATAAAGACGGAAAGCCTCGGCGGAGACCCTATTTTAATGGTGGATACTTGACACGTAAATACGGCTCGGCGATAAAACCTGCCGGGGGAAATATAGGTTTTCCCGATAATATATCGTCTATTCAGATCGAAACACCTGGTATTACCGTTCGAAACAACGCGGTTGTAAGGTCGAGATCGATACATCAGTTCAAACGTGCTATTATCAAATACCTCAACCATTGGTACGGCTATGATTTTCCAAACAGCGCATATCCATACACGTATTTTAAATAATAAATAGTATGCGAAGATTGATGATCTATATGTGCGCTAGACATGGGCTATACATAGGAGTATTGTCCTGCTTGATCTTGCTGACACATTGTACAAAAACGTCTGCCGAAAAGATTGAGCCTCCGAAAAAGGAAGAAGGCACCCCCGGTACACAGCCGAATCCATTGGTAGCAGAACACTGGAAAGTCGGTCAAAGGTTTTTTACCGACAACGAATGGGCTGAGTGCATGGTAGGAGATATGCCCTTAGTCCTTACCGCACCCCATGGAGGAGATATAAAGCCCGCAGGCATACCGGATAGATCCTGCCCGAATGCTAAAACAGCAAAGGACCTGTACACACAGGAACTAGCTAGGGAAATAGCGGCCGAGCTGTATGAGACATACGGTGTACGTCCCTACGTCGTCATCAATCTCCTGCACCGTAGCAAGTTGGATCCCAATAGGGAAATCGAAGAGGCCTCTTGTGGCAATGAAACAATGAAAGAAGCATGGCGTGGTTTCCAAGGCTATATCGACTCGGCTTTGTCTACGGCTGTACATCATCATGGCCGCGCCTTGTTTGTCGATCTACATGGGCATGTAGGAGACCAGATCGAACTAGGCTACTCGCTGACGGGAACCAATCTGCGTACCTTGGCCAATGGTAATGATATCACTAATCTGATCGCCAAATCTACCATGGTCAACTATATGACGAAACGATCCCCGGCGATTTTTCAGGGCATGATTATGGGAGATGCCGCATTTGGAACGCTTTTGGAAAACGAAGGGATTCCCGCCATGCCCAGCAAGCAAAAGAAAGCTCCGCTGTCGGGGGTGAGTTTCTTTAGCGGTGGGTATATTTCCGACAGATATGGCGCGGTAGCGTATCCCGGCGTCTATGGATTTCAGATGGAATGCCATCCTTCGATCAGAAATGCGGAAAGATCAGCATTTGTTAAGACTTTTGCCAAGCTTATCATGCAATATCTGGAAAATACAACATTTTAATATTCAATTTTTTTAGGACAAACACATAATTTTACAAGACAACATGAAACGAATTTCCTTATTTTTTCTCGTTACCGGGTTTTTGATATGGGGGTGCAAGCAACAGCATAAACCCGTTGCGATAGATGCCTACAATTATCAGATTGTCAAGCATGACACTTTTCAACAGGCCGCAGTATCTTCGGCTCATCCCTTGGCAAGTGAAGTGGGAAGATATATATTGGAACAGGGGGGGACAGCCATGGATGCAGCTATAGCAGTACAGTACGCATTGGCTGTGGTCTATCCGAATGCAGGAAATATCGGTGGAGGCGGGTTTATGGTCGTACATACCAAGGAAGGAGAATCCTATACGATAGATTTTCGGGAGAAGGCTCCGGGTTCGGCACATCGGGATATGTACCTGGATTCGTTGGGCAACGCTGACCTGACCAAAAGTCAGGACGGACACCTCGCATCGGGCGTTCCCGGTTCTGTAGCGGGTATGGAATTGGCCCATCAAAAATTTGGTACGATGGAGTTTGCTAAGCTGATACAACCGGCTATAGATCTGGCCGAAAAAGGTTTTGCAATCACGGAAAGAGAAGCTAAGGGGCTGAACAGGTATAGGAAAGACTTCATCAAATACAATACCCAGACTCCGGCATTTGTCAAAGAACAAGGGTGGAAAGCCAATGACACCTTGATCCAGACCGATCTGGCCAATACGCTAAAACGTATTCAGAAGGATGGAGCAAAAGGATTTTATGAGGGCGAAACTGCCCGCCTGATCGTAGAAGAAATGAAGCGCGGAGGAGGTATCATCACCGAGCAAGACCTCAAAAATTATATAGCACAAGAACGTATCCCTATTGTATTTGATTATAAAGGGTATGAAATCATCACGATGGGATTGCCTTCGAGTGGCGGTCTGGTCATTCAGCAAATGATGGAGATGATCAAACCATATCCTTTGAAAGAATATGGTTTTCAGAGCAAGGAAGCCGTCAATCTGATGGTCGAGATAGAACGTAGAGCCTATGCAGATCGTACGGAGTACATGGGGGATCCGGACTTTGTGGATGTGCCTGTAGCCAAATTGTTGGATACAACGTATATCCGTTCGAGAATGAATGATTTTGTGCCGTTGAAACCTTCCAAAAGTGAACACATAAAAGCCGGTTTGGGTAAGGAAAAAGAAGAGACAACACACTTCTCGATCATCGATCAGTATGGCAATATGGTGTCGCTGACCACCACGATCAATGGAAACTATGGTAGCCGTGTTGTCGTGGGTGGTGCCGGATTTCTCTTGAACAATGAGATGGATGACTTCAGTGCAAAACCGGGTGTGCCTAATAAGTTTGGATTGTTGGGGACAGAAGCAAATTCTATCGCTCCGGGCAAGAGAATGCTGAGTGCGATGTCACCTACGATTGTCAAAAAAGACGGCAAACCCTACGCTGTAATCGGTACACCTGGTGGTTCGACCATCATCACATCGGTATTCCAGACTTTGCTGAATATATTGGAATTTGATATGCCAGCCTACGATGCTGTCAATAAGCCTAAGTTTCACCATCAGTGGATGCCGGATCTGATCCATGTCGAGAAGAGCTTTGATCCGGAGCTACGCAAGGAATTGGAAGCTATAGGTTATGTCGTGAAAGAACGTGCAAATATTGGTCGCACAGAGGTACTGTTGATCCGTAATGGTGTGATCGAAGCCGTAGGGGACAATCGTGGTGATGATAGTGTGGCGGGATTGTAGAAAAATAAAATAACAACAACATGAAAAAAATTGTTTTGGCGGTGATCTTGCTCTATTCAGGAGTATTGGCTGCCCAACAAAAGAGTTTTGATTATTTTATCAAGAATGCAACAGTGTATGATGGTACGGGTGCGGCTGGTACAATCCTACATGTCGGCATATCTAAAGACAAGATCCAGTACGTCGGAACAGATAGTACTATGCAGGCCAAAAATGTTATTGATGGTCGAGGCTATGTCTTGTCTCCCGGTTTTATCGACCCACATACACATGCTGATCGTTGGTTGAAAGGGGACGATACGAATTATCTTTTCCCTTGGGTGGCACAGGGTGTCACGACAGTATTTGTTGGTAGTGATGGCTTTGGTACCTATGAGATCAACAAATCATTTGCTACATTTGAGGAAAAAGGCATGGGAGCAAATGTAGCGGCCTTTGTCGGTTTCGGACCGATAAGGAGCAAAGTTTTGGGCAACGATGTCGTGCAACCGGACAAGGCGGATATCGAAGAAATGAAAATCTTGGTCGAACAGGGAATGAAGGAAGGTGCACTAGGCCTTTCTACCGGGCTGCTCTATGTGCCACAGATATGGTCAAAAACTCCCGAAATCGTCGAACTTTCCAAGGTAGCAGCACAATACGGAGGTATATACGATACGCACATGCGTTCGGAATCAAACAATATCATACAAAGTATCAATGAGGTAATTACCATTGGTAAAGAAGCCGGGCTTCCGGTACATATATCGCACATCAAGATCAGCGGAGAACGCAATTGGGGACGTTCGACAGAAGTCATCGAGCTCATTGATAAACACCGTGCAGCAGGTATGGACATCACGGCCAATCAATATCCTTTTGTAGCCTCGTTGACGGGGTTGAAAAATGGATTAATGCCCAAATGGGCTTTGGCCGGAGGGAATGCCAGGATGGTGCAACGATTGAACGATCCTGAAGACCTGAAAAAGATAAAGGCTTTTTTGGTCAAACGGACGGATGAGCAAAACAAGAGAGTAGTCGTCTCTACGTTGGACAAAGAGATGCAATACCTCAATGGCAAGTCGCTGTACGACCTGTGCCAGGAATGGCAGTTGCCTATCGAAGAAGCTGCGGTCAAGCTGTTAAAATTAAAACCCTCTATCAGCGGCATGAGCTTTACAATGGACGAGCAGGATATTCTTAATTTTTCCAAACAACCCTGGGTCATGACCGGGTCGGACGGAGGAGGTTTTCATCCGCGTACCTATGCGACTTTCACACAGATTGTCGAAAATTACAGTTTGGCGAAGGAAGTCTTTCCTTTGGAGTGGGCCATTCACCGTGCGACAGGAATGACCGCGCGCAAGTTTAAGATCCCAAATAGGGGAGAGATCAGAGAAGGGTATTTTGCCGACATTATCCTATTCAAACCCGAAGAAGTCAAAGCACACTCGGATTTTGTCCATATAGATCGGCTTTCGGAAGGTATGCGTTATGTATTTGTCAATGGCAAGCCCGTGATCGAAGAGAAGAATTTTACTAAAAAATTACCAGGACAAACTATAAAAAGAGCACAATGAGAAAGTTAAATTTTGCTTTTCTGGCCTTGTTGTCAGGAAGTATGGTCTCTTGTTTTCAGCAAAGGGAAGAAAAGAAAGATGTAGACCTTTTGCCTATAGAGCAAACTATCTTAAAGGATAGTTCAAGTTTTTATTACATCAATTTTGCGCAGTACCCCACATCTTTGAAGGGATTGCCTATAGGTGTATTCGATTCGGGGACGGGGGGATTGACAGTATTGGATGCTATTGTACGGTTTGACGAATACAACAATGCAGATAAGCAGGCCGGAGCAGATGGGGTAGTTGATTTTCAGCACGAGGATTTCATCTATCTAGCTGATCAGGCCAATATGCCTTATGGCAACTACCATGCAACCAATAAGACAGATCTGTTGCAGGAACATATCATCAAGGACTTCCAGTTTCTGTTTGGCAACAAATACTATACATCTCCGGGAGGAGAAGCTCCGCTGACCGATAAGAAACCGGTCAAAGCTATTGTGGTGGCGTGCAATACCGCTACGGCTTATGGGTATAAGGAGGCCTTGGAATTTGTGAAGAAGGCCGGAGTTGACGTGCCTATTATTGGCGTTATTAATGCTGCGGTAGAAGGTACACTGAGCAAATTTGACAAGAACGAGAACGGAACGATTGGCGTTTTTGCTACGGTAGGGACTATCGCTTCGCAAGGTTATGAAAGAACTATTGCAGATGCCTTGAAAGCCAAGGGATATACCGGCAAGGTACAGGTCGTCAATCAGGGAGGGCATGGACTGGCCGAGGCCGTGGATGGAGAAGTGGACTATATCAACAGAAAGGTCGATAGACCACGTGACTCCTACAGAGGACCTGCCTTGGACAACGATAAGCACAAGATCGAAAAGGAATTGCTACCTGTGTACAATTTCAATTTTGAAGGAAATCAGATGTTGTGTGATTCAAAAAATACAGACGATTGTACGATCTTGCAAATCAATTCGGCCGAGAATTACGTCAGATACCACTTGGTGTCTATGATGAATAATCTGAAAGCAATGGAAAATCCACAGCCTTTGAAGTCACTTATCTTAGGTTGTACACATTATCCTTATATGATCAAGGAGATCAAGCTGGTTTTGGACGAGTTGCGGAATCTTCGTGATGAGAAGACCCAAACGTATCTTTATAAGGATTTGATCAGTGACGAAGTGGATATCATCGATCCCGCTATTTATGTTGCGAGAGAATTGTTTGAGGTTATGAAAGAACGTCAATTGTTCAATGATCACGGCAATATGTCGGCCAATAGTGAGTTCTATATTTTTGTGCCCAATACATCCAACAAGAATATACAACTGGATAGTTTGGGACGTTTTACCTACGATTATAAATATGGCCGCAATGCCGGTGAGATCCAGGAATATGTCAAGGCTGTACCTTTTGACAATCAAAATGTACCTCAAGAAACACTGGATAGGTTGAAGGAGATGGTGCCACAGACGTTTACGTTGATACGTAATTTCAGCCAAAATAATGCGAAGAGTACGGCGATTGCCAAAGAGGCGAAAATAAATTGATGTATTTTGTCCACTGCTTATAAACCGTTCTGGATTACGGAATGCTTTGGTTAATAAGATAACTGTCTATAAATAAAATAATATGAAATCAATAAATCGCTTTTTTACCTTAGTCTTATGCACTTTAAGTGTATGCGTACTCCTGTCCACAAGTGCCTTTGCACAGCCGGGACATTTGGTGCCTGTAGGAGGAGGTGCACTGGACAATGCTTTTATGCTGAAATTTTTGTCCTTGAGTAAGGTCAGAGAACCTCGTGTGCTGATCATTCCGTATGCTGCCAAAGATATCAATACTTATCTTAAAAAGACACAGGATAGTTTTCAAAAAGCAGGTGTAAAAGACATCCGTGTGTTGGATTTGTCGGACTCCCAACAAGCCGCAAAAGTGATCGAAGAGAGCGATATCATCTGGATGTCCGGGGGAGGACAAGTACGTCTGAGGAAGGCATTGGAAAAAGCAGGCGTAGCCGATGTCATTCGTAAAAAACATGCAGAGGGCACCTTGATCGGTGGTACAAGTGCCGGAGCAAGTGTACAAACGGATGTGATGATGGCAAGTTCGAAACGCGATCCGGAAACCAAGGTATTGATACCTACACTTTCTTATGGGTTGAAATTGTGGCCCGAAGTCATCATCGATCAGCACTTTAGCGAGCGTAAACGGTTGGAACGCCTGGAAACCGCTGTGAAGAGACATCCAAATCTGGTCGGTATCGGTATAGATGAAAGTACAGGTGTGGTATATGGAGGTGATCATAAGTTTACCGTGATCGGCAAAGGGACCGTCACGGTGTTGCGGGCAACAACCCCTCAAGCGGACAAAGACAACGTTGAGCTTAAAAAAATCATTCTCAAAGCTGGGGATGCATATGATTTGAAGGGAGAGTAGAGGTTGACAGGGAACAGTGGACAGTTGATAGTGGACAGAGGACGATGGAGAGTTGACAGGCTCCTCGCACCCCGTATCCCGCAACAGGCTCCTCGCAAGATGACAAGCAAAATAAAATTGAGAAATATATGAGATCATTTATTTGCACGATCTGTGCTTTCTTAGGTTTGGTTATGATGGCGGAGGCTCAGATCACCGAGGGCAAGGGATATTTTGAATTTTCGGATAATGAGCATCTGGAAGGTAAGAAGATGCGCATCTTTTATTATAGACCTACCGGGGATGTGACGCGCATGCCGATACTATTTGTGATGCACGGCATGTTACGTAATGCGGATGTGTATAGGGACAATTGGGTGTCGTTAGCGGACAAGCATAAGGTATTGGTCATTGTACCGGAGTTTTCCAACAAAGACTTTCCTGGTAGTCGTGCTTATAATTATGGTAATGTACTTACCAAGGGAGGGAACTCGGTGGACGAGAAGTATTGGTCTTATTCGCTGATAGATCCCATTTTTGACTATGTGGTCAAAATAACCGATAGTAAGGTACAGTTGTACGATCTTTTTGGACATTCAGCAGGCTCGCAGTTTGCCCATCGTTTTTTCTTGTTCAATAAAGATACGAAAGCTAATCGGGTCGTTGCTTCGAATGCGGGATCGTATATGGTGCTCGATCAGCATATCGCTTTTCCGTGGGGTCTGAAAGGTACGCCAGTGGATAAGGAGCATTTGCGGGTTGCTTTTGCCAAGCAGTTGGTCGTGCAGTTAGGAGAGAATGATAATGACCCGAATCATCATCAACTACCCAAGGGAAAAGAAGCTATGAAACAAGGAGAACATCGTTTCGAACGTGGACAGTACTTTTTCAAAACAGCACGGGAAGTTGCCGAAAAAGAGGGAATGTCCTTCAACTGGAGTATCCGTACGGTACCCGGTGTAGGTCATCAGAATGGTAAGATGGCCGTAGATGCCGCGGAGTTTCTGTATGGGGGAAGTAGTTGAGAGTTGAAAGTTGAAAGTTGAAAGTGGACAGAGGACAATGGAGAGTTGACAATGGACAGGCACCTCGTATCCCGCAACAGGCAAGATGATAAGAAAAATAAAATTGAGAAATATGATGAGATTATTTATTTGTACGATCTGTACTTTTTTCGGTGTATTGACGGCTGCACAGGCGCAAGAAAAGTTTTCTGGTGAAAATTACGTATTGGTCATCCATGGTGGTGCCGGTTCGATGTCTCCTAATCGTATCAAGGGAGAGGTTGAGGCTGCATACGTAGCCAAATTGACCGAAGCACTGAAGGCCGGATATGCGAAGATCAAGAACGGAGAAAGTAGTGTGGAAGCTGTGATTGCAGCTATCGAGGTCATGGAAGATTCGCCGTTGTTCAATGCGGGAAAAGGTGCAGTATTTACGCATAATGGTAAAAATGAGCTGGATGCTTCCATTATGGATGGAAAAACGAGAATGGCCGGTGCAGTGGCAGGGATCACGACGGTCAAAAATCCGATCAAGGCCGCACGTGCTGTCATGGAAAAATCCGGACACGTGATGCTGACCGGCAAAGGGGCAGAGATTTTTGCGGAGAGTGCAGGGTTGGAAATTGTTTCTCCCGAATATTTTTGGACACAACATCGTTGGGACGCTTTGCAGAAGATATTGAAAAGAGATTCGACCAAAGTAGAGCTGGATCATGATGAGAAACAAACATTTGTACCTACGGTGAAAAATCTGGATGAAAAATACGGCACCGTAGGAGCCGTGGCCAGGGACAAAAACGGAAATCTAGCTGCGGGCACGTCGACAGGAGGGATGATGAACAAGAAATATGGACGTGTAGGGGATTCGCCTATTATCGGAGCCGGTAACTATGCAAATGATCAGGTGGCTATCTCCTGTACCGGATGGGGTGAATTTTTTATTCGTACAGCTGCGGCTTACAATGTGTCGGCCCAGATGAAGCATTTGAATAGAAGTGTACAGGAAGCCGCACAGAAGGCTATCGACGAAATAGGAGAATTGGGCGGTACAGGTGGTATCATCGCTTTGGACAAGGATGGAAAAGTGGCTGTGCCTTATAATACAAAGGGTATGTACCGTGGAGCCGTCAAAGCGAACGGTGAAATAGAGGTAGCGATATTTTAAGGGAACAGCTGACAATGGACAGCTGACAATGATTAACTATTTGATTGGTTAGAAATAACATTGAACCGGTTAAACGATTAAACACTTAAACAATATAAACACTTAAACGATTAATCAGAATAACATGAATAAATTGAACATTTACTTTACACTTATATGTGCTTTTGTGTTTTTATACCATGCACCTGTATCGGCACAGCGCAGTATCAAAGATCTGGAAAGAGATTTGGAAGCCATTCGGGTCGAAAATAGCGGTGTCGGTGTGGCCATGGTCGTGGTCAAGGACAATAAGGTGGTGTACACCAAAGCATTGGGCGACAAAGATATAGAGACTAAAGCCCCTTTGAAAGAGGATGCTATTTTCCGTATTGCTTCGATCTCCAAGTCTTTTACTACTTCGGCATTGATGAAACTGGTGGAAAAAGGACAAATCAGCCTACAGGACAATGTCAGTGATCTGATCGGTTTTCCGGTGGTAAATCCTAATTTTCCGGACAAGATCATTACATTGGAAATGTTGCTCTCACATACATCAAGTATGAACGATTCGCAAAAGTACGGAAACTTGGATATTATCAATCCAGACAAGAACCCTACCTATGCCAAGAGCTATAGCGACTACCCTCCGGGTGGAGCATTCAAGTACTGCAACATGGGCTACAATCTGGCCGGAGCAATCTTGGAAAAGCTGCACAACAAAAGGTTTGACAATGTCATTCGAGATGAGGTCCTCGCCCCACTAGGTATGCAAGCGGGATTTAATGTAGATTCTTTGGATCAATCGAGGTTTGCGTCACTCTATCTCTATGACCGAAAAACGGGGACTTTTGACAAGTCTAAAGTAGCTTACAACAAGTTGCCTGTGGAAGAAAAAGACTATGTCATAGGTTATAGTGGCGCACGTTTTTCTCCTACGGGTGGACTAAAGGTTTCGGCACCGGATCTGGCTAAATATATGCAGATGCATATGAATTATGGTGTATTTAATGGAGTCCGTATCGTCTCAGAGCCATCGTCGGCTTTGATGCAAAGACCTTTTGTCAAGGTAGAAGACTTGAGGTACTACGGCCTGGGTCTACGTATTGCCCAGGATCTGATTGCTGGCGAGACCATGGTCGGCCATACGGGCTCTGCTTCGGGATTGCGCAGTGCGATGTTCTTCGAACCACACAAGAAATTTGGTTTTGTGGTCATTGTCAGTGGTATGAACACCGTTATGGAAGATGGCTACATTGCTTTGATAAAGCAGACCATAAGTACATTGCACGATTACTTTATAAAGAAATAAGTAGTATCCAAACCTTATGGGTCTGTGGATAAAAACAGTAAAAAAACATATGAAAACTATACATCTAACACTAACTTCCTGCTTTTTGTTACTGTCGGCATGTTTTGGGTATGTGGCCGTAGCAGGAACAAATTCTTTAGAGAAGAAAGATTCTGTAGCCACCTACAAGGAGCTCGGTAGAATTGCTAAAAATATCACCCCGGCCATTCAGATCGCTTACCTGCACGATGGTCAGGTCGAGCATTACGATTATGGTT
This sequence comes from Parapedobacter sp. SGR-10, assembly GCF_011030405.1. GTDB lineage: Bacteria > Bacteroidota > Bacteroidia > Sphingobacteriales > Sphingobacteriaceae > Sphingobacterium. Next base: position 87,864 of record NZ_JAAJTJ010000014.1, read on the forward strand.
ATAAGGATATTGCAAAAAAAGATGCTATCGACAGCCAGACCATATTTCAGGCAGCTTCGTTGAGCAAAGTGGTGGCCACTTACGCCTTTTTGATTTTGGTAGACAAAGGCATATTGGATCTGGATAAACCCTTATGGGAATATTATGAGTACGATCGATTGGCTAATGACCGTTACAAAAAACTGATGACAGCTCGCCATGTCCTGACTCATCAAACAGGACTGCCCAATTGGACCAAGCCAAGAGGTGCAGAATTGAAAGCAGCGTTTAAGCCAGGGACGGATTACAAGTATTCGGGAGAAGCCTATCAGTACCTGCAATTGGTGGCAGAGAAGCTTACGGGCAAATCTCTGGATGAGATCTGTGCCGAATATATTTTCAAACCTTTTGGTATGGAAAAATCTACATATGTCTATAATCAGCAGCTAGGAGAGAATATCACTATCGGCCACAAAGATATGGAATCTACGAATCGGGTGCACAAATTCAGTAACGGAAATGCTGCCTTCACCTTGTATACGACGGCCGACGAATACATGAAATTTGTAATAGAAGGTGTTTTGAATGGTAAGGGACTATCCAAAAAGCTACACGAAGATTTTCTGACCCCCAAGGTCATCACGGCAGCCAAAGGGAAAGAGAAGGAAAAAGATAAGTATGTCAAATGCTGTTTTGGAATCCGTAGCCAGGACAATGAGGCCGGAAGGGCATATTGGCATACTGGATCAAATGGAGCAGGATTTCAGTGTCTGTTTGTCGTTTACCCGGAAAGTAAAAAGGCCATCACCGTGTTTACAAATTCGAATAAGGGCCGTGACATAAATCCAGATGTGCTGGAGAAGTTTTTTGGGAAAGATCAGACCTATTGGCTGACACAGCGGTAAGAAGATAGATTCCGTAGAGACGCGATTAATCGCGTCTCTACTTTGGAAAAACCTATAAGAATCTCAAAACCTTATAGGTTTTTTTTATTTTTGATCTATGAAAATAAAAAAACCGGAAATTCGGGAGGTCAATATTATCCGATATGTGCAGCCTTTTCGTGAGGGCGGCTCCCTTCCTGCTTTGGTGGATGCAGATGATGGGTTCAGCTATGTAATCAAATTCCGCGGAGCAGGGCAAGGCAAGAAAGCGTTGGTAGCCGAGCTGATCGGAGGGGAATTGGCAAGATTTTTAGGCTTGCGGATGCCGGAAATGGTTTTTGCCGAATTGGATGAGTCTTTCGCCCGTATGGAACCCGACGAGGAAATCCAGGATCTCTTGCGGTTTTCGGTTGGAAAAAATCTGGGCGTACATTTTCTGAACGGAGCTCTTACTTTTGACCCGATTGCCGATACGGTGACAGCGGAGGAAGCCTCCAAGATTGTCTGGTTGGATGCCTTGCTGATGAATGTGGATCGTACGGCCCGCAATACCAATATGTTGATCTGGCATAAGGAACTTTGGTTGATCGATCATGGAGCGTCTCTGTATTTTCACCATTCCTGGGACAATTGGAAGGATCAGGTAGCCAAGCCTTTTGTGCAGATCAAAGATCATGTATTGTTACGGAAAGCTACACGTTTGCGTGAGATAGACCAACAGTATCGAGGTTGTTTTTCAAAAGAAAATATACAAAGCGTATTGAGCGTAATCCCTGACGAGTGGCTCATAGACGAAGGCAGGGACCTCTCGCCTGATGGCGTACGGCAGGTGTATGCCGATTTTTTGATACAGCGAATAGCACAATCCGAAGTATTCATTCAACAGATCGAGCATGAACGAGAGAACAGTATATGAGTATGCCGTGGTGCGTGTGGTTCCTCGTGTGGAGCGGGAGGAGTTTGTCAATGTGGGGGTAGCCTTGTATTGCCGTAGACAGCGGTTTGCAGCGGTCAGGATACATGTGGATCGGGACAGGTTAAGAGCTATTGACCCGGATGTGGATATTGATCTGATCGAGCGACATCTGGAATCTTTTCAACGTATCTGTGCAGGTGAGCGGGATGGGGGACAAATTGCCCAATTGGATCAGGCAGAACGGTTTCGCTGGCTTACGGCCAAACGGAGTACGATGATACAGTGTTCGGTGTCGCATCCGGGGTTGTGTGTGGATGCACAGCAGACGTTGGATGAATTGTTTGCGAAGTTGGTTTTGTAGGAATAAAATGGGTATGTCCTAAATTTTTTAACCACATAGATACATAGGTTTGAGTTTTTTAGTCAAGACTATATAGAGGCACATAGTTCCGAAGCAAAGCTGCAGTCTATGTGAAATCTCTAAAGAGATTTATATGTTTTCTTTTCATAAACTTAAATAAGATGACTATGTTCCTATGTGGTTTTTAATAGAATTAATTCTATAAGATTGGTCGCAATTGTTTTATCTTTGAATAGTCAATATCGAAAGAGATGGAAGAATTTTACAAGCAACTGTTTTTAAAACAACTGGAAGTACAGGATATGCCTTCCAATGAACGTATTGCTGCATGGTCGACAAACCTGCTTCATCTTTTGTTTCCCGAAAGAAATTCCAGGGGATTCAAAAGTGTAGAAGAGATCAAATTGGCCTTTGAGCAGTCTGAAAATGAACTGTTTGAGTTGTTGTTGAAAACGAAGGCTTGTTCGCACTGCGATAATAAGCGCATTGCCCAAAAATTTTTCGCTGAACTTCCCGAAGTTTACGAAGTCATGCAGACCGATGCCGAAGCTATTATGCACGGTGATCCTGCGGCGCAGAGTATCCGGGAAGTCATCCGTACGTATCCGGGTTTTACGGCCATCTGCATCTATCGTATGGCACATCAGCTTTGGCAGTCCGAGGTGCCTTTGATTCCTCGTATACTCACCGAACATGCACATTCCAAGACTGGGATAGATATACATCCTGGGGCGCAGATCGGTCGATACCTGTACATAGACCACGGTACAGGCCTGGTCATCGGCGAAACCTGTATCATCGGGGACCACGTAAAATTGTACCAAGGGGTCACGTTGGGTGCGTTGAGCGTAGAGAAAGGGTTTGCGGGTACGCAGCGACATCCGATTATCGAGGATCATGTCATCATCTATGCAGGAGCGACTATTCTGGGAGGAGAGACACGTATCGGCCACCATTCGGTGATCGGTGGAAATGTATGGCTCACCAGCAGTGTAGAGCCTTATACAACGGTCTATCATCAACCCAATTCTAAATTTATCGATACAAAACCTGTCATCTAATGGGAAATATCATTGATTTTATAGGCAATACGCCATTGGTCGAACTGACCAGCTTTCACGATAATCGAAATGTACGTCTGTTTGTCAAATTGGAAGGAAATAATCCGGCAGGATCCGTCAAGGACAGACCGGCACTGAATATGATACGCTCCGCTATGGAGCGGGGCGAAATCAAAAAAGGGGATCGGCTTATCGAGGCGACGAGTGGCAATACCGGCATTGCATTGGCGATGATCGCCAGCATGTACGGGTTGGAGCTGGAACTGGTCATGCCCTCGACCTCTACGCGGGAGCGTACGTTGACGATGGAGGCTTTCGGGGCAAAGGTCACATTATTGGAAGGAATGGAGTATTGCCGGGATTATGCCGAGGAGAAAGCGGCAAAGGAAGGGCTCTTCATTTTGAACCAATTTTCCAACCCCGATAATTACAAAGCACATATCAAGACTACAGGTCCTGAAATCTGGCGGGATACAGCAGGGAAGATCACACACTTTGTCAGTGCCATGGGGACGACAGGTACGATCATGGGTTGCTCGGCTTTTCTGAAAGAGCAGAATCCGGATATACAGATTGTGGGATGTCAACCTACGGAGGAGTCTTCTATTCCCGGTATCCGCCGCTGGCCAAAGGAGTACCTGCCCAAGATATTCGATCCTTCCCGTGTGGATCGGGTCATTGACGTGGACCAAGACGATGCAGTGCGCCGCTCGAGGGAATTGGTGCGTAAGGAAGGAGTATTTGCCGGAATGAGTACAGGCGGAGCCTTGCATGCGGCCCTGCAGGTTGCCCAGGAGCTCGAGGAGGGGGTGATCGTATTTATAGCCTGTGATCGGGGTGATCGGTATCTGAGCTCGGACCTGTTTGGGGTAAGTTAGCCTCCCTCTCGCAAGTTTAGCAATAGAAAATCCTAAAAAGAACGGGATTTTCTATTGTGTAACTTGTGAGAGAAAGTGGTTTATTTGGGTAATGGCCGATGTCATATTGTTTATGAACATGTACGACTTAAGAAAGCTGCCTTTTTTGGTGGCTTTTTTTATTTTGAAGATATAATGGTTTCTGGCAGAGGCTTGGTAAACCACATTGTATTTATTATCTTTAGGCAAGGCATAAGTAATCATCGAATGAAAAATAAAATCTTATTCTTGTTTCTCTGTATATGCGTTGCGTGCAATCGGATGCCTGATGATTATAAACGGGTGATCGAAAAAGCAGGTAGCAACCGGGACGAATTATTAAAAGTTATTGCGCATTATGATAGTTTGGGGCAATGGGAGAAAAAGGATGCTGCCTATTATCTGATCGGGGCGATGGGCAATAAATATTTCTATACAGGTGAGATCGTGACGGGTTTTGATACCTTATTTTACTATATGGATTCATTGCGGCGGAATAAAATCATGAATCCGAAGAACTCCGTTTTGGTTCGCAGTAAGTGGGATCATCTTGTCCATTTGCATGGAGTTCCTAATCCTCAGTTTGCAGAAAAATATTATGACTACGAGTATTACAAGGCTACCCGGCTCATCGATCACATAGATCAGGCCTTTCGGATCAGAGATAGCATACCTTGGGCAAAAGGAATGTCAAAAACTGATTTTTATGAGTGTATCCTGCCTTATCGCATAGGTACCGAACGTCCTGAAGATTGGCATCGGCAGGTCTATGAAGCCTATCAGACATTTCGGGACACCACACAAGCTAGGGATAGGAGGAAGGCAGCTGAAGATATCTACAACTACTTGTCTAAGAGGCTGGGAATCGCTAGTGTTTTCAACAGCTATCCGTATGATATCCCATATAGTCTTATGACAATCGGGAGACGGGCAGTATGTCCTAATCTTGTTCACTATATGACTATGGTCATGCGTGCGAATGGTCTGCCCGTGTCTATAGATTATGTCCCATTATGGGGATCGAGAAACGGAGGTCATTTCTGGTGTGTGTTACATCTTGAGGATGGGGTGCCACTCCCGTTTGATGTCATTGCATCCAAATCTTTCGGAGACTTTGACTATTCCCATTACAGAGCAGCGAAAGTGTATCGCAAGGTATTTAAAATGAAAGATTTCGATCTTGAACTGCCTGTCCTCTATGAAGATGTTCCGGCTACACTGCTTGGCAGGGAACGCCTGGATGTGACCCATCTGTATACCACGACTCATGATATAGTTGTAGAGCTATATCCGTCAGCCAGGGAGAAGAACAAAAAACGTGCGGTCATCTGTACATTTGACAATAAAGAGTGGAAGGCACAGTCTTGGGGGGATATCAGGGAGGGAGGTAAAGCCTATTTCGATAATATGGGATCCGACTTGGTGTATATGGCCATGCTCTACGAACAAGGTAAATTAGTACCGGCTAGTGATCCGTTCTCTCTTAAAAGATCCGGTGAAATCCATTATATATGTCCATCAGGAGTGCAGGATATGCATTTGCTACGTAAGTTTCCACGGTTTCCGCAAATATTGAATTTAGAGAGACTCATTGTCGGGAGCCGGATACAAGGAGCCAATAAAGCAGATTTTTCGGACGCTGTCGATCTCTATAAGATCACGGAAATACCAGATAGTATAGAAGAAATTATTTTCGATCATCCGCAAAGGTTTCGTTATGTCCGTATCCTGTCAGATGGAGATAAAAGAATGAGCGTCGGTGAACTTATACTGTATGATGATAGGGACAGTGATTCTCCTTTGCAGGGGCGTAGTATAGGCTACCCAGAGACAGAGAAAGAATACGGGACGTCTTATCATGCCGTTTTCGATGGAGACCCCGGTACCTATTTCTTTACATATGGTAAAAAAATGGAAAGCTGGGCGGGCTTGGATTTCGGAAAACCGAGAAGAATTTCCAAGGTAAGATATGCTCCCAGAAGTGATACCAACTTTATATTGGCGGGCGATACGTATGAGTTGTGTGTCTGGGACGATGGGAAATGGAAATCTCTGGGCAAACAGGTTGCTTCTCACCAGTACCTGGAATATAAGCAAGTGTCTGCTAATGGACTGTATATCCTGCACAACCTTACCCGAGGCAAGGAGGAGCGTATCTTTACCTATGAGCATGGAAAGCAGATATGGTGGTGAGAAAAGCATATTTGGTTCCATTCCTGTCGGCGTGTATTATACTTTGTCTTTCGATATACCTGGAGAATAGGTCTTTTATTTTAGGCTCTGTAGCTGCTTTGATTTTTCTTTTGTTTACGGCAAATAAATTTCGCTTTTCTGCTATATCGATTTGTCTCGTTACGATGGGCTTTACAGGATTGATACTTGTGCTGGCGCTTGCCGTAAAAAGTGCCTCTACCCATGGTCGTATACTCATTTACAAGGTGTCGGCAGGTATCTTTAGAGAGCATTATCTGTGGGGCCTTGGCCTTGGTAACTTTAAGAAACAATATCTGCACTATCAGGCAGCATATTTCGAGCGGGGAAATTACAGCGAACAGGAACTGCTGTTGGCCGGCAATACCTACTATGCTTTTAATGATTACTGGCAATTTATGTTGGAGTGGGGAGTTTTTGGAGGTGTAGTGCTGTTGTTGGCTATATCTTCTATAGTCTACATGATACACAAAGTTCTTTCTTCTGCAGATCGGACAAATACTGCGTTTCTTACAGGATGTGTATTGCTGATGACCATAGCCGTAGCCGCCTGCTTTAACCATGTGTTTGAGCGGGTATATATACAGATCGTTTTCCTCTTAAGCCTAAGTGTGATCGTGTGGGGCTTTGCGAAGCAGTGGATCAAAAACCGTGTATTCTATTTCGCATGTGTGCTGTTGGGCGTATTTATGCTCTTGACTGCGGAGTTTGGACACAAGATCATTGCCCGTGAGGCTTATCACCAATGGAGGGAGGCCAATTCGTTGCGTAGGATGGGATACTTCAATCAAGCCTTTCATAATTTTGAAGTTGCTTACCCCTATTTACAGGCAGATGCAAGTTTCCTCCGCGACTATGCGGAAATGATGATGTCTGCCCGTAGATTTCACGAAGCGATCGAGATATTTGAGCAGGCACTGCCACATTGGGTAGGACACCGTATGTATATGTCGTTGGGCACATGCTACCATCAGGTCGGAAGGTATGATGAAGCCGAACGGACATTTTTAAAATCCATCTACATGGTGCCCAATCGTTTTGAAAGCCGCTTTGCTTTATTTACCTACTACATAGAGACTGATCGGAAGGAGGAGGCATTCTATTGGGGCAAATCCATCATAGAGCTTCCGGTCAAGGTACCTTCCGCACGGGTAGATATGATCAGGAAGGATGTACAGCGATTGCTCATGGAGATAAGATAAAGTGTCGTTTTTATATAAACCCGTATTTTTTTCATAATGTACAATAAATAGCCGTTTTGTAATTTTATAAAAAAAATAATAACTTTTGGTAAATAAAAAAAGAGTCTGTATATTTACGGTAACGTAAACACATATATGTATACATACCTGTGTCAAACATTAACTTAATAAACCTTATTATGACAAGAAGAAAATTACTCTCTTTTTTATTGTTTATGTTAGGGCTATTTGTTTTTTCGTGCAACAAGTGGATCACTGACGATCTAGGACAAAAGACAATGTATAGTGTCTCTCAGGATTCGGGACTTGTCGAAGCAGCGAGACAACACTTTGTCAAATAGTTGCGTAAAGAGATGGGAGATTCCCTCCAGTCCCGGTTCTCGAAGCTTTCCATCGGGCGTGTTGCCAAAGGCAAGCAGCCGGCAGCAGCTCTCCCCAGGTTTCATCTGCTGTGGCAGAAAGCCCATACGACTGCGAAAGGAGAAAGGCAGGTCGTAGAAATTCCTTTTTATGCGACGCACCGTATTGTTTCGTTGCTGAGTTTTAGCCGTGACAGTCTGGGCTACAAGCCCGATCGTACTATGCTCAAGACGATCTTTGACCGTTTGGTGATCTTCCGGGAGAATGCTTCTTCGCCCTTTGTCTCCAAGATCGTACGCTATCACCCTGACCGGCCCTATCTGGAAAAGTATAACTACGATGTGAGCCACCTGCATCTGTACGGTCTGGGAGATTATACAGGCTACCTGGAGTACCTCACGCCTACGGGTAGCCGTACAGGGATCGTTCGTGTGGTGAATGGACGTCCTGTGCGGAAGTATAGCGGCAAGGGCAAATCAGCTTCCAAGCGTCAGGAGTCCCGGGGTATGTCGATCATGTCGGACGGGTACTGGGATTGCATAGAAATATGCGAGGACATCATACAAACGATATGTGTGGGCAACCCGGAAGACCCCGATAACCCTGAAGACGAGATCTGTAGCGATGATGTCGTAGGACAGGATTGCTATGACGATTGTGAATGGGTGGAGGAAGAGGAACCGGATTATTGTGACTTTCCTGAAAACTGGGAAGAATGTTATGGGGATCCAGAGGGGCCGGAGGAACCTGAAGAAATACTCTTAGATACACTTAAAATCGCTCCATCGAATGATCCCTGTGGAGGGAAAGCAGCTGTGAATGAACGGTTAAACAAAGATACTATCTCATCCTCTATGGATACTACAAGGTCTAGGATGAACAATAACTTAGTAAATGGTAAAAAAGTAGAATATGGATTTGAAACTTTGTTGACTGATTTGTCTAGTAAAGAGTTTAAAGTGAATCCTGTGAAAACATCCAATAATCCTGCTGGGGTTAATTTAGATACAAGATGGTCTCCTCTGGATGGTTATACGATAGGTTATACCCATATACATCCATCTAATAGTGCGCCGTCTCCTTCTGATTTATTTTTTGGGTCACAATGGTATAGTTCTGTCCCTACTGCGGAACAATCAATTTATAGTAGTTATTACACTTCGACTGTTATGACCGATGACTATATTTACGTTATTACCATAAAGAATACTACTCGATGGTCTGGAATAGACCTAAGTGTACAATCAAATAGAGATGCAGCAAACGATGAATATAGAAGGTTAACACATGAGTATATGAAAACGCTTGGCTGGACTAATAGTGTCGAGTCACAGCTGAGTGCTTTGTTGGAGATGTACGGCAATACGGTCAATATATATAGGTCTCCTGTGCAAAACACCTTGGATTTTCAACCATTACAGTTAACTCTTGGTGGGCCGATTGTCAATCCTTGTTAATTGAATTGTAAATTTTAAATATATAGAAATGAGATATAAAATTTTAATAACATTAAGCATTTTCATTTGTACACTGAAATATGCTAGCGCACAGACCTATATTTCGGGAGTAGGGGTTATTCCGTTTAACAGTGTTGCCACAAGTAGTTATCTACCTGATTCGGTAAGAATTTCCTATAGTTTGGCTTTATCTAAAATAGATTCATTTAAAAGGGCTGGCGAACTGTCGATGACAAGTGCAAGGATGAGCGGCGAATATTTTCTGATCGATAGTGTAGTTTTTAATATAGCCGTGCGTCAAAGAACTGTCAATAATGAATTTAGTCCATTGTCCAAAATAAGGGATACTTACAGATGGATGGCTGCCGCAGGTGGAGATTCGGAAGATGTCTCTGCTATCTATTATGATAATATCAGCACTTATTCGAATTTTGAAGCTTTGATTTCGTACTTTAAGGTTTCAAATTCAAGCTCATTCATCATTCAGGATACTGCAGGGCAATATGTATGTATGGGAAGTATTTATCATAAGGTTAGCGATGCTAATACGGCTCATTCTTTACTGACGCAAATATTAAACAGTATTACATTCAACTAGGAAGAATGGTATGAGGTCTTTTATATATAACAATCATATCAAGCAATATCTGATTCTTTGTAAAGAAACCTCATGTTTTTTATGAAAAGCCTTCGGAAGTTCAAAAACTTCCGAAGGCTTTTTTTACTCTCCAGTGACAAGGTGTCAAGAAAACTGTGTAGGTCACACCGTATACCTATCGAGGTATGTCGGCTGTGTCCGGCACAGGCGGAGAATGGAACTGGGCATTTGATTACACTAAATACTAATATACTGGATTCTGCAAGTCAAGAATATATTTTAGTTACAATGTACCATGAGGTTTTACATGCTTACCTTTATTCTCTTAAACAAGAATTAGGAGCGGTGGCATTTCAGCAGAATTATCCGACTATTGTTGAGTATAGTCCTTTACGGGAGGACCCAAGTATTTGATTGGTCACGAGGATTTTGGCGAGTATTTACAGGATTTAGCAGATGCAATAATATCCTATAATCCAAATATTAGCCCTTACGAAGCCATGGCTCTTGCCAAAGCAGGAATTGTTGATCCTGCCGGAATTACACAGTTTGAGAAGAATATAAATATGAATTTTAAAAATTCAACATATGGAACAGATTGTGATAATAATCCATAATTGGATCAAATATATTTTCCTAATTGTCGCAATACTCTCTTCTAGTCATGGATCAGGACAAATAAAGTATTTTGTCTTGCGGGACAACAACACGAGATATAGCATGAAAAACTATGTTCTACGTACAGAGAGCCTTTATCCTTTCTCCGGTCAGGTGGAGTTGTATAATCTGTTCCTAAAAACCTGCCTTCGGAACTTCAGGATATAATCCTTTTTTCTGTATTGCCTAATCTTGAAGGTAATGCGGATTGGGCTATCGTGAACTTAGACAGTATTGCAAAAGACACTTTATCGTACAAAAATCTGAATGAATTGAAGGAATCTTCCCTTGCGCAGAGGTTTGACAAGACTTATTCAGAAAAAACAAAGTATTTCAATGAAATTAATCTAGTTGTGGAAAGGGGTGGTAAATACTATGCTGCAAAAAACTGTTTGTTGCAGTTTTTTGCAATCAGAAACAGACCCGATCCGTTCCCCAATTTTTATGGCACGATCAATACAGAACAGTCGCCGTGTTCCATTAAAGATATGCGTGCACTGTACAAAGAAAAATATAAATCCATTTCTGATTTTCCTTTAGACAGCTACGAAACCATGTATGGTTCCTTTGATCGGATACGTGATCGCCGTGAGTACCTATCTAAGATATTTGACTACAAAGGGCAAAAGGCCTACCAGTTTTGGACTTATACGAATTGGTATCAGCAAGGTGTTTTTTATGAAGTAGATAGAGGCATAGACCGCTTTGTATATATACCTGAAAAAGGTATTGTAGGCGGTTCCTTTGATTTTTATTTCTACTTTCATCGTAAAGATATACAACTAAGTATGGTACGGTTTTCTGAAAACATCTATGCAGAAAAAGTGATGTTGGCAGAGGGAATTGAATAACGTAAGGTAATCATCCGCATAGTGAATGGCTGGTCATTTAAAAGGGCTGGCGAACTGTCGATGACAAGTGAAAGGATGAACGGCGAATATTTTCTGATCGATAGTGTAGTTTTCAGCATAACTGTGCGTCACAGGACTGTTGATAATGAATTTAGCCCATTGTCCAAGATTAGGGACGAATTGAGATGGATGGCTATTGCAGGAGGAAATATAGAAGACCTTCCTACGATCTATTATGACAATATCAATACATACTCGGGCTTTGAAGCCTTAGTTTCTGACAAAAATTAGTTTTCCTTCGAAAACAAGCACACGCGGCAAGCGTGCGCTATCAGAAGCAGCACTTGATCATTCGTCCCGGATAATAATCCATGTAATGCTTAATTCATTTAGTATTAAAGTCATGAAAAATATAGGATTTATCACAGCATTAATGATGCTGATAGTGAATGTATCAAACGGACAGAAGTATATCGATGGTCATAATGTGATCTCTATGCTGTCCATCGCAAACAGTTCCATATTACAGGGGTATCCGAGGTTGACAATGGAACAGGCCAATACAAAGCTTCTGGAGATCGATCCCAATACCATCAGACAGACGGCCGATGACATGATCGGAGAATATTGGTGGATAGATAGTATGTTGGTCAATATTATCCCGCGGGAGATTACTGTAAATTATCCAAAAGAAGATATGAAAGATATTCAGCTTGCCAGTACACCTACTTCCATTCCTAGACGCGACGGATCGAAGGACATGACTTTGGTTAACGACTATTTTACGGAGCTCAAGTCGGTCAATGATTTTAAGGTTTTGGTGGATTATTATAAAACAAGATCTACTCGTAAAAATTTTATCATACAAGATAATCTAGATAGATATGAAGTACAAGGTTGTATATACGTTAAAAAAACGGATAGTCTCAAAGCACATGTCTTTATCGATAGTTTGTTGAACAGCATTACGTTTAAGTAAAGAAAGTTATTTAGGTCTATTTTTTTATTAAGACATGATACCAACAGTCTGGGCTACAGGTTTAATCGTACTATGCTCAAGACGATCTTTGACCGTTTGGTGATCTTCCGGGAGAATGCTTCTTCGCCCTTTGTCTCCAAGATCGTACGCTATCACCCTGACCGGCCCTATCTGGAAAAGTATAACTACGATGTGAGCCACCTGCATCTGTACGGTTTGGAAGATTATACAGGCTATCTGGAGTACCTCACGCCTACGGGTAGCCGTACAGGGATCGTTCGTGTGGTAGATGGACGGCCGGTGAGACGTCACGCTGTGCCAAATTCTCAGGTGCTTGCCCGACGGGTGTCTTCGAAGGGTATGACGACGATGTCCGGTGGGGAGTGGGTCTGCAATGACGTGTGTGAACCCGCATACGGAACGATTTGTATCGGAGGCACTGGAGATCCTG